>DATHMP010000049.1:0-67209 GCA_035487015.1 Occallatibacter sp. | reverse complement strand
CACTGCTCGCCATCGGAACCTGCGCTTCAGCAGTCGCCCTGCGTATGGACGTGGAAACACCTTCCGGCGGAAATTCCAATCCGGCAAGGATTCATGTGAAAGTCGATGATTTGAAAATCACGAAGAAGGTGCAGCCGCATTATCCTGCAAGCGCAAAGAAGCAGCGGATTCAAGGAAGGGTCCTGCTCGACGTGATCATCGGCAAAGATGGGACGGTGGAGAACATCAAAATAAAAAAGAGCGTCAGCAGCGACATCGATCAAAGCGCGATCGATGCGGTCCGGCAATGGACCTATGAGCCTTTCCTTCTCAACGGCAATCCGGTCGAGGTGCAAACAACGGTTTCCGTCACCTTTTCTTTGGCTGGATGAGGTTGTACCCTGAGCGGTTGGCCGTGACAGGGCTGGGCAGACGTTCGCTGTGCCCCGCCTGTGGAGAGAACTAGACGCAGAGCAGATCGACCAGGTGAAAGTAGCGCTTTGCCCGCGCTACATCTTTGAGGATCTGCGCCTTCAGCGCTTCGGGCGAAGGCCATGCAATCTCGGGCCGGAGACGAAGCAGAAACTCCAGCCGCAGCGGCGTTTCGTCGGTAATCTCGATGGGGTCGAAGTTGAGGATGTGGGTTTCGACACCGAAGCCCACGCCTTCAAATGTAGGACGATTGCCTGCATTTGTGACCGCTTGAAAACACCGCTCGCCAATCGTCAGGTGCGTCGCATACACGCCGAAAGCCGGCAGCAAACCTGCATAAGGCGCAAGGTTGACGGTTGGCACCAGCAGCCTGGTTCCCACACCGCGGCCACGCGCCTGTGCGCAGGGGAAAGCGAACGGACGCCCGAGCATCCATCGCGTCCGCTGCATCTCGCCTGCAGCCACCAACTTGCGGGTCGCCGAACTCGAGATTTCGAGCCCGTGCACCCGAACCGAGCGATGCAAATGCACGTCGAAGCCAAACTCCGCGCCAAATTCTTGCAGCTCGGGTATTCCCGCCTCGGCGCGCCGGCCGAAACGGAAGTTGCCGCCCTCATGAACCGCGCGCATCTTCAGCAGACCCAGCAAAACACTTTGCACAAACTCGCGTGCGCGCATGTTGGCGAGTGAAGCTTCGAATGGCAGAACCAGTACTGCATCGACACCCGTAGCACGGAGCAGGCGCAGCCGCTCAGGCATCAGCGTCAGCAATCCGGGGGCACTGTCAGGCCGCAAAAACTGTTCGGGGTGGGGATCGAAGGTGATGGCGAGGGATCGGATGCCGCGAGTCCTCGCGTCTGCAACAACAGACGTCAGGATCTCCCGGTGTCCTCGATGCACCCCATCGAAGTTGCCGATTGCGGCAACGACGGGTCCAAAATTGGGCGGAACTTCGCTCAGCGAGCGGTAAACCGTTCCCTTCCCGTCGGCTCGATCGTTCATAGGCTTACCGGAAAAGTGAGTCCGTCGTAAGCGAGCGCCATCCCCTTGGGGAGCGACTGATTCGTTTCGACGTGCCCAAGTTCATGCGCAATGTGGGTGAACCAGGACTGCTTTGCTCCAATGCGCTTGGCCCAGGTGACTGCCTGTTCGAGCGTTGCATGGCTTGGATGGGGGTTGTGGCGCAGCGCGGTCAGAACCACGTTGTCCAGCCCTTCAAGGAGCGCAAAGCTGGACTCGGGAATCTCGCTCACGTCGGTGAGATAGGCAGTGCGACCGAAGCGAAACCCGGAGATTTCGAGCCGACCGTGCTTGACGGGTATGCGGACTATCTCTACGCCGAGGACCGTGTTCCGATCGTGCAGCTGTTCAAGCGAAACGCGGGCGCGCGTTGGATAGGTCGCCGCCGGGGCAAAGGTGTAATCGTAAACGCGACGCAGCACCTCCGCCGTGTCGTCCGAAGCGTAGAGCGAAATCCGCCTGCCCTCGCGTTCCGCAGCAAAGCTCAAAGGGCGCAGATCGTCCATGCCGAAGATGTGGTCCGCATGTCCGTGCGTGTAGAAGACAGCGTCCACGCGGGTAAGGCTGGCGCGCAATGCCTGTTCGCGAAAATCCGGGCCCGTGTCGATAACGAGAACGCGTTCCTGTCCCGACTCATTCCATCGCAGAAGAATGGAAGGGCGCAGCCGCCGATCCCGCGGGTCGGTTGAGGTGCAAACCGCGCAGGTGCACCCCATGGTCGGGACACCTATGGAGGTGCCCGTTCCAAGAAATGTGAGCAATCCATCCATGTCAGGGCTTAACGCTTCCCGGGTGGCGGGGCCGGCACTCCCTGCATCGAGATCATGTTGGTGATCTCGAGGAAGGCCATGCGCACTTCAAACAGCACCGTCTGCATGGTGCGATCTTCGACTTCAGACAGGTTGCCCTTGGTCTTCTCCGCCAGAACTGCCAACAGGTCGATAGTCTGCCGCGCGCCCAGAATGTCGATACGCGGCCGTTGACCTTCCTGGGTGCCCGCGCCCATCTGAATCATGGCGGAGAGATAGAGCTGCTGCACCAATGTGTCGAATCCAACGGGCGGCGGTGCGCCCATGGCCGGGTTTTGAGCCCTGACCAGATCTTCCAGCCGCTGCGCCGAGGCATCGTACGCCGACTTCTGCTGACGGCTTTCTTCCTGCGTGGGCGGAGGGGGCAGCTCGGGCATTCCCTCTTCTTCCGGGAGAGCTGCTGCAGAGGCCGTCTCCGGTTCCGGGTCGGGAACTACGAGGCGGGGCCCGGGCGATTCTTCCTGCTTTTCGGCTGGAGCCGCAGGCTGGGCAACATGTTCCTTCTCTTCTTCCGCTTCCGCTTTCATCCTGCGGCGATCAATCACTTCGAATTTAGGCGTGTCGCTCATGTGTCTATTGTCCCAAATCTGTCGTTGGTCAGAGTGTTGGTGTGTTGGAAAGCAGCCGCGCCGTGCCTGAAGTGCAGGTTAACTGCGTATCAGGCAATTCCGCTTCGCTGCGAAGCATTGCAAGCGCAAACGTTCGACTGCCCATCTCGAGCGGCAAAGTTGCCGCACTGGTAATGTTGCCCACTGCTTTTCCGTCACGGCTCAGTTCAGCCCCGGTGGCGGGGATTGCGCCATCGATCTCGAACAAGCGGAGGTGGCGATGCACGTTGCCGCGCGAGCGAATGCGTTCCACGATTTCCTGCCCCTGGTAGCAACCCTTCGAGAAATGCAGCGCGCGCATCTGCGATGTTTCCTGCGGCAAATCGCGTTCCACAATGTCCACGCCGTATGCGGGCATGCCTTCTGCAACACGCAGGGCATCGAACATGGCGGTGCCCACGTGACTTGCACCGGCAGTGCTCAACCCGCGCCACAGGCGCGTCAGCCCGGTAACGGGCGTCCAGATGGTGTAATGTTGCGCGAGCGTGCCATAACCGCGCAGGACGCGCAGGTCCAGGCCGTTCCACTCCACGCGCGTCAGGGTCATCGGTTCTGCCAGCACTGGCAAGCCAACGCGCACCAGCACATCGGCAACCTGAGGCCCTGACAAGCCGATGGCGGTTTCCTCCGCTCCCGGTTCGTGCCCCAGCGGGACGAGTTCGACGTCGTCCATAATGATGTAGTGTTCCAGGTGCGCCATCAACTTTTCTACCTGGCAGGCTTCCATCTCCAATTCCAGATGTCCGTCGCCTTCGCGCCACACATGGAGGTCGCCCAGGATCCGGCCTTGCGCCGATAACACAAGGTTCCACGCGCCGCTGTTCGGCGCCAAATCGTTCACTGTGTTCGTGACCATGCCGCTCAACCAGCGAAAGCGGTCTTCTCCGCGGACGGCCACGCGCCGCAGCCAACCCAGGTCGTGTACGCCGGCTCCATGGGTCAAAGCCGCTATTTCGCGTTCTGGCGCGTCCAACTCCCGTGGAGTCAGGACGCATCGATAGTCTGCGAGCTGGGGTGGATGAGCCGTTGCCACCAAAAGCGTGGCAAGGGCCGTTGGAACTGCTGGTGCTGCAATGGCCGAGTCCGTCATAGGGGAGCTTTTCCGCGGGTTCGTGCTGTTTTTCCTGTGTTCCTTACGCGCAACGCCGCATTCTGATTATAGCCTTGAGCTGGGATGCTTTACCCCTGCCCAGCGTAACGCGAAACCGCGAGGAGATTGAATGATCAAGACCCCCACCCCGGCGTTCGGATTTCGCGCCAAATGCTTCCTGGCCTTGCCTTTATGCACGGCAGCCTGCGTCATTGCTGTACCCGCGGAGGGTCCGGTTCCCGCTGCCCTGGTGAAGCGAGCCGTGGTCGCAGCGTCGCAAGCTCCTGCAGCGCCGGCGACCCCGGACAAAGCCAAACCGGAAACTCGCGTAACCCCCGAACAGGCCCTGCAGCTCTTTTCTCTGGTGGACCAGCTGCTCAAGTTTTCCTCGGACGAGACAGGCCTGCCCATCAAGAGCACAGTCAAGCGTCAAATGACGACGCGCGCCGCCGTTGAGAGCTACCTGAACGAAAAGTTCAATGAGGACCAGGACGCCAAGCGCATGCAGCGCAGCGAAATCGTGATGAAGAAGTTCGGCCTGCTCGACCGCGACTTCGATCTGAAGCCATTTCTCCTCTCACTTCTGAAAGAACAGATCGAGGCCTACTACGATCCCAAATCGAAAACTGTCAATCTGCTGGACTGGGTCAATGTCGATGATCAAAAGCCGGTTCTCGCCCATGAGTTGACCCACGCGCTGCAGGACCAGCACGTCGGACTCGAAAAGTGGAGCGACCAGACGCCGCCGGACGTGTCGAACAACTCCGCCGAAGACTCCGTTCACCTGGCGAAAGACGAGATCGATACGGCGCGCGAAGCTGTCACCGAAGGTCAGGCCATGGTGGTCATGCTCGACAACATGCTCAAGCCGATGGGCCGCAGTCTGATCAAAGATCCGGAAGTGGTGGAGATGTTGAAGCAGCAAATGACGGGCACCACCGATTCACCGGTGCTTGCCCGTGCGCCGCTCCTCCTGTCGGAGTCGTTGATGTTCCCCTACCGCGAAGGCCTGAGCTTTGAGCAGGACGTGTGGATGGACCAGGGCCAGACAGCTGCATTCGCCGGTGCCCTCGACCGCCCCCCATCGTCGAGTTGGGAGATTATCAATCCGCGCGAGTATGAAAAACGCCATCTACCCGCGGTTCCGTTGCTACCGGATATTCATACCCTGGTCGACAAACAATACAAGCCTTATGACATTGGCCAAGTCGGACAACTGGACGTGCATATCCTCACCGGCATCTTTGGTGGCGAGGACTCGGCACGCGATCTGAGCCCGGCGTGGGATGGCGGGATTTACTGGGCGGGCCAGTTGCGGAACGCGACGCCTGCCGAGCAGGCCAGCACAAAGTCGATCGGCCTGATTTATCTGTCGGCCTGGAAGAACGCGTCGGCTGCGCAGGAGTTTGTGGACCTGTATGTGAAGCAATTGGGACGCCAGTACTCCGGCCTCAAAGCGGATGTCGCGGCCGTGCGCTCCGCGCCGGATACCGATGACACCGAGGAACGGGCCTTTACCAGCGACGAGGGACCGATGGTCATCTCAATCCGCGGCAAGATGGTCTTTGTTTCCGAGAGCTTTGATCTGGTCCTGGCTCGCAAGCTGAGAACAGAAATCATGAACGCCCAGGGATCGGGTGATTTGAAGCTCGCGAACCTGCATGGCACCGAATTTCACGCCCATGCGCAGCGGACGTCCTATGAAGCGACAAAAGGGGTCGGTCGGTCGGGAGCGGCTCAACATCAAAGGGCGATCGACGATCCTTTGACCGGCAGCCTGGTCCGCTTCCTTTCGAACTGCGGAGTGATGAAGTCAGCGGTCGATGCAGCATTCCACGCGGTGCATTAGGGCGCTTCGCTGTGCGGCAGAGACTCAAGCTGGCTGTTTCTTCACCAGATACTCGTCGATAAGCTCGGCAACCAGCACCGCGGTGGGAACGGAGACCATGGCGCCCACGACACCCGCGAGCGCTGAACCCAGAAGCAGGGCGACAAGGATGGCGAGGCCGGGCAATCCCACGCGACTGCGCATAATCCGCGGCACCAGATACGAATTCTCCACCTGCAGGTAAACAAGGTAGAAAATGGCGACGCCTAATACGCGTCCCCATGAGTCAATCGCTGAAACCAGGAGTGCCAGAGCGATGCTGACCGCAGCGCCGAAGATGGGAATGATATTCAGCAAGCCAGTAAGTGCGCCGAGCGCATACGCGTAACGCACGCCCAAGGCAAGATACACAATCGTGCTGGCCAATCCGAGAATCAGCATCAGGCTGCCCTGCCCCAGCAGCCATCTGCCCATGCGTACTTCCGCGCGCTGCAGAGTCGCATCCAAGCGGCTGCGGCTGTCGAGCGGCACCATCGAAAGAAACCACGCGTAGGCGTTGCCGCCCTCAAGAATGAAGTAGATGGTGAGAATGATGCCCGTGATCACCGTGAAAACCTTGCCGGCCCAGCTCTTGATGGAGAGCAACACGTAGGTTGCGGCGTTGCCGGCAAAGTCCTGCACCTTGGCCTGGATGTCATCCATGTCGATCTGGTCGGCGAATGGGACGTGCTTGAGCCGGTCAATCAGGACAGGCGCGCGGTTGGGCATCTCTTTCGAGAATTCCTGCAAATCGCGCACCATGGGAGGCAATGCGAGAAAGGCGAAGCTCACCAGTACACCGGCGACGGCGAGAAGCAGAACCAGGATTGCAATTCCCTTGAACGGCCGCCAATTGCGTATGCGCACGCGTCCAACGGACGCGACGACAGGCCGCAAAACAACGCCGAATAACCCGCTCACATAGATCAGGACGAGCACATCGCGCAAAAGCCATGCCAGATAGCATGCGAACGCCAGCGCGAACGCAAAGACAATTTCTTTGCGATAGCTCTTTGCCGCAGGGCCGGTCATTACAATACTTTCCTTCCCGCCCAGTTGGCCATGAATTGTTGCGGCATGTGCCGAACTTGCACTACCGATCTCCGCTCAAAATGGAGCCCACGATACCGCCGAGCAACGCTCCACCGGTGGCTGGAACCGCCTGGCGGCCTTCGCCCCGTGGAAGGTACTCACCTATCTGATGCGCAAGTCGTGAGATTGGCAGCGTCTGCAGCCAAACCCGTCCCGGACCCACCAGCACGGCCAGGAAGATGCCGTCGCCACCAAAGATCATGTTTTTAATCCCCGGCACCGTGGTGATCTGGAACGACATGCTGGATTGAAATGCGCCAACGTGACCCGGATGCACGCGCAGCATTTCGCCCGGCGCAAGGTCCTTCACGATGAGCTCACCCGACAACTCAAGCCATGCCATGCCCATCCCGCCCAACTTCTGCAAGAGGAAACCGTCGCCACCAAAAATGCCCGCCCCCAGCGACTGCTGGAACCCGACACTGATGTTGACCTGTGGCGTGGCGCAGAGAAACCCGTGACGATGCACCAGATATTCCTGGCCCGGCCCCACTTGCACAGGCACGATGTGTCCTGGCACTTTGGTGGCGAACGATACTTCGCCGGGGTATTGGAAGGCGCGATATTCGGTCATGAAGATGCTGCCGCCGCCGGCCACGCGCTTGAGAATGCCGAAGAGCCCGCCGCCGCCGCCCATCTGGGTATGCGTGGTCATTTGTATGGATGCGGTCATCCACGAGAGTTCGCCGCTCTCAGAGAACACGCTTTCATTGGGGTCCAGTTGCACGTCCAACACCGGCATGGTGGTGCCTTGAATCCGGGTTTGCATCGTTCCAATCCTCCTCGTCAGGGGCAGTCTACTAGTTGCAGTATCGGCTTAGGCTGTTGAATTCCTTTTTCTTTGCTGAGATGCGCCTGGACTTTTGCCATTCCAAGCAATCTCACCACTTGAGAAACGCAACGAGCGCATCCGTAGTTCCATTCGTGTTGTAAACCGAGTGTTTTTGAAAATGCTGGTCATCCCGTTGTGGAAAGTCATTGCGAAAATGCGCGCCGCGGCTTTCATGACGGGCCAATGCAGATTGCAATATCGCGCGAGCCAAAATGCAAAGTGCTCGAGCCTCAGCCAGCCGGCGACTCATCTTCCCGGCTCGCAGGAACGGCTCCAGATCGGCTTCACAACCATGCAATGCGCGCAACCCATCGAGTAATCCCCTCTTCTCGCGAAGTAGACCGGCGTGCACCCACATGGAATGTCGCAAACGCACGATGCACTTTTCAACCACTTGCTCGTCTTCGTCATCGAGCCGTGTGAACTGAGCGATCGACGTGTCGGCGGTCGGCAGATTCGGCGAATCCCGCAGCATCGCCTTTGCCGCACGCGCGCCGTACACCAAACCTTCCAACAAGGAATTCGAAGCCAGGCGATTTGCCCCATGGACGCCAGTACACGCTGCCTCGCCCGCGGCATACAACCCTTTCACCGAGCTACGGCCATCGAGATCGGTCCGGATACCACCCATCAAATAGTGCGCAGCGGGACGAACAGGAATCAGGTCGCGTTGCAGATCGAGTCCGTGCCCCCCAAGAAATGCACTGATGCCTGGAAATCGCTTGTGCAGGTCGATGCCTTGCACATGGCGCATGTCAAGATAAACCGGACGTTCAGCGCCCGGCAGGTCACCCAGACCCTCTCGTGCAATGGCCCGCGCAACAACATCGCGCGGAGCGAGTTCGAGCAGCGGGTGGTAGCGCTCCATGAAGCGGTCGCCGCGATCGTTGCGCAGATAGGCACCCTCGCCCCGAAGCGCCTCACTCAGCAAGAACCGTGGGACGCCCTCAAGCGCAAGCGCCGTCGGGTGGAACTGATAGAACTCCATATCGGCAAGTTCAGCCGCGGCCAGTGCAGCCATGGCAATGCCGTCGCCCGTGGCAACTGCGGGATTGGTGGTGTCGCTATAGATCTGGCCTGCGCCGCCTGCCGCGATCAGCAGGGACCTGGCGTAAACGCGCCGCGCCCCCTGTTCTGGATCGAGAAGATCCGCGCCAATCATCCGGCCACCTTCGGAAGCGAGCCCGACAACGGTGGTCCATTCCGCAAATCGGATGCGCGGATGGGCATGCGCGAAAGCGGCCAGCGCCCGGCTGATTTCCGCGCCCGTGGCATCGCCATTTGCATGCAGAATTCGCGGCAACGAGTGTGCGCCTTCCTTCGTCCGTTGCAGGTCAGCACCATCGCGATCAAAGCGAGTGCCCCATTCGATCAGTTCCTTGACTCGCTCAGGGCCTTCGGCCACCAGCACCGCAGCCGCCGGTTCGTAAACCAGTCCATCTCCCGCGCGCAGTGTGTCCGCGAGGTGCAGTGCGACATCTTCGTCGCCTTCCATGGCCACGGCAATGCCGCCCTGTGCATAGTGTGTGTTGGATTCGGAGACGGATTCCTTGGTCACTACAAGGACGTCGCCCTGATCGGCCAGTTCCACTGCGGCGCGAAGACTCGCAATCCCTGCCCCTATTACAAGAAAATCCACGCGCGCCGAAGAAGCCATCCTCTTCGAGGCTACAACAGATCACCAGGCAGCCAAGCGGAATCCGGGACCCGCCGGCTGCGGCTGTATGCCTCAGGTTATCGGCGCCAGTCCAAAGCCAACGCCCCATCCTTTACGATTGAAGACAGCGTGCAAACCATACGAGTAGATACTCCTTCGGCCCGGTACGACGTCTTCGCAGGCAGCGGCCTTCTTGCGTCCCTGGCGCCCCGAATCCAGAAGATCGCCGGCAAGTTGCCAAAGCGCATTTTCGTCATCACTTCGCCGGAGATCTGGGCCTTGTGGGGCAATTATCTGGTCGCGTCCTTTTCTGAACCGCCGATTGCTCTTTTCCTCGCGCCAGGCGAGCAGCACAAGACGATGGCCAGCGTGGAAAAATTGCTGCGCCAGATGGTGGCGGCTGGGGGCGACCGCAGTTCGCTCTTGATTGCCTTTGGCGGTGGCATTGTGGGCGATGTCGGCGGCTTCGTGGCCGCAACTTTCATGCGCGGAATCCCCTACGTTCAGGTGCCCACCACGTTTCTGGCTCAGGTCGACTCGTCGGTTGGCGGCAAAACCGGCGTGAACCTGCCGGAGGGCAAAAACCTCGTTGGCAGCTTTCATCATCCGTTGGCTGTCTTTGCCGATATCGATGTGCTTGGCACCTTACCCTCGCGTGAACTGCGCGCCGGCCTGATGGAGAGCGTGAAAGCGGGCATCATTCGCGACCGCGCCCTGGTCCGATACATGGAAGAGAACGCGAACGATATCCTGCGGCGCGACAGCAAGGCGCTCGAAAAGGTGATTGCCGCTTCGATTCGCATGAAGGCAGGCGTCGTGCATCGCGACGAGCGCGAAAGCGGCCTGCGCATGATTCTCAACCTCGGGCACACCGTCGGCCACGCCATTGAACAAGTCACCCGCTACAAGGTATTGCTGCATGGAGAAGCGGTGGCCTGGGGCATGATCGCAGCTCTGTACCTTGGTCTCCAACGAAGGACAATCTCGGCGCAGCAGTTTGAGCGGCTCGAAGACCTTATTTATCATTACGGTCCGCTCCCGGCGCTCAAATTGAGGGCGGCCAAATTGCTGGCCGCAACCAGTGCCGACAAGAAAAACGCAGGGGGCGTGCGACGGTTTGTTCTGCCCATCGGCATTGGCGACGCGGGAATTGTTGAAGACGTAGCTCCGGAAGAGTTGCTGGCTGCCGTGAACTACATGCTGGCGCAGGCCAAGGGGCAGCGCTGATGCCCGCGTCCGGGGCCAGGCCGGCAGGCGTTTCGGATGAAGCCTCCGCGGCCCACGCCGTCCGCCAGATGTTCAACACCATTGCGCCGCGTTACGATTTGCTGAATCACGTACTCTCGGCCAATGTGGATCGCCTTTGGTGGCGCCGCACGGCGCGGCGATTTCGCACGATCCTCACCAATCCCGACGCCACAGTTCTCGACATCTGCTGCGGCACTGGAGACATGACCCTGGCCTTGCTGAAGTATCGTCCGCTTGGCGCCAAACCTATCCTCGCGGCAGATTTTGCGCGCAGCATGCTTACGCGCGGCGAAGCGAAGTTCGCGCAGCTTTCTGAGGGCAAAGCGAAAGCCATCGCAGTCGAAGCCGACGCTCTCCGTCTTCCGCTTCGATCCAAGTCGCTCGATCTTGTTGTGACCGCTTTCGGCTTTCGTAATCTCGCCAATTACCAAGCGGGCCTGCGTGAGTTTCATCGGGTGCTCAAGCCCGGCGGCCAACTCGGGATTCTCGACTTCAGCGAGCCTGGAGGACTTGTTGGCAAGGCCTATGCCGTTTATTTTCGGCGCATATTGCCTTCCATCGGGCGCGTCCTTGGTGGTACTGCGGGCGGCATTGTGGGTCCCTACAGCTACCTGCCCTCGTCTGTCGGGAGCTTTCCTCCGCCCGAAGACTTTCTGCGTCTCATGGATGCAGCCGGCTACGAGCGCTCCGCCTGGGAGCCTTACACCTTTGGAATCGCCGGGTTGTACACCGCCAAGCGCTCCGCTGTAGCCTGAGAGTGCATGACACAACTGGCATCCATTCCATCCCTTCCCGTTTCGAGTTCGGCCGAAGCCGCCTCGCACGCGGAAGCCAAGCGCCGCGTCGCTTTCCAGTCTGTGTTGGCCGCTGCGGCAATGACCCTCCTCAAGCTGGCCGCCGGCATTTTCTCAGGATCTCTGGGCGTGCTTTCCGACGCCGCGCACTCGGGGCTGGACATGGCTGCAGCTGCGCTCACACTTTTCTCCGTACGCGTTTCAGACAAGCCGGCAGACGAGGGGCACACCTACGGCCATGGCAAATTCGAGAACCTGTCGTCTTTCTTCGAAGCCGGGTTGATGATCCTCTCCTGCGCCTGGATTATCTGGGAGGCGATGCAGCGCATCATCCGTCATACCGAAGAGCTGCATCACTCGATCTGGCCGGTACTTGTGCTGCTCACTTCAATCGCGGTGGATTACTGGCGCTCGCGCCGACTGCGCGCTGTGGCCGAGCGCACCGGATCGCCCGCGCTGGCGACGGATGCCTTCCACTTTGCCTCGGACATTTGGTCGACGCTGGCAGTCCTCGCAGGCCTGGGTGCGAGTTGGATTGGAACGCTTGCGCATATCGACTGGCTTCGCTATGCCGACCCGGCAGCAGCCATCGTCGTTTCCATGTTGATCCTGCGCATCACCGCGCAACTTTCTCGCGAAACCATCGCTGTGCTGATGGACGAGGTTCCGGCAGAAACTCGCCAGCGCATTGTGCACGAAGTGGAGCAAGTCAACGGGGTACTCGCAGTGGAACAGGCGCGCGTGCGCCGCTCAGGTCCTGCGTACTTTGCCGACCTGACTCTGGCACTGCCCAATCGCTATACCTTTGAACATACCGGCGAATTGGTCCGCGCAGCGACGGAGGCCGTCCATCGCGCATTGCCGCGTGCCGATGTGGTGATTCATACAGTGCCGCGTCTGCCTCACGCCGAAAACATCTTCGATCGGGTGCGGGCCGTGGCTGCACGCCATAATGTCAGCGTCCACGAGCTCAGCGTCCAGTCGTTGCATGGGAAACTGCGTGTGGAGCAACACGTGGAGCTCGATGAAACGCTGCCCCTGTTGCAGGCCCATGACTTCGTCTCCGCGCTCGAAGCGGAGATTTTGCGCGAGGCGCCGGAAGTCGATTCCGTGCTGACTCACATTGAGAGCGAACCGGCAACCATTGAGGAGCCAGGCGAAAACCTCATGGAAGACCGGAAACTCGAGTCAGCGCTGCGCTCAGCCGCGGCGCACTACCCTGAAATCTCCGACGTCCACGAAATCACTGTAGGCCGGTCGGCAGAACACATCTTTCTCACATGCCACTGCACGCTTCCCGATGCACTGACGATGGCCAGAGTCCATGAGATCATCACGGCGCTTGAGGATCGGTTCAAACTCGAGTGCCCGGAAGTCTATCGGGTTACGATCCATCCTGAACCTGTAACGGACAACACGCGCTAGACAAACCAAGGAACCGCAATGATTGCACAAAGCGATTGGAAACACGGCGAAGTCTTTCAAGCAACCGCACAGAACGGCAACACGATCACATTTGACACAGAAGCCGCGCACAAACATGGACCAAGTCCTATGGAAGCCGTCCTGATGGCGCTGTGCAGCTGCACGTCGGTCGACGTTGTCGGCATCTTGAGGAAAAAGCGTCAGGACCTTACCGCGTTGCACGTGAGCGCGCACGCAACACAAGCCGATGCGCCGCCGCGCGTGTTCACGCATATCAAGCTCACCTACGCGGTGCGAGGCAAACTTAGTCGCAAGGCAGTCGAAGACGCGGTGTCGCTCTCCAAAAACAAGTACTGCTCCATCTCGCTCATGCTCGAGAAAGCCGCCACAATTGAGTACGAGATCGTCTACCCGGACGGTGAGCCGGAACCATGAGCGGCCATTCTCTGCTGAAGCTTTTTCGGGTGTTCTCGGTTGTAGTAGTGCTGGTCGCGTTGGCCCTGGTTTCGGCAATCGCCACCATGCATTTCGCCATCCATGGCGCTGAGGTGCAGGTGCCGGCGCTCAAAGGCATGACCGTCGCTGACGCGCGCAGTCAGGCTGCCGGACTCGGGCTCAACCTGAATGTCGACAATCGCTATTACTCGGGCGATGTTGCCGCCGGGCACATTCTTTCGCAATCGCCCGCGGCCGGCACTGTGGTGCGACGCGAATGGCATGTGCGTGTTGCTGAGAGCCTTGGACCGCAAAAGGTCGACGTGCCCAATACCGTAGGCAGCGACCAACGCGTTGCCGCGCTTGAACTGCGACGCGTGGGGCTCGACGTGGGAACCGTGGCTCATTTGCCCGACGGCGATGCCGCAGAGGGCTCAGTCATTGCACAGGATCCGCCCGCTCACGCACAAGGTATCGAGCGTCCCAGTGTGAATCTACTGACCGCCGCGCCTGACGATACAACCGCCGACGGTTACGTGATGCCCGATCTAATCGGCGTTCCAATCGTCGCAGCGCAGGCTCAACTTGCCGCCGTCGGTATCAAGACAGATACGCCGGATTTTGTGGATGTTCCCATTCCAGCGGTCGGACCGGGCGGAGCACAACCCGCAGTGCCGGTCGCGCCTGGATCGGTGGTCGCCCAGCAGCCGCCGGCGGGCGCGCGCGTCGATCAAACCATGCAAGTGAAACTCTCCGTAGCCAAGTAAGCTGATTCGTAGTCCATACCTACCGCATCCAATCAGCACATGACGCCAGAATCCAACGACAAGCCGCACGCGACCGCGAATTCCCTGCGCGCGCGAGATTTTTCGCATGCCTGGCGTGCCTTGCGTCATCGGAATTTTCGCCTCTTCTTTGGCGGGCAAAGCATCTCCCTGATCGGCACGTGGATGACGCGCATCGCGACGTCATGGCTCGTCTACCGCCTCACCAAATCATCATTGCTTCTGGGTACAGTAGGCTTCGCCGGGCAGATTCCCACGTTTCTGCTCGCACCTCTCGCGGGCGTCATCGTGGACCGCATCGATCGACACAAGGTTCTCGTATGGACACAAACACTGGCTATGCTGCAGTCGTTTGCATTGGCGTGGCTCACTCTGTCGCACCACATCAATATCAAGGAAGTACTCGCGCTGAGCGTCCTTCAGGGTTTCATCAACGCGTTTGACATGCCGGGCCGCCAGTCCTTCATGGTCAAGATGGTGGAGGATCGCGCCGACCTCTCCAACGCCATTGCCATCAACTCCTCAATGGTCAATATGGCTCGGCTCATTGGTCCTTCACTCGCAGGCATGTTGATTGCTGCCACCAATGAAGGCTGGTGCTTCCTGGTCGACGGCGTCAGCTACATCGCCGTCATCGTTTCGCTCTTCTTGATGGTCCTGCCGAAGACGGAGGAGCAACGCCACGAATCCACGATGATCGCGCAGCTCCGCGAAGGATGGTCGTATGTCGCCGCGTCGGCTCCCATCCGGACGATCCTCCTACTCTTCGCCTTGCTCAGTCTCATGGGCTGGCCCTTCATGGTGCTTATGCCGGTCTTCGCCGTACAGGTGCTGCACGGCGGTCCGCACACCCTCGGCTTCCTTATGGGCGCGGTCGGCGTAGGATCGCTGATTTCCGCCTTGTCTCTCGTCATGCGCCGGTCCGTGCGCGGACTTTCTCGGATGATTCCAATCGCTGCCGTCATTTTCGGCGTCGGCCTTATCTCGTTCGGTCTGTCGACGTCATTCTTCCTGTCGATGCCGCTCATGCTCATTACGGGAATCGGTATGATGCAGGGATTAACCTCAAGTAACACCATCATTCAGACATTGGTCGACGAGAAGATGCGCGGGCGCGTCATGAGCTACTACACCATGGCTTTTGTTGGCATGGCGCCCTTCGGAAGCCTCCTGGCTGGAGCTCTCGCCCACCTGATTGGGGCGCCGCGCACCGTCATCGTTAGCGGCGTTGCCTGCATTCTGGGCGCCCTCTGGTTCTGGACACAGCTGCCCGCGATGCGCAAAGAGATGCGCCCCATCTACGAGCGGCTCGGCATCGTTCCACAAAGAAATGTGCCCGTCGAGGAGAGCGCGGAGAGCTAACCGCGGCCCGTTCGCACTATCATGGCTGAGACACGAAAGGACTGAAGAACATGGGACTGAGCGAGGATCTGGAGCGCGTTGGCCTGCAGGAGCGGGAGCTTGTCTTTTCGGAATTCAATGCACAGACCGCGTGGGAACTCGGCACCAAGCTGCGCGCCATGGCCGCAGAACGCAAGCTCGACGTGGTGATCGACGTGCGACGCTTTGGCCAGCCGCTCTTTTATGTGGCGATGGATGGCACAACACCTGACAATGTGGAATGGGTTCGACGCAAGGGCAATGTCGTGGCTCGCTTCCACCGCAGTTCGTATGCCGTCGGAATCAAAGACAAGATCAAGGGCGAACAGCTGCTCGCGAGCCAGGGATTGTCCGTTGCTGACTACGCCACCCACGGCGGTTCATTTCCCATCGCCGCTACCGGAGCCGGCGTGATTGGGAGCGTGACCGTGTCCGGCCTTCCTCAACGCGCAGATCATGAAATGGTTGTCGAGGCGCTTTGCACACTGTTGGGACGTGACTACTCCAAGATTCGCCTGGCGAAGGAATAGTCCAACAATGGTCATCCGTCAACTTTTTCGAGCAGCGCGACGAAGAAACCATCTGTATCGAATTTTCCAGGCAGTAGTCGCAGTGCGCCTTCAGGCGTCACACATCCCTTGAGCCCTTCCGCCCCCGGCCGGGTCAGTACGCCGGCCTTCCGCATTTCTTCGATTCGCAGTTGCATTGGAACCACCTGAATTCCCTTGTGCTCCGCAAGGACCGCGGCAACCACGTGCTCATTCTCTTCAGGTTCGAGAGAGCATGTCGAATAGACAACATGGCCTCTGGACCGTACGGCTCGCACTGCCGCATGCAAAATGGATTTTTGCCGCTCCGCCTGCCGCGCCAAATCCTCCACATGCAGGCGATGCCGAATCTCAGGGTTTCGTCTCAGCGTTCCTGTCCCACTGCAAGGCACATCGGCAAGTGCCAGGTCGAAAGCGTTCTCATCCTGGATCGATGCCGCATCCGCGAGCCTGAAGGCGACACGATCGCCCAATACCGCCAGCCGCTCTTTCAGACGCGCCATGCGGGTCTCGCTTGTCTCACATGCCTCAATGCTTGCCGCAGGGTTGCGTTCCGCCAGAATCAGCGTCTTGCCCCCCGGCGCAGCACAACAATCCAGAATCGTATCGCCACGCCCGAGGAGTTCCGCAACAAGCTGCGATCCTTCGTCCTGAAGCGCCGTGCGGCCCTCGTGAAATGCGCCAGTTGCCGGAACATCTCCAGCAATCACTCGACGCGCGCGCGTCAGCAGCCTTCCGGGCTCGAGCACAACCGCGGACGCGACCAATTCTTCTTCGGTCGCACCATCAACCAAGCGAACGGCCTGGACCGGTTGACTCTGATCGTGCGCGCAGATCGCGCGGGTAGCGTCTAAACCGTAGAAATCTGCCCATCGCTCCACCATCCATGCCGGATGGGCCTGCGCCAGGGCCAACTCTCTTGGCGTACCCTCGGGCCAATCGATCTGCAAAGCCGATGCAAGCTTGCGCAGCACCGCATTGACCATGCGCGAAGCAAAATGATGACCGGACTGCTTTGCAATCTCAACGCTCTCGTCAATCACCGCCCGTGCGGGGATGCGGTCCATCGACCGCAATTGAAATGCGCCAAGACGCAGCGCCACACGCACTTCTGCATCCAGCTTTCCGTTGGGTCGGGCCAACAGTGCCTGCAGCTCCTGATCAAGACGAATCTGCCAGCGCAAAACGCCCAGCACCAGCGCTGTCGTCAGATGGCGGTCGGCTGCAGACAACATCGCAACTTTCTTGCCCCTGAGCAGATCATCGGAATGCGCAGAGCCGCGCTCGACGGCCATCAGGATGTCAAATGCCGCCGCGCGTGCTGGAGAAACCGCAGCCATATGTGTCAATCGAGCCGCGTGCCCGATTTGAGCCGGGCGCCGCGCCAGAATTCGGCAGCAGCCATGCGACGCTTGCCTTCCGGCTGAAGCTCGCGAACCTCAAGCCACGTGTCCTTCGCGCAGGCCAGGAAGAGCCAATTCATCGCAAAATGCAGTTCTCCGGGTTGGCCAACAGGAAGCTCGTTCGGGTAAGGCGGAGGGGCGACGAGGAGTCGGGTAAATGCAACCTTTCGGCCTTCAAGAAAAGCGAATCCTCCAGGCCAAGGCTGAAATCCACGCCAACGATTCATCAATTCGGTCGCAGTGCAGCCGGCGAAATCCATTCTCCCGTCTTCACGATTCAGAATTGGCGCCAACGTCGCCTGCGACTCGTCCTGCCGCTTCGGCTGGAGGCTCCCGTCCTTCAGGCCCTCAAGGGTTTCCACCACCAGAGGCGCACCGCGCTCCGCCAGGACATCGAAGAGATCCGAAGCCGTTTGCTCCGGACCAATCGCGATCTCCTGCTGCAGCAGGATGGGGCCGGTATCGAGTCCTTCTTCCAGCAGCATGGTCGTGTTGCCGGTGACCGTTTCACCCATGGCGACCGCCCACTGAATCGGCGCCGCTCCTCGATATTTCGGCAGCAATGAAGCATGCAAATTGATGCAGCCAAGTCGCGGCAACGCCAGCATCCATGGCGGAATGATTCTTCCGTAGGCCACCACCACGATTGCGTCTGGCGCAATGGCTTCCAGCTGCGCCCTGAACTCCAGATTGTTGCGGATCTTCTCCGGTTGCGTGAGGCCGAGGCCCAACTTCAAAGCGGCCTGCTTCACCGGGGGAGCGGTTAACTCCTGCGCGCGGCCAACAGGCTTGTCGGGTTGCACAACCACCAGCGCGATCTCGTGACCCGCCGCATGCAGCGCTTCCAGCGTGGGCACGGCAAAACGCGGGGTTCCGCAGAAGGCCAGTCTCACGGGCTTACCACGTGCCTTCGCGCTGCATCTTGCGAATCTTCCGAAGATTTAGATCGCGCTTCAGAGAGCTCATCCTGAAGAGGAAAACAACCCCGTCCAGGTGGTCGATTTCATGCTGGAAAGCGCGCGAAAGCAACTCTTCGCCGTCCATCTCGAACCACTTGCCCTTTTCATTCTGCGCGCGGATGCGCACCTTGGCGGAGCGCTGAATCTTCTCGCGAATCTCTGGAAAGCTCAGGCAGCCTTCCTCTTCATACTGTTTGCCGGCGCGTTCGATAATCTCCGGATTGATCAGCACCAACTTCTGCGCCGGATCCTTGCCCTGGCTGAGGTCGATGACGGTGATGCGCTTGGCAACACCCACCTGCTGCGCGGCCAGGCCAATGCCTTGCGAGGCATACATCGTCTCGAACATGTCGCCGATGAATTTGCGCAGCTCAGCGTCAAATTCCGTTACTGGTTCGCCGGGCTGCTGCAGCACCGGCTCTGGATATTTCACGATCTTCAGAATCATTGCCCTGTCTTCAATAGCTCCGTATTTGTTCGATGTATCCGAGAAAGTTCCGCTTCATCTCCGCGGCTGAGTCTCCGCCAAACTTCTGCTGTGCCAGCCCTGCCACGGTGAGCGCCACCATCGATTCCGCCGCCACGCCTGCCGCCGGCACTACACAAATGTCGCTGCGCTCATAACTTGCGCTTGTCGTCTCGCGCGTGTCAAAGCGAACCGACTCGAGCGGCCTGCGCAACGTCGAAATCGGCTTCAGATAACCGCGCACCACCAGATCTTCCCCGTTGGAGATGCCGCCCTCAATGCCCCCGGCATTGTTGTGGTCGCGCGTAAAGCGTGTTGGCTTGCCCGTCTCGTTGTCGGCGTAGTGAATCGCGTCGTGCACCGCAGAACCAAAGGACTCCGCCGCCACCACACCGCGCCCGATCTCGACCGCCTTCACCGCCTGCAGACTCATCACGCTCCAGGCCAGCAAACCATCCAGCCGCTCATCCCAGTTGGCGTAAGTGCCCAAGCCTGCCGGAACGTTGTGGACCACCACTTCAAAGACGCCGCCCACCGTATCGCCTGTGCGCGACGCATGCTCGACTTCGCCTTTCATGCGCGCTTCGGTCTCAGGGTCGACGCAACTCAGCAGCACTTCGTCCTTTGCCGCAACGGCAACAATCTCGTCCCACGTCGCTGCGCGCTCCAGCTCCACCCGGCCCACACGGATGACATGGCTCGCAACCTCAATGCCAAGATAGCGCAATAGGAGTTTTCCGAATGCACCCGCAGCCACGCGCGAAGTCGACTCGCGCGCGGAAGCCCTCTCCAACACATAACGTGCATCGGGGAAGTTGTACTTGAGTGCGCCGGCAAGATCCGCATGGCCGGGACGCGGAGATGCCACCGCCTGGTGCTTTCCTGGGTCGCCAGCTTCCACAGGCAGCTTTTCTTCCCAGTTCTTCCAGTCACGGTTGACGATTTCGATGGCGATGGGCGAGCCAATCGTCTTGCCGTGACGTACGCCGCTCAGCACATGGACCTTATCGGTCTCAATCTTCATGCGGCCGCCACGCCCGTAGCCCTGCTGGCGCCGCCATAGCTCGCGGTTCACAAAGTCGAGATCGACGGGGAGACCGGCAGGCAATCCAGAGACGAGCGCGATCAGTGCCTCGCCGTGAGACTCACCGGCGGTCGAAAAACGGATCATATCTTCTTGATTGTAACGGGACGAGGCGCATGGGAGGGGACACCCATTTGCGTGATAATGCAGCATGGATCGAATTCTGGTGATCTGAAAATGCGAATGGTCCAAGTCAGGCTCGCGTTGCTGGTAATCCTCTGCTCGATCGCCGTTGTGCTCGGGGTGCGACGCCTGCGAGTTACGCCACTCCCTGCGGCAAACTCGCAGAAGAATCTTCTTCCGAAGGCCAAGCCCGATTTTGCCCTGCTGCCTGCAACGGAAATAGAGATTTACGAAAAGGATTATCGGCCCAGCCTCGCGGGGCCGGTCGAAAACTGGGAGCCGACCGTCGGCGAAATCAATGGCCTCGAGGCAAATCTTTCCCAACTCACCACGCTGAGCGGGCAGCAATCCAATCCAGGGCAACCAATCGACGATCCCCATCAGTATTTCCGGCAATATCTCGCAATCGCCCAGGACGGAAAAAAGTTGATCTTCGTCGATGCTTTCTGCGAACGAGAGTCAGGCGACCCAAACGCCTGGCGCAAGCGCCTGGTCTTTGTGCTCGACGGCGGAAAGTGCTTCTGGCAGGCGCTGTATGACCCCGCGACGCAGAAGTTCTCCAATCTCAAAGTCAACGGCGTAGGTTGACCTTTTATAAGGCACCCGGAAACTTGCCGGTGTTTCATGCCCCAGCCTTGTCGCTTAGGATGATCGTCATGGCCTACTTCCTCTTCAAAACCGAGCCGGATGTCTACAGCTTTGACCACTTTCTCCGCGACAAAGAAACCGTTTGGGACGGCGTAACCGCCCCTGCGGCCGTGAAACACTTGCGCGAAATGAAGGCCGGAACCAAGTGGATCTTCTATCACACCGGCGATGAACGGGCCGCCGTCGGCACCGGCTCCGTCGTCAGTGTCAACGCCGCAGATCCCAAAGTGCCGGTGGTCCGAGTAAAAGCAGGCAAGCGACTCAAGACGCCCAAGCCTCTGGCCGCCATCAAAGCAGAGAAGCTTTTTGCCAAATCTCCCTTGCTGCTCATTGGGCGCCTGTCCGTCGTTCCACTCACTGCCGAGCAATGGAATTGGTTCCTGGCTTGACCGCTTCCTAAGCGCCGAATTGCCGCAGGTGATGATCAACGTGCAAGTATCCCCAGCGCATCCACTGGCGCTCCGTCATCTCAAGAAAGATGGGATGCGGACAGAATGCGAAGTCCCTGGGCTTCTTCGAAAAGCGTTCCACCAGCTCAGTGAGTAAACGAACATCGGCTGCAAACTCCGTTGGTTTCGTGCCGCTGTGTTCCTGGTCGACCTCGGGCCGCGTTGGAACGCCGGTCGGCCACGGTCGCGGAAAGTAGAGAGCCAACCATTTGATTGTCTTTCGTGCGCGATACTTCTCAAGGATCGCGACCGGCCTTTCGCCCATAACACCGAGGAAGGCATCATTCAAATGGCAGATCATTTGCGGCGCAGTCATCTTGCCCCAGCGTCGTTCTGCATCCGGCCGCATCCTGCCGATGCGTCCAACAATCTCCTGCCTGCACCGTGAATCGGCGAGATTTTTCACTCACCGCCCTCCAGCCACCCCCGGGTATTCAGCAGCTGCCGCTGATCCAGCGCCCACACGCGCCCGGTTAAATCGTCCGCACTTTTCCCCTCGCGGGCGCATTTCTCAAACTCGCTGGCCATGGCCTGCATCTTGGCGTCGAGATCGTCCACGAAGTTCAGCACCAGCGCCTCGGGAATCATGGGCAGTTTGGGCGAGCCGAACTCAAGCTTGCCGTGGTGCGAAAGAATCATGTGCACAACCAGCGTGCGCAGGCGCGACGGAAAGTCCGGCAAACCGTCCATTGTGCGCTCCACCAGTTCGGCGCCCATATGAATATGCCCTAAGAGGGTTCCTTCAATGGTGTACTCAAAGCCTATTTCCCAGGCCAGTTCGCGCACTTTGCCGATATCGTGCAGGATGACGCCGGTCAACAGCAAATCGCGATGCAGGATCGGATAATTGGGCGTCACACGCTCCGCCAGGCGCAGCAGGCTCACCACGTGTTCCAGCAATCCCCCCAGCCACGCGTGATGGAGCTGCCGCGCGGCCGGCGCTTCCTTGTACGCCTGCGCGATTGCCGGGTCGGAAAGCAGCGTGGTCAGAAGCCGTTTCAGGTCAGGTTCAGTAAAACTCTCGATGAACCCCATCAATTCGGTCCAAAGCGCGTCCACATCGTACGTGGTCGCTGGCAACAAATCGGCCTTGTTGGCTTCCCCGGGAACAGCCTTGCGTAACTGTTCAACTTTCAATTGCAGCCGCTCGTCGAACCGCGAGACGCAGCCACGAGCCTTTACGATGTCGCCGCGCTCGACATCCTTGGCAATGCGCGCATCGTTGGGATCCCACACCCGCCCTTCAATCTGGCCGGTTTTGTCGCCGAAGACAACATTCAGATAGGGCTTGTTGGTCTTCGTGCTTCGGGTCTGTTTCGTCAACAGAAGAAAGAAGGCGTCGAACGTTCGTCCTTCTTCGAAGCTTGCAAGGTCGGCTATGTAAATGTCCTTCATCCTGCGGGCAAGCTTAGTGCATCGGACGAAGCGGCGTCGAGCATCGGCCGTCGCCGCAGGGTCGATTTTCGCCGGCCATCCTCTACTCCACGGCGCAATACATCGCGTCTGTGGGCACCGTGAGGTCCGGCCAGTTGACTTCCAATTTCAATGAATGTTCCCGTTGGTCGAAAAGCACAAGCCCAACATGGCAACCGTCCCTGCAGGCTTCGATCCCGGTTTGTCCCACGCCTCAAAACAGAATCGACCCGGGCGATCTGCCTCGGGCCGACTCATGTGGAACATCTTGTCGATCTATTGCTGCGGAGTCGAAGGAGCCGCCTGGGGGGTAGAAGGCTGGTCTGGCGCGGGAGCCTCCGGAGCAGGCGCGCCCTGCACCGGCGCGGGTGTCGTTGGCTCAGGTGCGGGCCCGGTTTCCGCGGGCTTCTTCTGATCGCTCAAACGGGTTTTCTCGCCGGTCGTGGCTGTCTGTTTTTTCTTCTTCTTGCTGGCCGTGTCGCCGCCCAGTCCGAGTGGAGCCGATTGCGTCTGGCGATCGGCCACTTCACCGGATTCCGGCGCTTCCGGCGTCATCTTGTCGCGTTGCTCCTGGACGACGGCCTTGGCCTTGGGTTGTTTTGGTTCCTTGGCTCGATCGCTGAAGCGGGACTTCTTTGGCGCCGGGGTTGCTTCCAGCGGATTCTCCGGTTCTGTTACCGCGCTTGCCGTCTGTGTCTGCGGCAAAGCTCCAGCATCTTCGGTCTGCGCCGTGGGCTTGTCGGGAAGCGTCTCCTGGGGAGCCTTGCCGAACCGTATCTTTTCTTTCTTGCCCGGCTTCATGGCAGCCTGCTGCGTGGTATCGGTCTTGTCCTTCTTCTTCTTCGCAGATGTCGCCGACGCAGCTGTCTGATCGCTCGTCAATGCAACCGGCGTCGCCTTCTGGCGGAATGTGTGCGTGGTTTCGCGGAAACGCGTCCGCTCCACTTTGCGCTTCTTCTTCGGCGAAGGCGGTGTGTAGGCCGAATAGGCAATGGGGAACACGCGCTTGTTGGGGCTTGCCCCGGTGTCCACGTAGCCCGGCTTGATTTCAAGATAGGCGTCGTCGCGCATCTTGGTCAGATAGTCGCGGATCGCCGGCTCCATTCTCGTTGAAAAGTAGTTTTGCTCAACGTCCGACTCCACATCCTTGAAAGCCGGTACGCCGCCAGGCGTGTGTTCGACAACTTTGAAGATCACGAATCCCTGCTTCGTCCGAATGGGATCGGTGACCTGCCCAGCCTTCATCGTGAAAACCTGATCTTCAAAGACCTTGTTCAACTGGCCGCGCTTGTAGTTGCCCAGATCGCCGCCCTCTGATGCCGTGGTTCCGTCGCTGAACGACTTGGCCAGCTGCGAAAAGTCGCCGCCCGCATGCAGCTTGGCTTCGATGTCGTTGGCTTTGGTTTGAGCCGCGGCAACTGCCGCCGGATCTTCCGTGGCAGCACCCAGTTGCGTATTGGAAGGCGCGCCGGTCGAAACCAGGATCTCTCCCAGCTTTACGCTCTCGGGTTGCGCATAGTCCTGCTTGTGCGCTTCAAAGTACTGCTGCACTTCGCCGGGCGTAATCGAAATGCGCCGGCCCACTTCGTCGCGCATCACGTCTTGCGTAATGATCTGGTTGCGAATATTCGCCTTGAAATCCTCGTAGCTCACTCCCTGATCGTGGGCAGCTTTTTCCAGATCTTCCAGACTCGTCAGGTTGTATTGCTTGCGGATCTCGTTGAGCCGGTTGACCAGCTCAGTTTCGCCATTGACCCCTAGTTCCTTGCCCTTGGAAAGCCAGAGCTGCTGATCGATCAGGTTGCGCAGCAGGTCCTTATGCCCGGCGGAGATCTCCTGCATCGAGGCGCCGCGCTGACGCTGTTCCTGGTCCAGTTCCTGCATCGCCCGGTCGTAGTCCGATCGGGTAATGATCTGGTCGTTGACCCGGGCAAGAATGTCTTCAACAACGTTTCCCCCGTAAGGGCTGGCCGAAGCGGTTGCGCGCGTCTGAGCGGGAGCGGAACTTGCAATGAGCGCCGTGACTATCACGAACGCCGCGGGAACAGATACAAATCTCAAGGTCATAGGTTGGCACGGGCTCAGGCGGCAATCCACTGCCCCCTTAACCATAGACGTCATTGTAAATGCCGGGATAGCAGACACGCAGCAGAGTGGGCAAAATGCCGCCGAACCGAGGCAAATCCAGCGCAAAAAGCCTCGCTTCACGACCCCTTCGCGGGTATGCCTAAAGGCACTTGGCTACCCCTCGGCGCACCGATTTCGTCAAATAACCCAGTGGTATACTTTAGCCCAAGACTGCCTTGCGCGGCCCCGCTCTGGTGCCTGCTGCACCTCAAGTCCGGAGGTACCCCCGTCTATGACACCCCGAGCCCGCAGGGCTGCTTTTACCCTCATTTTGTTCTTCACCGTCTGCGCCGTGGTGGGCAGCATCATGCAGCGCAAGGTCG
Organism: Occallatibacter sp.; assembly: GCA_035487015.1. Taxonomy (GTDB): domain Bacteria; phylum Acidobacteriota; class Terriglobia; order Terriglobales; family Acidobacteriaceae; genus Telmatobacter. Next base: position 42,213 of record DATHMP010000049.1, on the reverse strand, counting down.
GAGCGCAATCGTCTGAGGATGAGAGCCAGATCCGCGACAGCCTGAAGACCTTTACCGACGTCTACTCCCTTGTTGAGCAGAACTACGCCGAGCCTATCGCCGGCGACAAGGCTGACACCGCCATCTACGACGGCGCTATCCCCGGCATGTTGCGCGTCCTCGACCCCCACTCGAATTTCTATGACCCCAAAGCCTATGCCAAGATGCGTGAAGATCAGCGTGGCCACTACTACGGCGTCGGCATGGTCATTCAGCAGCAGGGCAACAAAGTTTTCGTCATCGAGCCGAAAGAGAACACCCCCTCCTTCCGCGCCGGCATCAAGCCCGGAGACGTCATTTCTGCCATCGACGGCAAAACCACCGACGGCATGAGTTCAGATCTCGTAGCCAAGTCCCTCAAAGGACCCCGCGGCACGCATGTGCAGGTCGCCATGGTCCGCGAAGGCCAGGCCAAGCCACTAGTGTTCGACCTGGTGCGCGACGAAATTCCCAACCCGTCGGTCGACCTGGCGTATGAAATTCGTCCGGGCGTCGGCTACATTCACCTCACGCAATTCCAGGAAACCACCGGGCAAGAAATCACCGACGCAGTAAACGGCTTTGGCGATCTCCACGGCCTTATCTTCGATCTGCGCGGCAACCCCGGCGGTTTGCTCAGCCAGGCGGTCGACGTCTGCGATCACCTGCTCTCCAAGGGACAGACCATCGTTTCGCAGCGCGGCCGTGCTTATCCCGATCAGGTGTATACGGCGACGCACGGCAACAGCGGGAAGGCATTCCCGATCGTCGTGCTCGTCAATCGCAGCACCGCATCCGCCGCAGAGATCGTCTCCGGTGCGCTGCAGGATCATGATCGCGCACTCATCGTTGGCGAGACCACTTTCGGCAAAGGCCTGGTGCAAACCGTTTACAACCTGAGCGAAAACACGGGCCTGGCGCTGACCACGTACCACTACTACACGCCCTCAGGCCGGCTCATTCAGCGCAACTACACCGGCGTCTCGCTTTACGACTACTACTACAACCACGCTGGAGCTTCCGCGCCCGACTCGACCAACCGCGAAGTAAAGATGACGGACTCCGGCCGCACCGTCTACGGCGGCGGCGGTATTACACCCGACGAGAAGGTCGAATCGCCCAAGTCCAACAACTTCCAGGACGATCTGCTCTATCACCAGGCGTTCTTCCACTTTGCGCCAAAGTATCTTTCCAATCGCACCGTCGATCACAACTTCCAGGTCGACGACACCGTGATGAAATCCTTCAAAGACTTCCTCACCAGCGACAACATCCCCTGGACTGACTCCGACATCAACGGTGTGTCCGACTGGCTGAAGACCAACATCAAAGAAAACCTGATCACGTACCAGTTCGGCGAATTGCAAGGATTGCGCGTAATGGCCGACTGGGATCCGGAAATCCAGAAAGCCCTGACCTTCCTGCCCGAAGCTCAGGCACTGGAAGATCATGCGCATAAAGTGCTCGCGGAAAAGGCCGAGGCACGCCAGGGCGCAGCAACAGGATCGGCCGCCGCTCAGCAACCGTAAGCAATTCAAAATCACAAAATCAAATGGGCATCCCACTGGGATGCCCTTCTTGCGTTGTGGTCGCGCGACTCCGAAAGTCCGAAACCCGCATCGCCTCGTTATCGCTGGCTTGCCTCGCCTGCGGCGACTTTTCGGTTAAACTCGGCCGATCGATTCCTCGGCACGCTGAGCGATTGCCAGCGATCGCAGGCAAAATGCTTCGCCAGCAGAACAATCTGCCCTACATGATGCGGATAGTGCGCAAGCTGGCGATTCACCGCCTGCATCACCGAGTGGGCCTCGCCCCGGATCGTCACCTTGCGCCCAAGGTCAGCGTCGGTCAGGGTCTCTAATGCGCCAAAGACTCGATCCCAGCCATCTTCCCAATCCGCCAGCAATCCCGCGCGTGTCACCGGAGGATCGACAAATTCGCTGTCGCGGTTGCGATTCGGTTTCTCTCCATCCGTGGTCAGGAAATCGGTCCAGCGCGAACGCATGTTGCCCGTCATGTGCTTCACGAGGATGGCGATTGAATTTGCTTCGTGATCCAGCGTTCTAAAGAGGTCTTCGTCGGCGACCTGCGCCATGGCGCGTTCCGCGAGCCGCTTGTAGGAACGGAAAACTTCGCGAGCGTCTTCGAGATAGGATGTCGTGAATTCAAGCGTCATGCGGACAGTTTAGCCCCGCTCCGAGGCGAACCGGAAGATCGCGCAAGCCTGCATCCGAATCCTCGCCATCGCCCGTCCAATGCACCCTAGGGTTCATCGTTGTAGACGCCGATCTGCTCTTTTCCGCCTTCCACCATCCGCGCGCGAAACATCCCCGGCGTATTGAAGCTCCATGCCAGCTGGCCGTCCGGCGTAATCGCAATCACGCCGCCGTCGCCATGCAGACCCTCGAGCTCTTTGTGAATCACTTCGTCAACCGCCTGCTGCAGCTTCATGCCCCGATATTGCACCAGGTTGCATACCTCGCGCGCCACGCCCAGGCGAATGAAGTATTCGCCGGTGCCGGTGCCGGAGACGGCGCACGATTGATTCGACGCATACGTGCCTGCGCCAATAATCGGCGAATCGCCCACGCGCCCCGGCATCTTGCCCTGCAACCCGCCGGTAGAGGTTCCCGCGGCGATGTTGCCCTGCCGATCCAGCGCCACCACGCCCACTGTCCCGTACAGGTGCGTGTCGGGCGACTCCTCAAGTTGCGCCACCGGATCGATCTTGCCTTCCGGAGGAACGCCTTCTGGCCGCGGCGGAATCGGCTTCCCTTCCTTCTTCAGTTGCTTCACCAGCGATTGCCAGCGGCTCTCGGTGAAGAAGTAGCTGGGCGGCTCCTGCTCCAGCCCGTTGCGCGCGCCAAAGTCGTCCGCGCCGGGCCCGATCATCATCACGTAGGGCGATTTCTCCATCACCGTGCGCGCCAGGCTAATGGGATGCCGCGCTCGCGTTACGCCGGCTACCGACCCAGCTCGAAGCGTCGCGCCATCCATGATGGCCGAGTCCATCTCGTTCTTCCCTTCCGACGTGAATACCGCGCCATGACCCGCGTTGAAATGCGGGTCATCCTCAAGCACATGAATCGCCGCCTCGATCGCATCCATCGACGAACCGCCCCGATCGAGCACCTGCGCGCCCGCTTCGAGCGCCTGCTTCAGACCTGCGCGATACGCCGCATCGCCTTCGGGGCCGAGTTGCGACTTCTCAATCACGCCCGCGCCGCCGTGCACCACAATGGCCCAGTGATGCGCCCGCTGCTGGCCCTGCAGGCTTGCACTTGTTGCAAACGAGAATCCCGCGACCAGCAACAGCATCGAGAATGACTTGCGCACGTTGAGAACCTCACAATCGAATTAGCGACATCCTAGCCGCTCACCCCATTGTGTCTCAAAGAAATATGCGAAACCACAAAACCTTCGCACCGGCCCGCCAAGCCTGTGCAGAACTGCGGAGCAGTGACAATCTGTCGCCTATCATCAGAACCATGATTCGCTGCACACCTGTCTCCGTCGCTCGTCTGGCAGTTCTCATCGCGTTCATCGCATGCGGCTTGTACGCGCTCGGTGCGCCGCGTCGCATCCCCGTCAAAGTGGTTATCGTGGCTATGTTCGAAGTCGGCCAGGACACAGGCGATGCTCCCGGCGAATTGCAGTACTGGGTAGAGCGCGATCACCTGGACCGGGTCTATCCAATGCCCGCCGCCTATCACGGCGTGCGGATGAACCGCTCGGGCGAGCTCGCCGTCCTCACTGGACAAGGCACCGCACACGCTGCTGCCACCATCATGGCGCTGGGACTCGATCCTCGCTTCGACCTCTCCCACGCCTATTGGCTCATTGCCGGCATCGCAGGGGGCAGCCCGCAACGTATCTCGCTCGGTTCTGCCGCCTGGGCACACTGGGTGGTCGACGCTGACCTCGCTTACGAGATCGATGCCCGCGAAATTCCACCAGACTGGACCACCGGCTACATCCCGCTGCGCAAGGCGCGTCCTTTTGAATCGCCCGCTGCCCCACAGGAGAACCAGGCCTACGAAGTCAACCCAACCCTCGCCGCGTGGGCCTTCAACCTGACGCGCAATGTGCCGCTCGCCGACAACGACAAGCTCAAAACCGTTCGCAGCGAATTCGACGACGCAGCCGCGCTCCAACCGCCTCATGTCCTGATGGGCGACGAGATCTCGTCCTCCACCTACTGGCATGGCAAGCTTATGGACGCATGGGCGACACAGTGGATGGACTACTTCACAGGCGGCAAAGGCACCTTCTTCACCACCGCCATGGAAGACACCGGCACTCTGCTCGCCCTCAAGGGCCTTTCTCAGGCTGGACGCGTGGATTGGAATCGCATCCTTGTCCTCCGCACAGTCAGCAACTTCGATCAACAGCCGCGCGGCATGAATGCCGTCGATAGCCTTGCACGTCAGCGCGTCGGCGCCTACAGCGCCTATCTGCCCTCTCTCGAGGCCGCGTATTCGGTGGGCCACACCGTCGTCCAGGAGCTTCTGACGAACTGGCCCAGATATGAGAACGCTGTGCCCGGCATAAAGTGAGGATTCCGATCTTCGGAACCCATTCGAATTCAACGCACACAAAGCGTCTTATGCTCCCGTCGCGATCAGAAAGCATACAAGCGCAATTGCCAGCGCTCCCACGCGCGCACGATGCATACGATCCCACCGCCTGTGCTCCAAGCTTGCCGCGGTCGCAAGCGCGCCCGGCTCAAGCCGCATCATCCGATTGTTGATTGGCACCAGGAACAGCAGGGTCAGCACAATCACCGCAGCCCAAATCGCTCCGGCGCTTACCAGGAGACTAAATCCAGGCAAGTTCCGCCTCAAGACCGCTTCCGTCACCAGCAGGGCAAAGCAGCCCATGTACCAGAAGGGCATGGCCGTCCCCAGCTTCCTTGCGAATAGGCGAACGGCAGCAGCCTGGGCGGTGCTCTCAAGTTGCCAGAGAATCGGGTTCACAAACGCGGAGACGGCAAACTCAGTTCCGACCAAAAGACCCAAGCAAACGATGGTTGACACATTCAGCAGGTTCATCATCGCCCAACTCCTTGATCAAGAGACGCTGTCGATTGCTATACTGACTCAAAGAGTAGTACTGACAAAGTTGTCAGTACTACTAAACTCGTTCAAAAAGGTTCGCTCCCAATGCCGGTTTCGAAAAAGGAAATGTCGGAGTGCCCCATCGACGCCATGCTGTCGGTCATCGATGGGCGCTGGAAAGGCACCATCCTCTGGCGTCTCTCGGAACGGCCCATGCGCACCAGCGAACTGCGCCGCAGCATTCCCGGCATCACCGAACGCATGCTCATCCGCCATCTGCAGGAACTCGTCCGCGATGGCATCCTCCTGCGCCAGGCGCAGAGAAGCATCCCTCCCTGCGTTCACTACTCCATTTCAAAGTACGGCTGGACGCTTGTTCCCGTGCTCGAAACCATCTGCGCCTGGGGCCGCAGCCACATCAAGTTGAAACACAGCGGTTCTCTCCCCGCTCGCAGCCCGAAGTAGAAGGAGCTGCGCCCATCATCAAGTCTGGGGGAGTCTGAGGATTCTCCGTTACGCCGGCCTACAGCCCCTTGCGCAAGTGCACACAGCGATCCACCACTTCAAACCCCAGCGCGCCGTGAGCCCTTTGTGAAGCCGCGTTGTCGATTAGCGCGTCAGAGGCCATCTCCACGCACCCGTGCGCCCGTGCCCAGTCCTCGGCGGTCTGCATCAAGGCTCGGCCCACTCCGCGGCCTCGAGCAGGCTCCTGTACAAACCAGCCTTCGACATATCCCACCGGATGGTCCACATCGCACCCATCCGCATGAGACCGCAAACCGGCTTGAAGAAATCCAACCAGGTTCCCTTCATCCGCAACCGCAACCAGAATCACGGCGGGCAGGGTCCCGCACATTCCGGTCGCTGCCAGTGCCGCAGCTTCGCGCCGGAACTCCTCTACCGCTCCGTCCGGCCACAGCAGCGCCATCATTGCGGCCACCGGGCCTTCGTCACCGGGTTGCGCGGGACGAACCGAACGCTCCGTCATGCCAACGATTCTAAGTCGCCCGCCGTCCCGCCACCGCTTGGCGATGGCAGCCCCGGCAGTGCACAATGCTCTGGTTCCGCTATCTCTTCAGCGCGCGCGCCTCCCAACGGCACTATCGGCTGTGTGGTGCGCCGCAATGGTAAGGAAGGCTCGATGCATTCGGTCTGGTTTGGCGAGTTTATGGGCACTCTCGTGCTCATCCTGCTGGGCAATGGCGTCAATGCCAACGTCACATTGCGCAAATCCTTCGCGGCCGATGCAGGCTGGATGGTCGTCGCGACTGGTTGGGGCATCGCCGTTCTGTGCGGTGTGCTGGTGGCCCAGGCATTTGGCAGTTCCGGTGCCCATCTCAACCCCGCCATCACCATGGCAGCGGCCGTCAGTTCAGGCGACTACTCCATCCTGCTGAATTTCTGGTCGGCGCAGCTTCTTGGCGCCATGGCCGGCGCAGCGCTCATGTCGCTGCACTTTGCGCCGCATTGGAGCCAGACTCCCGATCCCGCAGCCAAGCTCGGCGTCTTCTGCACCCACGGCGCCGTTCCCAGCCCCGTGTTCAACTTCGTCAGCGAAGTCATCGGCACTCTGGTTCTGGTCATCGTAGCCGGCGCCATCGGGTCCCACGGCGTCTCGGCAACAGGACCGGCGGCAGGCGTCGGACCGTGGCTTGTAGCCAGCCTGGTGTGGGGTATCGGCCTCTCCCTCGGGGGCACCACCGGTTATGCCATCAACCCAGCGCGTGACTTCGGTCCGCGTCTCGTCCACGCGCTGCTGCCCATTCCCGGCAAAGGCGCGTCCAACTGGGGCTATGCCATCATCCCCATCGCAGGTCCGTTGACGGGCGGCGCACTGGCAGGCCTGTTGCTCCATTACGCGAAACTCTAAAGCCCCGCGCAGTCCCGGGTCCGCGGATCAACACACACGGCTGAACCCGAGGCCCATCAGCGCCGCGGCTTTCTCCAACGTCGCAGCCACATGACCCACGCCCACGGCGCAATGGTGCGCCGGACCTTGTGCATTCCACGTTTGCACGAACCCACGCGCGCCCAGCGGAAACCGGTAGCGGCTGTTCGTGTTGCCAATCTCGAGAATCGGCCCCGCCACGCATTCGCCTTCGGCCACCACCAGCTTGAAGCGCTTCTCGGGGTCTTCCACCACCGACAGCAGCGTGACCGGCCCATGCTTCACGCTCATCTCCACCGAGAGCCCGCGCCCTACTTTCCCGTGATACACGCGCAGCGGTCGAACTTTCGTTTTGCCCTCCGCAATCGCGATATGTCCCGGCCCGTCGTGGCCCATCAGCACCAGGTCGTCCTTGAAATCCATTGCGTAGTACTCCGTGAAGGACCCACCCGCATCCAGCACGTCCATCATCTTCATCGCCAGCACGTTCTTCACTTCGTACTCGCCGGCCACCGGAATGTGCCGCGCGGTCAGCAGCGACGTTCCCAGGATGATCGAGCTCATCGTGTCTTCATTCGCCGCAACACCCGAGCCTTTGTAGTAGTAGGCCACCGCATCCAGATCGTGCCGGGCGACAAACCCGTCCAGTGCAACCGACGTACGCGCCGCTCGCCGCAGCTCGTCTTCCGGGCAATCCGGTTGGACATCGAATGCGCTTTGAAACTCTGTCACGCGCCGCGCGATCGACGCCTCATCGACGGCCGCGACCATCGCGCTCAACTCGTCCACTTCGACGATCTCTACATGCGTGCCAAACGCGATCGACACCAGTGTCACATCCGTCATGATGTCGAGCATGCCGCTGTAATAGTGCCCCATCAGACCCAGCCGCGCCGAAGCCAGCGCAGCACGCACGCGCGCTGCTGCAAGCCATTGCTCGATCTCTCGCCACGTCGCCTCTTCGTCCAGAACACCCGTCACTTGGTGAAATGGAATGCGCGCCCTGTGGAGCACATTCGCGATCTCCGGAACCGGGCATGCCGAGCAGTACGCCAGCCAATGGCCAGTCATCGCCGTGCGGTCGGTCAGCTTGTTGAACGCTTTGTACTCGATAGCCGCTTCCGGCTGCAGGTTCAGCACCACCACAGGTACGCCCGCCCGTTGCACAAGCGGCAACACGGTATTGGAAAGTGCGTAGGTCGTCACATAAAGAAACAGCACATCGATATCGTTGCGGCGGCATTCCCTGCCTGCCTCGCGTGAACGCTGCGGCGTATCGACCAGTCCAAGATTCACTACCTCTACGCCCGTTCGTTCCAGCCGGAACGCCACTTGTGCGACGTAAAGTTTCAGTTGATCTTCCAGGCCGGCAAACTGGCTCCAATAGGCATCGAGTCCGATGCCGCACAAGCCCACCCGCAGCGTCTGATCCCCGCTCATCTCATCTCTCCTCCTACCGGCGGCCCGGTCAGGCCAAATAGAAAACCTCTTCCAGCATCGGGAAGCGCTCGCCCGGCCGCAGTCCCTCATTGGGCGCAAAATACGGCGCCATCGCCTGTTGCCAGCGCGTATTCACCGGATCCGCCTCGATGATGCGCCAAGAGGCCTCAAAGTCCGCCATGCGCAGCGCCAGGATCAGCATCTCGTCGCGGCGGTAAATCGAATACTCGGTAATCCCCGCCCGCTTCAGCAGCGCCAGCATCTCCGGCCAAACAGCGCGATGCGCCTCTTCATACGCCGGTGCAGCTCCCGGCCGCAGTCGTAGCATAAAGGCGTATCGCTTCACCGCTGCATCCTCAGCTCTTGTTCCTGCCACTCGTCACTCCCATCGAGGCGCAAAGTGCGCCATCTCGCCGCAAGATATACCACCCTGCAACTCGAACGAGCAACTTCTCCTGTATTGAGATGGACCGGCTTGAGCGCATCGGCCCGCCGCAACGCCGTCAGGCAACTTCAACCATGATCTTGGTAAAGCGCGCAGGGTCCCGGTCCCACGCTTGCAAAATTGCCGGTACTTCGGCCAAGGGCACCATCTGTGTCACCGCATCGTCCACCGGAAACCGTTTCGCCTCCAGCATGCGCAGTACAGCGCGAAAGTCGTCGGGCTGCGCGTTGCGCGAACCCAGAATGTCCATTTCCTTGTGGACGAAGTGTCGCGTCTCGTAAGCAATCTGTTCCTTGGCCCAGCCAATGTAGACCACCCGCCCCGCATAGGCGACTTCTTCCACTGCCCCGCGATACGTCTCAGGAATCCCGATCGCCTCAATCACAACGTCCGGACCGTGCCCATTCGTCAGCTCGGCCAGTCTCGAGTGCAGGTTTGCACTGCGCGTGTTGATGGTGTGTGCCGCGCCCGCCTTCCGTGCCGTCTCCAGCTTCGCGTCATCCACGTCCACGCCAATCACATGCGCTCCTCGAAACGCCGCTCCAGCCACGGCGCCCAGTCCCACGCCGCCACAACCGAACACCGCCACCGTGTCGGCCGCTTCTACGCGTCCCCGTGCCACCGCATGGAAGCCGATGGTCAGCGGCTCCACCAGGCAGAGCTCTTTCAAGGACAACGCTCCGCGGTACATCCGTGAAGCCTTCACGGCGATCAGCTCCGTCAGCGCTCCGTCGCGCTGCACGCCCATGGTCTCGTTGAACTGGCAGGCGTTGGGCCGGCCATGCAAACACGAGGCGCACTTGCCGCAGTTCGACCCCGGCGAAAGCGTTACATCCATCCCCACTTGCCACTCGGGGAATTGCGGATTGAACTCAGCCACCGTCGCAGCAACCTCGTGTCCCAGGATGCGCGGAAAGCTCACCAGCGGATTCCGTCCACGAAATGAATTGAGATCGCTGCCGCACAGCCCCACGCGCCGCACCTGCAGCAGAATCTCGTCTACACCCGCTTCCGGCGGCCTCGGAATTGTCTTGATCGCTGCCTTACCCGGGCTTTCGAGCACAACTGCCTTCATCGCTGCCTCTTTCGATCTGTGTTCCTTGCGCGAAACATCGATGATAGATGACGACGCCCGGCTCGTCGCATGCCGGGGTTTATCCTTGCCTCAGGCAGGCCGCATGCAGAGCCCGCTCCCCAGGACCAAGCAAAGATGCCGGAAAACGTGCTGCAACTCGACCCACGCGACAATGTACTCGTAGCCCTGATGCCCCTGGCTGCCGGCGCCGAAGTTCGAGTCGGATCCGCCACCTATCCTGTTGCGGAAGCCATTCCCGCCAAACACAAAATGGCGCTTGTCGATCTCGCGCCCGGCGATCTCATTCGCATGTATGGCATGATTGTCGGCGAAGCCGTCGTCCCCATTCCCCGCGGCGGCCTCATCTCCACGCGCACCATCCGCCATCGCACCGATGCCTACACCGCTACGCGGCACCCTGCTCCGTTCAAGCTGCCCGACGCAACAGCTTGGACCGATCGCACCTTCATGGGCTATCACCGCGCCGACGGCCAGGTGGGCACCCGCAACTACTGGATCGTCCTCCCCCTCGTCTTCTGCGAGAACCGCAACGTCGAGCGCATGAAGGAAGCTCTCGAAGAGGAGTTGGGTTACGGCAGCAAGCGCAACGCCTATCGCGGTTATGTGCGCAAACTCGTCCAGCGCCAATCCAGCACCAATGGGCATTCACCCGAAGAGAGCGCCTCTTCGCAAGCCGAGCGCATCTTTCCCAATGTCGATGGCATTCGCTTCCTCACCCACGAAGGCGGCTGCGGCGGCACGCACCAGGATGCACAGGCGCTCTGCGGTTTACTGGCTGGCTACATTCATCACCCCAATGTGGCCGGCGCTACGGTGCTGAGCCTCGGCTGCCAGCACGCACAGTCCAGCATGCTGATGGAAGAATTGCGCGCCCGCGATCCGCAGATGACCAAGCCCGTGCTCATCTTCGATCAGCAGCGCTCCGGTCGCGAGACCGCACTGATGACCGGTGCTCTCGACGCCACGTTCGAGGCTCTTGTCGAGGCCAACCGCTCCTCCCGTGCCCCCGCTCCGCTCTCTGCGCTCACCGTGGGACTCAAGTGCGGCGGATCCGATGGCTTCAGCGGCATCTCGGCTAACCCCGCGCTCGGCTATCTCTCCGACCTGCTCGGTGAGCTCGGGGGCAAAACGCTGCTCAGCGAGTTTCCCGAGTTGCATGGCGTAGAGCAGGAGCTCATCAACCGCTGCGCCACAGACGAGCTTGCCCAGCGCTTCTACGACCTGATGCAGACTTACTCGGCGCGCGCCAGGGCCGTGCATTCAGGCTTTGAGATGAACCCGTCGCCCGGCAACATTGCCGACGGCCTCATCACCGACGCCATCAAGTCGGCGGGAGCCGCGCGCAAGGGCGGCATCGCTCCCGTGCGCGACGTGCTCGATTTTCCGCAGTACGCCACCACACCGGGTCTCAGCCTGCTCTGCACGCCTGGCAATGATGTGGAGTGCGTCACCGCGCAGGCCGGTGCCGGCGCGAACCTCGTGCTCTTCACCACCGGACTCGGCACACCCACCGGCAACGCCGTCGCGCCCGTCGTCAAAATCTCCACCAACTCCGTGCTCGCCGAACGCATGGGAGACATCATCGACTTCGATGCAGGCGGTATCGTCACCGGCGAAACCACCATCCCCGCCTGCGCTGAGAAGCTGCTTGAACTTTGCATTCAGGTGGCCGGCGGTGAGCGCCAGACCAAGGCCGAGCAGTTTGATCAAAACGACTTCATCCCCTGGAAACGCGGCGTGTCTCTCTAGGCTGCGCAGTCGGCAGCATGCTATTCCAGAACCGCCGCCGCCACTGCCAGCGCAGTGATGGCCGCAGTCTCCGCGCGCAGAATCCGCGGGCCCAGCGACACAGCGCGCCACCCATTCGCATCGAACAGCGCTTCTTCCTCCGGTGCCCATCCACCCTCGGGCCCGATCGCCAATTCCAGAGTCGGCAGTTCTGCGCCGGCGTTTGTTGCAGCCTCTTCCAGCGTCGCCCTCAACGTCGTCGTTCGCTCCTGCTCGGCCAGTACGATGCGCGTCGCCGCCGACGCGGCCTTCACGCGTTCCGCCAGAGAAACAGGATCATGGATGATTGGAACATCGGAGCGTCGCGACTGCTGCGCAGCCTCCTGCACAATGCGCCGCCAGCGCTCCACACGTTTCCCCGCAGCCTGCGCAAGATGCCTTTCACTGCGACGCGCGATCACCGGAGCAATCGCTGCAACGCCGAGTTCGGTCGCCTTCTCGATGGCCCATTCCATCCGATCGAACTTGTAAACGGCCATTACCAGCGTAATGGGCAATGCGGGCTCCGCAGCCACCTCGGCCAGCAGATTGAAGCGCACCTCGCTCCCCCGCACATCCCCGCTGGCCCCACCACCAGACCGCACCGCAACCACCTCTGCATGGAACACGCGACCGCCCGCAACCACGTCTGCCTCCATGCCAACTTCGGCCCGCAGCACACGCGCGAGGTGATCGGCTTGCGCGCCCACCAGTGTCGCAGTGGCTTCATCCCATTGATCTGCAATCCATCGCCTGCGTGTCATCGCCTGTATCCATGCGCCTTTTCGCGATTTCAATTTTCCGTGCGCAGAAACACTAAGGGGGACGCTTTGAGCGTCCCCCTTAGTGTTGCCTATTGGTTGGTAGACCCGTTACTTCTTCTTCGCGGTCTTCTTCGCGGCCTTCTTCGCGGGTGCCTTCTTGGCTGCTTTCTTAGTTGCCATTTGCCTATTCTCCCTTTTCGATGGGTTGCATCGAAGCTGCAATTTGAATTGCAGTTGAGGAATGTATAGATTCATGCACACGCAGTGTCAAGCAAAAAACGACATGAGAGTGGAAAAAGTGGCAACAATAACTTCTCGCCTCGCTCACCTTCTCGACCTCACTTCTCATAAAAGGTGACGTGCGCGAAACAGCGCGAGCATCAATCCGACAAAAAGATCGTGACCCGCATGCGCAAAAATTCCCGCGCGCAGACTGCGTCGAAAAATTGCAAGCAGACTGAAGAGCACTCCGAATACAGCGAGCATCACCATGTTGCGCATGCCCTGGTATCCATGTGCTGCGCCAAACATCAAAGCAGAAAACACCACGCCCAGAGCCACGTTTCCTTTACCCCACGCTGTGAACTGGCGTTGCAGATATCCGCGAAACACGGCCTCTTCAATCAATCCCGCAAGACAGCAGATCAGTACCCAGGCCGCAATCTCGCGTCCATTTGAAGGTGCCAGCTGCTCCAGGGTCTGCAGCGTCTTCTTCTGCGATTCGCTCGGTTCGATCTTCTGACCCGGCTGCGTCGGCAGGTGTTTGTGGCTCGCCGCGAAGTCCACGAGCGTCCAAACGACCCCGATCGAACCCAGGACCATCATGGCCCCAAACCAAAACACCAGGGCCACGCCCACATCCAGTGCAAGTCCGCGAAATCCGCTCGTCACTTTACCGAACAATGAACGGAAGGGCACTTTGCGCAGCCATAACCCCAGCGCAACCCAGCCCAGCATCAAGAGCTCCATCACCGCTGTCGCGGCATACGTAATGAGCCGGTTCGCTCCGTGCCTCTGCGATGTTAGGTGCGTGCTGCCGCCAAACGAAAGTGCCAGGATGCCCGCAATCAGCAGCACGGTGTGCCACGCCGGCGCAATCGCGGTCGGCGGCGTTGCAGACTGCATATCGCCGCTCATCATCGGCGCAACCGGTACTTCGGTCATAGGCTCAGAAGGTGTCTGCGATTCCGTTGATTCGAGAGAAGAGGGTTGAGGCGTCGTGTCCATGCTGCCTTGGATGTTACCGGACTGCGCTTCGGCACAGTAGCCCGAATCGGACTCAGCACTCGATGATGTTCAGTGCGAGGCCCGCCAGGCTGGTCTCCTTGTAGCGAGACTGCATATCCAGCCCGGTCAGATACATCGTGCGAATCACCTGGTCCAGCGAGACCTTGTGCTCTTCTGCCTCGCTCATGGCAATCCGCGTCGCATGCACTGCCTTCGCCGCTCCCATCGCGTTGCGCTCAATGCACGGAATCTGCACCAGGCCGCCAATGGGATCGCACGTCATGCCCAGATTGTGTTCCATTGCAATCTCGGCTGCATGCTCCACTTGTCCATTGGTGCCGCCCAGCGCCGCCGCCAAGCCACCGGCTGCCATCGAACAGGCAACACCCACCTCGCCCTGGCAACCCACCTCCGCGCCGCTGATCGACGCATTCTCCTTGTAGAGAATCCCAATAGCCGCTGAAGTGAGAAAGAACCGGATCATGCCTTCATGATCTGCCTCGGGCACAAAGCGCTCGTAATACTTCGCCACCGCCGGCACCACTCCCGCGGCACCATTGGTCGGCGCCGTCACCACACGTCCCCCCGCAGCATTCTCTTCGTTCACGGCCATCGCGTAGACCGTAACCCAGTCCAGAGGCGCCAATGGATCGCTGCGCAGCCCGTTAGCTTCCTTCTCGCGCAGCCGGGCCGCCAGTCGGTGCGCACGCCGTCGCACATTTAATCCACCCGGCAGAATGCCTTCCGTCGCCATCCCGCGCTCAATGCACCCGCGCATCGTCTCCCAGATCCGGTCGACGCCTCCACGCACAACCTCCACCGGGGCGCGGCCAGTTTCTCGCGGCACCAGTGCGCATTCGTTCTCCAGCATCAGCTGGCTGATTGAGAGTTCATTGGCATGCGCCACCTCCAGCAACTCCGCCGCCGTATGAAACGGCCAAGGCAGGGCCGTGGACGCTTTCGCGCTGGCGGGATCTTCGCCATCCTCAGAAATGAACCCGCCGCCGATCGAAAAGTATGTGCGGACTTCAACCGTTCCTTCAGCTTCATCGAACGCCGTCAGGCGCAGTCCATTGGGGTGTTGTGTCTTCGCGCCAGGAGGAAACATCGTATCCTTGTGAAAGACCAGATCGCTCGCCTCTTCGAATGCGATCGTCTTTGCTCCGTTCAACGCAATGCGCTTCGTGTCGCGGATCGCCGCAACCGTCGCCTCAATCGCTGCCGGATCGATCGCCGCCGGCTCATTCCCTGCCAGGCCCAGCAATACCGCTCGATCCGTCGCGTGCCCCTTGCCCGTCAACGCCAGCGAACCATAGAGATCCGCCCGCACCCTCGCCACGCGATCCAGCAAACCTCGTTCCGCCAACTCCCGCGCAAATCGGCACGCTGCACGCATCGGTCCCATGGTGTGCGAACTGGAAGGGCCAACGCCGATTTTGTAGAGGTCGAAAAAGCTCGTTGTCACGTGTGTGATTCTAGCCGCAACCACGCAAGCCTGGCTCCATCCATCCACTCCCGCTCAGCCCAACTCCGCCGTAACCCCGCCTTCGCACTCCTGCGACCGCCATCACACGCCGCTGTGATCTGTGGCTGCTACACTCGCGACACTTACCACCATGCTCTTCAAAGCTCTCAGCGCCGCCGTCTACGGAATCGACGCCAATCTCATCGATGTCGAAGTTGATTACAGCGGCATCGTCACCGATAAGGACAACTTCCACACCGTTGGTCTGCCGGACGCCGCCGTCCGCGAGAGCCGTGACCGCGTCCGCGCCGCCATCAAAAACTCCGGCTACCTGATTCCACCCACGCACATCACCATCAACCTCGCGCCCGCCGATCTCAAAAAAGAGGGTTCAGGCTTCGACCTGCCCATTGCCCTCGGCATCCTGGGGGCCTATGGCGCCTTACAGGTCAGCGATGTCGGCAAATTCCTCATGGTGGGCGAACTCGGGCTCGACGGCAGCCTTCGTCCCGTTCCCGGTATGTTGCCTGTTGCCATTCTCGCTCGCGAGAAAAACATTCCCAATCTCATCCTGCCGCAGGCCAACGCCGCCGAGGCCGCCGTGGTCGAAGGCGTCAACGTCTATCCCGTGTCCTCGCTGCTCGACGTGATTGAACTGCTCAACAGCCAGCTTCTCGGTCAGATTCAGCGCGAACCCTACCGCGTCTCGACGGAAACTCTTCTCGGCGAGCTGCAGCACTTCGCCGTCGACTTTAAGGATGTCCGCGGCCAGCAGACCGCCAAGCGCGCACTCGAAGTCTCCGCCGCCGGAAGCCACAACATTCTCATGATCGGCCCGCCCGGCTCCGGCAAGACCATGCTCGCCAAGCGTCTCCCCTCCATCCTCGCGCCCCTCAGTTTTGAAGAAGCGCTCGAGACCACCAAGATCCACTCTGTCGCCGGCGTGCTCGACGCTGCAGCCGGCCTCGTCACGCAGCGTCCCTTCCGCTCTCCGCATCACACCATCTCCGACGCAGGCCTCATCGGCGGAGGCATCGTGCCTCGTCCCGGCGAAGTCTCGCTCGCACACAACGGTTTGCTCTTTCTCGATGAGCTGCCCGAGTTCCCGCGCAATGTCCTCGAAGTCATGCGGCAGCCCCTCGAAGATCACACCGTCACCATCGCGCGAGCTTCCATGTCGCTCAGCTTTCCCGCCCGCTTCATGCTCGCCGCAGCCATGAACCCCTGCCCCTGCGGCTATTTCAACGACAAGTCCCGCGAATGCCTCTGCACCCCGCCCATGATCCAGCGCTACGTGGCCAAAATTAGCGGGCCCCTGCTCGACCGTATCGATATCCACATCGAAGTTCCGGCCGTTCAATATAAAGAACTGCGCGGTTCAGCAGCAGCCGAAGGCTCCGCAGAAATTCGTGCCCGTGTCCTCGCCGCCCGCGAACGGCAGCACCAGCGCTTCCACCAACACGGGGAAAAAATCTATTCCAACGCGCAAATGTCCACCCGCCAGATTCGCGCCTACTGCGAGCTGGGCCCTGACGCGGAACGGCTTCTCGAGCGAGCCATGCAGCAGCAGGGCCTCACCGCCCGCGCTCACGACCGCATCCTCAAGGTGGCAAGGACCATAGCCGACCTCGAAAGCGCCGAACGCCTCAGCGTGGCCCATCTGGCCGAAGCTATCCAATATAGGACGCTGGATCGCAGCTATTGGGCCTGACGCTCGCTTTTCCACAGTGTGGGATGGCATCGACGGAGGGTTACGGAAGTGGTTCCTCCTGCGCCTTTGGTGCCAGGTCGCGGGAATTCGTCTTCAGAAAGCGGCTCTCAATCGCTCTATATATCTATGATAATATTACCTTTAATCGCTTACACCCCGGAGACGTTTGGCCCCAAAAACCTGAATCGGAAGCGTTAAAAAAACTGTTGACCCGCAACCTCGGTCGTTATACATTCAGGAGTGCCATCCACTAGGCAGATTGCACAGCGCGGCGTCGCGCTCCTCTGTTCATCCCGCATCAAATCTGGGCCCTGGCTCAACACTTGGTGCAACCGGTGTGTTTACGTTTGCATTTCGGATTGGGAAAACTGAGCGCTGGCTGTTCTGAATTGCAATTTGCATCATTGAAGCGGCACAAACCAGTTCCCTTGCGCATTGAAATGCGTCAAAGTTTTTTGAACTCGACGTCCATTCTGTGCGTCTAAAGGTAGGGAACGGGCAGCAGGGGCGGCCCGGTTTTTCCGTTCACCTGCTATCTGCATAAGCGGCGCCACAGAAGCGCTTCCGTGCAGGAATATTCAAAGGAGAATTTTCGTCATGCGTTCTGATTTAGTTTTTGGGGCACTCTCTCATGTGTCCAACCGTTACCAGCTGTGTCAGCTGGCGAGCAAGGCTACACGGAAGCTGCACAAGCCGACCACTCGGCTGCAGGACACAACCAACGAAGTACTGGTTCGCTTCCACTCCACCAACCCCGGCATCGCGGCTCCGGTCGTCGTTCCGGCCAATCAACCGGTCGAAGCGCGTCGCGCTGCCTGACTGTAACGAGTTCACTTCGAGTTGAGTTCGGCTTTGCCGCAAGCGCGGATCAGCGCATCACGATCCGCACTTCGCAGGCATAGCTTATCCAGAATTCAGCTCGGGAGACGCTCTACCCGTTGACTGCAACGATTGTGTACGAATCCCGCCTGGTTCTTTCCTGGAGCACTTCCCCCTCTCGGACTCCCGCCACAACATCCCGCCCTATCGCAGGTGAACATGACTATCGCTGAGCTAAAAGAAAAGAACATAACCGAGTTGAGCCGCATTGCCCGCACCCTCGAAATTCCCGGCGCCAGCGGCCTCCGGAAACAAGACCTGATCTTTAAAATCCTTCAGGCGCAGAGCGAAAAAGAAGGCCATATCTTTGCCGACGGCGTCCTCGAAATTCTGCCCGACGGCTACGGTTTCCTTCGCTCCCCCGATTACAACTATCTGCCCGGTCCCGACGACATTTACGTGTCTCCCTCGCAGATCCGCAAATTCGACCTCAAGACCGGTGACAGCATCAGCGGCAATGTCCGCCCACCCCATGAAGGCGAGAAATATTTCGCTCTGGTCAAGATCGAGGCCATCAACTTCGAATCGCCCGAAGAGACGCGCAACAAGATCCTCTTCGACAATCTCACCCCGCTTTACCCCCAGGAACGCATCAAGCTCGAGACCGTCCGCGAAGCCGTCAGCGGCCGCGTGATGGACCTCTTGACACCCGTGGGCAAAGGCCAGCGCGGCCTCATCGTCGCTCCGCCGCGTACCGGCAAGACGATGCTGCTGCAGTCGCTCGCTAACTCCATTACAGCCAACCAGCCTGAAGTTGTCCTGATCGTGTTGCTCATCGATGAGCGCCCCGAAGAAGTCACTGACATGCAGCGCTCGGTCAAGGGCGAAGTCATCAGTTCCACCTTCGACGAGCCGGCCGCCCGCCACGTACAAGTGGCCGAGATGGTCATCGAGAAAGCCAAGCGCCTCGTCGAACACAAGCGCGACGTCGTCATTCTCCTCGATTCCATTACCCGTCTCGCCCGCGCCTACAACACCATCGTTCCGCCTTCGGGCAAGGTGCTCTCCGGCGGCGTCGACTCCAACGCCCTGCAACGCCCCAAGCGCTTCTTCGGCGCGGCCCGCAACATTGAAGAAGGCGGCTCGCTCACCATCATCGCTACGGCCCTCGTCGACACCGGCTCCCGCATGGACGAAGTCATCTTCGAAGAGTTCAAGGGCACCGGCAACATGGAAATCATTCTCGACCGCAAGCTCGTCGACAAGCGTGTCTTCCCGGCCATCGATATCCAGCGTTCTGGCACACGTAAGGAAGAGTTGCTCATCCCCAAGGAAGACCTGCAGCGTATCTGGGTTCTCCGCAAGGTGCTCAACCCCTTGTCGCCCGTCGAAGCCATGGAGTTGCTCATCAGCCGCCTCGAGAAGGTCCGCAACAACGCCGAATTCCTGCAGAACATGAACCAGCTGTAGATTCGTTTTCTATCGCCGGCAAAGTCTGCTGCATGCAATGCCTCTGGATGGTCTAGGTGGTCTGGCAATTCCAGGGAGGCAAAAGGCCGGGACAATGTCCCGGCCTTTTCATTTGCGTAAACGCTCAATTCATCGCATTCGATTCCACCCGATCCGCGAGCCGCAGCTTGACTGTTGGTCAGCCATCAGCGCCAACGTCTTGCCTTAACTCCCGCAAGCTCTCGACCGAGGGAACAAAATAATAGGAGCCGCTGAGGGGCCGGGTAAAGCGCGTGAGTGCGTCGCGTTTGCCGGTGGTCAGACCCGCCATGCTTTCCAGCATTTTTGAAAGCCGTGCCTGGTCGGCGCTGAATCCAACAAACATCGTCCCGTGGTCTTCAACGCCTCCATATGGCATGTTGCGTCGAAAAATCTTCCCAAACTCATCCTGATCGGTACGCGCGATGTGGGAGTCCGCTGGCTTGTTCGCGAATTCGATGCTGTCTGCCTTGGTGCGCCCCATGATCTGCTCCTGCCGTTCCACCGGCAGCGCTTCCCACGCAGACGTATCGTGCTTCCACTTCTGTAGCAGCAACACTGAGCCTGCGGCGCCGGGCACTCCTTCCGGTAACAGCGCTGCCATGGGAGCATCGAGGAGACTCGGGTTTTCCGATCCGTCAATGAACCCCGTCAAATCGCGATCGTGCCGGTAAGGCCAGCTCGAAGTCTCATCCGCCAGGGTCGCCAGCCCCGCGAGGTCCGCAATCACCGTGCGGGCCATGTCGAAAAGTACGTCGTATGCGCTGCCCGAGAGCCACACCACTGCATCGTGCTGCGTCGCAGGCATCACAAATCCTTCTATGCCCTGGATCTCTTTGTTGAACCCTGCAAGTCCGGCAGGCGCGCCCTCGGGAGCAACCTCGCGCCAGAGTTCCGGACGAAATCCGATCACGAAATTCACTCCCCCCATCGTGGTCCGGGGTTCGCGAATGGAAGAAATCGAAGCGGCAAACTCCTTCCGTTTCCCTTCGTTCACAATGTCGAATTCCAGATAGGCAGCCGACGTCGTTCCAAGAGCGAAAATTCCAGCCTGTGGCGTGTACATGCGGGCATTATATCCATCGCCATCTTTCCCGCAGGACTTCCGTCGAATCCCATCCGCGCCGCCATCGAGGCCACTGTGCTGCTCTCTCGCGCACCCCGTGATGGCTCTCACGCGCCTCCTCGAATACCCCTTGCTATCCTGTCGCGTGCAAGCGCAGAACTACACCTACCCTCCCTACGACCTCCCGCTCGTCGAAGCCTACGGCCGACGCTTCGAATCCGTCTTTATCCTTCTGCATCCCTTTGTCCGCGTGCCCCCATCGCTCTCCTGGACTGTCACTCGCGCTTACCCCGGTGACGCCCAGATCGCTGCACATGCAACCAAGTGCCGCTGGTCCGAGGTCTCGGCGCACATTGGTCTCAGTTCCTGCGCGCGCATCAATCAGGCGCTCCTCACTTCCATTGGCGCCCTCGATGACTCTGTCGCCGACCACGCCGGCCACAAAGCGCTGCTAGCTTTCCTCGAATCCCACCACACCTGGATGCCGGCCGAAGGCCGCTTCGAGCCGCTGCTCCAGCCCAACCTGCTCTCTGCCTTCGCAATGGCCGGCACTGATCAGCTCACCTTCGTCCCGGAGTTTCCTCAGTCCGATCCCATCGTCACGCTC
The DNA here is from genome assembly GCA_035487015.1 of Occallatibacter sp. GTDB lineage: Bacteria > Acidobacteriota > Terriglobia > Terriglobales > Acidobacteriaceae > Telmatobacter. The sequence continues at coordinate 21,355 of DATHMP010000049.1, read as the reverse complement.
GGCATCGACGAGCTTGCCCGCGGCTCCGCTCCATTTCCCTGCCGCGGAACCCTCCTCGCGCCGGACGCGTCGTTCCTCTTCACCGTCGACTGGGACAGTTTTTTCACCCTCTTCTACGGCTCCCGCGATTTCGTCCGCCGCGTTGTCACTGCACACCACCTGGAAGGCTTCTTCGCCACCCCCAATACTGACCACCTCTGGTTCAACTACTCCATGGGCTGCGCCACGGTCACGCTCTCCCCGGAAGACTGGCAGACAGCCGCATCCCTGCAGTCCAGGGTCTGCCCGTTGCCTTCTTGATCTCACGAAGATTTACTGCAATCAGCGCCGCGACACCGCCATTGCGCCTGCGCATCAGGCCTGCAGCCGCCGCTCAATTGTCACCACGGTGATATCATCGGCTTGCCCAAATTCAACCGCTGCCTCCGCAATCGCCCCAGCCCATTCCTGCGACATCGCTTGTGCGCGCTCGAATCCGAAAAGCTCGCCGTCCGCCTTCTGCGCTTCAATGACGCCATCCGACAGGAACGTCAAGCGGCTGCCCGCTCGCACGGCAAAGGTCATTGCTTCAAACTGCCCGCCACCCATCAACCCCAGCGGAAGGGCGCCCGGCAACTCCATTTCGCGACCATCCATGTAGGGAGACAGGTGCCCCGCATTCGCAATCGTGGCCGTTCCATCCTTCGCGATAAAAACCGCAAGCGCCGTCACAAAACCATCGGGAGTGCGCCCGGCAATTTGGCTGTGCAGTTTGCCAAGCAGCACAACTGGATCATGCGTCTCGTCCGCGGTCGCCCGAATTGCCCCGATGACCAGCGAAACCAGCATCGCCGCTGGAAGACCTTTGCCCGAAACGTCGCCAATCACCAGCAGAAGACCGCCATCTCCGGCCGGAAGCACCTGGAAGAAGTCGCCGCCTACTTCGCGCGCCGGTATGTACGCAGATTCCACCGCGAAGCCCGGAATCGCCTGATCGGAATTCGGCAGGATAACCTGCTGCACCTGGCGCGCGGCCGTCATCTCGCTTTCCAGCAGCGCCTTCTCTGTCCGCGTCTTTACATACCGGCGCGCCTCATGCACCGATACATAAAAAAATCCCGTGTATCCGAGGCTGACGACCGTCATGATGGCCACGCTGTCAAAAAGCAATCGAAAGCGGATGTGCTCCACGTCCGTAGCGTTGATCGGAATCACTTGCCGAAGATCCGGAAATCGGTTCCCCACGAAGCCCATCACCACAAGCTCCACGGCAAACAACGGCGCCACAACCATCCACCACTTTTTCCGAAGCGAAATCCCCCCCATCGCGTAGCCCACGGCAAATAACCCCGTGAGAATCACCCCGAGCACCCACCGGACCGTCTGCTCCCGCCCCATCGCGATGATGTCGTTGGCAAATCCGATCGTTGTGAAAAAAAGAAAAACCGATGCCAGCAGCACAACGATGTGCTTTCGCGGCGTCTCACGCCACGGATCGAAGCTCTGTTTACTTTCGGCTTTATTCATAGATTCGTGCGCTTGCAGCGAGTGAACAGGCCTGCATTCTTACATCTCGTGCATATCTTGAAATCAGGCAATCGGACAATTGCGGCAAATCGCGTCCAACTCCGCACAAATCTACCACGTTTGCCCCTTCTCTCCCCGCGTGTCATCCTCAAGGTATGCCCTTTCGCCTGGTCCTCCTTGTTGCTGCCTCTGTTGCCCTTATTTGCTCGTTTCCCTGCGCGGCACAGGACAAAGGCTACTGGCGCGCTGCCAGTACTACGGCCAACTCCATTACCGGCGACATCTCCATCACCCCCGCGCAAATATCCATCAATTTCCTCGGGTTTCCACTGGTGCAGGCACGCACCCTCACACCAACCGAGGTCAGCGCAGCCTTCGATGCCGACATCAACGCCGGCGCAACCGGCGTCCTCTACCACCTCACCATCCCCGCCACGCAAAAGTTCCTTCACCACAACACCCTTTGTGGCACCGAAGAAACGCAATGGATGGCCACCTACGTTGCCGGGCGCACGCTCCAGGTCGCCTTCTTCTCCGGACAGGGAGCTCCCGTTTTGACCTTCGAAGCCATCTCCAAATCGACGGATCTCTGCGGCTCCTTCACCTACGCACGTTGAAGCTCGCCGGAAGACCCGCCGCATTCCCTTGCGACCGGCCCTGCTTGATTTCTCGCCGCTCCTGGTGCATTGTTGAGTCGCCACCACCATGCCTCCCTCGGCCCGACTTTGGAACGGCGTCACCGTTGCGCTCGTCGCGCTCACCGTCTCCATTGGCATCCATTCCGACGCCCTGCCTCGACCCGCCAGCCGACTTGCCGCGCTTCCCCACGTCACCCTCTGGGCGTGGGAACGTCGCGAAGATCTCCACCGTCTCGATACTCACCGCTTTGCTGTCGCGTTTCTCGATCAGACCCTGACCATCGGCTTCACCGTCCAAACCCAGCCTCGCCGCAATGAGCTGGCACTGCCAGCAACCGCAGCGCTCATCCCCGTCGTCCGCATTGAGGCTCCACGCACTGCAGTCCTCGACAACGCCAATCGCGCCGACGCGGTTTCAGCCATCCTCACCAGCGCACGCCGCTCCGGCATCGCCGCCCTGCAAATCGACTTCGACGCCACCGCCTCGCAGCGCTCCTTCTATCGCGATCTCCTCTTCGATCTGCGCCGCCAGATGCCCCCCGCCTTGCCCCTCTCCATCACTGCGCTTGCCTCCTGGTGCAGCCAGGACGACTGGCTCCGCGGCCTGCCCATCGACGAAGCGGTTCCCATGATGTTCCGCATGGAGCCGGATCGCCGCCGCGCCCCGCCCTCCATCGACGAGTTCCAGATACGCGAACCCCTCTGTCGCACCTCCTTCGGCCTCTCCACCACAGAACCCTGGCCCGACGATCTCTCCGGCAAACGCCTCTACATCTTTGCCGACCACGGCTGGCAAACCGACACACCCGCCGATCTCGAACGGAGACTTCCATGAGAACGCGATTTCTCGCTCCCGCCGCAATCATTGCCCTCGTCCTTCTCTCTCGCACCTGCAGCATCGAGGCCTGCGGTCCCGACTTCGAGCCCGACGTCTTCGTGCGCACCACGGTGCCTGACGATCCATCCGCATTCGCCAAAGGCCAGCTCGGCATTCTGCAATCCGGCTATGACTCCGACGAATACGCGGCAGCCTACCGCTACCTCACCGGCGCAAAGCTCGATATAACCGAACAGTCTGTAATTACATCGAGAGCGCACGGACGAACCGGAGATGAAGATTATTCGGAGGCCTCTCAACAAGCCTATGTGGCCGCACGCGCGGCGCTGCCTCCGAATCAATGGCAGATAGCGCGCGCTGCCTTTCTCCCTGGTGGCGAGACCGCCAATCCCGTCAGCTTTGACCAGACCGACAGATACCCCGACGCAGCGGGCAACTCCGTCTTTACCGGCGACTACCTCAACTGTCCCGATGCCGCCTACGCCAATGCTGTGTTCACCCTCAACAAGCGCGCCGCGGCCTGGGGCAGTCAAAGTCCTTACGTCGTCGACTGGATCCGCGCGCAGGACTCCGTCTTCTCCAACTGTGCAGGCAGAGCCGCCAGCGTCCCCTCACCTGCACCTGCCGCCGCTCCCGCGATGCTCCGCGCCGATCGCGCCTACCAGCTTGCTTCCGCCGCTTTCTACGCAAAGCAGTTCGACGACGCGGCGCGTCAGTTCGCATCCATCGCCGGCGACCCCAGTTCGCCCTGGCGTGATTGGGGAGCCTATCTCGCTGCGCGCGCTACTGTGCGCAAGGCCTTCGCCATGGGAAAGGCTACCGACCCCTACAGCGGCGACATCGCCACCTACGACACCGCAACCATGCTGCGCGCGCAACAGATGCTCGCGTCTTCGCTAGCTCAGCCCGATCCCAAACCCTCGCGCGCCATCCTGGAAACCGAGCTCAACTTCATTCGCATCCGCACTGAACCCGACAGGCGTGCCGCAGAAATCTGCGCAGCTCTCACCGGTCCTTCACCGGATGCCAACTTCACCAACGACATCAAAGACCTCGGCTGGCTTCTCCAAAAAAACATACAGATCGCTAACCCTCCGCCGCTGCTCGCGTGGATCGCTGCCTGGCGCGGCAAAGACACCGCCGATTCTGCATCTGCCACCTGGCAGCAGAACCACGCTCTTCCCTGGCTCGTCGTCGCCATGGCCCGCGCCGAACCATCCAGCGCCACTGCGCCCGCACTCATCGATGCTGCCGCGAAGATCCCACCGACTTCCCCGGCATACGACACGGTCTTCTTCCACCGCGTCCGCCTGCTCACCGCCCTCGACCGAACCGATGAAGCCCGTGCCCTGCTCGACGCCGCCCTGGCAACTCCCCACGGCCACAACCCCAGCTCTTTTCGCAACGCGCTGCTCGGCGAACGCATGGCCGTCGCGCACAGCTTTAATGAAGCGCTCATCTACGCTCCGCGTGCTCTGCTGTCTTCCGGATCCGAGGGCGCAACAAATCTGCAGGACCAGTGCAATCTCAATGCACACGCCGTCAACGCCTCCGCCCCATGCCCCGAACTCGAGAAATCCCTGCAGTTCGATCAGGATTTCGTCTCCGTCCTCAATCACCACACGCCGCTTGCCACGCTGATTGAAGCGGCAGCTTCACCCAGCCTGCCCGCCAACCTCCGTCAGCAAATCACTCTCATCGCCTGGACACGTGCCGTGTTGCTTCAGGACAATGCCGGCGCTGCAAAACTCGCGCCCATGCTGCCCAAATCCCTGCGCGACGTTGCCGGAGCCGGCATCGGCTTTCCCGCCGACTTCGCCATCCTGCGGAACTCCGGCATCCGTCCCTACCTCGAGCCGGGCGTCCCGCGCGTCGCCAGCTTCAGCGTCTTCGATGAACTGCGCGACAACTGGTGGTGCAAGCCGTGGGACGATCGGTACGATCCGACTGGACAGGCTGCACCGCCAATTCCGGCGCCCACCTTCATCTCCGCACAACAGGAAGCTCTCGCCTCCTCCGAGGTCAGGCAACTGCTCGCCTTGCCCGACTCAGCCGCCGTCATAGGCCAGCGCGTTGTCGCCTACGCCAATGATCATCCAGACGACCCGCAGGTGCCCGAAGCCCTTGCCCTTACCGTTCGGGCCGGACACTACGCCTGCCAGACCTACGACCCTGCCACCGCAGCCGAGGGCAAGTCGCCCTACACGCCCACCAGCAAGGCCGCCTTCGAGTTGCTCCATCGCCGCTATCCCAAATCGCCCTGGGCCATCAAAACTCGCTTCTACTACTAAACGCCCGTCAGGGTATGCATTGCAGCCAAGGCCTGACTCCAAGGTTCAATGGCGCAGAGGGTGGTGTCTTAATTTGGGCTTTGGCCCTCTGCCTGCTCTCTGCTTATGGGGTACTCAGGCTTGTTCATGGATTCGTTGGGGTACCAGTAGCCGTACTGGATTCGTTCTTTGGGGGTGTGAGTCCCAGCGTAACCGATAGGGTCCATTCCTCCGAGCATTTCGGCAGTTCCTGCGAACGGAGAGCTCCCAACCAATTGCCAGTCATAGCCAAAGTCTTTACGCCAATGCAGACCAAGGGTTTCGTATTCGATGAAGCCAAAGAAATGCAAGGATTTCCGGGACGCCTCAAGGTCTTTTACAAAGGCTTGGATATCTCGATCGTCCGGGAAAAGAAAGAGAGAAAATTCGATTGGGGTAAGGTTCGGGTCAAGAAAGTTCTCGGGGAGTGTGAGTGGCCCGTATTCGTCCTGCCATTCTCCGAAGTCGGCACCAGCATCCCTCACGATCATCTTGCCGTAGGTCCGACCCATGAACGCTCTATTGGCCCCAATGTTTCTCAGCAGGACGGATGCGATCAAGTGTCTAAGGTCGTTTCCGTCGCTCTTGACAGTCAGCCCACTCGCCCCGACTCCCTTTACATTCACGTCCAATCTTGCTCGCTCCTTTTCTTTCGTCAACTCCCATTGGGCTTCGGCGAACGCAACGCTTCTATAGGCGGCGTTAGCAGCGTCTGCAGTAGCGTAGGCGGCCTTTCTGGTCTCCCAAGCCTGCCAAATAATAGCGGCGAGCGTGAGCATCAACAGCCAAGCAGTTATTCCTTCCGGCCATGCCAAGAGTTTGTGCCACCACGGCGGTTTGGGCTTGCCTTGGTCTGTATTTTGGCCGGGGTATATTTTGCACGCGAGGGAAGCTGTAGCCGAGGATGGCAGGCTGGCCTGTGTGCATTCTATGTTGTAGCCTTCGCTACCTGTGTCGTTGTGTTGGTAGTATCCGGCCACCAATATGACTGCGGTAAGCAGGGCGATCCCAGCGATCAGCACCAACCAGCTACGCATGGCGAAAATGTATCACAACAAACGGCTATCCTAACCTCTCTTTCATGTATTACAAATAATTGCTATCCTTCCCACATGCGGAATGATAAAGAGATCAGTCAGTTAGTACCGAAGCGGCCACGCTCGGTTCGCGAAAAGATCTTCGGGATTGTGGGTGGAGTGGCAACATTCGCTTGGATTTTCCCGATGTGCCTGAGGATTATCGATGCGATTGGTCGTGTACAAATTTTGATGGCGCTTGAACCTTATACTCACTACCTCGTGACGTGGTGGGTTCAACTCATCGAATTGGGCGCTGCGGTAACCTTCGTTGTTTTGGCGACTCGGATTGAACATTCGAGAGAAACTGAAGATGCTCCAAAGATAATCCTGCTGGAGACACGAAAACCCACTCCCATTAAGCGCGATTGGCTTTGGATGAAGGTGACGGCTGGTGGTGGGTTATTCGCTGCTGTTGTCGCCACAATAGTCTTTTTGGCCGTAAGGCATAATCCTGCCGCGCAAACTGCTCAGACTAAGATGGGACCTAGCGTTGCCCCAAAGGCAATTCCGGTACCGGACAATAAGCCCGCTGGCAACGCAAAATTGCCTTCCAGTCAGGTAAAAAGGTCCACTATTCCCGTGACCGCGCAGGACAAACCCGTCAATAAATCCCAGGCTTCGCAGCCCCCGCCTATCGTCATCCCGGTACCGGATCGGGCAGTCCCAAAAGCTGCTACAAAATCGACAGTCAAATACGTTGCGCAAATCGCTGGTCAAGTGGTGGAGGCGAAAAACAAGACTCCGGGTATGTTGACCGTGGCTCTTTCAACCACGAGCAATAGCCAGTATTTGGGAAACATCACCAATGCAAATGTGAATGACGTAGTGGAAGCGCTGAAGAAAACTGGGAAGGTTTCCGTTCTCTTAAATCCAAGCGCCGGTAATTACTCAATCAACGGAAATGGCCTTGGATACAGCATGAGCATTACCCAAATACATGCGAGAACGATCTATTTCTTTGACGACAGGCTTGAGAGTGCGTGTGCGGCGCTGAGCGCAATCGTTTCCTCAATCGTGGGCAAGATGACTTGCCAAATCGTCTCGGTTCAACCTCCAAGCGATCCAAACCAGCCAAACATTCAATATGACTTTTTGGTGCAGTCTGGATTGGATATGGAAATCGATTTGTAAGGCTTGACAGTCGCGCATTAATGTATTGCATTTACTCCAGCGAGGCTTTATGCCGAACGTTCTCCCAAAAGACAAGCAGATTCAAGTGATTGCCGCCCTGGCTGAAGGTTCCTCCATCCGCGCTATCGAGCGCATGACGGGCATTCACCGCGATACGATCATGCGGCTTGGGGTGAAGGTCGGACAGGGCTGCACGAATCTCTTGGACGAGAAAATGCGTAACCTCGCCTGCAACCGTCTGGAGATTGATGCGATGGCTGCGGGAGTTGAGCAATCTTTCTGGACGGTGGCCGATTTGGTGGAGGCTACGGAGTGATGTTACCCAAAAATTTAAAGGAATTCGTCGGATGGTTCTTAACCGCGTGTATGACTTCATTGATTTTTGGTTGTTGGCAAAGAAGCGCTTTGGCGGGTTTGTTTATGTTCTTTTTCCTAGTGTCTCTTTACGGAATCGCGGAGCAGTCCAAACATGAGTAGTCGCTATATCGAAGAATTACAGCAAGTCATCCACCGTTTTCATGGCGTCCACTCGACGCAGGCAGAGAGTGTTCCAGTGAAAGAGGAGTTCGACGGGCGGGTGATTTGGGAGTGGACCGTAGAGACATTCCAGTTGCACGACCATCCAGACGCAAACCATGCCTACGCATGGACTCACGAAACGGACGATGCGAAGCAACCCAAACGTACCGAAACCGTCCTGAAGATCCCACCCGCCGTATCCCCGTTAACCGCCGTCCGAGTAGCCATCATGCAGGAGTTAAGCGATGCCGAAACAGCTTAAGCGGAAACCTGGTAGACCGAAGATGGCGAAGGCCGAAGCCAAGCGGAGTATAGTCCCGGTTCGGTTTAGTCCTGAGGAACGCAAGCGCGTTGAAGCCGCTGCCAAGGCAAACAATCAAACCGTGTCAGCTTGGGTGCGTAGCACGTTGGCTGCCGCAATAGGGGTTTGAGGCCATGGAAAGCAAATTAGGACACTACCGCGCGGAGCACACTCTTTGCGGATTGCGCGCCCACTGGTAAACTGAATGAGTTGTGGGGCTGTAGCTCAGCTGGGAGAGCGCCTCGTTCGCAACGAGGAGGCCAGCGGTTCGATCCCGCTCAGCTCCACCAATCTCCCTTCCAACCTGGCTTCTCACCGTGAACCGTCCTTGGTATTTGCCCAGGTTTCTGCTGTCCACGGTTCTACCTCATTGACAAATTCCCAATGCTGCGTTACTTTGCAATACAAAGTGAATTCATCGATGCACGACCTCGACAAAGCACTCGGCGATATCACCAGCATCCGCGAGCAAATGGCGCGCAGCACGGAGTTCCGCGGATACGGTGCCGCGACCCTTGCCGCTACCGGCGCCTTCGCAATCCTCGCCTCCGTGGCGCAATGGATCTGGGTGCAGAGTCCTTCGCACCAGGTCTATAGCTACCTCGGTATCTGGCTCGGAACCGCCATCCTTTCCGCATCTTTGATCGCCATACAAACCTGGACGCGCACGCACCGTATGCATTCCGGGATGGCCGATGAGATGCTTCACATGGCAATTGAACAATTCCTGCCCTCGGCGGCGGCAGGCGCTTTGCTCACACTAGCCATTGCGCATTTTGTGCCCGCCTCGCTCTGGATGCTCCCGGGACTTTGGCAGATCCTCTTCAGCCTCGGCGTCTTTTCCTCGTGCCGCTTCTTACCCCGCCGGATGAACGTAGCCGGCGCATGGTATTTGCTCGCTGGTCTAACCTGCATCGCGCTCGGCGGCAACCGCGCGCTCTCTCCTTTCGCAATGGGCGTTGCCTTTGGCGGAGGACAGTTGCTCGTCGCAGCGATTCTCTTCTATGCAGCAAAACAAGGCGCAGATGAGTAAGAAGAGCACCGCCACGCAACAACAAGCCGAAGCTCGCTTCGCGTATGAAGGTCTTGATCGGGTAATTCACGAGCGCGCCAGGCTAAGCGTGCTGACTTCTCTCGTAACTCATCCAAAAGGCTTGTCGTTTCTCGATCTCAAGGAGCTCTGCGCGCTCACTGACGGCAATTTGAGCAGACACCTTCAGGTTCTCGAGAAATCCAACCTGGTCGAAATCGTCAAGGGCCACGAACGCAATCGCCCGCAAACCATCTGCAGCATCACTGCCTCAGGCCGCAAGCGCTACACCGAGTACCTTTGCATCCTCGAACAAGTCGTACGCGATGCGGCCAAGGGGATGAATCGCGAGCAGCCGGACATGCCGCACAATCTGGCTCCATCGCGCGCTTAAAATTTTTTGCTCAATCACTTTGCAATGCAAAGTATCCTTCGGAGGCGAAAGTGAACGACCCATCCACCTTCCAGCCCAGCCTGCCGGCCGGCATCCGCACCCGCTCCATGGGTGTCAAGCTGATCGTCGTCTGTGCACTGGCCTTGCTCACCACCATTCCTGCGTTTTTCGTGGACAGTCTCATTGATGACAGGAATCATCGCGCCGATGACGTGATTCGCGAAATTAGCGGACACGTCGGCGGTCAGCAAACATTTCTTGGGCCCACACTCGCCATTCCCTACCTCATTCCATCCCAGACCCCAGGAGGGTTGGTAAGCCATGGCGTGTATCTTGTGTTTCCTGATCGTGCTTCCGCTTTCGTTAAGACGACGACGGAGGAACGCCGACGGTCCCTGTTCAAGGTTCCCGTGTTTCAAGCGGAACTGAAGTTGGACTCGGCCTTCGATCTCACCGGCGTTCCCTCTGCCGCTCCGCAGGGAGCCGAACTCGATTGGACCCGAGCAGAATTCGTGGTTGGCGTCAGCGACCCTCGCGGAGCCTTGGCCGAAGCAACATTCACTTCAAGTGGCAAGGCATCGGCTCTCGTTCCGGCCACAATCTCCCAGGACTTCACCATCGGGCGCAGCGAAAGCCAACCGATCAAACTCACATTGTTCGGCGCAAGCGCCGACGGAGTTGCCAAGCCCGATGCACACTTCGAAGTGTCTTCAACCCTGCATTTCTCGGGTGCTCAGCGAATCGCAGTGCTCGCATACGGCAAGACCACGCAGGTTTCCATGAAAGGCGACTGGCCAAGTCCCGGCTTCGATGGCGGCTTCCTTCCTGTCACGCACACCATCGCAATCAACGGCTTCACTGCTGAGTGGTCAGTGCCCTTCATTGCTCGCGGCGTGCGCGCTGAGGGACAAAACTACATAATCACGGGCCTTGATGCGACCGCCCTCGGCGTCTCTTTCATCGAGGTCGCAAATCCCTATCAATCCGTCTCTCGTTCGCTCAAATACGTGTTGCTTTTTCTCGGCCTTCTTTTCCTCACCTACTTCGTTTTCGAAGTCACCACAGGCAAACGCGTCCATCCTGCGCAGTACCTCCTCGTGGGAGTCGCGCAAATCATCTTCTACTTGCTCCTGTTGTCCTTCGCCGAACGCATCAGCTTCGACTTCGCTTTTCTCATTGCCGGTGCAGCTACCGTCATCCTGCTCTCGGCCAATGCAGGATGGATCTTCGTCAGCCGCGTGCAGGGGTTGCGCGCTCTGGCAGTCTTTTCCCTCTTGTACAGTTTGATCTATATGTTGCTGCGGCTCGAGGATAACGCTTTGCTTGTCGGCGCAATTGCAAGTTTTGCCGCCGTCGCAGCCACAATGTACTTCACGCGCGGAATCGACTGGTACAGTTCGATGGCGATTGCGGGCACGCAGGGGCAAGCGCCTCCTCCATCCTCGCCAAGAGATTCAATCTGGAAATGAATTTGGAAGCGCGGCCATCGCGACGAAGCCGCGCACTTTCCCTTAGCTGAACAGATCTTTCATCTTGTCCGGCAATCCGTGCGTGGCCGGCTTGTTGTCCACCGCAAGTGACTCCGCAAGTTGCTCCACCAGCTCCCGCTGCGCCCGTGTCAGCTTCTTCGGAATCTGCACCAGCACTTTGACGATCAAATCGCCGCGCCCTTTTTCATTGAGATACGGCACGCCGCGTCCGCGAAGGCGCAGTTCCTTTCCGCTTTGCGTTCCTTCAGGAACCTTCAACGCAACCGCTCCGTCCACCGCCGGCACTTCAATGTCCGCGCCCAGCGCCGCCTGCGGAAAGCTGATCGGAATCACGCAGTGCAAGTCATGCCCGTCGCGCTCAAAAAATGCGTGCGCGCGAATACCCAGCACAATGTAGAGATCGCCCTTCGGGCCGCCCGATCGCCCCGCATCGCCTTCGCCGCCATAGCGGATGCGCGTTCCTTCTTCTACCCCTGCCGGCACCTTCACCTGCAATTTCGCTTCTTTGGCGACCCGCGTTTCGCCGTGGCACACCGAGCATGGATCGGTCACAATCACACCTGCTCCACCGCAGGCACTGCACGTCCGCGCGACAGAGAAAAATCCCTGCTGGTAGCGGATCTGTCCTCGTCCCTGGCACTGCGGGCATGTGCTCGGACCGCGCCCCGACGAGCTCCCGGATCCATGGCACGTCACGCATCCTTCGAGTCTCCGGATGCGCACTTCTGTCTCGGTGCCAAAGATCGCGTCCTCAAAATTAATCGTCAAGTCGTAGCGCAGGTCTTCGCCGCGCCGCTGGCGGTTCTGCCGTTGCTGACCCGCACCGCCCATGTTGAACATCTCGCCAAACAGATCGCCGAAGATATCGCCCAGGTCGACTGAACCCTGGAATCCGCCAAAACCGCCGCCGCCGGGGTTCACGGCCGCATGGCCATAGCGGTCATAGGCGGCGCGCTTGTCCGCGTCGCTCAACACCTGGTAGGCCTCGCTGGCTTCTTTAAACTTTTCTTCCGCAGCATGATCGCCGGGATTCCGGTCAGGATGATACTTCATCGCTTGCTTGCGATAGGCGCTCTTCAGCTCCTGGTCAGACGCATCGCGCGAAATTCCCAACACCTCGTAGTAGTCTGCTTTGCTCACGTTTGCCCTGGTACTCATGTTCTCGTTTCTTTTTGTAGTAGATGGCTTCCGGCTCTTAGCCGTTAGCCCCTAGCTCTTGCCTGCTGATGGCTGTTTCTCTCACTCATTCGTCTGCTTCGGATTGGATGCCACACGCACCAGCGCCGGACGCAAAAGTCGCTCGCGGATCTTGTACCCGCGCCGAATCTCCTCCGCCACATGCTGGTCGGGCAAATCGTCACGTTCCACTTCTCCCAGTGCCTCGTGGTACCGCGGATCAAAGGGCTCGCCCGTAGTCGCAATCGGCTGCACCTGCAGTTGTTTCAGAATCTCTTCCATCTGCTTCACAATCAGCTCGACGCCCGACCGCAACTGCTCCGTCGTTCCTGTCGCCTTCAGCGCAAGCTCAAAGTTGTCCACTACCGGCAGAAACTGCTCTACCACACTGCCCAGCGCAAAATCGCGGAACTCCTGCTTCTCGCGCTCCGCCCTCTTGCGCGCATTTTCAAATTCGGCCTGCAGCCGCGCCAACCGATCCACCAACTGGTCGCGCTCACTCTTCAATTGATCAAATTCGGCTTTCAGCTTGTCGAATTCGGCACGGCTCACCGACTCAGCGCCCTCAGCCGCACTCTGCTCTGTCCCTTGAGCGGGTGCACCCTCCTGCGCGGATTCTTCCGCCATTGCCGATGCGCCCAGCTCTGTCTCCTGCTCGGTCATACCCTTCCTCAATCTCCCGAAGACTCTTCTCATCTTCATTCAATGATAAATTCCACGAGGCAACAACGCCTCAGCTGGGGCACGCCCAGCGGATAAGTCCTGCGTTTTACTCGCTTTCGGGGCATCGCTCCCCAAGACGCGTTGCGCATTCGCCCCTTGAACCACCCCCGCCGGCCAGCGGCAGGGCTTAGTCCACCGGCGCCTCCAGAATGCGCTCTGACAACCGCGCCACGTAGCGTACCGCCTGAATCATTTCCTGATATTGGATGCGCGTGGGTGCAATCACTGCAACCGTGCCCAGGTTCGCCCCCGCCAGCCGCACCGGCGAACCAATCAGCACCAGGTCCTGCATGGCAGGCGAAGCCTCATCCAGCCCCACCACCACGCGTACCTCTTGCTGCCGTCCGTCCACATAGGCTGTCAACAGATCCACCAGCCGCTGCTTCGCTTCCAGCGCTAACAGCATCTGCCGCAGTTGCTCGCGATCCACTTCCGCCGCAATCAGGTTCGACATCCCGTCCACAAAGATTGAAGGCCCGCTTTCATCGCCCGCCAGCGCTCCCTTGCGGCAAAGCTCTTCCACCGACGCCAGCATCTGGTGATAAGCCTCTTGCTCCACTTCAATGCGCCGCGCCACTTCCGTTCGAATGCTTTCAATCGGCCAGCCACGGAAATTCTCGTTCAGATAGCGCGCCGCCGTCTCGAGTTCCACCAGCGACAACTCGCGATCCAGCGTCAGCACGCGATCCTGCACTGCGCCCGCCTGTGTCACCAGCACGGCCAGCACGCGCCCAGCGGCCAGCCGCGAAAAATGAATATGCTCCAGCACTTGTTGCGTCGTGGTGCTGGCCAGCGCCACGCCCAGCCCCTGCGAAATCAGCGCCAGCACATGCGATGTCCGCTCCAGATACTCCGTGCTGCTCGTAACCCCGTTAAATCCATCTTCGATTTGTCCCAGTTGCTTCTCGCTGAGCGTGGCTGCGTTCGCCTGCATTGCGCCCATGCGCGCCGTCATCGTCTCGGGGCGGGTGATCTGTTCCACGTAATAGCGAAAGGCCGCGGCCGTCGGTACACGTCCAGCCGAAGTATGCGGTTGTTCCAGCAGCCCAGAGTCGCCCAGAGTCGCCATCACGTTGCGGATCGTCGCAGAACTCATGCCCTCTCGGTTGGCAAAATGCTGCGCTACCGCCTGCGAGGCCACTGGCTCGCCGGTCGCAATGTAGAGCTCGATGATCGCCGTCAGCACCACCCGCTCGCGCGGGCTTACCCGCAATTCAGGCATTGCAACCGCTCTCCTTCGAGCGCTCCAGACCCTTCTCCCGGCGGTTTCTCCAGGGGCCGTTTGGCTCCCGTAAACCCCGATACATCAGGCGCATACAGCAAAAAAGGGTTGGAGTGTTCCTTCATAATTGTAGGAACCCCCACACTTCGTGTCAAATCGTTGCTACTTCTGCACCGTCACTTCATTGAAGTAGCCCGTGATCGCCTGCGCCGTCAGACCGGCTCGGCCCACGGCAATCTTCACCGCGTGATACGTGTCCTCTCCATCGGCATGCTCCGGCATGATCGTGATCCTGAAATAGGGGCCGGCTTCTAGCACATCCCGCTCAATCTCGCCCACGTACGCATCGTCCTTCCCTTGCGACACAAACCCGCGCCCCCCACTGCGCACCGCCATCGAATTCAAGCCGAGATTCGCAAGGTTCATCTGCGCGGCACTGCGCAACCCGTCGCTTCCGTCCCCGTGCGCCGAGTCGCCATCGCGCCCCCCAAACAACACAACCCGCTCCTGGCGTAACCGGTTGGTGATCGCCACCAGCGTGTTCCAGTTCAGATCCTCATCGCGCGCCGTCACACTTTGCGCAAGAGAACTCGGGGTCTGCCAGCCCGGTCCAATCCAGATCAGCAGCTTTCTGCCTGGCTTATCCGCAAGCGAGTCCAGAATCGATTGCATCGCCTGCAGGGACGCGTCGAACGGATTGAATTCTCCGTTCCCTGCCGGCCCCGGCATCTTCTCCAGTGCATTGGCCATGCCTTTGCCATTGGTCAGTGGCTGCGACTGCACCTGCAATTCGTCCGGCAAAAAGTTGATTAGCGAAGTCGGATACGCCAACTGCCCATCATTCTCTCGGAGGAATTTCGCCACCTGTGCGCGCAGCACCGGCCACTCCTCCGGGGTCGTGTTCACCAGGTCCAGCACAAAATAGAGCTGCACCGGAGGCTCGCCCTTGTCCGCCGTGCCTGCAAATCCGTGAATCGACTCCGCGCTTACAGGCTGGTCATCCACGCGGATCGCGAGGTCCTTCGTCGTGATCCCCGCTTGCGGCTTGCCCTGCGCATCCGTCACCGCCAGGTCGAAGTCCACTTGGATTTTCCGCATCGGCGGAGGTGGCGGCGGCTGCAAAACCACAATCGGCGGAGGCGCCGCCGGCTTTGCCGGAGGCTTCTGTCCAGGCTTGGCAGGTTGCCCCGGCTGACCGCCCGGCGGCGGGGGTGTCTGCTGTCCGTTCGGCTGCTGCCCCGGGGTTGCATTCGGATCCGGCGTGGCCGACGGCGTCGTCGGCTCCTGCGCCACACCCTTCCAGGACACGCTCGCTGCCAGCACCAGCAGGAGAATCAAACGTCCGATCATGCGGCTCCTCATTCCCATCCGCTCCATGTACACCCGCAAATCAAGCCAGTCCTATTGCCCCGGTGGCTGGTTGTAGTATCCGGCATTTGTGCGCACGGTCAACCCCGATCGTCCCACCGTCACTTTCAATTCGTGATACTCATTCGGCTGCGCTGCCGCTGGAGAATTGAACGAGATCCGGTAAAACGCGTTCGCATCGGCAACGCAACGATCAATTTGCGCTGCCAGATTATTATCCGGCCCAAAGATCTCCCCGCCGCTTTCCAGCGCCAGCACCTTCAGTGCCAGGTAGCCCGAATCTGCATCCTTCCCGGTCCGCACCGGCTTCAAAAATGATTCATACGTTGTACTGACCGTTCCCCCCTCTTGCATGGGCGACACGCTGTAGACCGCGATCCGTGCTTCGCGCAGCCGATTGGTCAGTTCCACAACACCCTCAAAATAGCGCTGCTGATCGACTGCCGAAAAATGTCCCAGTTCCTCGTGATTCAGAAGCGGCCATCCCGGGCCCACCCAGATCAGCAGCTTTCTGCCCGGACTCTTCACTTCGTTCTCAGCAATCGCTGTTACCTGGCGCACCGAACGTTGAAACCGCTCCACCATGCCGAAACCACCCATCGCAGGATTAATCGAACTGATGTTCGCTTGAATCTGCTGCACAATTTCCACCTGCGCCTTCCCGTCCACTGAAGGCTGCTGCTGTACGCGCAGTCCCTTGTCGGTGAGCAGCATGATCAACGTGGGCTGCGCCAGCCGCCCGCCGTTCTCGCGCAAATATTGCTCCACCTGGTCCCGCACCACGGCCACTTGCTGAAATGGAAGATTCAATAGGTCGAGCACTAGAATGACTTCCACCACGGGATCCGGCTTCATCGCAACGCCGTCGAATGCACGAAAGGTGAGAATCTTCGCCGGCCTCTCGTTATCCAGAACTTTAAAATCCCACGGCTCCAGCCCGATGACTGGCTTCCCCTGCGCATCCGTCACCACCACATCCAGTTGAATGCTCCCTTCCCGCGCAATCACAGGAGTGGGTGTTGCCGTATTGGCTGGTGGTCTCTCCTTCAAAATCGGATTCGCCGGCTGCTGCGTCGCTCCGCCACCACTCTGCTGCGCGGCCTGCTGGCATTGCCCCGCAACACACAAAGAGCACACCAACACAACTTGGCGCCAGTCCGAAAGTCTCATCGAATTCCGCGGATTCTCTCGCCGCATCTCGCTCGCGAGTCTACTCTTCCCACCGCGCAGAGGCATAATGAGGAGGGCGTTCCACTTACCCGGAGGTCACATCGATGCGGAGGCATCTGCCCGCGGCGCGCGAAGTTCTCTCGGCTTGGTTCTGCACTCTTTTCTGTTTCTGCGCCATTTCCCAATCCACTTCTGCTCCACCGGCCGCGCCCGACGCCAATGCCGTCTGGCAGCGCAATCTTGCCGACTGGCGCAGCCAGCGCGAGCACTCCATCAACGCACCCGACGGTTCGCTCTCGCTCATCGCCCTCGAATGGCTCAAGCCCGGCTTTAATAGCTTCGGCTCTGCACAGGACAATGTCATTCACCTTCCGGCATCCGCCCCACCACATCTGGGCATGTTCACCATCCTCGGCAAAACCCCCGCCGCCACCGTCGTCCAACTGCTCTCGCCACCGAGTGGCTTCCCTGCCGACTTCACCATCGACGGCGTTCCTGCCCGCGAAGGCGTGCTCGCCATCAGCGAAGCCAAGCCCTCCGTCATGGCGTGGCACTCACTCTCCATGGTCATCCTTCAGCGCGGCGACCACTTCGTCCTCCGCATCAAAGACGCCGACTCACCGTCCCGTGCAGCCTTTCGCGGTCTTCACTGGTACGCGCCCAATCCCGACTACCGCGTAACCGCGCGCTGGGTCCCTTTCAATCCTCCGCGCGTCGAAAAGATTCCCACCGTCCTCGGCACCACGCTCGACATGGTCGCTCCCGGCGCCACAGAATTTCTCCTCAAAGGCAAGGTCTACCTGCTCGAACCAGTGATCGAGGGCAACGACCACACGCACCTCTTCTTCATCCTGCGTGACGACACCAGCACCTCGTCCACTTACGCCAGCGGACGCTTCCTCACCACCGGCATTCCCGACCACGGCCTCAACCAGCCCGGCGCCATCACGCTCGACTTCAATCAGCTCTACAATCCGCCCTGCGCATACACCACGTTCGCCACATGCCCGCTCCCGCCTGAGCAAAACCGTCTGCCCGTCGCGATCGAAGCCGGCGAACAGCGTTACACGCCCTAGTCCACGCGATCCGCTAGCGTCTCGGTTTGGATTTCCGCCCACGATCAAACGTAGACCAGCGCCGTCCGCGCAACGAGTCGGCCAGCCGCACGATTAAGCAGGAGCGTACGTCAACCTGACCACGTCCTCGGTGATTCGATCGCTGGCCAAAAGGCGCAGTCGCGGCCGGGGGCCGGCGAAGAATGGCTTTCCGCGACCAATTACGACAGGATGGATGTAGAGCCGATACTCATCGACAAGACCGGCCTCGGTCAGGCTTTGCGCCAGGTCGGGTCCGGCAACTGCAATTTCGCCGGTCAACTCTGCCTTCAGCCTGCCTGCCACTGCCTTCACGTCCTCCGTGAGAAGCGTGGCGTTGGGGCCTGCTGATTTGAGCGAGCGCGACGCGACCCACTTCGGCTTGGCTCGCCACACTGCCGCGAATTCGTGTTCATGACCCTCCCAGTTCGGCTGGTCTGTGTCCCAATACCGCATGACCTCGTACATGCGGCGACCGTATACCGTGCCTGTCAGGCTGCCCTCAAACTCGATAAAGTGGCGGAAGAGCTCAAGCGAAGGCCCAAATGCCGTGTGGTCGACGTAGCCATCGAGCGACTGGTTCAATGCGTAGACAAGTTTCGCCATACTGCGAATCTCCATCCGATGTTTTTCAGAATAACTTGAGCCAACGTTGCGTCGGAAGTGGTTGAAGACGTCTGCGCGCCGCATCTCTGGTTGCGTCTGGTTTTCCGAGTACCGCTTTCCCGTCGCCCCCGACGCCGGCGAACAACGCTACACGGCGTAAACTGCTCCCAGCAGATCAACATCGAATCAAAGGTGCCCTGTCTCCATGCTCTTTGCCCGAATTGGCGGATCGCTATTTGTTCTACTCCTCGCAACCGCACTTCCCGCGCAAACCACACCGCCCGCGACACCTCAGCACCCGGCCGGCATGGCAGCTACTCCAACGCCCAACGATCCCGCTGAGCGGCTCAATCTCGGCCGCAAGCTCAACGGTCTGACCGGCCCAGACGCCAAGCCGTGGCACCTGAAAGCCACTTACCAGCTTTACGACGAGAAAGGCAATCCCGCCCAATCCGGCGCTTTCGAAGAGTGGTGGTTCAACGACAGGCGCTACAAGGTCGCCTACCACGATCCAGCTTTTTCTCAGGAGGAGTACAGCATCGAACACGGCGTCTTCCGCAGTGGCGACCAGCAGTGGCCAGAATGGCCTCTGAGTCTATTGCGCGACGCCATCGAATCCCCTATCCCCGTTGCCGACGAACTTAAGGACCTTAGCCTGCACAATCTCACAAGAACAATCGGGCCCGTCCAGCTCGATTGCACTGCACTCAGCATTCAGGGCGAGAAAGAATTTAATAAAGACTCCCCCTCGTATTGCTTTGAACCCTCCAATGCGATTCTCCGCTCTTCAAATACCATCCGGCTTTTTCACCAGACGCTCTACAATCAAATCTCGACTTTCCAAGGCCGCTTCGTCGCCCGCGACGTTCATCTGCTATTCGTCGGATTGAAATCACTAACCATCCATATCGACACGCTTGAGCTGCTTTCAGCGGACCAAGCCTCCAGCATCGCGCCACCGGCAGAGCCACAACCAGGCCTGAGGCGCATCGTTTACCTCGCCAGTTGGAGCGACCCGGTATCAACGAACGTGAACCGCCCGAAATATCCTGAGCAGGCCAAGAAAGAACGCATCAGCGGGATAACCCTCGTCATCATCCACGTTGGCATCAACGGACATGTAATGGATGCGAGCGCAGTCGCCGGCCCGGAGGCGTTACGCAAAGCCTCTGTCGACGCGGCTCGCGGGTTGGTTTACAAACCACGCCTCAGTGACGGCCAACCTGTTGAATTTGAACTGGAAATTGAGAATACTTTCGCCCTTGGCGGATGAAGTGACTCGTGTGTTGCGCTTTCTGCGCACACGTCAAACTGCTAAATTGAAAAGAAGTATCTTGCAAAATCGTGCTCGCGAAAGACGCCGGCACCGCAGAAAGCACCATGCCCCTCACCATTGAAGACATCCGCATCCAGCGCACCACCGTCGTTCTGCCCCCAGTCTTCCTTGAAGAAGAGCGCCCGGTCAGCGAAGAGGCTGAAGCTACCATCTTCAATTCCCGCCTTGACATCTCCCGTATCCTCGCGCAGCGCGACCCGCGCCTGCTCGTGCTCGTCGGCCCCTGCTCCATTCACGACGTCAAAGCCGCGCGCGAATACGCCGGCCTCCTCAAATCCGCCATCGCCGAATTCGGTCAGAACCTGCGCATCGTCATGCGCGTCTACTTCGAAAAGCCCCGCACCACTGTCGGCTGGAAAGGCCTCATCAACGATCCCCACCTCGACAGCTCTTACAAAATCAACGACGGCCTGAGGCTCGCGCGCAATCTTCTCCTCGATCTCGCTGAAATGGGCGTTCCCGCCGGCACCGAGTTCCTCGACATGATCTCGCCACAATACATCGCCGGTCTCGTGAGCTGGGGCGCCATCGGAGCGCGCACCACAGAGAGCCAGGTCCATCGTCAGCTCGTCAGCGGCGTGTCGTGTCCCGTCGGATTCAAAAACGCCACCTCCGGCGACGTGCAGGTGGCCATCGATGCCATTCTTTCCGCGTCCAATTCGCATACCTTCCTCGGCCACACCAAGCATGGTCAGTCCGCTATCTTTGTCACCACCGGCAACCCCGAGTGCCACATCATCCTGCGCGGCGGCCGCAAGCTCGTCAACTACACCGCAGACTCCGTGGCAGAAACAGCAGTCCAAATGGAAAAAGCCGGGATCGCTCCCCGCATCATGATCGACTGCAGCCACGCCAACAGCCTCAAGGACCACAAGCGCCAGGCCCTCGTTTGTCGCGACGTCGCCGCGCAAATCGCCGCAGGCAATCGCAACATCATCGGCGTCATGCTCGAGAGTAATCTGGTCGCCGGCGCCCAGAAGCTCGAACCCGGCCAGCCTCTCGTCTACGGCCGGAGCATCACCGACGCCTGCATCGACTGGGCTGAAACCCATACCCTGCTCACCGAACTCGCCGCCTCCGTCCGCACCCGGCGCGCCGTCGCCCGGCCCGACACAAAGCGGACCGCAAACTCCGCCGGACAAAGGTAACTCTCCGCCAGAGCCTTCCGTGATGGCTCACGACCACACCGTTGCGGCCCGGGCTTCGCGCGCCATGTTAGATTGGGCGATACCCTTCCCCCGGGCATTTTTTCTGCATTCGCTGAGGTCTACATGGGAGACGCCGGGAATCGCCATCCCCTCACCTGGGGAACTAACGGCATTGGAGCAACTTTTGCAGGTGGCGCGCAGTTCGTTCTGTCTTCCAATCATTTTCTCGGAGGCTGCCTCGCCGTCCTTGCCGGCACTGCCTTCACCACCGCGATCT
>DATHMP010000048.1:0-2887 GCA_035487015.1 Occallatibacter sp. | reverse complement strand
CGTCATTCCACTCGCTCGTAGGCTTCGCCGTTACCTCGGCAACGTAATCCTCAAAGGGCAGCCGCTTCGCTTCGTCTTCTGTAAGCGCACGCCCATAGAGACGCACATCCTGGTAGCGCGTGTCGCGCGCCGGCGAGGCGTCGGGCCAGCGCCAGCCCAACTGCATCGGGACCTGCGTGCGGATGCTGGCGTGGGCAAGCGTGTCCGACACCACATGCGTAGCCACGGCTGCACCGTCTACATAAATCTTTACACCGGATGCTTTGCCCGACCCGTCGTAGGTAAAGAAGACGTGCCGCCATGCGCCATCCAGTGGCAGAGGATCGACGGTTGAAACAACAATCGCCACGCGCGGCGTTGTGTCTTTGGCCATCTCCGGCGCCTTCGGCTTGGGCTTGTCGGTTTTCTTGTCGTCTTTTTTCGGCGGCTGCTTCTTCGCGGGCGGCTTGTTGGGCGCGAGATCCTTCGCCGTCAGATCCGTCGGCGTCGGATAATGGAAGCTCTCGTTCTTTTGCAGGCCCTTCTTCACCGGGGCTTTCTTCTGCGCTTCCTCTTTCGGCGATTCATTGACCAGATCGACAGAGATGATGCCTTTTTCGACGGACAGATCCCAGCCACGGTTGTGCTGCGTAGTGTCCATCTTGGCAATCAGCGCGCCCGACGTGTTCTCGATCGTGTAGTTGGGCGCGGAGCGCAGCATGATCCATCCGCCGGAGGAGAACGCCTGGTTCCAGTCGTAATCCCCCATCTGGCCAAGCAGGATGCGCGTGTTGGTATCCATGCGGAAGTCCGGCCACAGCCACGTGGTCTCGCCCCATTGCGGTTTCGACTTGCCGATGTTGAAGCTTGCAGGGTTCGCGTTCGGCGCGCTGTTCTTCAGGATTTCGCCGCCGCCCTCATCCAGCCGAAGACGAAGCATCAGCTTGTCTGCCGCCACCGATTGCGGGCGATCCTGTCCAGTCGCCAGCCAGCGCTCCACGAGAGCCCGCTGCTCAACGCGCATGGTTCTCATCTGCTCCGCAAGCTCGGAACGTTTGGCGAGCACCTGATCATACGCGTCCTGATTCTGCTGCTTTGGAATTCGCACCACCGGCGTCCACACCGGCCGGTCGCCGTTGAACGGCCGCTCGTCGATGTTGTTGAAGAACGCGCTCAGCGAGTAGAAATCCTTCTGCGTGGTCGGGTCGTACTTGTGATCGTGGCAGACCGCACAGCCCACGGTGAGGCCCATGAACGTGGCGCCGAAGGCCTCTGTCCGCTCCCGGGCCATGTTCACGCGCAGCTCTTCGGGGATGGTTCCGCCCTCGTTGCTGCTTACACCCAGCCGCACATAGCCGCTGCCAATGAGCGGATCGAGATTCTTTGCCGGCATCAAATCTCCGGCAATCTGCTCCATGGCAAACTGGTCGAAGGGCTTGTTGCTGTTGAACGAGCGGATCAGGTAATCGCGATACGGCCAGATGTCGCGGCTGTTGTCGAAGTGCAATCCGTAAGTGTCCGCATAGCGTGCGTAGTCCAGCCAGTAGCGCGCACGCTGCTCGCCGAATGCGGGCCGTGCCAGCAGATTGTCGACCAGGTGCTCGTAGGCCTGGGGCGATGCGTCGTTCTTGAAAGCCTTTACTTCGGCGGGCGTAGGCAGCAGACCGGTCAGGTCCAGCGTGACGCGCCGGATCAGCGTCTCCTTGTCCGCCTCAGGCGAGGGCTGCAGGCCTTCCTTCTGCATGCGCGCCAGGATGAACGCGTCGATGGGCGTCCTGATCCAGCTATTGTTCGCAGCCGCTGAAGGCAGAGCCGGACGGGACGGCTTTTCAAAGGCCCAGTGCGGCCGGTAGACCGCGCCTTCCTTGATCCACTCCTTCAGAACCGCAATCTCTTCAGGCTTCATGGGCTTTGCCTCGCCCTGCGCGTTCTGCGGCATCAGGTAGTGCGTGTCGTGCGATTCGATCCGCTTGATGAGCTCGCTCTTCTCCGGATACCCGGGAACAATCGCGTCCGGATGGCCGGAACGCTTCTTCATCGCCCATTCCGCAAGGTCCAGCCGCAATCCCGCCTTGCGCATCTCCGGATCGGGCCCGTGGCAACTGAAGCAGTGGCTGGCCAGGATCGGCTGCACATCCTGATTGAAGTCGAGATGCTGCGCATTGGCAACGCGGGCCTGCCTGCTATGGCAGCCGGTAACAGTTGCCAGCACAAGCACCGGCAGCGCCGGCAGCACGCACCGCCAGAATTTCGCTACAGATGGAATGGTCAACGCCCTCACCGTTGGAATTCTAGTCCAATTTTCTCGAAAAATCAGGACATCAAGCGAATAACCATCGAGGGCCTCCTGTTGAGCGATGCCTCAAGCGGCGCAGCTTACGCGAGGCCGCAAGATCTCTAAACGGAGTCTGCACCTTCGTCGGCTGTGAAGCCACGATGAGCCGCGGCGAAAAACCAATCCGACGCCCCATTTGTTTTTGAAAAGCCAACACTTTTGAGGGATGCAGGCATCTTGAATGAGTGGGAGGATGATTCTGAGGCCAGTCCATGCTGGGTCACTGCAGTATTCTGGTCCGCGCTGCACGAAGGGGGATACGATGCTGCTTGTTTGTGCATTTGTGATTGGGCTGGTTGCGGGATTGCGTACCATGATGGCTCCGGCCGTGGTGAGCTGGTTTGCGCGCATGGGAACGCTGGCCGTGGGCGGCACGGCGCTTGCGTTCATGGGCTACAAGTGGACGCCCATCATCTTTACTGCGCTGGCTCTCGGCGAACTCGTCAACGACAAGCTGCCGAAGACGCCAAGCCGCAAGACCCCGCCGCAGTTTATAGGACGCGTGGTGACCGGAGCCTTGAGCGGCGCGACCGTAGGCGCGGCCGGGCAGTCGCTGGTATTGGGCCTGATCCT
>DATHMP010000047.1:0-51974 GCA_035487015.1 Occallatibacter sp. | reverse complement strand
TCAGGCCGGGCCAGCCGTTGATCCGGTGAATTATTCGCTGGCCAGAAATGCGATCCGGTCAACAGGCATGGCGCCAGAGTAGGGGGGGAGGGGGGGGGTACCCCTTTTGGCCCTTATCCCATACATTCCCGGAAAGTTAGCGCTGAGAAAGTGCGTTCTATACCGCACTTATGTGCACATTTGCTGCATTGGCTCCCAACGGAGATTTGCCGCAAAAAGGAAGCGGCGACCCGGATTGGGGATCGCCGCGTTTCTTTTTCGACTTCTGCTATCAGCCTACGCGCTTGAAGGGTATTGGACTGCAAGGGTGCAGAGTGATTCTCAGCCGTTGGTCACGTGCGCGTTCCGATTTGGGAAGGAGTTTGAACTGCTGCTGGACTCATTTGACGGGGGGTAAGTAAAACCGGTGGCGGGTTGAAGTCTGTGCTCTCCCACCTTTCGCTGGGAAGAAGCGAAGGGTAGAGCACCCACACGGGTGTCAACAGGTCGAATTCGAAAAAACATAGGGTGCGCCACCCGCCCGGGAGATGGGGCTAAGATCGATTGCGCGCCACAACCTGCCATGCAATTGAAGCTTTCGGCCCACTATACTAGCTCTTCGGATAACTATCGCCGTATTCCTTAAGCTTTCGATAAAGGGTTGTCTTTCCAATTCCGAGAAGTTTGGCAGCCTTGACCCTGTCTCCGTTAACAGCCTCGAGCGTCTCGATTATCGCTTTTCGCTCCACGGCGGCCAGAGAGCGATCTCCCAGAGATTCTGGGTGCTTAGAGCTGTATTCTTTTTGGCGCTGAAACGCGGCGGAGAGTTCAATGGCTTTTATTGATGTGGGAAGGTCACCAAGGCTTATCTCTGACCCGTCGGTTAGTGTGCAGGCACGATTCACAGCGTTCTCAAGTTCACGTATGTTACCGGGCCAATCGTGGAGCATCATCGCACGAAGACAACCATCGCTCAATGAAAACCTGCTTCTTTGGCCACGATTCCGGCTATTCTGCTCCAGAAAATGCGCAATCAGGAAAGGGATGTCGTCCTTCCGATCCCGAAGCGGTGGGATTTTGAGACACACCACGTTGAGCCTGTAATACAGATCTTTACGAAATGTCCCATGGCTCACCATGGCGGATATGTCACGATTTGTTGCCGCCAAGATGCGGGCATCAACGGGGATTGCGCGAGTCGACCCAATTGGCCGAACTTCTTTTTCTTGAAGGACTCGGAGGAGCCGCGTCTGAAGTTCCAGCGGGAGTTCCGCAATTTCATCAAGAAATACAGTGCCACCACAGGCGGAGGCAAGTAGCCCTTTCTTGCTCGCCGATGCCCCCGTATATGCACCTTTTTCATGCCCAAACAACTCGCTCTCAATCAACGTAGGTGTCAGAGCTCCACAATCAACAGCCAAGAATTGATTCTGAGCACGTGGTCCAGTTTCGTGGATTTTCTTTGCCAGAAGTTCTTTTCCAGTGCCGCTCTCTCCGAGAATCAACGCGGGAAACGAACTGTTTGCGACCTTTGGCAGCATGCGGACGAGATTCTGCATACAGCCAGACCGCGTGAGCAAACACCCATCGTCGCACGTTGTCTCAAGATGTCTACGGATATTACGAATCTCTTTACGATCGATGCGTCTCGAGACCATGCGGTCAAGGACCTGAACAAATTCGTCTACCCCAAAGGGTTTCAACAGGTAGTCCAAAGCGCCAAATCGCATCGCTTCAACTGCGAAGCTGACTGTGGTCGTTGACGCCAAAGCAATCAGGTCTATTTCCGGATTTGAAGACTTAAGTTCTTTGGCAAACCCAATCGCAGGGGCACCTCCATAGGGAATGTTCAAGATCATGACATCGATTGGATGAACCGCGATCCACTTCCGGGCGGATTCAACATCTTGGACTTCACTAACGTCGTGCCCCATGCCCGAGGCAATCTCTGAATAAGCGGAGCTAATCACCGAATCCGGGTCGACGATGAGCACACGGAGCGCCTGATTTGCTGTTTCGCTTGAGGGTCCCTCTGAAGAAGATGGGGCGGACAAGAGCGAAGTTGAATCGAAATTGGATGCTGAAGGCATTCGTCGAATTCGGTCAATCAGGAGATTTTGTGTGATTCAGATACAAATCTAAAAGCGGCTATCCCCTGGAGGCGTGATGGGTGTCACGGTTGTGAGGAGTGACAAATCGTCGGAACTTAATCTAAGGGTTCAATAAGTTATCGGACTATCGACGCTGAAAGCGCGACAGAAGGTCAAGCAGTTCCGGTTCTCGATCAGCAAAGCTACCAACCGCGCCCGTAACCACAGGGCCAAAGTTCAGCGACTTCAATTGCCTAAAGAGGGAGGATGGATCGACTTTCGAACGCATGGAAAAATCGTCCAAGAGGGAGGCGACAAGTTCCTTCTTACTCGAGTCTACGAAGGCCGGCCACGCCGGATTGACGAAGAATTCGCCTTGATTCGCGCTATGAGAGAGTAAGACCGCCAGCGCATTGTCGCCGAGCGTTGCTATGACTGGGATGCTCTGCCCTGAGTGCATCAGGATGCAGAACTTCGTCTCCGGGTTCAGATCTGGGGGCGGCTCGGTCAAGCAATAGGCTCCGGCGGTTGTTCTCGATGAACTCATCGAGAATTCTGTTCACGGTTGTTGCGTCGCCCAGACGGTCAATGCTCATGGCAAAGCAATTGAGCGCAGAAACCGTCTTCCACCCATCGGGTAGTACATCGATGCGCTGCCATAGGATACCAGTGTCAATCGACTTTAGGCGGTTGCGCAACTCCAGGAGCTGTTCGAACGATGTTCTCGGGTACAACCGACGGTCGAGATATCTCGACGCAAAGACGTTGTATATGGATCCTCGTTGACCATCCGGACCCCCGAAAAGGTGCCCATGATCCAGGAAATAGGCCCAAAGATGGCGATCGGGAAATTCAAGAAAGGCCGCTTGACGATTGTCCATGTGGCTGGCGCATACATCGATCAACCAGGCAAGCCAGAAACCTTCCCGGTTGCAAACACGCCTAAAGGAGTTTCCTGGGAGAATCTCAAGCAACTGCACCCCGGGTCCCCCCAGAAATCTTGAGCCGAACGCTAGGCCCGGCTCCGGCATCCAGCACTCCTCTTCCTCTCCGGCGCATGGCGATAGACTTCGCTGGATGAACTCCTTCGTCACGAGGAGTGGTTTCCATGGCGGAACATCCAGCCCGAAGAATCGATACAACTCGGTACCCATGCTCTCATTGAACAGCAGATTCGGACGAAGCAACCTATCGTTAAACTTGACGACATAAGTAAAGCCGTCGCTGGCTGTTGCCAAGATCGGATGAGAACTTCCGCGCAGTCTCCGCAGGAGACGTTGAACAACGCAGAGCTGAGAGCCCAAGGTGATCACACTTTCAAATAATGCAATTCTGAATTGTGTTTGGAACAATCCCGCTAGGAGCCGCAACTGCAGAAACGACTGTCCTAAAACGAGACTATCCCTCGGTTAAAATTTCCAGTCAAGAACTGAATGAATCAAGAAATCCAAAGTTGTATGATTGTGATTGCAATCACAACAATTCGGGAATTCATTCCTATTCTTGCACTCACTAAATATCACTGTTCCACGGCCCGCCATCGATTGGCCGCCGCTTCGCGGCGTAGCGTGTTGGCAAATCGGCGAGTCGGCGGAAAGGCGGCGGCTCGAGGCAGGGTGGGTTTGAGGACGAGGGAGCGCAGGCAACCTTCGTGGAGCGGGGCAGGATCGGTTGAGGTTCGAGGGGAAAAAACGAGAGTGGGCAGATCCCGCCGCTTCCATCTGGAGAAGTGCGCAGCAGAGGCTGAAGCCCCGGGGATTTGATCGGTGTTCTCTCTTCATCCACAAGAAACAGACGTGAGGTACGGGCCCTTGAACACCATTCTCCTGTTGCAAAAGCTCATCCATATAGAAATGGTCATTGGGAAACTAGAGCCGGTTGAGGTGCGCCGGATGATCATTGACGCCGAAGACTGTTTGCTCGCAATGCAGAAGTCCGCGGTCACCCGGTCCGGCGAAATCGACAGCCGGATCCAGCGCACCGTGACAGCCGTGAGTTCTGCCCGATGAAACTCTCCGGCAGTTTGCGTTTCGAAGACCTCAATCCATCCGAGCTCCACTTCCTCCGCGCGTTCGAGGATGCACACATGGGCGAATACGAATTCGAATATGGATTCGGGAACGCGGTGGTCACAATTGGGTGGCAGAACTTTCACGGGCTCTCTGCGCTCACACATCTCGCCGCCGACGTCGAGGTTTTGCGCCGCAAGCAGCAATGCAGCCCCACCGCAGCGGACTGATTCTCAGGCCGGAGAAGGCGCTTTGACTCTCTGCGCCCGCTGCGGACCCCTGCGGGCCGGAGGCAGAGGGACCCTGAATAAGCCCCGCCGCTACAACGCGCGGCACGCAAAGCGCGGTCAAGCCGGTTCCGGCTCTCCCAAACAATGAGCTGGATTGCACAGACAGGAGGGCTGCAATGTGCAATCGTTAGGTATGCCCAAAGACAGCGCGAGACCGTTCAGTACGAAGAAATATCTCGCGACTGCGGGACCGGGAAAGACCATCTTTCGCGTCAAGGCCAAACAGATTTTTTCCAGCCAAGGAGACCGTGCCGAGTGCCTGTTCTACCTTCGGTTGGGCCGAGCCCGACTCACCGTTGTTTCCAAGGGCGGGAAAGAAGCCACTGTGACTTTGCTGGCCGCCGGGGATTTTTTTGGTGAAGAGTGCCTGGCCGGACCCAACGAGCTGAGGACGACCAGCGCCACGGCCATCACTGTCTGTGTGGTGTTGAAGATTACCCCTGACGAGTTGATACGGGTTCTTCACGAGGAGAGCTCATTTGCAGATCGATTCGTTCAGTTTCTTGCGCTGAGGAGTACGAGAACGCAGGCCGATCTTGTCGATCAGCTGTTCAACAACAGCGAAAGGCGCCTGGCGCGCATTCTTCTGATCATGGCGGACTACGGCAACCAGTCGGGCCCTGAGGCGCTGATTCCGCAAGTTACGCAGGAAACCCTGGCAAATATGATTGGCACCACGCGGTCGCGGGTAAGCTTCTTCATGAACCGTTTTCGAAAGCTCGGATACGTCAGCTACAGGAACCGCATCCGCGTTCATAAATCGCTGTTGATGATGGTTCTGCAAGACCGGTTGCCGGAGCAAAATGCAACTCGGCCCACATTGCTCGAAGCCGCGCCCGGGCGCGCCCGAAACCGCAGGGGAACCAAGGAATTGGAAGTGCCAGAGGGCGCCCGTAAACTTGCCGGCTGAGCGAGCCACGCGTCGCCAGAAGCCCTGCATCTGTTTGCCAATCGAAAGCGCCTGCTCTTGAAGAGCACTGAGCTGCTGCGGCACACGACGACAAAAAAAATCGAATCAAGATCAAAAGTGAACAGAGGTTTTTTTGCGGGGAGCGCATGGTGAGTGTATCGACCCCCAAGCCTTTCAGTGAGGAGATGCATGACGCCTCGACAAGCCCTCCCGAATTTTCCCCATCGGCATAACGCAGACGGGTCGCACGACTCGATCTGCACGAAATGCTTTCAGACGGTCGCATCGGTTCGAGACGAAGCCACGCTGGCCGAGCGTGAGAAAAAGCACCAGTGCGATCCCTACATTCTCTACCGATTCAGCCAGACCTTTGGCAAGCTCGACTATTTTGAGAAACGGACCGAGATCAACTAACCCCGAGTGGCCGGCATTCTTCTGCATCGCCAGGGACCACGATCACGTGCGTCCATTGGTGGAAAGTGGTTCGAGGGGAATCCAGATCTCGACCGGGCCGATGGGTGTTCCATCTTCAGAGATGCTGGTGAATCGCTCGAACTCCGGCGCGTGTTTCTCGCGACGTCCGGACGTAGCCAGCCAATCGGTCAACAACCACACCCACGTATCGCGGAGCTGGGCTGGATCGTCGACAGGAATCACCGCATATTCTCCCGCCTCAAGGGTGAGGCGCTCACCATTGGCCATGCCAGTCGCGCCTTCGTCCGCGATGCCGGTGAGGTAATGAATTTTGCGATCCTTGGTGCAGGGCGATGCGCCGTAGAATTTTGCACTGTTCTCAAGCGCAGGGTGGGCCTTGCGAAACGCGCGCCACTGCTGCGGAATCCCCGCAGAGGCTGCAGCCTGTGAGTCGTACGTCGAACTTGTACCGACCAGGGCCATTTCTTCGATGGTGAGGAACACAGGATTCGGTCGAATCGTCATGGCGTTCAGGGTACTATGGGCCGGATTGGATAATACAGTGAGCCGGCCGACGCGGGAGGGCCATGCGATGAGTGCAAGGATTGATTTCGATCAGCGTTCAGCCGCGATTCTGAGAATGCTCATCTATCCGATCCAATTCGATGAGGATCCGGTGAACGGAATCGACCGCGTGGTGGAGCAGGTGGTGCATGCGGAACATTTGCAGCTGACCGTGGCGGATGTCCTGGCCGCGATTGACGCAGGACTGGCCAGTCAAAGCAGACTTTCAGAGCTGATTCCTCAGCCGCACTCCGAGGCGGTGATCCGCGGTTTTCTTTCAGCGTTGCGTGCGCGGTTGCTCCTCGACCCAGTAGAGAGTTAGCACCGCTTGCAGGTCCGCGCCCTGCAGCATGAACGCGGAGATGGATCGTGGAGAGGCGAACTTCCGGGCGGACGTTGCAGGTGGGGAAAGCAGGTCTGATCGAATCCAAGCGAGAGATGAAGGCACGGAGACTCCGCACCTTCATCTGGCCGGGAAGTTAGCGAATACCCTATTTGATGGTTCCGTTGAGGCCGCTGGGGTAGAAGACGCCTCCGCCGGATCCGCCGCCATAGACAATGCTGAGGACCTGGCTGGTGGTGCGCGCGTAGGTCATGCCGTTGGCATCGTTATCGACGATGGTGGCCGCTCCGCCGTTGAGGCCGACGCCAATATCGTCGGTGTTGGTGCCGTCGAGCTTGGCGCGTGTTGCGGCAATCGCCTGCGAGATGTTCTGGGCTGCCGTTCCTGCCTGGAAGATGCGGGTGCGAATGGCTGCAGCATGGTAGGCCTCGACGTTGTGAATGCCGACTGCCTTATCCAGATAGGCTTTGCTGGTGATGAGTGCCGCAGCTCCCTGATAGGCGGTGACGCCGACGTCTTCAAAGATGAAGGCACCGAGGAGGAAGTTGGTTTCGCTGGCAAACGGGTCAAAGCTCGCACCGAGTCCTGCGGCCTGGGCGAGAGTGTTGAAGCTGGTCATCAAGTCGATGTTGGGTTGGGCGACGGCCGCGGTTCCGAGGGCGGTCTGCAGGAATTTGACGTGATTCTGCTCGTCCATGGCGATTTCATTGGCCAGCTGCTGCAGGAGCGGCGTGGTGAAGGTGACTTTGGGATTGGCCTTGACGGTGACGGTGCCGCCTGCTGACCCGTCTCCGCCCTTGGTGGAGAGCCCGGCCTGATCGAGCGTCATACCCGTGGTGGCAAGGGTGTAGAACTGGCCTTCGAGATATTCGAGGTTGAGCGCGAAGTTGAGAATGTCGGCGTCGGTGACCGTGGTGGACTGAGCGAAGGCCGTGCGGCTGAGCGCGAGGCCGGCCAAGGCTGCGCCTCCGAGAAGGACAGCGGAGCGGCGTGTCGAGGTCTTCTCAGAAGGCAGAGTTTCGAGAGTGTTGACGGTGTTTTCCATGTGTGACTCCTAGGAAGCTGTGGCTGTGATTTTGCCGTTGAGACCGCTGGGGAAGAAGCCGCCTTTGCTGACCACGCCGGCTGCCGCGCTGAGATAGACGATATGCAGCACCTGATCGGTGGTGCGGTCGTAGGAGATGGAGTTGGAGTCGGCGGCAACGATGGTGCTGCCGGAAAGAGTTGTTTCGGCTCCGCCACCGGCGGTTGCGCGCAATGCAGAAATCTGATTTGCGTAGGTGAGATAGGGAGCGCCGAGCTCGGCGATGAGGGTGCGAATTGTACCGGCATGGTAGGCCTCGGTGGCGAGGATGCCCGCGGCTGCGGCGAGATCACTGGAGACGGTGAGGAGACTCGCGGCTCCGTGATAGGCGGTGACGCCCACGTCTTCGAAAGTGAAGGCACCCACGAGGAAGCTATTTTCATCCGCGAACGGGTTGAAGGCAGCGCCGATTCCCGCTGCGGACGCCGCGGTATTGAAGCTGTTGGTAAGGTCGATCGGAGGGCGCGAAACGGCGCTTGATCCCAGGGCTTTACGAAGGAAGCGCACATGCGCGAGCTCGTCGTTGGCGATTTCCTGGGCGTATTGCTGAATGGCGGGAGTTTTGAATTGGACCTGAGTGCCTCCGGTGACGGCACCTGCTCCGGAGCCTGCGTCTGCGGCGGAGAGTCCTTCGCCGGTGACGGCACGCAGATAGAACTCGGCTTCGAGGTATTCGAGGTTGAGAGCGAAGGTGAGGATATCGGCATCGGTGATCGTGGAGTTGTTGGGGGGAGTGGTTGTCTTGCCTTTACCGCCGCAGCCCGCGACGACGGTCATTGCGGCTGCTGCACCGACCCCGGTTCCGACTCCAGCAAGGAACCGTCTGCGCGACAGGCCAGAGATGGGGAGATCTTGGACACTTTTCACGTGAATCCTCCGCGCAGGCAGCGTGGTTGGCCGCATGCGATGGTCGTACCTCTTGGCAACGAGCACGAGGCCGGATTGGATTGGGGGGTTGAGTTGTTTCGAAGCGGCGATTTGATGGGGGCAACACAACGGGCGGGAATTGTGATGGGGCTATCAGAGATCGGGAATTGAGGATCGCAAGCGCGATTCCGCGGCGGTGGGCCGGAGTCCGGTTCGCGCCGCTTGAGGTGAGTGTTTGCTGGGTAGCGAGACGGAGAAATGGAAGCGGGGGAGAGAATCTAGCCGAATTTGGCGCGCTGGACTTCAGTCTGGCGGAAATCTTTGCCGGTCATCTCGACCTTGACGCACATTTCAGACAGGCGGGAACGCATGCGGTCGCCGATGCGGTCGCCGAGAGACTGCTCGCGTGCTGCGCGTTCGGCGTCGGTTTGCGCGCCACCGCCGGCGGGGAGATCGGGGTAGTTGGTGGTGATGATGGTGGACTGCCGGTCGTTGTAGCGGGTGTTGAGGATGAGGGCAACGGTGTCCCAGACCCACTCGTTGGGTTTTTGCGCGCCGAGGTCGTCGAGGACGAGGACTTCTGCCGCGAAGACGGGTTTGAGGAGTTCGAGCTCGGTGGTATTGACCTGCGAGTTGTAGCTGTTCTGAATGTTTTTGAGGAGCTCGCGGTAATCGCAGAAGAGGCCGCGAACGCCGCGCTCCTGGACAAGGCGGCGCAGGACGCCGACGGCGAGGTGGGTTTTCCCGGTGCCGATGGAGCCGGTGAAAAGCAGGCCTTTGCCGGCGGTGTCGACGGGGTAAGCTTCAACGAATTTGCGGGCAGTCTGGAGAGCGCGGCTAAGCGTGTGATCGGCGGTGTTGTAGATCTCGTAGCTGTCGAGGGTGCACTCGCGATAGCGCTGGGGGATGCGTGCAGAGCCGATGCGATGATGCTCGCGCTCCATTTGCTGGCACTCGCAGGCACGGGAGACGAGGAGGCCGGAGGGAGTCGTTTCTTCAACCAGGCCGACGCCGCGGCAGATGGGACAGACGGTCATTGCTCTAGAAAGCGTAGCGCATCTGGACGGAGCGCGCTGCGGTGCGGAGCAGGGGCGCTTGTGTGGAAAAGGCAGAGCGGACGAGGCGGCTGCCCTGGCCAAGCCGCCGACCTATAATCGGAGCGCATAGGAAAAGCGGCGCCAGAACCTATCTAATATCAGGAGAACTCACCGTGCATTCGATTTCAAAGATTGCTGCTTTGGCTGCAGTTGCGTTTGCATTGTCTTTGGTTTCAATTTTGCTTTCCGCGCAGGAGCCGGGCGGCAAGCCGGAGACGGTTGCGCCCCCGCCGACACAGGCTGCGCCGGTGAAGCATCCGGATAATGATTATTGGCGCAAGCATGACCAGCAGATCATGACGGATTTTCCGTGGCTGGCAAAGTTTCACGATGCGGATGAGGCGGTTGCCGCGCCGAAGCCGGACGAAGACCGGGTGGTGTTCATGGGCGACTCGATCACGGAGGGATGGCACCTGGAGATGTCGTTTCCCGGAAAGGCATATATCAATCGCGGAATCAGCGGGCAGACGACGCCGCAGATGCTGGTGCGCTTTCGGCAGGATGTGATCAACCTGCAGCCGAAGGTGGTGGTCATCCTGGCAGGCACGAACGATATTGCGGGCAACACGGGGCCGGAAACGACGACGCAAATTGAGGACAACCTGGCGTCGATGGCCGAACTGGCGCAGGCGAACGGCATCAAGGTGGTGCTTTGCTCGATTACGCCGGCGTACGACTATCCCTGGCAGCCGGGAACGCTGCCTGCGCCGAAGATCGACATGGTGAACGACTGGCTGAAGGACTATGCCGCGAAAAAGGGCTTTGTGTATGTCGATTTTCACAAGGCAATGAAGGATAGCCGGGACGGGCTGCCTCCCGCACTGAGCAAAGATGGAGTGCATCCGCTGCCGGCAGGATATGCAGTGATGGCGCCGCTGGCGCAGGCGGGAATCGACAAGGCCCTGAAAGGCGCAGAGTAGCGACGAGGCTATAGGGAACGGCGGCCAGTTGAAGGGAGCGGCGGCGATTCGGCGAACGTGAAGAACAGCATTGCGCATGGCTGTGCAAGGGAGTCTTCACGGTTCGCTCTTCCCTTCTTGCGATGTCTGGGATCGCCTGTTCGCGGCCCTTTGCGGAAAGACGATCGGCTAGGGCAATCTCTGCGCAGTTTCTTTGATGGAGCAAGCAGCGGCACCGGATTTTCGGCAGGCCCGACTCATTCCACCGACAACAGGAACGGAACACTGAGCTGATCTGAGCCGGAGGTGGCGGTGAGATTGACAGTATAGGTGCGCAGGCTGGAGTGGTCGCTGCCGCAGCCGGTGAAGGCAATCAGAGTGCAAAAAGCAATGAGGAGCAGCGTCATCGCACGAAGATTCTTCCGCTTCAGGAAGACGAGGCAGCATCCGAGCGCGCTAACCGGGAAGAGGAAGGGCGACAAGTGCGTGGATGTGATGAGGGGTCTTGAGTAGGTAACGAGCAAAGCGATTTTCACGGGATTTCCGTTCGGAACCAATGTGGATGGAGCGAAGGTGCACGCGGCGCCGGCGGGCAGGCCCGAGCACTCGAAGGAGACGGGATCTGTGAAGCCATCGGCGGGTTCCATGATGATTTGCGCGGCACCGCTGTGATTGGCAGTGGCTCCGACCGCATTCGGCGCCATCATGAGAGTGAAATTGGAAGAACTGGCGACCGCGGTTGTCTGGGAGGGTGAGGGTGCGGAAGACAGATTCGCATTTTCGATTGGAAGGCTGGGTTGCGCAGATGCGGCTAGAGCGATGTGGAGAAAGAGGACGAAAGACAGAACCTTCACCAGCATGCAACTGAAAGCACGGAGTCTTGCCTTGTGGGCGCCAAAGGGGCGCAGGTTTCTGGAGCGAGCGTGGCAGATTAAGCTGGGGTGAGTGAACGACGAGAACGGATTGAAGATGTTTGCAGTAAGAATCCGAGTGATTGACATGCAGAATTCCCCCTTCACGATTCCGAGCAGATGGCGCAGAAGATGGAGAAAATCCTGCAGAGCATTTCAATTCTTCGTGACATCGACTCGATGATTTGGGATAGCGTAGCGCTCTCGTCTTTCGAATGAAATTCAAAACGCCGGAATGCGGCGGCCTTCTTTTGCGCTTCGTTCTGTTTCAGGAAATTCCCGAATCGAGAACACGCGCGGGCGATCACTGAAAGATGTAGCGGACTCCGAAGTTGGGGAAGATGGGCATTTGATCGAGCTCCTTCACGGGCATGTTTGATTCATTCACCGGTTTCCGGGATCTCTGTTCCATTTGAGGCAGCCAGACATAGGCAAGGAAGTTGTTGCGGTTGAGAATATTTTCGACGCCCATGTACAGCTCCAAATGGAGACCCCGTATTTTCATCTCTTTATTGAGCTGGGAATCGAGGCGACCGTAGGCCGGAACGCGGAGGGCATTCATTTGAGAGACATCGTAGATGGGCCTGTCTTGCGCCAGTGAGTCGGGCGCGTCGAAAGGTGTATAGGGGCGGCCGGTTGCGTAGGCGTAGCGGGAGGCGATTTCGTATCCGCGCGAGAACCGCTGCAGTGCTTCGACGTTGACGATCCATGGAAAATCGAAGTTGCTGGGACGGGAGATGCGATCCATTGCCGCGAACATGGCGCGGGAGTAGGCGATCGATCCACGCAGGACAAGGTGGGAGCGGATGCGCGTGAGGTCAGAGATCTCAATACCGGAAGCGGAACCGCGCGCATCGCTGTTCATGGGGAGCCAGACGAATTGTTGGCCAAGCATATCGACCATGTCGTGTAGATCGACAGAGGGATACTCGGTGGAAGCAGGAAGGGCGCTGTAGGCCTTGTGGTAGGCCTCGATGTGGATCGCCGAGGAGGTAAAAGCGTCGAGGTCGAGACCGATGATTTCGTGCGTGGAACGCATCGGCGCGAGAGAGCGATTGGACGGGTAGGACTCGAGGTAGATGTAGGGCGGCAACTGCGCGTAGCGTGCCAACGCGATATGCAACCCGGCATGTTCACCGAGGAAATAGCGCAGGCTGAGGCGCGGCGTGAATGTGATGTGGTCACCGAAGGCAAACGTCTGGATGCGGCCACCGGCGCTGAGGGCGAGCGATCGGAGCGGATGGAGGGTGAACTCGGCGAAAGAACCGGTTTCGCCCGTGGAGAAGCTGGATCGAAAAGAGGTGGAGTCGGCGCGCACCGGAGCAGCAGAGTAAGGAGAGAATGCTCCCAAAGGCTGCTGAACGGTGTAGTGGGGGCGCTGCAACCACGTGGCGCTGCCGGCAATCATGGACACAGCGGGACCGGTCCATTCGTAGCGATAGCTCGCGTTGCTGAAGGCGGCATTCGAGTCTTCCATGTAGACCGGCGTGGGCTGGGAGAGGACCATCGGGGTCTGGCAGCTGGAGCTCATCACCGGGGCCAGAGAGGAAACGATGGTCTGATCCTGCTGGTGTATGTGTTCGACCTCTTCGGAATCGCTGACGGAGGCGACGGCGAAGGATGTGGGCGAGTAGACATGCTGCCATTCGGCACCGGTGGTTGTGCGCCAGCCGGAATATTGCGAATCAATGGCGCTTGTCTCCTCGGAGTCCAGCGGGCACGGATCAACGTCAACGGAGTCCCATCCGGCAAGATGCAGGATCGTCAGCCGGTTCCCGGAGCCGTCGTTGTGACGAAGGCGAGCGAGCGCGTTTGTATATGCAGGCAAGCCGTCGATTCCGGCGTCTTTCATGAAGCTGAGTAGACCGTGGTGGGCCGAGGTGAGCAGATCGCTGCCGTGTATCGACTTTTCGACGAGACCGCCGACACCCTGAATTCCCAGGTCGCCTTCGACGTGATTGGCGAGATGTTTGGGATCGAGAGTTTCTATCTCGGTGACCGAGGAGAGGCGCTCGGGAAACTGCGCATCGTAGCCGCCGGTGAACATTTTTATTCCCTGAACGAGACCGGAGTCGATCATGGGGCCAAAGCCGCCCGTGGTTCCTGCAGTCGCCAGATGGTTGATATTTGGAACTTCGATGCCGTCGACGAGGAACAGATTTTCCATCGGGTGTCCTCCGCGAACGAGGACTTCGTTGCTGAGGTCGCCGGTGGCAACGACACCCGGGAAGGTTTGGAGGAAGCGAGAGATATCACCGAATGTGCCCGCAGAGCCGGTGATTTCCTGCCCGCCGGCCTGGAAGGAATCTCCCTGGACGGTTTCCAGATCGTGCTCCGTGGAACGCACCTCGATGTTGGTGACGAGCGGACTGAATTGGTCGCCGACGGAGTCGAACAGGGACGCCGCATCGGGTGCGGGCGTTGTGGAAGGTCCTTCGACAGGGGAATTAGCGCTGAGACTGGCGTCTGGGCCTGAGACGGCTTTGGTATTTACGGCTGCGATGAGAGAGGGATTCTGCGACCAGCACGGAGGGGCGAACAACAGCGCGAGAAGAGTGAGATGAGCGGATCCGCGGACGGAAGGCATGCGGAGATTCAGGCAACCCGCCTTCCAAAGTCCGGCCTGAAGAGTACGCCCATAAATTACAGAATTAAAACGAGTTATGTCTTGGATTGGAGCAAATGAGGATTAGAGGTTTTTGAGACGAAGGGGAAGGCGGACGGATAGGATCAGGCGAATATTGAGAAGTGCCTAATCCGGGGGATTGCGGAGGACGCAAATCGTGTGAACGAGGGCGGTTGAATCGTTTGCGTGGGATTGGGAATCAACCTACAATAAGAAGAACTGCAGAAAGGTATTTGCCGAGAGATGCCCAAGGAAAAGATTCACCCAACATACGACGCGGTGCGCGTGGTTTGCGCCTGCGGTAACAACTTTGAGACCCGTTCGACCCACAAGGGCGACATTCACGTGGAAATCTGCTCGTCTTGCCATCCGTTCTTCACCGGAAAACAGCGTCTGGTGGATACGGCTGGGCGTGTGGAGCGTTTCCGCAGGAAGTAC
The DNA here is from genome assembly GCA_035487015.1 of Occallatibacter sp. GTDB lineage: Bacteria > Acidobacteriota > Terriglobia > Terriglobales > Acidobacteriaceae > Telmatobacter. The sequence continues at coordinate 37,453 of DATHMP010000047.1, read as the reverse complement.
GCCAAGGCCGGCGAAGCGGCACCCGCAAAGTAAAGAAGCCGCAGAAGTTGGATCGAGTGGGCCTCCGCTGCGGCGGGGGCCCACGTTTGTTAGAAGAGCAGCAGGGGCTATGAGCCTTCAGCTTTCGGCTTGAGATTGGACGGATTCCGGTGGCAGGCAAGGGATTCACGGTGAAGAAGAACTGGGACAACCCGGTGGAGCACGCCATGCCTGCGGAAGCGCGGGTGCCGGCGGAGATGCGCATCGGGAACGTGCTGGTGACACCGGCGACCGTACTGGCACCCATGGCGGGGGTGACGGACACGGTCTTCCGCAGGTTCATCCGTCATGCGAGTTTGTTCACTGGGAAGCCGGGGTCGAGGGACCAAGGGAACGAAGGAACGGGCCTCAACGATTCCGGAGTCGAAGCAAAGATCAGCAACCTGCAGTCGGGGTGCGGGCTGCTGATGACGGAGTTCACGTCGGCGGACGGGCTGTCGCGGATGCGGGAATCGAAGCGGGCGCGCTACCTGACGTTTTATGACGATGAACATCCGATTGGGGCGCAGCTCTTTGGGTCGAATGCCGAGACGCTGGCGGAGGCCGCGCGGATTGTGCAGGATACGGGCTTTGACCTGGTGGATTTGAACCTGGGATGTCCGGCAAAACGCGTGGTGGGATGCAACGGCGGTTCGGGTCTGCTGCGGGACCTGCCGAAGATCGGAGAGATCTTCAGTGCAGTGCGCAGGGCGGTGACGATTCCCTTCACCGTGAAGTTCAGGATGGGTTGGAACGATGACCAGATTGTGTGCGTGGAGCTGGCGAAGATGGCGGAGGCCGAGGGGCTGAACGCTGTGGCGCTGCATGCCCGCACGCGCGAGCAGGGGTACAGTGGTCAGGCGCGCTGGGAGTGGATTGCGGCGGTAAAACAAGCCGTCAGAATTCCTGTGACGGGAAATGGGGATGTGCGGACTCCGGAAGATGCTGCCGCGATGGTGGAAAAGACGGGCTGCGACGCGGTGATGATTGGGCGGGCGGCACCGGCGAATCCGTGGATTTTTAGACAAATCGCCCAGTACACGGCGACGGGACGCTATGATCGGCCGACGGTGGACGACCGGTACCGGTTGATCCGCTTGTATTTCAAGATGTTGCTGGACGAAGCGCAAGCCAGCCAGGAGCTGCCTAAGAGCTCGAGGATGGGCGAGACGGCCGGCAAAATGAAGCAATTCGCGAGCTGGTTTACGCATGGGGTGGCCGGCGGCGCAAAGCTGCGGGCGGCAATTTACCAGGCGAAGACGGGGGCGGCGGTTCTGGGCGAAGTGGACCGGTTTTTCTCAGCGCAGATTGCGCTGGGCGAGGCGGCAGACGGCGAGCCGGAGACCTCCGCGGGCGAGGCCTTTCCTGAAGCTTCACTGGTATGCGATTAAGAGATAAAGCTCACAAAAAATAGAGATTTCTCGGGCGTCCTCTGCGAGCTTTTGGTTTGCCGTGGATGTCGTTAGTAACCTGACTAAACCCTGCACAAACTAGCTATGACTATCGACCTTTGGGTGATTTAAACCACTGGTAGTACTCACTATAGTCAGTTCAACAGTCATTTCATTCGGGCATGTCGTCGGTTTGCAGAAAGTCCCCATCGCAATCGTAAGCCCAAGGATGGAAAAGGGACTTTTGCAAGGCAATCGATGAGCCTGGGATAGATCGAGGTCCCTGGGAGTGCTGAGGGTGGGCAAACACGGAGGCGGGTTGGCGCGGCTGCTGTGCGGCGTAGCGCTGCTGGTCTCCCTTTGCATTCCTGCCCGGGCGCAGCGTTACAGCTTTCGCGAGTACACAGAGGGGCTAGGCAATCTGAACATCGCCTGTCTTGCGCAGGATCACACGGGCTATCTTTGGGTGGGAACGCAGAACGGACTGTACCGCTACGACGGAGCGCAGTTCCAGGCGTTTGGCGCGGCGGAAGGTTTGCCGGAACGAATGATCTCCGACCTGTTCGTGAGCCCGGACGGGACGCTGTGGGTGGCGACAACGACGGGCATTTTCTTCGAGCGCCGGGACGGGCACTTTACGGAAGTGCGGCCCACGAGCAATTCACGACAATTTCTACAGAGAACCGGGACGGTGTTCGCGGCGAGCCGGCCGGATGAAGTCCTGACCGTGACCCGGACCGGGGCCTTCAGACTGCAGCGGACCGGGGAAGAGACGTGGAAGGCAGAACCGCTGCACCTGGACGGCAGCACGGTCTGGAGTGTTCTCTACGCGCAGGACGGTGTGCTCTGGTACGGTTGCGATTCCGATTTGTGCCGGTTGGCCGATGGAAAATCGACGCATGTCGGCGCGGAGATGGGGTTGCCGGAAGAGAAGTGGACCAATCTGCTTTTCACGCGCGACGGACACCTCTGGGTTCGCGGCAACGTGCATGTGGGCGAGATTGATTTGAAGGAACTGCGGTACACGGCGCACGATGTGCCTGGGCAATCGGCACCGGTGGCTTATCCCGCATTGTCGCTGGATGCGACGGGGCACGTGTTGACTTCGGCGGGTTCGACGCTGGGGCTGTGGGAAGACGATCACTGGCGCATGGTGGACGAGAAGAACGGTTTGCCGCGCTACGAGATTCAGGATCTCTATGTCGATCGCGAGGGATCGGTTTGGATTTCGGAAGTTGGGCACGGGCTGAAGCGTTGGGTGGGCCAGGATCGCTGGGAAGGCTATACCGAAGCGGACGGTTTGAGCGACGATCTGGTGTGGGCATCCATGCGCGATGCGCAGGGCCGTTTGTGGATCGGCACCGAATCGGGGCTTGACTACATTCCTGCGGGTGAACCGACGCCGCGCGTCTGGAAACAGCCGGGATTTGTGACCTCGCGCACGGGAGCGCTGGCGCAGACAAGTGATGGGTCGATTTGGGTTGGCAGCGCAGCGGGAAGTTTGATCCGCATCAATGGAACGACGCTGGTGGGCACGCAGTGGAAGCTGCCTGAGGTTTACAGCGTGATGGCCGATCAGGCGGACCAGGTCTGGGTGGCGACGAACAACGGGATTTACACCGTGAACGCGAAGGGCGCGGGGAATGCGCCTGTGCTTGTGCAGGATCGTGCGATTGCGAATCCACGGGAACGGTTTGCCGATATCTTCATGGACAAGAAGAATCGGTTGTGGGCAGCCGCGGACCAGGGAGTCCTGGAACATGATGCGAGCGGCTGGCATCGGATCGATCTCGGCTCGCCGGACGCGAAGCCTGATTTGCTCGCAGTTGATCACGATGGGTATCTGTGGACGGGCGGGCCCTCACAAGATGTACTCCGCTCCACCATTGAAAACTACAAGGCAGTGGAAACGAAGCATATCGGAAGGCCTCCGCTGTTGTCGCAGCAAGCAGTGGCAATGATGGTGGACAGCCTGGGCCGGATTTGGATTGGACAGGACGCGGGCCTGTCGATGTTCAACGGGCGCAGCTGGCGCAGCTTCACGCAGGATGACGGTCTGATCTGGAATGACACGGACAGTTTTGCGCTGACCGAGGACAAAGATGGCACGGTGTGGGTGGGAACGTCGGGTGGATTGAGCCACCTGCTTGCCCCCAACGACGATGTGAACACGGCGCCGCAGCCGCCGGTGTTTTCGCAAGTGACCTACGGTTCGGCGGTGATTGGCAACGGCGGCGCGTCGGGGTGGAGTTCGAACCCGGTTGAAATTTCGATGGCCCTGCTCTCATTCAAGGGCACGCAGGATGGCGGTATCCGCTACCGGCTGGTGGGCGCGCAGACGACGGAATGGGAAGTCACCCACGATATGGAAGTCCGCTATCGCGGGCTTGGGCCCGGAGACTACCGGTTTGAAGTGGCGGAAGCCGACCAGGCTGGACACGCGATTTCGCCTGTGGCTTCGTTCAAGTTTCAGATCACGCCGAGGTGGTGGCAAGTACGGAGTCTGCAGATCGGGCTCGGCGGGATGCTCGTGGTGGGGATCATGTTGCTGTGGCGCAGGCGCGTGGGCCACTTGATCCGACAGAAACGGCATCTTGAAGAGGCAGTGAAGACGCGAACGATCGCCCTGGAGCGCGAGAAGGGCGAGCTGATGCGCACGCGCGAGCAGATGCGCTACTACGCTGAGCACGACGATCTGACGAGCCTTTGGAATCACCGCATTATTGTCGACCGGCTGCGCATGGAAGTGGAGCGTTCGCACCGCGAGGGCCTGCCGCTGAGCATCATCCTGGTGGACATGGACTATTTCAAGCGGATCAACGACACGTTCGGCCATCCAGCGGGCGACCGGGTGCTGAAGGAAGCGGCTGCCATTTTCCAGAAGATGGTGAGGACCTACGACTGGGTGGGACGGTATGGCGGCGAGGAGTTCCTGCTGATTCTGCCGGGATCTGGATTCGCGCATGCGCGCCAACGCGGGGAAGAGCTGCGGGCTGCGATTGAATCGGCACGCATTGTGGACAACGAAACCTTGATTCCGCTGACGGCAAGCTTCGGCGTGGCATCGGGATTCCCTGAGAGCCATGAGGAGTTGATACGAGAAGCGGACGCGGCGCTCTACCGAGCGAAGAATGACGGGCGCAACCGCGTGATGGCGACCGAAGTAGATACGCGACGCCACACGATTCAACGTGTGGGCTGAGGCAAGACGACTCAGAGTGCGCGGAGCACACCCTCCACTTGTGCCTGTTTTATTCGAGGGGAAGTCGCACCGTAGCGAGCGCTCCTTCTCCATCCTCCCGATTGACGAGGCGAATTTCTCCTCCGTGGGCGCGGGCGATCTGCTGCGCGAGGGCGAGGCCGACGCCGCTGCCGGTGGGCTTGGTGGTATAGAAAGGCACGAAGAGATTTTCGCTGTTGGCAATTCCCTGCCCGCTGTCTTCAATAAATATTGAGAGATAGGAGTCGTCGGATTTCCATCCCATGCGAATGGGTTTGGCGCCGTTGGCGAGCGAGGCGTCGACTGCATTGGTGAGGAGATTAATGAGCATTTGCTCGAGCTGGTCCGGGTCGGCGTGAACAGTGGCGGGCGTGCCGGGATCGAGCTGAATGGGGACGCGCTGTTCAAGCAGCGCGATGCGCTCGACGAGTGCGGCGACCGGGACAGACTTGAGAACCGGCGGGGGAAGTTGCGCGAGCACGCGATAGGACTGCACGAAACGATGCAAGGAATCGGCACGGCTTTCGACAACGCCGAGGCCGCGGCGAAAATCGCGGACGGTGATTTCGTCGCCCTGCATCTGTTCAGCACGCGCGAGCAAGCTGCCGGCAATGGATTTGATGGGCGCGAGAGAGTTGGAAAGCTCGTGGCCGAGTACGCGAATGAGGCGCTTCCATGCAGCCTGCTCTTCTTCGCGCAGCGGGCGGCTGACATCGGCCAACAGGAGCAAGATATGCGGAGCGCCTTCCTGCCTGAATGCGGCTTTACGGAGCAGCCAGCGATTGGGCTTGGAGCCAAAAGAGTGAATGCTCTGATCTGCTGAAGCAAGGAGGCCTTCGAGACCGAGTTCGCGCGCGGTGCGGCCAAAGCAGCGCGCGTTGGGAATGCCGAGCAGCTGCACGCCGGCCTCGTTGACGAGTTGGAGAACGTTGTCGCGGTCGAAAGCGAACAACGGCGAGTGCATCACTTCAAGAATGCGGGCGAGGAGAGCGGTGGCTTCGAGCGAGCGGACGCGCTGCTTCTGGAGCAGGTCAGCGAGCGCGTTGACTTCTCCTGCCAGTTCGCCGTAGGCATCGTGCGCGCCGGCGCCTCGTGCACGGAAGGAGTAGTCGCCTTCGCGGAGTGAGGAGACAACGTTGGAGAGTGTTTGCAGGGGGCGGACGAGGCCTTCAATCAGATTGGAGGCGATGAGGAGCATGTAGATGAGCAAGCAGACGACGGCCAGGATGAGCGGGCCAGCGGTCGTGTGTTCCTGATAGAGAAGAATGCCTGCGAACAGCAGTCCGGGAAGCGAAAGAAGCAGGCAGTAGAACCAGGCCCGGCGGACAGCCGAGACATTGCGCCGGCGCGCCTTTCGATCAGAGGCCATATTTTTCGATACGACGATAGAGAGCGGCGCGACTGAGGCCGAGAGCTTCGGAGGCCTGCGAGATATTGCCATCGCATCGGCGCAGAACCTTGCGGATGAGCAGGGATTCGACTTCATCGATGCTCATGTTGTCGAAGGAGGGCGTTGCCGAACGCGCAGGGGCAACGGCGAGGTTGGCGGGCTCGATCTCTTCGCCACGGCAGAGGAGGACCGCGCGCTCGATGGTGTGCTCGAGTTCGCGGACGTTGCCGGGCCACGGATATTGCATCATCTGCTGCATAGCGGACGGGGAGAAGCCGGTGACCTGCTTGCGATAGCGGGTGCGGTTGCGATTGAGAAAGTGCGCGGCAAGGAGCGGAATATCCTCGCGGCGTTCGCGCAAGGGCGGCAGGTGAATTTCGACGGTATTAATGCGGAAGAGAAGATCTTCGCGGAAGTTGGCGTTGCGGGCTTCCTCGTGCAGGTCAGCGTTGGTGGCGGACAGGATGCGCACGTCGACGTGCCGGGTTTGCGAGGAACCGACGCGCTCAAGCTCGCCGGTCTCGAGAACGCGCAGCAGTTTGGCTTGCTGACGAATGGGGACGTTGGCGATTTCGTCGAGGAAGAGCGTGCCGCCGTTGGCGAGTTCGAAGCGACCCACGCGATCGGTGCGGGCATCGGTAAATGCGCCTTTGACGTGGCCGAAGATTTCGCTTTCGAAGGTGCCTTCGGGGAGCCCGCCGGCGTTGACGGCCACGAGGGGCATGCGCGAACGGGGGGAGGCGGCATGAAGGAGCTTGGCAACGATTTCCTTGCCGGTTCCGTGCTCGCCGGTGATGAGGACGTTGGCGTCGGAGGGTCCAATCTGTCCGATGAGTTCGAGGACCGGCTGCATGGACGGAGCCCCGGCAACGAACTCGGGCATCCCTTCGGCGCGGAGCAGGCGGTTTTCGAGCTCGAGCTGCCGGGCGCGGCGAAGCGCCTGGTGCAGTTCGGCATGCACGCGGATGAGGGAGACGAGGCGCTCGTTTTCCCATGGCTTCTGGATGAAGTCGCGGGCGCCGCGCTTGATGCTTTCGACGGCGAGATCGATGTTGCCCCAGGCGGTCATGACGATGACGGGCATGCGGGGGTCGATCTCCTGCAGGCGGGCGAGCAGGTCGAGGCCTTCTTTGCCGCTGGTGGTATCGCGGGTGTAATTCAGGTCGATGAGGAGGACGTCATAGTCGCTCTGGCCGAGGGCTTCAATCAGCAATTGGGGCGAACGCACGCAGTCGACATGGATGCCCTGGGGAGAGAGCAGCAGTTCCACGGCTTCGAGGATATGCGGCTGGTCGTCTGCGACGAGAACCCGGATCTTCGGTTGCTTGCGAGAATCTACCATCGGTTTTCCATCCGGTCTCGGGTTCTGAAGTTTCAACCTCCACGGCGCCGGACCTGGCGCCGAGATTTGGTTGCTACGGCACGACAGCGACGGTGGCCGCCGGCAGGCTGTACACCTGATTTTACGGCGTGTTGTGCGTGACGACGCCTGTCTTTGCGTCGTCGATGGAGACTTCAGTGCGCACAAGGGTTGCTCCGGTGGCGCGATCGATATCCACCTTGGCTTTTTCGAAGGCAGTCTGCGCAACGTTCAATGCCGATTCGGCAACTGCAAGAACGCTCTGCGCGGCCAGCGTATCGGAGCTGGATTTGGCGCCGAGCTGCTGCTCCTGCTTGGTAATGTCGAAGGTTTTCTGAGCGAGGTCGAGGGCTTTCTGGGAAGCGTCGACGCGGGCCTGAGCCTGGACGAGTGCGAACTGGGAGTTGCGAACGTCGAAGGTGATGTCTTTTTTGCGTTGTTCGGAACTGATCTGGCTTTGCCGGTACTGGAGAACGGCGCGGAACTGATCGGCTTTGGCTTCGCGGTTGCGGAGGTTGATGGAAAGCGTCATGCCGACCTGATATTCCGGCGAGGAGTAGTTGAAGGTGTTCTGGAACATGCTAGGGAAATCGGTGGGCAAGGAAGTGGCGCACTGGGTTCCGAGAGTGCAATAGGGGTTGGCGGGGCCTGCGGTGCCGGCGCCGGCGTAATAGCCATACATGTTGAGGGTAGGCAGCAATTCGCTGTTGATGTCTTTGAGAGCCTGCTTTTGGACGTCGGCCTGCATCTGGTAGATGGCGACCTCAGGACGATTTTTTTCCGCCTCGGCGATGAGGTCATCGATGGACCGGGTGGCATTGGGATTGTCCTGTCCCTTGAGATCGAGGGGAATCACGGGCATTTCGTCGATGGAAGGATCGTCGGTTTTGGTGAGGGCGTTTTTCATGAGCAACTCGTTGAGCCGGAGAGTGGCGCGCGCCACGGTGAGATTGCCTTCAGCGGCAGCGACGGCAGACTGGTCCGTCATGACCTGCATAGCGGGAATGGCCTTGAGTTCGAGCTGCTTTTGATCGTCGGAGAGGGTCTGGTTGGCGAACCCGAGGGAACGCTCGGTAATTTGCTCGTCCTGATAGGCGCCGACCAGATCCCAGTAGATGTTTTCGATCTGGGTGACGGTGGCGATGACCTGGGCCTTGAAGGCAAGGTCAGTAATCTGGGCATTGCGTTTGGCGATGCGGATGAAGCGCTCGTTGGTCGAGAGGCCGAAGCCGGCCAGGAAGGGCTGGGTGATGGTCACGGCGAAGTTGGAATAGAGCTCAGGATTGATGGCGTTGTAAGGGCTGTTGCTGGTGACGCGCTGGCCCAGGTAGTTGACGGTAAGGTTTGTGCCCACGGGGAACGACTGCGTGAATTGCGACAGGACTTCGATGGTATTGGTTTTGAGGGTGGGAGTGCCGACGAGGAACTGGTTGGCTTCCTGGACCACGGTGTGATCGACATATCCACGGAAGGTGAGGTAGGGATCGAAGGACGAGACGGTGGTTCCGGCGCCGAGGGTGGAGGTGACGATGCCGCCCGCGCCTGCGGAGAATCCGGAGCCGGACGCTCCGCCGCCGCCTCCGGTATTGCCGCCGAAGCCGCCCTGGGTGGACTGGGAGATGCTGGTATTGACGCCGTTGGCCTGACCGCCTGCCTTGGTGCGGAGGATGTCGGTCTGGGCGATGGGGAAGTTGTAGCGGAAGTAGGCGAGATCGAGGTTATCTTCGAGCGCCAGAGCGATGGCGTCGTGGAGCGAGAGGTAGATCTTGCCTTCACGGATCAAATTGCCGAGGCGCGGGGAGTTGGAGAAATCAACACTTGGCGCCGAGCTGGGAAGATACTGGCCGATGGGATTGCGCGAGTGGGGCAACGGAACGTTGAACGGCCCATGCTGAACGACCGGCTGCTGCTGCTGCTGCGACTGCATCTCCTGCGCGAGCGACCGGGCCGGCGCGGCGGCAGCGGTGGGCGCGGGGGCTTCTGGTGTGGCAGAAGCGGCCTGGGTGGCGGCTGGAGCCGATTGCGCAAAAGCGGGCTGAACGGCGAGCGCCATGTTGACCTGCAGCAGGACGATGGCTGCGACGGAAGAGATACGAGAGCGTAAACGAGGGGCCTGGTTTTTCATGAGAATTTTCACCTGGAACGGATTCACTGAGCACTGACCTCCGTGGAGACAGGCTGGACTTGCTCATCGCGCGTGACCCAGCCATCGCGCAGTTCGAGAATGCGGGAGCCGTAGCGCGCATTCTCCTCAGAGTGGGTGACCTGGACGATGGTGGCGCCCTGGCGGTTGAGTTCGCGGAAGAGCTCCATGATTTCGCGAGCCTGCGTGGAGTGGAGGTTGCCGGTAGGCTCATCGGCGAGAAGCAGAGCCGGCGCGTGAACCACGGCGCGCGCGATGCCGACCAGCTGTTGCTGACCACCGGAGAGCTGATTGGGAAAGAGGTCTTTCTTGGCGACGATCTGGAAGCGATCAAGTATGTCGGCGACCATGCCTGCGCGTTCTTTCGTGGGCAGGTTTTTGTAAGAGAGGGGAAGGTCGATATTTTCGGCGACAGTGAGGTCGTCGAGCAGATGATAGCTCTGAAAGACCATGCCGATGCGCTGCCGGGCGAGGTCGGCGCGCTGCTTGCGATTGAGCTTCTGCACCGGAGTCTCGTCGAACCAGTATTCTCCCAGCCATCCGTCGTCGAGGAGGGCAAGCACGTTGAGGAGGGAAGACTTCCCTGCCCCTGAGGGACCCATGACAGTGACAAATTCTCCCTGTTTGATGGTGAGGCCGACGCGGCGAAGGACCCAGGTTTCGGTGTGTCCGGTTTTGTAACTGCGCTCGATATTCTTCAGTTCGATCATGATTTGCTCCCAATGTAGAAAACTTGCGGTGTGTCCTTACTCGGCGCGCAACGCGCGCATGGGTTCAACAGAGGCGGCGCGGCGCGCGGGCAGCCAACTGGCGATGAGCGAGGCGCAGAGCAGCACGCAGGCGACGGCCGCGACGGCGGCGGGGTCGAGCGAGCTGACGCCGTAAAGAGTGTTTTGCATGGCGCGGCCGACGAGGTACGCGCCGACGAGGCCGATGCCGAGGCCAAGCGCGGCGAGGGTGAGTGCTTCTTTGAGTACGAGTTGAAGGAGATTGGAGCGGCTGGCGCCGAGGGCCATCCGGAGACCGAGTTCGTGCTCGCGCTGAGCGACGGTGAAGGACATGACGCCGTAGATGCCGACGGCTGCGAGGATGAGAGCGACGACGGCGAAGGCTGCGAAGAGCGTCATGGTGAAGCGGTCCTCAGCGAGCATGCGGCCTTTGATCTCATCGAGAGTGCGGGGCTGAGCGATGGCGATCTGCGAATCGACGGAGTGCACAGCAGCGGCGATGCTGCGCATCATGAGTTCGGGATCGCCGGATGCGCGAACGCCGATGGACGCAGAGGGCCAGGGACTCTGCGTGAAGGGGACGTCGAGTTCGGGGAAGTCGCGCCGGAAGCCGCCGGAGCGAACATTGTGGAAGACACCGACAATCTGCCAGGTGACCGAGGGACCCACATCGGTGACGCCGGGCATCAACTGGTCGATATTGACGCGCTGCCCGATGGGGTTTTTGCCTTTGAGGTAGGTCTGCGCGAAATGCTCGTTGACGACTGCGACGTGGACAGTGTCGGCTGTGTCGGAATCAGTAAGGGCCCGCCCCTGCTTGATCTGCACGCCGTAGGTATGGAAATAGCCGGGGCTGACCATGTTGAAGCGTACATCGGGGCGCAGGGACGGATCGGTGTAAGTCTGCTCGCCGGCGATGGTGAAGCCCATGCCGAAAGCGCCGCCTTCCAGCGGGAGACCGGTGGAAGCGGCAACGTCGAGCACGCCGGGAACGGCCTGAATGCTGGTGAGCATTTCGCGATAGTAGGCGTTGATGCGGGCGGGGTCTTTGGGCCGGGCGTCGGGCACGGGAAGGAGGAAGGTCTGCACGTGTTCGGTCTGGACACCGAGGTCGACGCGCGTGAGATTCCAGAAGCTGTGAATGGCAAGGCCGGCGCCGGTGAGCAAGGCGAGGGCAAGGGCAAACTCGCTGACCACGAGGACGCGGCGCAGACGCTGGCGTCCCGCACCGGTTCCGGATCGGCCACCTTCCTTGAGCGCGTCGGCCGGATCGATCCGCGTGGCGTACCAGGCGGGCGCGCAACCGAAGAGCAGGCCGGAGACCGTAGCCACAGCAAGGGTGAAGAGCAGGATGGGGAGATTGAGGGTGAGATCCGCCTCGGAGGGCAGTGTGTCGGGCGGAACCGAGGTGACGACCCAACGCAGGATGCCCGCGCCGATGCCGACGCCCAGCGCGGCGCCGACGAGGGCGAGCATCAGGTTTTCAACGAGGAACTGGGCGAATATTGTTTTGCGCGAAGCGCCGAGCGAAGAGCGGATGGCAATTTCTTTCTGGCGCGTGGTGCCTTTGGCGAGCAACAGGTTGGCGACGTTGACGCAGGCGATGAGGAGGACGAAGCCAACTGCGCCGAGCAACATCCAGAGATTCTGAATGCGCTCTTTGGGCAGGAAGTCGTTTTTGAGTGGCTCGACGAACGCGCCCCAGCCCTTGTTGGATTTGGGAAAAGCCGCAGCGATGTTGGCAGTAACCGCGTCCATGTTGCCCTGAGCCTGCTGGATGGTGACGCCGGGTTTGAGGCGGCCCATGATCAACAGCCAATGGAAGTTGTGATTGAGCTGATCGGGCTTGAAGACCAGGGGAACGACGAGCGATGGATCGAGCCGGTCGCTGATGCCGGGAGCGAGGACGCCGATGACGGTGTAGGCGGTGCCGTCAATTTGCAGATTTTTTCCGACGATTTTGGGGTCGGCGCCGAGGCGTTTCCACAGCTTGTTCATGAGGATGACGACGTGGTCTTTGCCGGCGCGGCCTTCTTCGGGCAGAAAGTCGCGGCCGTAGAGGAAGCGAAGACCCTCCATATTGAACATGCCGGGGGTGGTGTATTGACCTTCAACGTACTCGGGTTGCTGCGCGGTGGCGAGATTGAAGCTGCCGCCGGTCCAGGCATTGATGTCCTGAAAGACGGTATTGCGGCTTTTCCAGTCGAGAAAGTCCTGCGCGGCCGTGACGTTGTGTTGTCCCTGGACCTTGGACCAGACCATGACGAGTTGATCGGGCTGAGGATAAGGCATGGGAGCGAGCAGTGTGGCGTAGACAACGGTGAAGATGGCGGTGTTGGCGCCAATGCCGAGGGCGAGCGTGAGCACGGCAGTGAGTGTGAAGACCGGCGATTTGCGCAACTGCCGGATCGCATAGCGAAGATGCATGATCAGCGTGTTCACGGTTGCTCCTCTCTGGATTGACTAATCATTGCGCAGGGCTCGCATGGGTTGGACCGCGGCGGCACGGCGCGCGGGTAGGGCGGCTGCAAGGAAGACCATGCAGCCGGTAAACAACACTGCGCCGACTAGAGTGAGTGGATCAAAAACGGTGACACCGTAAAGCTGGCTGCGGAACAAACGGGCCAGGGCGACGGTGCACGGCAACGCGACGAGGGTAGCGATGATGGCGATGCCGCCCATTTCTCGCAGAACAAGCATGACGATGGAAGCGCGCGGCGAACCAAGCGCAAGACGGACGCCAATTTCGCGGGTGCGCTGCTCAGTGGAGTAGGCGAGGACGCCGTAGAGGCCCACGGCCGCGAGAATCATGGCGAGGACAGAGAAGCCGATGGCGAGGAAAGCGAGAGCGCGCTCGTCAGAGACACTGCGATCCATCTGCGTGTCCATGGTGCGAAGGCCGTCGACGACGAGAGTGGGATCGAGCTGGTGAATCGCCGTGCGGACGGACGAGAGAAGCAGAGCTGGCTGGGTCGTTTGCAGGTAGACTGTCACGCCAAGCGGGTGTTTGAGTTGGTCGTAGGGGTGGTAGACGGCCGGGCCGAGTTCGGTGCGAAGGTCGGTGTGGCGAATGTTGCCGACGACACCGATGATCGTTGTGTCGTATTTAATGTCGTTTCCCGCGCCCTGCGAAATCAAGCGTCCGATTGCATTTTGCGGAGAGCCGTAGAAGCGTTTGGCGAAGGCGAGGTTGACGACGGCGACGCCGGGCTGATCTTTCGCGTCGGCTTCACTGAATTCGCGACCCGCAAGGATGGGTTGCTTGAGGGTGGCGAAGTAGCCGGGAGTAATGCCCGGCTCCTCGAAGTTCATATTCTCGTCTTCAGAGGGCTTGTATCCCTGAACGGAGTAATTGGACGTCTCGGTATCGCCGGCGAGCTCGGGATCAGTGGTGGCCGCGACGAATGCAACACCGGGAATGCGCTGGATGGCATCGAGCGCGCTCTTGACGATGACGGGGGTGCGGTCTTCCGCATAGCCTGAAGAACTGGGATTGAGGTTGAACGTGGCGAGATGGGCAGTGTCGTAGCCGACCTGGGCACCGCGGAGATTGTCGAGGGTACGAACGAAGAGGCCCGCGCCGCCAAGAAGCAGAACGCTGAGCGCAATCTGCGCACCGACGGCGACCTTGCGGAAGCGCTGGGATCGGGCGGATGCGGTTCCCGCATTCTGACGCAGTGAGTTGGCGAGGTCGGGCCGGAGAAAGTGGAAGACGGGCGCGAAGCTGAAAAAGAATGCGGCAACGAGCGAGATGGCGAGGGTGAAAAGGAGGATGCGGGCGTCAATGGATGCGGAGTAGGGTTCGCTGCCGGGGTCGGCGTTGGTGATGAGGCGTACGAGAACGATGGAGGCAAACGGGGCGAACGCCAGGCCGGCCAGGCAGCCGGCAACGCCGAGGACTCCGCCTTCCATGAGGAGTTGCGCGATGACGCGGCCTCGGCGTGCGCCGAGGGCGTAGCGCAAGGACATTTCGCGCGCGCGACCGGCAGCGCGCAAAAGCAGCAGCGTAGCTACGTTGATGGCGCAAAGGACAACGAGCAGTCCAGCCATGCTCATGAGAATGATGAGCGGCTTTTGCATGTCCATGCGATTGGGGGAGAAGCCTTTGGAGTCGTCGAGGACTTTGAGCCGCGATTCGTCGACGAAGCGGTGGGCGAAACGCGGGGTGGGATTTTTGTAGAGACTCAATTCACGGGCCCGGAGCGCGTGCCAGAGCGGTCCAAGGCCGGCCTGAGCCTGAGAGCTGGTGATCCCGGGTTTGAGGCGCGCGACAAGAGTGAGCCATGCGGCCCTGTGATTGGTGAGATCTTCAAGCGGCGTGCGCCAGGGGAGGGCCATGGCTTCCATGCTTAGGGGAATGAAGACACCGGGACGATAGCCGCCAATGGCTGAGTCAAAGTTGGGCGGCGCGACGCCGATGATCGAGAAGGAATGGCCGTTGAGGAGGACGTTCTGGCCGATCACACTGCGGTCGCCGGCAAAATGCGCTTTCCAATAGGCAAAGCTGAGGACTACGACGGGGTTGGCGTCTTTCGCGGTGTCATCCTGTTGCGTGAAGAGGCGGCCGGCGGCGGGTCGGAGTCCGAGGAGGGTGAAGTAGTTGCCGGAGACGACTTCGGCGTCTTCGTTGTCGGCCTGATTGTGCCAGGAGAGGCCGACGCTGGCCTTGTCGGCGGCGAGGATTCCCTGAAAGACCTGGTTCTGGTCGCGCAGGTCCTTATACATGGGGTAAGAGAAGTAGTTGTCGCTGTCGCCGCCGAAGCTGCTCATGGAACCGGAGAACGCACCGGACCACTCGAAGCGCACGAGCTCTTTCGGGCTCTGCACAGGCAGCATGCGCAGCAGCACCTGATCAAAGAGCGTGAAGACGGCGGCATTGGCGCCGATGCCGAGGGTGAGCGTGAGGATAACGGTCAGGGTGAAGCCCGGCGACTTGCGGAGCTGGCGTAGAGCGAAACGGATGTCCTGGAGCGAGGCATTCATTTACGGGTTCTCCTCATTCGCTGCGAAGCGCCTGCATGGGTTCAATGGCGGCAGCGCGGCGCGCGGGCGCGAGGCCGGAGAAAAAGACGGTGAACAACAAGAGAATGGCTGCAGCGCAGAAGCTGACGGGGTCGAACGCGGTGACACCGAAGAGCATAGAGCGCAGCAGGCGGACGGCGGCGATGGCGCCGAGGCCGCCGGTCACCAGGCCGATGAGTGCGACGCTCGAGCTTCCGGTAAGGACGAGGCGGAAGATGCGGGCACGCGAAGAACCAAGGGCCATGCGCAAGGCGAACTCGCGATTGCGCTCGATGACGGAGTAGGCCATGACGGCATAGAGGCCCATCATGGCGACGAGCACGCTGCAGATGCCGTAAACGCCAAGCAGTTCGGCAGGGATCCGCGACATCTGGTACTGCTCGCCGGTGACCTGTTCGAGGGTGCGCATGTCTTCGACAGGGACCGATGCGTCGAGGTCCGCAACGGCCTGCCGAATTTGGCGTCCCATGCTTGCGTCGGCATAACGCTCGCGCACGGCGAGGATGAAGTATCCATAGCCGGAAGCGCCCTGAGCCAAGGGAAGAAAGACGACGGGGTTGGGGTCAGTGTCGCCAGGATTGTGGTACATGTAGTTGCGCACTATGCCGACGATGCGGTGAGGCAGCTTGTCGACGATGATGGTGCTGCCGAGGGCATTGCCGTAAGGCCAGTAGCGATGAGCCATATCCTCATTGACGATGGCGACGAAGGGTGCGTGCTGATTGTCCTGCGCAGCGAAGTCACGGCCTTGCTGAAGAGCGATGCCCATGGTGCGGAAGAAATTGGAACCTTCGTAGTCGGTGACGACGTTCATTTCTTCGCTTTTGGCGGGAACATAACCGGGAATGCCGAAGTCGCGGGTGTTGCCGGAACCTTCGTCGCCCAAAGGCAGGTGGGTGGTAAGTGTGGCGCCGGAGACGGATGGCAGGGCGCGCAGGCGATCGAGAAGCGCAGAACGGAATGCGGCGGAACGTTCGTCGGTGTAGGCGGAACGGGAAAGGTCGATGTAGGCCGTCAGGCAGTTGGCACGATCGAAGCCTGCGTCGCGATGGAAGATGTTGAGCGCGGTGCGGGTGAGCAGGCCGCAGCACACCAGGACAACAAAGCAAATGCCGAGTTGGACGCCGAGCAGAATGCGCTGACCCAGGCGATTGCGCGAGGGGCCGGCCACGGCGGCGCTGCCCTCATGGAGTGCTGCGCGTTGCGAGATGCGCAAAGCCTGCCGCACTGGAAACAAGCCGCAGGCAACGGTGACTACCGCTGCGACGGCGGCAATGAAGAGAACGATGCGCAGATCGGTGCGCAGGTTAAAGGCGAGCGGGACGCCGAAGTTGGGAAGCAAGGCGTAGAGTGCACGGGACATGGCGATGCTTGCGGCCCATCCAGAGAGAGCACCAAGGAGCGCGAGCAATCCCATTTCGGCAAAGACCTGCGAAGCGATGCGCGCCGGGCGCGCGCCGAGAGCAGTACGAATGGCTACTTCGCGGCGACGACGCGCGGAATGCTGGCCGAGGAGCGAGGCGATGTTGAGGCAAACGAGAATCATCAACAGCGCGGAAGCGCCGAGGAGCACGGGCAGCTGTTCGCCGATGGTGGAGAAGAGTCCGCGCTGAAAATGGGCGGAGTCGTCGAGATTGAGATCCCAACCGTTGTATTTGGAGTCGTTCTTTGCTAGAGCGAAGGTGTGGGCAAGAGTGTGAAGCTCGGCAGCCGCTGTGGCATCGCTGACGGCGGGACGCATGCGGACGACAACCTGCAGGCCGTAGGTTTCCAGCGGATCGGGGGATGCGTCGGCAGAGAGATCGCGAACGGCGGAAAACGGAACCCAGGCCGACTCGGCGAGGCCGCCGAAGATTCCGGTGAAATCGCGCGGAGCAATGCCGATGACGGTGAACGCGTGGCGATTGATTGTGACGGTGCGGCCGATGATGGTGGGATCGGCGTTGAAGCGGTCGTGCCACAGTCCATCGGATAGAACGACCGTGTCGTTGGAGCTGTAGGAGCGGTCGTTGGCGCTTGCCTGGAAGAACGAACCCGCCTCAGGCTGGACGCCGAGAAGCTGGAAGTAGTTGGAGGAAACGATGCCGGCGGTAATACCTTGTGCTTGCGAGCCCTGCGCCTGAAGGGTCAAGGATGTGAGGCTGAAGGCTGCGCCGTCGGAAAAAGAGCGGGATTGGCGGCGAACGAATTGAAGCTGATCCCAGTGAACCGAGTAGCCGTTGCTACCGAGGATTGTGGCGCTGATGAAGCGGAGGGCACGCGGGTTTTCGACACGAGGCCAGGGGTTGAAGAGGACGGCGTTTGTCCAGGTGGCGACGGTGGTGAGCGCGCCGATACCCAAGGCCAGAGTCAGCACGGCCGTGAGCGTGAAGCCGGGAGCTTTGCGCAGCTGGCGTGCGGCGTAACGGAGATCCTGGAGGAACGAATTCATGCGTGTCTCTCCTTACTCGATCCGCAGGGCCCGCATAGGTTCAATGGAGGCTGCGCGGCGCGCCGGAAGAAGGCCGGCGAAAGTGGCGCAGACAACGAGCATGAGCGGAGCGCCAACAAGCGCCCAGGGATCGTAGCTGCCGACGCCGTAAAGGATGCTTTTCATCAGATAGCCGGCATAGAGCGAGGCCGGAATGCCGAGAACGAGCCCGATGAGGATCTGCCAGAGGGCTCCACGCAGAACGAGGGACATAACGCTGCCGCGGGTGGCGCCGAGAGCCATGCGGATGCCGATTTCGCCGGTGCGGCGGGCGACAAAGTAGGACATGACACCGTAGAGCCCGACGCAGGCGAGGATGAGCGCGAGCACGCCGAAGAGCGTAGTAAGGCGGGCGACCAGACGTTCCTGATCGAAGTTGCCGGCGACCTGGGCACCGAAGGAACGAAGATCTGAAACCGTGAGGTTGGGATCAACAGATGCCAGCGTGGTGCGAACGAGAGAATCAACGTTGGACGGCGGCACATTGAAATCCAGAATGAGGGCGTTCATGTTCATGGATTGCACTTCGCCGGTGGTCATTTCGGGCTGGGTATAGGCGGTGAACTGCTGCGTGAGAGGCCGGAGATAGACGTTGTGCACTTCGTCGCGCGGGTTGTTCATTTTGAAATCGCGGAAGACGCCAACGATTTGCCAGGCTCCGGAGTATTGCGGGAAGTCGATGCCGAAGTGCTGCCCAACGGGGTTCTGATTGGGGAAGAAATGTTTGGCGAAGGTTTCGTTGACGAGGACGACCTGGGGCGATGAGGCCGTATCCTGCTCGCTGAAGTTGCGGCCGCGCACGATGGGGACGCCGATGGAGTCGAGGTAGTGAGTACTCACGCGGACCCAGGTAGAACCGCACTTGTCGCCGGGGCGGGGCGCGGGATGTCCCTGTTGAATGACGCACTCGCCCCAGTTGTCGCCTTCGAGGGGGCTATACATGGCCAGGCTCATGGTGCGGACGCCGGGCAACGTGGAGAAGCGGTCTTCAATCTGACGATAGAGCTGAGGCATCCGTTCGGTGGTATAGCCGGCTCCGACAGGGTCGAAGTGGACGACGTAGCGATTGCTGGTGACGACGCCGAAGTTCTGGTTCTCAAGGGCATTGAGAGTGCGCGTCATGAGCACTGCGCCGCAAAGCAGTACAACCGAGAGTGCGGCCTGGAAAACGACCAGGGACTTCTGGGGGAGGGATGAGCGGTCTTTCGTGGAGCGATTGACGCCACGCAGTGCTTCCGCAGGCTGAGCGTGCGAGGAAAGCCACGCTGGGCCGGTGCTGAAGAGAATTCCGGTAAGAAGTGAAACAAGGAACGCGAACCCAAGGATGATGGGCGAGGGGCTGGGATCGACGGGCATGTTGTGCGCGTCTGGGAATGCGAGCGCGAGGATGGCGTGGCAACCGGCATAGGCAACGACGAGTCCGGCCACGCCGCCGATGCAGCTGAGGATGACGCTTTCGGTAACGATCTGGCCGATGAGGTGACGGCGCGCGGCGCCAATGGCCATGCGCACGGCAATTTCGCTGCGACGCGTGGTCGCGCGAGCCAGGAGCAGGTTGGCAATGTTGGCGCAGGCGATGAGCAGGACGATGGAGGAAAGAATCATCAACATCTTGAGCCCTGCGCCTGAATAATCCTGCAGCGACTGAATGCCGCCGCCGCCCGGGGTAAGGACGACGTGCATTTTGGGAATGACAGAACCGCCGCCATTTTGGATGAGGACGGTGCGGGTCCAGAGCCATTGGCGAAGCGAGTTGCCGATCTTCGATTGCAATGCCGGAATGCTCTGGTCTGCGGGCAAGCGGCCAACGAGATAGAGCCAATGAGAATCGCCGTGCTTGAGGATGGAGCTGGTTCCACGGAGATAGGGCTCGATTTGAATGGGCAACCAGAAGTCCGGCGGATTGTCGCTGACGCGGTCGCCAAAAAAGCCGGGAGGCGCGACGCCGATGACGGTGACGGGATGGGTCTGGATGAAGATGGTCGAACCGATGATGCTGGGATCAGAGTTGTATTCGCCCTGCCAGGCTTTGTAACTGAGCACGGCGGTGGGAGTCGAAGACGGTGTGTCGTCGGATTCAGAAAAGATGCGGCCCGACCAGGGGCCGATGCCCAGGGTTGTGAAGTAGTTGCCGGAGACGAATTCGCCGTGCATGTCTTTAGGGATGGCATTGCCGCGCCGGACGGCCCATTGCCACTGGCCGGCCTGCATGGCAGCGAGACTCTTGAATTCGGGAGTGTTGGCGCGGAGGTACTGATAAAGGTCTGTAGAGAAGATGGTGAAGTCGCCGGTATCGGTGGCGCCGCCGGGAAATCCGCCTTCGACGCAGCAGTCTTCGTTATCGCCGATGCGCCAGAGGAGCTTGGGATCGGAGACGGGAAGCGTGCGCAGGAGGATGCCGTGCACCAGCGTGAAGATGGCCGTATTGGCGCCGATGCCGAGGGCCAGTGTCACGATGGCCGTAACAGCGAAGCCGGGCGACTTGCGCAACTGGCGAATGGCGTAGCGAATGTCCTGAAGCAACTGGTTCATTGAGTCTTTACTCCGTTGCCGACCGGCGGATGCACATTGGGGACAGACAATTTACTCGTTGCGGAGCGCCTGCATGGGTTCAATAGAAGCAGCTCGGCCGGCCGGCACGACAGATGCCGCGAGGGCCAGCAAAAAAATGGAGATCGCAGCGAACGTGAGCACGAGCGGATCCAGCGGGTTGATCTGAAAGAGCAGCGAACTCATGAGGCGCGTGGCAAACACGGCGGCGACGGCACCGATGATGCATCCGGCCAGACCGAGTTTGGCGCCGGAGACGAGGACCAGCTTCATGACGCTGGCACGCTGCGAACCGAGCGCGAGGCGAATGGCGAGCTCGTGTGTGCGCAATGCCGCCGAGAAAGCGATGACGCTGTAAATGCCAAGCAAGGCGAGGAGAACGGCGGCGCCGGCAAAGCTGGAGATGAGGATGGTGTTGAAGCGCCGCGAAGCCTGACCTTCAGAAACCACCTGGCTCATGGACTCGACCTGAGTGAGAGGCAACTGCGGGTCGATGGAATGGACGGTGGCACGGAGCGAGTTGATCATCTGCTCGGGAGCCATCTGGCCGCGGAGAACGATGGAGCCGTAGTTGCCGCTGACCATATCGGTTGGCGCAAACGGTCCGAGATCAATGCCGAACTGGCTGGATGGGGTGTAGAGCTGATTCTGCGTGGGGGCGTCGGCCGAGGACTGCTTGATGTCACCGATTTCGCCAACGACGGTCATCCACGGCGTGGGCGATTCAGCGACGCCGATGTGGAGGCGTTTGCCGATGGGATCCTGTCCGGGCCAGTATTTGTCGGCGAGGGTGCGATTGATGATGGCGACCAGCGGAGATTTTGGGGTGTCGGACTCTGTAAAGAAGCGGCCGCGAACAAGCGGAATGCCCGCAGCGTTGAAATAGTCGCCGAAGACTTCAGAGGTCCACGCAAGATTGAGCGCGGCGCCTTTCGGAGCGACGTAGCCTTCAGGGATAAAGGCGGTGCTGCTGTCGTTGCCAGCCTGGGGCAGCGACGTGGTAACGCCGACCGATTGCACGCCGGGCAATTGCTGCAAGCGGGACAGCAGTTCGCGATCAAAAGCATCGGCGGATGCCTGCGTGGAGTATTCCTTCTGGGGCAGTCCGTAGAAAGCGGTGAGAACGTGTTCTGTGCTGAAGCCGAGGTCGACTTCGCGCATTTTCTCGAAGCTGCGCAGAAGTAGCCCGGAAGCAGCGAGAAGAACGAGAGCGACGGCCAGTTCGGCGACCACAAGAGCGGAGCGAAGGCGCGCATGGCTGCCGCCGGAGCTGCCTGTGCGGCCGCCTTCTTTCAATGAATCATTTACGCTGGTGCGCGCTGCCGCAAAGGCGGGGGCGATGCCGCAGAAGAGTCCAGTGAATCCAGCAAGGACCATGGCGAAGCCGATGACGCGCCAGTCAAGCGAGATTTCACTCACGCGCGGCAAAGTTTCGGGCAGGAGACTTACACCGAGGCGAAGCGCCGAAGCGGCGAGAATGAGGCCGAGAACGCCGCCGCTGAGGCTGAGCACCAGGGCTTCCACAATGGACTGGCGCAGAATGGTGGCGCTGCTTGCGCCCAATGCGAGGCGAACGGAGATTTCGCGACGGCGGCGAATGACGCGGACGAGGAGGAGTCCGGCGAGATTGGCGCACGCGATAAAAAGGACAACGACGACGGCGAGGAAGAGCGTGCGGACCAAGGGCCGGGCCTCGGCAACAGTGGCTTCATTCAACGCCATGGCTTGAGGGTGAATCCGGAGGCTGCCCATCCCCTTGGGGAAATGCGCTTCGATCTCGCGAGAGACCGGCGCTGCATCCTGAATGGCCTGCTGGGAAGAGACACCAGGATTAAGCCGTCCTACCATGCGGTAGTTCCAACTGCCGGCGCCGTTGGTGAGCTCCGTAGGCGAGAAGCTCATCGGGACCCAAAGCTCGCTGCGGTTCAACTGGCCCGGGACGAGCGGGAACTCGAAGACTTTCGGCATGACGCCGATGACCTGGTACGGTTTGCGATCGAGCAGGATGGACCTGCCAAGAATGACAGGATCGCTATGAAAACGAGCGCGCCACATCTGATAGCTAATGACCGCAACCTGCGCGCTGCCCTGATCTTCCTGCTGCGTGAACGAACGGCCCATGAGCGGCGAGACGCCGAGCACGGGGAAGACGCTGGCGGTGAGACGGGTGGCATTGACCTGCGCCGGCTCTCCATTTCCCGAGAATTCATATGCAGTCTGCTGGTAAGCGCCGAGGCTCTGGAACACGCGCGTGTCGTGCATGTACGCGAGGGCGCCAGGAGCAGTAACGCTGGGCGCGCGTCCGTGGTTGTCCACACCTTCGGGCACATCCCCAAGCATGAGGAGGCGATCGGGCTGCGGGAACGGCAAGGGCCGCAGCAGAACGCCTTCCACGATGGAAAAGATGGCTGTTGTGGCGCCGATGCCGAAGGCCAGCGTCAGGATCGCGGTGAGGGCAAAGCCCGGAGCCTGACGCAGCTGGCGCAGCGCGTACCGTACATCGCGCAGCAGGTTGCGGAGAAGCATTTTACGCCTCCACTTCTTCTGTGAGCTTCCTGAGCTCGTCCTCCGAGACAACCTTTCCGTCGAACAGGTGCACTTCGCGCTGGGCGTGCTTGGCAAAGCGCGGATCGTGGGTCACCATGCAGATGGTGGAACCTTCGCGGTGCAAGTCGGCAAGCAGATGCATCACCGCTTCGCCGTTTTTGGAGTCCAAGTTGCCGGTAGGTTCGTCGGCCAGCAGGATGGAAGGCGAACCGGCGAGAGCACGGGCCACGGCGACGCGCTGTTGCTGACCGCCGGAGAGCTGCGCGGGATAGTGGCGCATGCGGTGAGCCATGTTGACGCGCTCGAGGGCTTCCTTGACGCGCTTTTTGCGTTCAGCGGAAGGCATGCCGGCACGATAGGTCAGCGGCAATTCGACGTTCTCTTCGACCGTGAGGTCGCCGATCAGGTTGAAGCTCTGGAAGATGAAACCGATTTCCTGGTTGCGAATGCGCGAGCGCTCGCTGAAGCTCAGGTTTTCGACGGGCTTGTTGTTGAGCAGATATTTGCCGCCGGTGGGTGTATCGAGCAGGCCAAGAATGGAAAGCAATGTCGACTTGCCGCAGCCGGAAGGGCCGGACATGGCGACGTATTCGCCGCGCGAAATGGTGAGGTGAATACCGGAGAGCGCGTGCGTCTCTACTTCGTCGGTATAGAAGACCTTGGTGAGTTCTTCGATTTCAATCAGCTTGTCGTTTGCCATGCATCCCCCTCATGTTCAAGGTTGTCAGTTGTCCGGGATCGGGAATCCGTCAAGCTGCGATTCCCTTGCCCGCGTGTTCCAAGAAGTTCTGACCTTTGTCCACTATTCCAGACGGACGCGATCGACGGCATCGTAGCGCGACATGTCGGAAAGAATGACGACGTCGCCTTCCTTGAGGCCCTCAAGCACCTGAATGCTGTTGACCGAGGCGCGACCCACTTTGACCGAGACACGCGTGGCGCCCTTGCCATCGGGATCGAGCTTGAAGAGGCTCAAGGTCGAGTTTTCGTTTCCCAGCGCCGGGCGGCCTACTTGAACCGTATCTGCGATGCGTTCCAAGTCGATGGTGCCGTCGACGCTTAACTGCGGAACCGCACCCGGAGGAAGCGGTCCATCCAGATCTACGTCAACGGTGCGCGTTCCGTTCACTACGGAAGGATCAATTCTTGTGACGTGACCCGGAATGACACCGTTATGGGTATCGATGGCGGCCGGCTGACCGAGCTGAATGTCGCGCGCCTGGGTTTCGGCGATCTGCAGAGCGGCTTTGAGCTTGTCGCGCTGAATGACTTCGGCAACGGAGGTTCCGACGGCGACGTGCTGGCCGACCTGCACGGGCATGGCAAGCGGCGCGAGGGTGCCGGAGATGGTGGAGTGGACCTGCAGGGCATTGGATTGCTTGTTATAGAGATCGAGGAGGGCTTTGGCCTGGTCAATCTTGGTCTGGTTGGAGGCAAGCTGAATCTCAATGGCCTTCTGGTTGACGTCGAGCTGCTGCTTGCTGAGATCGTGCTGAACGGTGAGCTGATCGGCGGTGTTCTTCGATTTGCTGTAGGCGAGGCCGGAGATGACGCCGAGATCGTAGAGAGCCTTGTCGGTCTGCGCCTGGAGCTGATCCTGAGTGAAATTGGCGTTGACTTCGGCGGCCGCGGTCTTTTTGTCCATCATCGTGCTTTGCAACTGCGCCGAGAGGCTCTTGTAGTCAGCCTGGGCGGCCTTGAGAGCGAGCTGGGCGTTGAGCAGCTCCTGGGCGAGCTGCGGATCGGCCAGATCCATGATGACGGTACTGGGCGTGACCTGCGCGCCGGGCAGAACGCGAATGCGGATCACGGTGGCCTCAGTCTGCGCGGGAATCAGCTCGATGGAGTCTTCGCGGGGAACGAGGGAGCCGGTGGATCCGCGGACCTGGCGAATCATGGGGCCGCGTTTTACGGTGTCGGTCCAGATGGTGGAGCGGTCGACCGTGGGGGCAGCGGGTTTGAGCCGAGAGACGGCCCATACGGCGGCAGCGAGAACCACGATTCCGACGCCAGCCCATACGAACATCTGGCGTTTCTTCTTTTGCTTTATGTCAGGCCGGGCGATATCCATTGCGGGAATGGAGTTGCACTTGCCGTGCCAAAGGCAGCCGGCGAGATGGTGCTCTAAATACTGGATTTAGATGGTATTAAGCGAGCCAGGAAACATGCGAGGAGTGACCGCTGGCGCGGCGAAGTGTTCGGAAACGGACAGTTGACAGGACTCGAACCGAGCACTAGCGGGTTCAGATGCGCTCGACGGCTAGGGCGACGGCGTTGCCGCCTCCGAGGCAAAGGGAGGCGATGCCCCTGGACTTGCCATAGCGCTGCATGGCGTAGAGGAGGGTGACGAGGACGCGGGCGCCGCTGGCGCCGATGGGATGGCCGATGGCGACCGCGCCGCCGTGGACGTTGACCTTGGCGGGATCGAGTTTCAATTCGCCGAGAACGGCGAGAGCCTGGACGCTGAAGGCTTCGTTGAGTTCGAAGAGATCGACTTCGTTGAGGGCCCAGCCGGCACGGGTAGCGACGGTACGCACTGCGTCGATGGGAGCGAGCGAGAACCAGGCGGGTTCGCGTCCGCTGGTCGCCTGGGCGCGGATGATGGCGAGCGGCTTGAGATCGAGTTCCCTTGCCCGCTCCGCGCTGGTGACAACGACTGCAGCCGCGCCATCGCTGACGCCGGGAGCATTGCCGGCGGTAACGGTGCCGCCCTCTTTGAATGCGGGTTTGAGGCGGGAAAGAATTTCGGCGGTGGTGCCGGCGCGGACCGATTCGTCGGCTACGAAGACGCGCGGGGCTTCGCCTTTTTTTGCGGGCGGCAATTGGACGGGAAGGATTTCGTCCTGGAAGACGCCCTGTTCGGTGGCAGCGGCAGCGCGGCTGTGGGATTCGGCGGCAAAGGTGTCCTGATCGGCGCGGGTGATTCCGTATTTTTCCGCAACCATTTCGGCGGCGGCGCCCATATGGAAGTCGTTGTAGGCGTCCCAGAGGCCGTCATTAATCATGGAATCGACCAGTTTGCCATTCCCCATGCGATAGCCTGCGCGGGCCTGCGGCAGGAGATAAGGGGCGTTTGTCATGGATTCCATGCCGCCTGCTACGACGGCTTCAGAGTCGCCGAGCTGAATGGATTGGGCGGCGAGCGAAACGGCGCGGAGACCTGAGCCACAGACCTGATTGACGGTGAGGGCGCTTGCTTCCGGCGGAAGTCCTGCGAAGATGGCGGCCTGACGCGCGGGGCTTTGTCCGAGGCCGGCCTGAAGAACGCAACCCATGATGCATTCGCTGATTTGAGCGGGGTCGATCTGAGAACGCCGCACGGCTTCGCGCACGACGACAGCGCCAAGCTGGGGCGCGGTAAAAGGCTGGAGCGAACCCTGGAACTTGCCCACGGGCGTACGGACGGCGGAAACGATGACGGCTTCTCTCATGCAGTTATCTCAGACAGTTTAGATGGCTGGATCTGCAATGCGATACAGCCGGAAGCCGGAATTAGGACTTCAGATCCGGCCGGCGGCGCGGAGATCGCCGATTTCATCGTCTGTAAAGACGCGGGAGCGGATGAGGAAGCGGACGCCTTCGGCATTATCGAGTGAAAACATGCCGCCACGGCCAGAGATGACGTCGAGCGTGAGCTGTGTGTGTTTCCAATACTCGAACTGGCTGCGGCTCATGTAGAACGGTTCGCCGTCGACTTCGCCGAGCTGAACATCGGAGTCGCCGGTGATGAATTCGTCGCGGGGATAGCACATCGGGGAGCTGCCGTCGCAGCAGCCCCCCGATTGGTGGAACATGAGCGGCCCATGTTTCTCGCGCAGCACCCGGATGAGGTGAATGGCGAGGTCGGTGGCAAGGACCTGTTGGGGTAACTCGGGCATGAGTCGGTCCCTCGTTTAGAAGAAGCCAAGCTTCTTGGGGCTGTAGCTGACCAGCAGGTTTTTGGTCTGCTGATAGTGGTCGAGCATCATGCTGTGGGTTTCGCGACCGATGCCGGACTGTTTGTATCCGCCGAAGGCTGCGTGGGCGGGATATGCGTGATAGCAGTTGACCCAGACGCGGCCCGCCTGAATGCCGCGGCCGAGATGGTAGCAGCGATTGGCATCGCGGCTCCACAGGCCGGCACCGAGACCGTACAACGTGTCGTTGGCGATTTCGAGGGCATCGGACTCATTTTTGAAAGTAGTGACGGAGACGACGGGTCCGAAGATTTCTTCCTGGAAGATGCGCATGCGGTTGTGGCCCTTGAAGACGGTGGGTTGCACATAGTATCCGCCATCGAGTTCGCCGCCCAGTTGGGCGCGGCCGCCGCCGGCGAGCAGTTCGGCGCCTTCTTTGTGTCCAATATCGATGTAGCTGAGGATCTTCTCCAGCTGTTCAGTGGAGACCTGCGCGCCGATCATGGTGTCCGGTTCGAGCGGGTTGGCCTGCTTGATGGCGGTGACGCGCTTGAGCGCCCGCTCCATGAATTTCTCGTAGATGCTTTCCTGGATGAGCGCGCGGCTGGGGCAAGTGCAGACTTCGCCCTGGTTGAGAGCGAACATGACGAAGCCTTCGATCGCTTTGTCGAAGAAGTCGTCGTCTTCGTTGCAGACGTCGGCAAAGAAGATGTTGGGGGATTTGCCGCCGAGCTCGAGGGTGACGGGAATGAGGTTCTGGCTGGCATATTGCATGATGAGCCGGCCTGTGGTGGTTTCGCCGGTGAAGGCGATTTTGGCGACGCGGGAACTGGAGGCGAGCGGCTTGCCGGCTTCGAGACCGAAGCCGTTGACGATGTTGAGCACGCCGGGAGGCAGCAGATCGCCGATGAGTTCTGCCCAGACAAGGATGCTGGCGGGAGTTTGCTCAGCCGGTTTAATGACGACGCAGTTTCCGGCAGCGAGTGCAGGAGCGAGCTTCCAAGTGGCCATCAATATAGGGAAGTTCCATGGAATGATCTGGCCGACGACGCCGAGCGGCTCGTGGAAGTGATAGGCGACCGTGTCATGGTCAATCTCCGAGATGGTGCCTTCCTGGGCGCGAATGCAACCGGCAAAGTAGCGCCAGTGATCAATGGCCAGGGGGATATCTGCGGCGCGGGTTTCGCGGATGGGCTTGCCGTTGTCCCAGGTTTCGGCAAGAGCGAGGGTCTCGAGATTGTCTTCCATGCGCTGTGCGATCTGGTTCATGATCCCGGCGCGATGGGTAGGGCTCGTGCGGCCCCAGGCAGCGCGAGCGGCGTGCGCAGCGTCGAGCGCGAGATCAATGTCCTTGGCGGTGGAGCGCGGAATTTCGCAGAAAGTCTTGCCGGTGACGGGGGTGACATTTTCAAAATACTGGCCGGAAGCGGGCTCGACCCACTTGCCGCCAATGTAATTGCCGTAGCGCGGGCGGAAGCTCATTTTGTCGCTGAGCTTGCCAGGATGGACTTCGGACATGGTCGCCATTGAGATATCTCCTCCAGGGTGTCTGGGGCACTTTCAGTCTTACGACGTGAATTCAATCGAGGGGGGCACCGTCGTATTGCCCGGACCCATAGGGCAAGGACGATGCCTGGTGTTTCAGATCTCCATCGCTCCTGAAAATGCGTTACCGCGCGAGCGTGAGAGACGGGGACGCGGCGCAGGAATCATACATGGACGGCGGCACGACTGGCAGGGCGGTTTGCGGGGAAGT
The DNA here is from genome assembly GCA_035487015.1 of Occallatibacter sp. Lineage (GTDB taxonomy): Bacteria > Acidobacteriota > Terriglobia > Terriglobales > Acidobacteriaceae > Telmatobacter. The sequence continues at coordinate 8,962 of DATHMP010000047.1, read as the reverse complement.
GGATTGGATTTTTCAGCGCATCGAGAAGCGGCCCATCGCCTATTGGAAGCCGTGCCGGATGGCGGATTGGCGGTCGAGGAGGGGAGGGTCACCACCCGGCCGCAGCCTGCCTGAGGGTCGCTTGAGCGCGCAACCGCAAGATATTGCCAGAGATATCGTTCTCTTTCAATTTCACGGCATTACCAATGGGGATCAAAACCTGAAGGGGAGGGGTAACGTTGCGCTAAGTACTGAAGCTGCACCGAAATACACAAAGTCGCCATTGTTGGACGAGTGAAGTAGCCGTACCTTCAACTCATTCCACTTCCGTGGGATGCACGAAAGGGTAAAGCGAAGCGTCCAGGGATCTGAATTCCTCCTTCCTTAGTTGTGGAGTCCCGACGCACGCCAATGATCGAAGTCGCCCATAAGCGGTGATTGCTTTTTGCTTTTCGAGGAGGTCTCGTCTGATGAACTCATTGCCTTCAGTCGTACAAAACATTCAAGGTTCCAAGTCGACATGGGACAAGATCCGTCGGCGGTTTCGCTCACGCGAAGAAGGAAGCGCTCTGGTGGAGATGGCTGTAACGCTTCCTCTCGTGATGCTGATCATGACCGGGATCTTTTCGTTTTCGATTGCCCTGTATCAAAAGCTGATGCTTGCCGAAGCGGTAAGCAACGCGGGGCGTGTTCTGGCATCGGATCGCGGAGATAACGATCCGTGCAAGACTGCGGCAGCGGCTCTGACGTCGGCGGCGCCGGGCCTTTCTGCAAGCGGAATCACAGTGACCTTTGTATTGGATGGGACCACGCAACCAGGATCGGGACCGGCCAATTCGGCTTCGTGTCCCGGCAGCTCCAAAACTGCGAATTCCTACATGGTTGCGGGACAGAATGCGCAGATCCAGGCGCAATACTCCTGCAGCCTCGGCGTCTACAACACGACATTCTCGAGCTGCCAGCTCTCGTCGCAGATCACCGAGGAGGTCCAATGAATCTCCTGAAGAAACTTTCCCAGTTGCGCGCGCTGCGCGAGGAAGACGGGCAGATTCTGCCCTGGATGGTGCTTCTGGTCATTCTTTTCCTAGGGATGGCCGGGCTCACCGTCGATGTGGGGCATGCGTATGTGTCCTACCGGGAGTTGCAAGCGTCAACGGACGCCGCAGCACTTGCCGGGGCCTACGCGATGACACAGCCAAGCGCCACAGCGGCGAGTGTGAACAGCGCGGTGGTTGCCTACAGCTCGCAGACAGGCGACAGCAACGCGACGCCCAATCTGCCGAACGACAAGATTTCGTCCACGCTCACTTGCGTGACCGATTCGACACTGGTTCCGGCCCCGTGCGATGCATCGGCGACGCTCAGCAATGTTGTGAAGGTAACTCAGACGGCGGCGGTGCCAACGTATTTTATTCAGGCTTTGAGAATGTTCGGAGTGAATACGACGGCGACCTTCAATTTGACGGCGCAGTCGGCCGCAACCATCGAGAGCGGCAAAGCAACGCAGGTGAACGTAGCCATGGTGGTAGATACCACTGCATCGATGGGCTCGCAGGACACGGATGCCAATTGCAACAACACGCGCATCCATTGCGCACTTGCCGGCGTGCAAACGCTGTTGCAGGCGCTGAGCCCGTGTTCGGCAGGCAGCACGAGCACGAATTGTGCCGGAGCCTTCGACCAGGTAAGCCTGTTTACGTTCCCCAATGTGTTGGCGAGCACGGCTTCGAACGATACGTCGTGCCCCAGCAGCAACCCGACCATTACTCCGTACACGACCCCTGGAATCGGGGCTTCGTGGACGACCGACCAGGCAGCGACGACAACCTATCAAGTGACCAACTACCTGGACGACTACAGCTCCAATAACCAGTCTGGAGGCACGCTGAATTCCAGTTCCGCCATTGCCATCGCGACGGGCGGATCGGGCAAAAGCGGGTGCAGCGGAATGCAGACCCCCGGCGGCGACGGAACCTACTACGCGGGCGTGATCTACGCTGCGCAGTCGTCTCTCGCAGCGGCACAGGCGGCAAATCCGGGCTCACAGAACGTGATGATCATCCTGAGTGACGGCGACGCGAACAGCACCAAGATCTCCGGTGCCGGTCACAATGGAAATGTCTACGGTTCACTGGACGATCAGTGCCAGCAGGCGATCTCTGCCGCGAACTACGCAACAGCGGCGGGCACTACGGTGTACACGATTGCTTACGGTGCGGCATCCTCTGGCTGCTCGACGGATAAATCGGGCTCACTGGCCGGGTTGTCTCCGTGCACTTCGATGATGGACATGGCGAGCAGTTCGGCTGACTTCTACTCGGATTCGACGGCGTCGCAGAACAAGGGAGAGTGCGCCTCGGCGAACTCGTTCTCACTGAACGGCATCTTCGCGAATATTGCGGCGAAGTTCACCAGCGTACGGCTGATTCCGTATGCGACGAGTTGAAGGAATCGCAAGAAGAAGACGCGGGAGCCGGGACGGCATGTCCCGGCTCTTTGCATTTGTGAAGAACAATGGGCCGATTTGGCTGCTTCAGTGTTTGGCGGCGATCACGCTCAACTCGACGGGGCGGGCTGTCGAAGTGACCGCTGGATCGTAGTACTCGTAGACACGCGAACTGAATGTTTTCGCGCGGATGGGATATTTGGCACGCAGCCTGAACTTGAGTGTGACTGTCTGATGAGGGGACAGCGCGTTGAAGTAGAGGATGGCCTGCGTCGCCGTGAGCGAGAATTTCTCCAGTCGTCCAGCAGCTTCGTCGCGAGACTTTTCCTGATAGGTTTGAAGATCCTCGCTCTCAAGGTCGAACCCGGGTGGAATTCCAAGGTCGACCATGATCATCTTGGCGAGCTTGGGCAGGTTGTTTCGCACGGTCGCAGTCGCCGTCACGGTATCGTTCTGGGCAAGTTCGGTGCGATCGTAGGCCACGTCGATAGATAACGCCTCGCCGGGCGCTTCCTTATCCCACGGAATGAAGTATCGGCCGACGACCTGATAGGCCAGACTTCCCTTCCCTTCAAACTTGAGCTGCACATCGCTGTCCTTTGATGTGTCGATGCCTTTGAGCACAAATTGATGGAGCAAATCATTGTTGTCGGCGTTGAGTTCAAGGGTCTGGACCGTTTTGCCGTCGAGCAGAACGGCGAGTGAACCGCGCACGTCGGACGCGCTGAGTTGCGTGGCAAGCAAAAGCGCGCGCAGAGCCATGATGGTGGCCTGCGTGGTGCCCCACTCGCCGGATGCATCCTTGTTCGCAGAGATAAAGGTGAGAGCCTTGCGCGCAATCTCCGGCGCCTGTCCCCACTTGAGCAGGGCCTGCGTGGCAAGGCCGGTGGTTTCGATGGCGGCACTGGCGCCGGTAGAGTACACGCCTGTTTCGGTGGTGGACCATGAAACCTGGTCGCCCTTCTCGGTGCGCGCGTCGATGAGCGCCTGCAGTGCGCGGCGCGTGAACTCGCGATCGCTTCCGTAGTCAACAGCAAAGCTGGCGATGACGGCGAGGGTATAGACATCGGTTGAGGAATCGCGATGCGCGTCGATGTAGTGCTTCGCTTTCTCGACGGCTTCGCCCTTGTATCCCGTATTGGCAAGCGACCATGCGACGTAGGCAGTGATGCGGAGGACGTCGGAGTTGAAGTGGTTGGTCGCGCCCTCGTTGATGAAATAGGTATCTGGCTTCCAACTGCCATCGGGCTGTTGCTGGCCGGCAAGCCATTGGCTGGTGCGCTCAATCAGGCGCGGATCGACATCAGAGACCTTGGACATATCGCTGAATTCCATGAGGCCATAGGCGGTGAGAATCTTATTGGCGGGCGCTTGACCGAACCAGGAAAAACCTCCGCCGGAAACTTCGAAGGTGAGAAGCCGCTGATAGCCGTTGGCGATGTAGCTCTCGGCTTTGGCGTGGACTTGTGGCGTGAGCTTGTTGGTGCGCTTCATGTAATCGAGCGCGAGGACATTGGGATAGGTGCTGGAGGAAGTTTGTTCGAAACAGCCGCCGGGCATGCGAAGAATGCTGTCCATGCCTTCAATGACCTGGGAGAGCGGGCCGGGATAGAGGCGAACCGCGATGCTGGTCGCATCCGGCAACGCGTTGACCGGGAAATGGAGCTGATGCTGTGCGTCCTTTTCGAGACGCCCGTTGAAAACGAGATTCTGCTCGCGGCCGTTGGGAATGACTTCGATTTCGCGGACGACGATATCATCGCGCCCTTCAACTCCGGCAAGATGCGCGGAGAGTGTCAATTTGAACTTGCCGATGCGTTTTGCGTTGATGGTGAACTGCGCGCCGCCGACCTGGCCGGCTTCAACCTGCTGTGTTTTTTCTGCGGAGTCGTCAACGAGAGAGAACCAGTCGTCTTCATTGAGAGTGAGCGTTGTTTGGCCGGCAGCGCCCGTGTAGTTGTAGATGGCGACGGGTATGGAAACGCGATCACCTTGCGTGAGGGTGATGGGAAGATCGAGGTCGACGAAGAAATCCTGAAACACTTTGAGGCTTGCGACGCCTGTGCCGAGAGCGCCCTGGCGCGTGGAGGCTAGCATGGCCATGCGCCATGTAGTGATGGAATCGGCGATGGGGACCGTGATGCTTGCATTGCCATTGCCGTCGGTGAGGATTTCAGGATTGATGTAGAGCGCCTCAGGAAAATAGGAGCGGATGTGCGGAGTGGCGTCTGCGGCTGGGCTCGCTGCCGGGGCATCGACTGCGTCCTTTTTCTTGCGGTCTTCGCTCACCAAGCGGTCGGTTGCTGCGAACTGCATCTGTGCCTTGGCTTCGAATACGGCAGCGCCGGTCGCACGAGCTCCGGCCATCGCCATCATGGGAGGCGCGGGCATGGCGGCGTCGACCATGACAGTTTCGGATTCGGCGCCAATCGACAGGGTAGCCTCAAGCGCTGCGCGGTCGCGCTGCTGCAGAGTTAGCTCGCGCGAGAGCAAGCTGAATCCCGGAGATGAAAATTCAATCTTGTAATGGCCGGCGGGCAGGCCGGCAAGATCGAATTGGCCAACTGCATTGGTGTGCGTTGTTCTGGCTTCCCCGGTTTGAAGCGAGTGTGCAGTAATAGTTGCTCCCGGGATGATTGCGCCGGTTGCGTCTGCGAGAGTGCCTGAGATTTCTGCCAGGCCGTTGATGGGACCGCGATCGTGTTCGATGTGGAGTTCCAAGGTTCCACCCTCACCGGATCCACGCACGAGGAGGCCCTTGCGATCTTCGAGAAAGACAAACAGATCATCGTTGGTATCGAATTGGCGATCGGGTCCGGCGCTGGACACTCGATAGAGGTTGTTCCTGCGGCCCCAACCTGTCGCGCTGATGCGTAATGGAGTATTCCAGGCATCGCGTGGGGCGCTTCCGTTTTCCATCGACAGGAAAGCTTTGGAGAGATCCTGTGAATGCCCGGAAAGCTCATGGCTTAGCTTTTCAGCGAGCCGGCGCATCTGATCGGCCAGGGCGCCGCGATAGCGATCCTGATATTCGGCAGATTTGTCTTGCGGAAGGGATCGGCCGAACTCGACGTCGAGCTTTGCCGGCATGGCCAACTCGGTCGCGGAGAAGAGGGCGCGCGCCGCGAGAGCCTGCGGCTCTTTGTGATCCTCCGTGTCTTGAATCACATCCTCCATGGAGAGCGAGTGAATCTCGTAGCGCGGTTTCATCAGCTCTTGTTCGAGGTAGAAGAAGACTTTTGCGAAACCTGGCTGTTTTTCGGCGAGCGCAAAGACCGCCTCGTCGACAACCTGCAGGCCGAGCGCGGCCTGGACGCCATTGCCTTGGGCATTTGTGACGTGGAAGTGGATGTTGGCTTCAGAACTGGGCCTGTAGGAGGAAGCGTCGGCGGTGGTATCGATTTTGAGTTCGTCGGCAGGCTGGATAAAGATCAGCCGATGATCGGCTACGGGCTCGGCGTCGCGGCCAAAGAGATAGGCGTCCAAATCGAGTGTTCCGGCCATGCCGGGAGTTGCAGTCAGATTGAGCTCCGCCTTTCCATCCTTCAGGTCGAGGTCGCGGGTGAGGATGGTCTGACCGTTCTTGACGATGTCGACGTACGCCGTGCCATGGGGACGCGTGGAGAGTATCTGAAGGTGAATGCGTTCGCCAGTTTTGGCGATGGCCTGATCGGCACGAAGCAGGATCTGATCGACGCCGGCGCGCATTTGAAGCGGGACGTTCGCATCGGCTCGGTTGCCTTTGCGATCGTCGGCCTTGACGTGAAGCGAGTCCAAACCGGCCGTCGGAGTGATGCGCAGGATGGCTATGCCAGATGCGTCGGTCGAAAGCTGCTCGTCGTGGGACGCGCCGCGTTTGTCACGCGGGCGAGAAGGCGAGTGGACGGTGATGGCCGTTTGGGCCGGGCTCCCGTCAGGGTAGGACGTGAGGATGAAGACTTCATTCTCGATGCCGGGGATGAGGGTTCCGCCTTCTGGAACCGCCGTAATGAGGAGAGGCGACTCGCTAATCGTGATGGGTTCGCCGCGTGTTTCGGAGTGTGCGGCGGAGTCTTTGACGGTCGCTTCGAGCAATGCGCGCGCCGAGCCCTGGTTCAAGGTCTGGCCGGCAAAATAGTCGGGTAGCTTGAGATCGAAGTGAAACGCGCCGTCCGCATCGGTTTTGCCTTCGACAGACGCGGCCTGACTGATTTCGACATCCATTGCGGTGGCCTTGAGGCTGATGTCGGCATGGTCCACAGGTTTGCCGAAGAAGTAATTGGCGTGGACAGTGCCCGTAATGTGATCACCGGGGCGATAGTCGCGTTTTTGCTGTCCGTCTTTCGCAGTGAATTCGATTCCGACCTTGAATTTTGGGAGCACGTAACGCTGGACGTTGACCGTGACTTCTGCAGAGTTCGGAGTCGATTCTGCGTCACCCATGGATGCGCGCAGATGGTAAGCACCGAGGTTCACTTCGTCGGCGAGGGTAAATTCCGCGGAGGCAATTCCAAATTTGTCGGTGACGGCGGCTTTGCGGAAGACTTTGTTACCGCGCGAATCTTCAAGCTCGAATTTGAGATCGCGCCCGCCATCAGCGTGATGGCTGTCTCGATCGAGCACGAGCGCGCGCACATGGATGGTCTGGCTGGGCTGATAGATCGGCTTTTCTGTGGTGAGGAGGATGGATGCGGTGTCTTGTAAATGAACGGGTTCAGAGTATTCCGTCGTTCCAATGGGCGTGTCGACGGCAAATTTCATTTCGTAGTCCCCTGTGACTCCCTGGGGAAGACGGAAGGCTGCTTCGAGCGTGCCGCGTCGATTGAGAGATCCCGAAAAGAGCGAGCGTGCAGAGTGCCTGAGACCGCTCAATTCGATGCGTAGCGAGCCCGTCAGGGGCGTATTTTCTTTCGCGTCGAACACAATGATGCGAACGGCGGCATTGCTGCCGGCAATGTATTCCTTCTGGCCAAGAACATGGACGACGGGACGGCGAAGGATCTGCGCGACGGATTCGATTCCCTCGATGGGCGCCTGACGTGCATCGTCATACTGGAACCTGAAGAGAATGCGTTGCCACAGCAGGTCGTCGAATCCCATCGACTTCTGCGGAGCGAGAGTTTCCTGAAAGGCTCCGTTGCCCGATGTGATCTGTGTGGCTCGTTCCACCTGGCCCAACACGGTGTTCTCGGGGCTGAGTATTTCTGTGATCAGCTTGCCGGAACCGGCATTTGCGGAGCGATAGGGTATGGCAAGCTCAAGGCTGCCGTGGCGATAGATCGCGCTCATCTGTTGAGCGGCTCCGCGTGGCGACAGCATCAAGGTGGCGCATACAGAAAGGAACAACGCGAAGGCAAATCCGAAGAAGTGTTGCGCATTGCGCGGACTGTGCGTGGTCATGCAAGGTCTCCCGCGGGTCGCGGCTTCGCAGATTCAGGCGACCCGTCTGACACTTGAACGGGCGCCTTGAAAAAACTTGCAGAGTTTGCAAAAGATTTTTTGGGATCTTGAAATACGCGGCTATTTTCGCTGCCAGACGAGTCCGTCGGGACTTGTCCACCGCTCGCCGGAGTCCGTGATCATTTCGAAGATGTCGGATGGCACGGGCGCGATTTTTTTATCCCGGGACTTGCGCTCGGAGACCTCGGTCTGAATCGATGCATCCGCCGATTCGACTTCGACCGTTTCGGTTGCGGCGCCGATGGATAAGGTTACGTTGGCGACGGCAGGTTGGCCGGAAGAGACAGTGACGGCCTGGGTAAGCTGCTGCTGGAAGCCGGGGGACTGGGTCCGGATATCGTAAATCCCCGGGGCAAGTGCATTGAAGGAGTAGTGGCCGGTGCGGTCGGTGATCGCAGTGGCGGATTGGCCGTCGTGTGAAGTCGCGGAAATGGAAGCACCGGGAATCACCGCGCCGGTAGCGTCGGTGACTGCGCCGGTCAATTGGGCGGGCGGAGCTGGAGGAACGGCTGAAGGGGCGGGTGCAGGAATAGGATTCGTGCCTGTCGCGAAGGCAGATTGCTGGGCAGCGTGCGCGGGCGCAAATGCGCGAGTTAAACCGTGTGAAACCATGTCGACTCGTACCGCGCGGCCTCTCCATGAAACAGGAACCGCCTGCCAGCTCGTTCCCCCATCAGAACTCAAGAAGACCGCATGGTTAGCATCGATCGCCAGGACCTGCTGCACATGCGTTGCAATTGAAACGACAGGCAATCCGCTCGGCAGGATAAATTGAGCCGGAGTCGCATCTTTTTTCACTGCAGGACCGCCGGCTGCACCGGCGGACACGGCGAAGATCGGTGTGTTTTGGAGAGCACCGATTTTCTGGGCAATTGCGGCACCAGCTGTGGCACCCGCGACCGGCGCAGATGAATTGGTCGGCGCGCCCGCAGCCAAACCGGCTTGTGCACCGGGGCTGGGTGCCGCTTTTGCTTTGGGCTGATCCAGCGGATTGAACGACAAGGAAGGCGAATTTGCCTGCAATTTGTCGTCGGCCAGAGCAGGTGGCTGGATGCGGGCCTCGGATGGCACGGGCATCCGCGGCGGTAGCGGTTTGAG
>DATHMP010000046.1:0-18410 GCA_035487015.1 Occallatibacter sp. | reverse complement strand
GGTTTTTGGGGGGCGGCCGGTGCTTCTTTTGGCCAGAGAAAAAACGGCGGCGTCTGTTGGATTGCACGTCTCGCTGCGTTCGCCAGGTACGCCGAAGCGTATCCGTTCTGGTTGCACAGCGGGCGTTGGATGAGGGCATTGGGCGGATATCGACATTTGAAGAGACTGCACCTTCCCGAAGGGCGTACAGGCCTTCGGGGCGAAAAAGTAGCGACTGCAGAGGCTGGTCCCACTTCAGACGGCGAGCCGTACAGAATCCGCCGGCGCGCCTTCTCTCCTATTGACAATCTATACGGAAAAAGGATTTCATATAGATGCTTGATAGGAGTGTTCGATGAGTCAAGGAAGGACCAATCTTCTGCAAGGCACTCTGGATTTGCTCATTCTCAAGGCGCTCGGTCCCGGTGAACTTCACGGACTGGGCATCTCGAGGCGAATCGAGCAAATCACGAAGGGAGCATTCCTTGTTAAGCCCGGCTCGTTATTTCCGGCGCTTCACCGCATGGAAGAAGCTGGTTGGCTGAGCTCTTTCTGGGGCGAATCTGAGAACAACAGGCGTGCCAAGTTTTATCGGCTTACCAAGATGGGAACAAAACAGATAGAGGCCGAAATAGAGCAATGGGCAAAAGTTGCCCTGGCAATGACGAATGCGCTGAGGGCAAATTAGGAGCAGGATCATGAGACTCTTCTTTCGCATCAGAAGCGGGTTACGCAACCTCTTGAGAAAGCCGCAGATCGAGAGCCAACTGGACGAAGAGGTTCGCGCTTATGTCGAAATAGTGACCGACGAGAGCATCGCCGCAGGGATGCCGGCGGAAGAGGCTCGTCGCAGGGCGCTGGCCGACTTCGGAGGTGTCGAGCAAGTGAAGCAGGCAGTTCGTGAGCACCGCACCGGCATAGGTCTGGATTTGCTGGGCGATGACGTGCGGTATGGACTTCGCCAGTTGCGCCGCAATCCCGGATTCACGTTGACGGCGTTGATCACTCTTGGCCTGGGAATTGGCGCAACCTCCACCATTTTTTCCGCAGTGAATTCCTTGTTGTTGAGACCTCTGCCGTATCAAGATCCGCACGCACTGATGTGGGTATCGAACTACTGGCCCAAAGTTCATATGGACCGAGTGATGTCCCCTAACTTCATTGCTGCGCGATCCGAGGCCAGGTCGTTTGCGCAGCTCGCCGCTTACACCAATTCCGACAGCAATCTGACCGGGAGCGGAGACGCGATCCGGGTTTCGCTCGCCAACGTGACGGCAAACTTTCTGCCCATGTTGGGAGTGGAAGCACAGATTGGCCGAACTTTTTCTCAAGACGAAGATAAGGGAAACGGATCGAATGTCGTGTTGCTGAGCGATCATTTGTGGCGCGGTCAGTTTGATGCAAATCCAAATATTCAGGGCAGAACGGTGAACCTGGATGGTGTGGAAGAGACGGTGATTGGCGTGTTGCCTCCGCACTTCCGCTTTCCCGATGCTCAACTGGAGCCCGATATTTATGCGCCACTGGGACTGGATCCCGCCAGGAGCGCAAACGACAGAAGAGTAACTTTAATGTCTGTGATTGGCCGGTTGCGGCCAGGGGTAAGTGCGCAACAGGCACAGGCTGAGATGCTGACTTTCTTCCTGGCCCGCACCAAGAATTATCCAGCGGGATTTGCGCATTTGGCGCAAGGACAAGAAGTAACTGTCGAGCCTCTGCAGCGCCATATTGTGGGCGACAACCGCAAGCCGCTCTTAATCCTGCTCACTTCGGTTGGGCTGGTCCTTCTGATCGCTTGCGCCAACGTCGCAAATCTGCAACTTGCGCGGGCGGCATCTAGACGGCACGAAACTGCAATTCGCGGCGCCCTTGGCGCTTCGCGCACGCGCATTGTTAGGCAATTGCTGGTTGAGAGCTTGATCCTCTCGTTCTTCTCCGCGGCTTTAGGGCTGCTTATCGCTTTTGTGATCACTTTCATGATTCGACACGTGCAGATACCTGGGGCTTCCCAAGGCATCCTTCCTTCGCGAATCACGCAAATGCTGGGATCGCCGATCGGCAAATTGAGTGTTTCTATCACAATCGATGGTTGGGTACTGGCCTTCACTGCCTGCATTGCATTTGCGACGACGCTGCTGTCGGGGCTTGTGCCTGCAATCGGAGGGAGTCGCACAGACCTCAGGAACGCGCTGCAGTCTGCACCGCTGCGTGTCACGCAGGGGCGCGAGCAGAGGCTTTTGCGCCACTTTTTGCTATTGGCGGAAATTGGATTGGCGGTTGTTCTGCTCGCATCTGCCGGCCTTCTGGTCCGAAGCTTTATCAACGTACTTCATTACGATTCCGGCTTCGATGCACGCAACACGCTCACCGGAATCACCTTGTTAAGCTCATCACGATACCCGACGGACAATAGCATCAGAGAGTTTGTAGATCAGCTGTTGCCTAAACTGTCGGGACTTCCGGGCGTGACCGAGGTGGCGGCAACAAGCTTGCTCCCCATTCAGGCTATCAACGCGTCCGGCGCATTCGCATTCGAAGGCGTTCCCGCTCCTCCGATTGGGATGCGACCGACTGTTTCCGTTGTCAGCGTCACGCCGAATTACTTCCGAGCCGTGGGCACGCTGATCTTCCAAGGGCGAGCATTCAATCCATCGGACACCGCCCTGTCCACTCCTGTCACTATTGTCAACCGCGCATTCTCCAACCGCTTCTTTGCGGGAGACGCACTGGGTAAACGGTTCCACTCAATGGCATGGGGCCCGGAACATCCGGCGGTCACAATTGTTGGGGTCGCCGATGACGTTCGGCGCGGCGGTCTGGAGCAGGACGCGCAGCCCGAGATGTATCTTCCGATGGCGCAATTGCCGAAGAATTCGATAGGCATACTCGTACGCACCGCAAACAACCCTTCGACGCTTGCCAATGCCCTGCGCGGAGCAGTAGCCGCAGTGGATTCCGATCAGCCTGTCTTCGATGTCGAAACCATGGATCAGCGCGTGTCGAATGCGGTTGCACAGCGAAGGTTGGTCATGCTCTTGATCACCTGCTTCGCGTTGCTTGCAGTGGTCCTAAGCGCAGTGGGAGTTTATGGCGTTTTTTCTTACACGGTTACGCAACGCATGCAAGAGATGGGCATACGCCTGGCCCTGGGTGCCTCGCGCATGGGACTGCTTCGGCTCGTAGTGATGGAAGCTGGGCGGCTCATTCTACTGGGTGGCATTTTTGGAGTTGTTGCAGCGTTTGCTCTGAGCAGGCTCATCTCCAGCTTGCTGGTGGGCATCACATCCCATGACGTAACAACTTTCACGGTTGCGTGGCTTCTGATGACGACGGTTGCGCTGTTTGCGAGCGCCATACCCGCATCGCAGGCTGCCCGCACAGACCTGATCTCGGTCCTCCGCTCCGAATAGGCTTCGCGCTTAACCCCCGCCCACACGACTTGAGATCTGCGAAAGTGAGGCGTTGAAGGAGATTTCAACTGTCCAGCGCTGTTGAGATCCCAATCTCAATCTATGCATCATCGCCAATGCACTCATCAAGGCAGGTTTTGTGAATCTAATTCTGCAGTGGGCATGCGATCCTGCGACTTGCATCTGGGAGAACCTCGCAGTCGCCTGGGCCTCTGTGAGGACGCCTTTATTTTTTGTTGCATGCCTAATGCCGATCGTGCTCTTTGAGGCGCGTCGATCGGTCTCCGTGCCGGTCGTCGGTTCTTTGTTGGGCGCGGGTCAGCGAGGAAGTTGCTTTGTCGAGACCTCGGCTCCGGGTGGTTCCCGGAACGGTTCCACAGGAATGCGCTCGTACGAGACTTCCAGGACTTCCAGGTATTCTGTCCCGCCCGGCGCCTGGAGAACCACACTGTCCCCGGCAGCCGACTTCATTAACGCGCGTCCCAGAGGGGACGCCCAACTGATGTGGTTGCGGTTGAGATCGACTTCGTCGGTGCCGACGATGCTCACCACGCGTTCTGCCCCGGCGGCATTTTCGTAGCGCACGGTTGCGCCGAAGAATGCGCGCGTCGCCCGCTGCCCGGTTCTGGGAGCTTCCGGGTCCACCACTTCGGCGGCTTCGATTCGCTTGGTGAGAAAGCGAATGCGACCGTCGATTTGGCGGAGCCGCCGTTTGCCGTACTGATAGTCGGCATTTTCACTGCGATCGCCGTTGCCGGCGGCCCACGCCACCACCTCTGCCACGGCCGGGCGTTCCCTGGTGAGCAGGAACCGATGCTCCTCTTTGAGGCGCTGAAGCCCGCTGGGCGTTATGTAGTTTTTGACTTGCGTCGCGGGTTCATCCGCTTGCGGTCTTCTTGTAAAGCCTTTCCGCATCTCGTCGTCCTTCCGGCGTGAATCGAATGGGCACCGCAATGAATGCGGATGGAAAACACTGCGGGGCCTCCGAGTTCCTGGGAGTTCCTGGGCGGCCCTGCCTGATTTTTTCACGTCTTGCGGGCCTTGAGCGATCCTGTTCATCCTCGCAGACATGTGCCGGCTTGGACAGGCTCGGGAGATCCGTACTGATTAGCCGGCAGGGCGCCAGCCATCATGCCTCCTATTGGGTCCATGGCTGGTTGCATGTCCGCAATGTTGCAGGTTTCGCGCGGTCGGGTTGCGGAAGGCGCAAGTCCCGAGAGAATCTTCGTGGAAGCGCGGCGCGGAACTGAGGATAGAATTTGTCGCATAGCCTTCGATTGATTGCAAGGGGAGATGCATGGCCGAGAACAAGACGAAAGCGACGACGACGAGTGTGGCGGCGTTTCTGGAAACGTGTGAAGACGAGACGCGGCGTGCCGACGCCGAAGAGCTGGTGAAGGTGATGCAGAAAGTGACGGGTCACAAGGCTGCGATGTGGGGAACGGCCATTGTGGGTTTCGGCACCTATCACTACGTGTATGAGAGCGGGCGCGAGGGCGATATGTGCGTAGTGGGCTTTGCTCCGCGCAAGGCGGCAAATGTTTTGTACGGCGCGATCGGGTTTGACGGAGCGGAGGCGCTGCTGGCGAAACTCGGCAAGCACACCACGGGCAAAGGATGCCTCTACATCAAGAAACTCGCGGATGTGGACATGAAGGTGCTTGAGACGCTGCTGGCAAAGGCCGTGGCGGCGACGAGAGCGCGACACGGAAAATGACCTCGACTTCTTAGCCGTGAGCGATACAGCAAACCGAATCCGCAGCTGGGTACCGCTTTATTTTCCCGGCGTGAGAACCTTGAGCGGCGTTTCTTCTGTGGCGATGTCTTCCTGCACTTTCCAGGTTCCGTCGGGCTGCTTTTTGTAAACCTCGACGTAGTTGCCGGCCTGGCCAACGCGCTTGCCGGTCTTGGGGTCGGTGGTTGTGTACTGAAACCTGCCCTGGGTGTAGGCGATGTCTCCTGATTTTGCGATTTCGACTTTAGCGGGCGCGAAGACGAGGGAGAAGTTGGGATCGCCGAGTTCCGGCTTCATTCCTGCGAGAATGGCCTGGCGCCCGGCCATGATGGGGCTATCGGGCAGCATGGAATCGGCATCGTCGGCATAGAAGGCGGCGGCATTGGGCGGCTGTTTGGTGGCGAATGCCTTGACCCAGGCGGCTTCGCTGGCGCGGATGGCCTGCTCATCGGCGGCGCGGGTATCTGGCGTTGCGGCCGCTGCCGTTGGCGCCTTCGTGCAGCCGGATTGGAATGTAACGGACAGCGCAGCAATGACGAGAGACAGAGCAGACGCAGGTTTGAGCATGAGCCATTTTACGTGCGCGATAGGGCGGCGGGAGTGTTGCTCGACGCTCAAAAAAAGGAGGCCCGCTTTTTGCGCGGACCTCCAGTGATTGAAGAGAGCTCATTGGCCTGAGTTAGTGAGGTCTTGACGGGGCACGCGGAGCCTGCCGAGTCTGGAGCTGCTGCTGCTGTTGGGTGTGACGCTGCTCCAGTTGCTGGGTCTGCTGCTGATGGCGTTGCTCGACCTGTTGTTTTTGGGCAGCGTTGTTTGCCTTGGCAGCTTTCTGGTCTTCCTGTTCCTGCTGCTTCTGGAGCTTCTGATGCTCCTGGTTTTGCTTGGCGGCCAACTTAGCCTGTTGCTGCTGGTATTTCTGATCCAGTTTTGCGTTGCCGGTGCTGGCCGGAGTTGCGGGCTGGTGTTCCTGCAGTTCACTGGCGTGGGTTGCGGTGTTGGGGCGATTTTCGTTGCCGGGATTTTCAGGTGCGCGACCACTCGTATTGGCCGGCATGGTTCCGCCGCGGGTATTTGCCGGCTCGGTTGCACCACGGGCGGGAGCTGCATGGTACGGAGCGCCTGCCTCTTTGGCGGCCACTACTTCTTTTCCGCTAAAGGCTCCGGCGCGGGCTGTGGCTGCAATAGGAGGTTTGCCCTGGTTGGCAGAGGCGCGCAGTTGCGGATTGGAGTGTGCAGCCTGGATGTGCTGGGTTTGCGCGGCCACAGGAGGCAGATGCTGCATGGATCCGACTCTTTCTTCCTGTGCAGTGGGCCGAGCAGTAATTCCGCCCTCACCGCCGTTGTAACTGACGCGATTCTCGGTGTTGTTCACAACCACGGTGCGATCGATGTAGGTGTTGTGAATGACGGTGGTATTCACATTGAAGACGGCAGTGTTATAACGGAACACGCCACCATCCCAGCGTCCGCCGCCAAAGCCGGTACCGAAGTAGCCGAAACCGTAGTTGATGCCGCCGTAGAAGCCGACTTCAGTGGCCCAATAGCCCTCATGAAAGAGGAAGCCACCGTTTTCCCAGCCCCACCAGGCGGGAGTCCACAGGTAGCCAGGCTGGGGAGCTGCGACCCAGGTGCCGGGCACCCAGTAATAGCCGTCATCATCGTCGTAGGCCCAGTAACCGGGGGTCCAAAGAAAGCCGTCTTCGGGACAGACGGGCTGCTCATAAACAGGCAGAGCCGGCGGACCGAATGAAACGGTGATGCCAACCTGCGCAAAAAGTGGTTGCATCATCCCGATCAAGAACAACGCCAGCAGCACAACTCGGAGCGACTGCTTCATACATTTCCTCCTTACAGAACACATTCGCCGCGGGCTGACTCAAATTGCCGGTGCCAGGAACAACATGTAACCTACGCATCTCCCGAATCCCGAGAATCTGGAAACCACCCGCAGAATCATTTCGGTTAGATGCTGGAATTGGGGTTAGCGCGATGTTTGTAACTCGGAGAGAGTGGATTGGTTGCCGGTTCGGCAACGCGAGGGTGGTCACAATGGGGCTATGGCTGTCGGTGCTTCGCGGCCGGAGGCACCGCGGCGACGAATCGCCGCAAACATCAAAAAGGGTGGGGTTTGCATCGAATCGATTGACGGTCTCACAGACGCAGCGCATTCGACCTCAGGATCAGGCGAGACGATAGTCTCTCGATGCCGCGCCGTGTGTGGAGTTTGACGTTCTTGTTCGGACTAACTTGCTGAAAGTTGAAGAGAGGCCTCATGAAAGTGGCAACGGTTGTCGGGATCCTGCTCATCGTGGTGGGGATTATTGGCTTCGCAGCGGGAGGATTTTCCTTCACGCGCGAGAAGAAGGACATTGATATGGGGCCGGTGCAGGTTTATCACGAGCACAAAGATCGCATTCCCATCTCTCCGATCTTAAGCGGGATCGCGCTTTTGGGAGGGATTGGACTGGTTGCGGCCGGGTTGCGCAAGTGAAGAACCACGGCGGGCGGCGTTGAATTCCATTCTCGAAGCACGCAAAGTTTTGCGGATCATCCTCATAACCTGACCGCGTGAACCTGGTGGGCTGTCGCTGCAAGAGTGGATTGCGCTCCACACGGAACCCCAGAAGCAGGTTCAACAAAGCATTTTTTATCGAAGATAAGGGGAGAAGAAGCAATGTCGGTTTTGCTGCAAGCCTTCTACTGGGATGCGCCCAAGCTGGACAAGAAAGAGCATGAGTGGTGGAACTTTGTTGCCGAGAAGGTGGAAGACCTGGGCAAAGCGGGATTCGATGCGCTCTGGCTTCCGCCTGTGTCGAAGGCGTCGAGCAACATTTCGATGGGCTATGACCCGTACGACTATTTCGACCTCGGCGACTTTGACCAGAAGGGCGGAGTGAAGACCTGGTACGGCAATGCAGCGGAGTTGAAGGCCCTGATTGCCAAGGCGCACGCGAACGGGATTGGGCTTTACGCGGACATGGTGATCAACCACAACTCGGGCGCGGATGAAGAGGAAGTGAACCCGCTGGATGGAGAGAAGCGCTGGACGAAATTTACGCCGAAGAGCGGGCGCTTTCCCCGGGACTGGAACTGTTTTCATCCGAGCCGGTATGAGCGGTTCATGATGGAGGGAGAAAATTTTGCGGGCTTTCCGCATTTGTGCCATCGCAACCCGGTGGTGTACACGGAGCTTTTCAATTATTCCCGCATGCTGATTGAAGAGCTGGGTTTCGACGGTTTCCGCTTCGATTTTGTGAAGGGGTTCGGAGCGTGGATGATCGGGGTTCTCGCAAAATACCGTTACGTGAAAGACGGCGCGGAGTTTGCGCCCTATGTGGTGGGCGAATACTGGTCGGGGCAGGAAGATATTGACGGCTGGCTGGAGATGGTGAACAGCTACACGGACAATCAAATTGCCGCGTTCGATTTTCCTCTGCGCTACCAGCTGAAGAAAGTGTGTGACGAGCCCAACTACGATCTGCGCAACCTGACCTACGGCGGATCGGTGGTGATGAAGCGGCCGCTACACGCGGCAACGTTTGTGGACAATCACGACATGGGCGGGGACATGATTGTGAACGACAAGCTGATGGCCTATTCGTTCATCATGGTTCACGAAGGCTACCCATGCGTGTTTTGGTTTGACTACTACAACAATGGACTGGCGCGGCCTTTCACTGAGAACGGGATTGACGCGCTGATCCAGGCGCACCACAAGTATGCGGGTGGGGACTCACAGATTCTTCACGCCGATCCGGATCTCTACATCATGCAGCGGGTGGGTTTCAAGAATGATGAAGTCGACCAGCCGGGGCTTATCTACGTGCTGAATAATCTTGGCGACAAGTGGTCGGGCACGTCGGTAAAGGCAAAGTGGGCGAATCAGAAATTCAAGCCGATTGCCTGGGATGGCCACGACAAGGCGCATCCCGACGAGCGAACGACGGATGGAGACGGGAACGCGGAGTTTCCGGCGCCGCCGCGCGGCTACTGCATCTATGTGCCGGCCTGAGAGCGCGTCCCCGTTCCTGGGAATCGAGCCGATTGACGGCGAGCCGGCGGGAGATCGTCTTAATGGTGTGCAGGTGCTCGTCTTCGAGCAGGCGCTGCCGGAGAATACGGCGGCTCGGTTAGACTCCTGATATGGCGAAGAAGGCTCATGCTTCGCGCATTTTCATTCCCTGAGGTCGATATGAACATTGCTGCGAGGCAGTCATGACTGCGCGCCCATCGGACGCACTTGTACTTTTTGGGGTCACGGGCGATCTGGCCCATAAGATGACATTTCCCGCGCTGTATGCGATGACCAAGCGGGGCAATCTGGATGTACCCGTGATCGGGGTGGCGTTCCCGAAGTGGAGTCTTGAACGGCTGCAGCGGCGCATCATCGACAGCATCAAGCGATCGGGGGGAATTGACAGCGAGCGAGCGCTCAAGCACTTGTTTGCGCGCCTGACGTATGTCAGTGGCGATTATCGGGATCCGGGAACGTACGCAGCGATCAAGAAGGCGCTGGGGCGCGCGAAGCGTCCTGCCTACTACCTGGCCATTCCGCCATCGCTGTTTGCGACCGTGATTGAAGGGCTGGGCAAGGCGCACCTGTCTGATGATGCCCGTGTGATTGTGGAGAAACCGTTCGGGCGTGACCTGGCGTCGGCACAGGCACTGAATCGCGTGGCACGGAGCGTGTTCCCAGAAGACTCGATCTTCCGCATCGATCACTTCCTCGGCAAGGAAGCGATCATGAACATTCTTTATTTTCGGTTTGCGAATTCGTTTCTG
This sequence comes from Occallatibacter sp., assembly GCA_035487015.1. Taxonomy (GTDB): domain Bacteria; phylum Acidobacteriota; class Terriglobia; order Terriglobales; family Acidobacteriaceae; genus Telmatobacter. The sequence goes on along the minus strand of DATHMP010000046.1, from coordinate 8,504 downwards.
GAGCCGATCTGGAACAGGAATTTTGTTTCGAGTGTTCAAATCACGATGTCTGAGTCGTTTGGTATTAAAGGCCGGGGAGCGTTCTACGAAACGGCGGGGTGCCTGCGCGACGTCATTGAGAATCATCTGTTTCAAATTGTCGCGTTGCTGGCGATGGAGCCTCCAGCGGGCCGGGATTACGGCGCTGTGCAGACGGAGAAGGCCAAGGTGTTTCGGGCGATGCGGCCTCTCAAGCGAGATGATGTGGTCCGCGGGCAGTATGCCGGATATCGCAAAGAACCGGATGTTGCCAAGAACTCGGACGTGGAGACTTTTTGCGCGCTGAAGCTCTTTATCGATTCGTGGCGCTGGAATGGAGTGCCCTGGTATCTGCGCTCAGGCAAGTATTTGCCGGAGACCGCAACGGAAGTGCTGGTGGAGTTGAAACGTCCTCCGCAACAACTTTTTGCTGATTCTGCTCCAGCCGATGGGCGCACCAACTATCTCCGGTTTCATTTGTCGCCTAATTCGGCGGTCGCACTGGCAGCCAGGGTGAAGCATCCCGGGAAGGAATTTGTCGGCGATCAGCGCGAACTGTATCTGTTGGAAGAACTGACGGGCGAAGAAGCCCCCTACGAGCGGCTCTTGACCGATGCGATGGCCGGCGACGGGGCGCTGTTTACGCGGGAAGATGCAGTGGAAGCGGCGTGGGCGGTGGTTGAACCTGTCTTGAAGTCGCACCACCGGGTTCGTCCTTACAAGCGCGGGAGTTGGGGTCCGAAGCAGGCGAATGCTTTGATTGCCCCAGACGGTACCTGGCGAAATCCGTAGGGCGCTGGTCGGGCCTGTATTGCCGCGCGTGACTGCGCTCCTCCGAATTGGGGATGAGCAGGAGCGCGCGCCGTAATCTATTGCGCATTATCCATGGGCCTCGTAAAAGAGAAGGATCTCTCATGCAAGAAAACATGTCGGGCGTGCTTGAAAACACAAAAGGCCACGCGCTGGCGTGGATCGAAGCGGTAGGCGGGAGACCGGTACGCGCCTCGTTGACCGGGGATGAACTGCGCCAGATGCTTGGCGGTTCCCTGCCCGAACAGGGATTCGCGGCAGAGGCGGTCACGGATGCACTGGCCCATGCGGGGCTGGCAGGGACAGTGGCCTCGGCGGGTCCGCGCTATTTTGGATTTGTGGTGGGAGGCAGACTTCCGGCGGCGCTTGCGGCCGATTGGCTGGTTTCGACCTGGGATCAAAACAGCGGACTCTACGCCTTGTCGCCGCTGGTGACGGTGGTTGAACAGATTGCTGGATCATGGCTGCTGGAAATCGCCGGCCTCAGCAAGAGCATGAGTTTTGGATTTGTGACCGGCTGCCAGATGGCGAATTTTACCGGGCTGGCGGCGGCGCGCCATCGCGTTTTGCGCCAGGTGGGCTGGGACGTGGAAGCGAACGGGCTGTTTGGTGCTCCGCCGATCGATGTCGTGGTGAGCGAGGAGTCGCACTACACAATCTTCATGGCGTTGCGCTTGCTGGGTCTGGGAGCAAGCAGGCTGCGGCGCATTCCGACCGATGAGCAGGGGCGGATGCGCGCGGATGCGCTGGCCGAAGCACTGCGCGGCGGGAGTGGACCATGCATCGTTTGTGCGCAGGCAGGAAACGTGAACACCGGGGCCTTCGATCCTCTGGAAGAAATTGGGGCGTTGGTAAAGGAACGTGGCGCATGGCTGCATGTGGATGGCGCGTTTGGGCTGTGGGCGACGGCGTCGGAGGAGCGCGCGCATCTGCTGCGGGGCGTGGAGAGCGCGGATTCTGTGGCAACGGACGGACACAAATGGCTGAACGTTCCGTATGACTGCGGAATTATCTTTTGCGCCGACGAGGCGGCGCACCGCAGCGCCATGTCGCTGGCGGCTGCGTACATTGTGGCCACGGGAAGCGAACGCGATCCGCACGAGTTTGTGCCGGAGGAATCGCGGCGTGGCAGGGCGGTTCCGGTGTATGCAGCATTGCGGTCATTGGGACGCGCGGGACTGGCTGAATTGGTGGATCGCAATTGCCGGCAGGCGCAGCGATTTGCCGAAGGATTGCGGGCAGCGGGGCATGAAGTACTGAATGAGGTGGTGTTGAACCAGGTGCTGGTGACTTTTGGCAGCGCAGAGCAGACGCAGCGAACAATTGAGGCGATCCAGAAGGATGGAACCTGCTGGTGCAGCGGAACCGTGTGGAAGGGACGGACTGCCATGCGGATCAGCGTAAGCAACTGGGCAACGACCGATGACGATGTGGAGATGAGTCTGAAGGCCATGGTGCGTATTGCGCGGGAATGTGCAGCGAAGGCATGAGGCGGCGCCCGGTCTGACTTCCCTTTTCGCGCGATCCGATGAAGTGTTCGATTCTGCGCAGGCGCGGTGCCGACGATTCGTGCTAATCCATTCTTAGCGCCTTGACGGGATCGATGGATGCCGCGCGCCGCGCGGGCATGATGCCGGCGATGCACGCAGCGATGGCAAGTGTGGCAACCGCACTGATGAGGACCGTCGGGTTTGCGCTGGTGATTTCGTAGAGCTGCGACTTTACAAATCGTACGCAGAGCAAGGCCACGGGGACGCCGATGGCGAGGCCGAGGAAGGTTTGGATCATGGCGCCACGCATGACCATGGCGATGACACCGCTGCGCTCTGCGCCGAGGGCCATGCGGATGCCGATCTCCGGGGCGCGTCGGGCGACGGAATACGCGGTGACGCCATAGAGGCCAATGGCTGCGAGCAACAGCGCCAGGCTGCCGAAGATCAGGGTGAGCCGAGTAATCAGGCGGTCGTGGCTGAAAGTGGCGGCGATCTGGTCGCTGAAGGTTTGAAAGTTGACGACGGTGAGGTTGGGATTGATGTTCATGAGAGTGGTTTGCACAACGGACTCCATTCCGGGCATCGGGCGGTCTGTGGCGACGACAATGGCTCCGGCAAATAGTGAATCGTCTTGATCGATGGGTTCTGTTGTGCCCGCCGGACGCTGCATCGTCGGGATGAAGAACATGAGATGGTCCTTCATCCTGACACTTTCGTAGACGGTATCTTCGACCACGCCGACGATCTCCCAGGCTGCGTTGGTGTCGGGTCCCGGGAATCCGAAGCGCTGGCCGATGGGATTCTCGCCGGGCCTGAACATCTTGTTGACGAATGTCTGGTTGACAACGGCAACTCGCGGCGTATCGGGGCCGTCGTGGGCAGTGATGCCGCGGCCTTGCAGGACATGCGTGCCAACGGAGTCGAAATAGTCGCCATTGATGCGAATGACGGAAGCGATGGACCAGTTTTCAGGGTGGGCATGCACCTGAACTCCCCATCCATTGTTGTTGTCTTCCATGGGCGTGTAGGAGGCGATGCCGACTTTGGTGACGCCGGGGAGCGCGTGGAATCGATCTTCCATGGTGTGATAAAGCGCATCGAGCTGGGTTTGGACGTAGCCCGCGGCCTGCGGATTGATGTGGACGATGTAGCGATTGGCGGCATCGAGTTTGAGATCGGAGTTCTCGAGCTTGCTGAGGCTTTGAAGGAACAGGCAAGCGCCGACGAGCAAGACCAACGAGAGCGCCAACTGGAAAACGACCAGGCTACGCTGCAGCAGGGAGGCGCCGGCAACTGTTGTGCGGGAACCGCTGCGGAGAGCATCGGCCGGCTTTGCCTTGGAGGTAATCCATGCCGGGGCGAGGCCGAAGACAACGCCGGTGATGAGGGAGATTGCCGACGCAAAGCCGACGACAGCAAGCGAGGGGCCGGCCTGGATGGGAAGATTTTGCGATCCTGGAAAGGCCAACGCGAGGATCATGCGCGTTCCCGCGTAGGCCACGACGAGGCCGGCGATGCCGCCAAGACCGGCGAGCAGCACGCTCTCAGTGAGAAGTTGCCGGATGATGCGGCCACGCATGGCTCCGAGCGCGGTGCGGACGGACATTTCAGCGCTACGCGCAATGCCGCGCACAAGCAGAAGATTGGCGATGTTGGCGCAGGCGATAAGAAGAACGAGGCCCGAGATGCCCATGAGCAGATGGAGTTGATCGCCGTATTGCTCCTGCATGAGCTGGATGCCGGCGCCGCCGGGCGTGAGGACCACATGGATTTTTGCCAGCTTTTCTTTGTCGGTCTGCGGGGAGAGGCGGCCTGCAGTGACAAGTTCATTGCGGAGGAGCGTGGTAATTTTCTGTTGCAGCGGTCCGAGGGCGATGCCGGGCTTGACGCGGCCGATGATGTAGAGCCAGTTCTGCTGCGGGTTGTGCACGTAGGGCACGTTGGCCAGCAAGGGCATGGATTGAATGGGAAGGTAGTAGTCGGGCGGAGTACTCATCAGCCGGTCGCCGAAAAAGTTACGCGGTGCGATGCCGATGATGGTGACGGGCTTGGTGTTGACGCGAAACGTGCTGCCAACGATGGAAGGGTCGCCGGCAAAGTGAGTCTGCCAGTTTTCGTAGCTGATGACGGCGGTGGAAGGAGCGCCCGGGAGATCGTCGTTGTCGTTGAAGAGGCGTCCGGCGTGAGGCTGGAGCCCGAAGGTGCGGAAGTAATTTCCGGAGACGAACTCGCCCATGACGGAACGCGCGGGCTCCTGCGTTCCTTCTCGACGCGCGATGATGGGACGATAGGCGAATCCAGCCTGCATGGCGGCAAGGTCTTCGAACTCGGGTAGATTTTTTCTGAATTGCTGCCAGGCGTCGGTGGAGAAATAAGAGAAAGAGTCGCGGAGGCCCTTGCCGACGCAGCAATCGTTGGTGTCGCCGAGACGCACGAGCATTTTGGGATCGGCAACGGGGAGATTCTTCTCGAGAACAGCATTCACCAACGTGAAGATTGCGGAGTTGGCTCCGATGCCGAGGGCCAGCGTGAGCAAAACCGTCGCGGTGAACCCGGGAGTTCTTCTCAACTGGCGTAGCGCATAGCGGATGTCCTGGGTTGTGGTCTGGAGAAAGGAGACGCCGCGCGATTCGCGGCAATCTTCCTTTACCTGGCCAAGACCGCCGAACTCGAGGCGTGTTTGACGCATGGCTTCTTCGCGCGTGAGGCCGGCGTGCATGTGCTTTTCGACCTGCTGCTCAAGGTGGAATTGCAACTCGTCGTCGAGCTCGTTTTCAACGGCGTTGCGGCGGACGAGGGATCGAAGCCGGAAAAGGATATCGCTGAGCATTACGCCTCCTAGGCTGTTCCGAGCACCTGAGCAACTGCGGCCGCCAGCTTTTCCCAGGCGTCGGTCTCCACTTCGAGCTGCTGACGCCCGGCCTTAGAGAGCTCGTAGTATTTGGCGCGACGGTTGTTTTCTGACGTTCCCCACCGAGCCTTGATGAGGCCGCGGCGCTCGAGCCGGTGAAGGGCGGGATACAGCGAGCCTTGCTGAATCCGCAGCACATCGCTCGAAAGCTGCTGAACCCGCTCAGAGATGGCCCAGCCGTGCTGAGCGCCCAGAGCGAGCGTGCGGAGAATGAGGAGGTCAAGCGTGCCCTGGGGAAGATCGAGATACGGGTGGGTCATTGTCCCCTTCCACTTCTACAGGAAAGATACATCGTTTCTTGTAGAAGTGCAAGGGGAAGATGCACGAAACCCGATGTTTGTGACGAACGGCGAGGTTTGTGGGAACGAGGGATCAGGTTGGGGCCGCAGCGACCCTGGACAAAACTGCCGAGGCTATCCGCCGATTTTTTCGGTGAGCTCGACCCATCGTTCGTAGACAGCATCGTGTTCGGCCTGGGCCGATGCGAGGGCGGCAAGAGCCTCGGTGAGGGCGACGGAGTTGGTGGCCACGGCGGGGTCTTCGACACGAGTGCGGGCGTGGCGTAGAAGTTCGTCTGCGGCCGCGATGCGGGTGTCGATGGCGTCGTATTCGCGCTGCTCCAGATAGGAGAGCTTCTTTTTCTGGATCGTTTCATTCGCTGAGTTGGAGTCGGTTGGGGAAAGTGCCCCGACAAATTCACGTCCGGAGACGCGCTGTGCCTCGAGCTCGGCGCGCCACTCTTCCCACTGAATGTAATCGGCAAAGAGAACGGCGTTGCCGCGTCCATCGAGACCGAGAACCGTATTGGTCACGCGATCGAGCAGATAGCGATCGTGAGTGACGAGGACAAGGGCGCCCGAGAATTCGGTGAGCGCTTCTTCGAGGATTTCGAGAGTGGGAATATCGAGATCATTGGTGGGCTCGTCGAGGATGAGGACATCGGCGGGTTGAAGCATGAGCCGCGCGATGAGCACGCGGGCGCGCTCGCCGCCGCTGAGACGGGAGACGGGTTGATTGAGCTGCTCGCCGGTGAAGAGAAAGCGCGCGGCGTAGCCGGCGACGTGCACGACGCGATCCTGGTAAATGACAGAGTCGGAATCGGGCGCGAGGGCGCGGCGGAGGGTGAGTGAGGTGTCGAGCTCACGGAGCTGGGAGAAGTAGACGATGCGGAGCGAAGGAGCGCGACGAACCTGGCCGGAGCTGAGTGGCAATTCGCCGGTCATGGCGCGGAGCAACGTGGTTTTGCCAGAGCCATTGGGGCCGACGAGGCCGAGCTTGAGGCCTGCGGTGAGGCTGAATGTGACTTCATGCAGAATTTCGCGATCGCCGAGCGTGACAGCGGCGTTTTCCATCTCGATGAGGCGCTTGGTCTGGCGCTGCGTGGCATCGAAGGTAATTCCGGCGGAGAGAACGGTCGAACGCGATTCTGAGTCCTGAAGCTGGGCGATGAGCGAATTGGCGTTGTCGATGCGCGCCTTGGCCTTGGTGGCGCGGGCTTTTGGGCCGCGACGCAGCCATTCGATTTCAGTCCGAACGCGGTTGCGCAGGCTGTCCTGGGCGCGCTGCTCGCTTTCGAGCCAGGCTTCGCGGGCTTCAAGGAAAGCGGAGTAGCTGCCTTCGACGCGGAGAAGGCCATCGGAATAGATGCGGTTGAGCTCGACGATTTCTGACGTGCTGTTTTCGAGGAAACGGCGATCGTGAGAGACGACGACGAAGGCGAAATTGGCGGACTGAAGAAGTCCCTCGAGCCACTCGATGCCTTCAAGGTCGAGGTGGTTGGTGGGTTCATCGAGGAGGAGCACGTCGGGGTTGGTGACGAGGGCCTCAGTGATGGCGAGGCGCTTGCGCCAGCCGCCGCTGAGCGTGGCAGCCTCAGCAGAGAACGGAATACCGGTGGCGCCCGATTCGGCAAAACCGGCGCGGCCCAGCGTTTCGCGGAGACGCTGCTCGTGTTCATTTTCAGGAACGGCCGCCGCGGACAGAGCGGACTCGACGATGGCGCGGACGGTGGCGCCGGAGGCGAAGTCGGAGATCTGATGAACGTAGCCGACGCGGGTGCGCTTGCGAAAGGCGACTTCGCCGGAATCGGTTTCCTGTTCGCCGCCGAGGATGGCGAGGAGGGTGGATTTCCCTGCACCATTGGGGCCGATGAGCCCGATGCGGTCGCCGTCGTGGACGGCAAAGCCGATGTTCTGGAAGAGGGGCACAGCGCCAAAGCGTTTGGAGATGCCCTGCGCATTCAGGATCGGCGGCATTCTCTTAGTTTAATGGCCCGAATTCACAGCCGGACGGAAGGGATTCTCTGAACCGGGCGGTTCATTTCGGGCTCTTTGCGCAGAGGCGTCGTGCGGTGCGCAGGAAGCGATTCTTTCCCCTTGTGGATCACGCGCTGTCGACGCGCCGTTTTCTGATGATGCTGGTGATAACGTTTGCTGCGTTGGGTGTCATCCTTGCAGCGTTAGGGATTTACGGCGTGATCTCATACTCGGTTACGCAGAAGACGCGCGACATTGGAATCTGCATGGCTCTGGGAGCGAGCCCCGGGATCGTGCAACGTCAGATTCTTGCAAAGTCGATGGGCCTCGCGCTGATCGGCGTCGCGGCCGGCGCGCTTGCCTCCCTGTTTGTCGTTCGGCTGATTGGGGCGCTGCTGTTTGCCACTTCGCCATGGGATGCGACGACTTTCGCGGCCGTATCGCTGGTTCTTTTCGCCGTCGCACTGGTTTCCGGATATCTGCCGGCGCGGAGAGCATCGCACATCGATCCCATGGTGGCGATGCGCAACAACTGACGTAAAAAGGCCGCCCGAAGGCGGCCCTGGATGTTTGAGGCGGAATGCGGAGTGTTGCGACTACCAGCGGCCCCAGGCGCGGGTGAAGTAGTCTGACAGCGTCATCCCGATGAGAACGAGGAAAGTGAAGAGTCCTGCGCCCACGGTTAGCTTGGTGAGCTTGGTGGAGTACTTGACGTGCATGAAGAAGAGCACGACTAGCATCATTTTGAAGGCCGCGATGGCGAGGGCGATGATGGGATTGAGGACGCCGAGGTCGATATAGGACGCGCCCACGGTGGTGGCGGTGAGCACAAGCAGAGCGAGGACGATCGTCAGGTAAATTCTGGGGCTGACGATGTGATGTTCGCGGTCGTGTTGCTCGGGCAGGTCGTGTGGGTCAATCATGCGATGTCCTTTACTGATGGCGACTGATGAGATAGAGCAATGGGAACAGATAGATCCAGATGATGTCGACGAAGTGCCAGTACAAGCCGAAGTT
>DATHMP010000045.1:0-71188 GCA_035487015.1 Occallatibacter sp. | reverse complement strand
GGCCGGCCGGAGATCCCGAGCAATCAGCGGACGGAACTCGCCGTCGTGCAGTCGCTTGAAAGTCTTCCTGCCCCGCCGCTCGATCCGGGCACATTGGCTCGCATGGCCAATGAGTTCTTTGCGTCTGTGCCTCACGCGGACCCATGGGTGAGTCAAGCAGGATCAACCGGGTCACCCAGCGACACCGCTTCCGCGAGTTCTCCCCCTGCCACAGTCCCTGCATTTCGGCCTGAGTTGTCTTTGCCAAGCGATCCGCATTTTTCTGGAGTGCAGGCAAGTGCTGGGCCCGCATCTTTCGCGCCGGTGACGATGCCTGTTCAGAGTAGCCCTGTCGTGCCCGGTGCGGCTGCATCAGCCACGGCGTCCGAAACGTCCGCGAGCGCAGCGCCGTTCTCGTTCCTTCGAGACGCGCGGCCGTTTTCCGGCGGTCCAGACGACTCATCGGCAGCGCCTTACCCCCAGGCCCGGCCGATCATGGACTTCATCAACCCCACAAAGCCCGATCCGCCTGGCGGCCTGCTCCCGCTTGATCTGAAGCCAAGGCAGACGGACGCAGAGATCCCGCAGCCTCCATCACCAACTCTGCCGAACGGTCTCGGCTTCGCAGATTCTTCTCCAATGCCTTCCTTCTCGTTCCTCGAGGAAGCGCGACCGATATTCTCCACGCCGCCTTCGATTCCCGGACCTGTGCCTGCACTACCTCAAGCACAAACTCCTTCCGCCAAAGGGACAGACGATCCAATTCGAACTGCGGACGACCTCACTGAGTTGACTGCGCACCAGCCGTTCGCATTCCTCCACGGGACACGCTCCGTGGCGCCGGCCGAGACAGCAGTGTCAAGCGGACCCGCTGGGATCGAGACGGATGTTCCCAGGGATCTGAATCTTTCTTCGTATTCTTTTGACGCCGAGGCGCTGAAGCGCGACTTCCCCATCCTTCGGGAACGAGTCAATGGGCGACCGCTTGTTTGGCTCGATAACGCAGCCACAACTCAAAAGCCGCAAAGCGTCATCGACCGCCTCAAATATTTCTACGAGCACGAAAACTCCAACGTCCATCGCGCAGCGCACGAACTTGCGGCGCGAGCGACAGATGCCTACGAGTCGGCTCGCGAAAAAGTGCGCCGCTTCCTCAACGCATCTTCCACGCGCGAGATCGTCTTCGTCCGTGGCGCCACCGAAGGCATCAATCTGATTGCGCAAAGTTGGGGCAGACAGACCATCAAAAAAGACGACGAGATCGTAATCACTTGGCTTGAGCACCACGCCAATATCGTTCCCTGGCAAATGCTGTGTTCTGAGAAAGGCGCGCGCCTGCGCGTGGCGCCAGTTGATTCCACCGGACAGGTTTTGCTGGATGAATATGAAAAGCTCCTGAATCCGAAGACGCGTCTCGTTGCTTTTGCTCAGGTCTCGAATGCCCTTGGGGTGGTGACTCCGGTCCACGAGATGATCGTAGCTGCACACCGGCATGGCGCCAAAGTCCTGCTCGATGGTGCGCAGTCGGTCTCTCATATGCGCGTCGACGTGCAAGCTCTCGATTGCGACTTCTTTGTGTTCTCCGGTCATAAGGTCTTCGCACCAACAGGGATTGGCGTGGTCTATGGCGATGCAGAGATCCTGGAGCACATGCAACCCTGGCAAGGTGGGGGCAACATGATCCAGGACGTCACTTTTGAGAAGACGATCTACCAGCAGCCCCCGCAGCGATTCGAAGCGGGCACGGGGAACATTGCCGATGCAGTCGGATTGGGCGCGGCAATCGACTATCTGGATCGTGTCGGCATGGCAAACGTCACTCGCCACGAGCATGGACTCTTGGTTTACGCTACTGGCGAGCTGCTGCGCATTCCAGGACTGCGCATTATCGGAACAGCAAGGGAGAAGGCCGGCGTCATCTCTTTTGTCATAGATGGCTTCCGCACTGAGGAAATTGGCGACTATCTCAATCGCAACGGAATCGCAGTTCGATCAGGGCATCACTGTGCACAGCCTATCCTTCGCCGCTTTGGCCTCGAAAGTAGTGTGCGCGCGTCGCTTGCCTTGTATAACACTTTCGAAGATATCGATGCATTGGTCAGAGCTCTCTGGAATCTCAGGCTTGGACGCACCTCCATCGCCTAGCTACTAGGCACGCGATCCGTTCCCCGCGCCGCCCGCAATCGACGGAATGATGGAAAGTGTGTCACCGGCTGAAACCGCCGTTTGTTCCTTCTCCGGCAGATAGCGAACGTCTTCGTCATTGAGATAAAGATTCACGAATGCGCGCAATTTACCCTCACCGGTAAAAAGATGTTTGCGCAGTTCCGGATGAGTCTGCGTGAGCGTGTCGAGCGCTTCTGTGATGCTCGAAGCGCCAACCTCCACGGCGTCTTTCCCTTCAGTGTAGGAACGCAATGGAGTCGGGATAAAGATCTTCATTCGATTCATACCTCGTTAGAATCTTCACTACAAATTGGGTCTTGGACCACGCAATCAATCCTCGATACGAATTGTCTGCTGCTCGAATCGCTTCTCTTCCTCGTTCGGACCGGTCAAAAGAAATCCATTGGTTAAGGTCGCTTTTCCTTTTTCCACTGAGGTGATGACATAAGTACAACTCAACCAATGCGCCTCGGAGAAGTCGGTTTTTGACCACTGCGCCGGATGGTCCGGATGCGAATGGTAGAAACCGGCGATTTCCAAATCCAGTTGTCTCGCTTTGCGCTCGATCTGAACAAGCTCGATCGGGGCAATGCTATAGCGATTGTGTGCTGAGTCGGACCGGGTATTTCCTGCCCGCACTGCGTCGACCACGCGCCAACCCTCGTCGGTCGCGCGACCCAAAAGCGCTCCACAACACTCGTTGGGGTAGGTCGCTTCCCCATGAGCACGGATGGAGTCGAAAACCGCCTGCGTCAGAAATAGTATGCTCATGGCTCGTCCCAGAAACGCTCACTCAAATACTTGTCTGCGGAATCGGGCAATACAGTCACAATTGTTGCGCGACGCCCGGCCGCGGCTTCCTCCTTGGCAATTTGCTCGCAAGCTACAATCGCGGCAGCAGCGGAAATGCCAACGAGCAATCCTTCTTCTCTTGCCAGGCGTTTGGCCATTGCATAGGCCTTCTCCGTCTCAATCTCCAGATTCCTGTTGGCTAAATGCGGATCGTAGATGGCAGGAACGATCGCGGTCGCCATGTGCTTGAGACCCTCCAGGCCATGAAAAGGCGAATCTGGCTGCATGCTGATGGCTACAATCGACGGGTTCAACTCCTTGAGACGCCGCACGGTCCCAACAAATGTTCCGCTTGTGCCTAAACCTGCCACGAAGTGCGTAACCTCGCCTGAGGTCTGTTCCCAGATTTCGGGCCCCGTCGTTTCGTAGTGTGCTTTCCAGTTTGCAGGATTCGAATACTGATCCATGTAGCAGAGGTTTACGGGGTCATTGGCGGCGAGTTCTCGTGCGCGACGAATCGCGCCGTCGGAGCCCTGATCGGGATCAGTCCACTCAACCTGAGCGCCATAGACCTTGAGAATTCGCTTGCGTTCTGGCGACACGTTCGAGGGCATCGCCAACAGCACCGGAAAGCCGAGAGCGGCGCCAAGCATCGCAAACGCGATACCGGTGTTGCCGCTCGTCGCATCGAGCAGCGTCTTGCCCTTCGTCAGAGATCCAGTCGCGATCGCATCGCGCACCATCGAAGCCGCAGCACGATCCTTTACGCTTCCGCCTGGATTCACCCACTCCGCCTTGGCAAGTATCGTGGCACCTGCCAAGCCGTTCGCGATGCGATCAAGCCGAATGAGCGGGGTATGGCCAACCCGTTCAAGCAACGAAGAGCCTCTTCGTTGCTCCGTCTCTCGTAGTGGCGTCACTAGGGAAATAGAAGTCACCTCTTCGATGTTTGTGGCTCCGAATACAGTGCCCGTTGGAATCTCGGCCTGCTACTGCGGCTGAGCGACTGTGCGAAGGTACGGTTTGACTGTCTTATATCCCGGAAAGATCTTGTCCGCTTCTTCATTCGATACGGCGCCCGTAATGATCACATCGTCGCCCTGACGCCAGTTTGCTGGAGTTGCGACGCGGTGCTTGGCTGTGAGTTGGATTGAGTCAAGGACGCGGATAATCTCGTCGAAATTTCGGCCAGTCGTCATCGGATAGGAAAGGGTGAGCTTAATCCGCTTGTCTGGACCGACGACGAATACCGTGCGCACCGGTGCGTTTTGAGCCGGAGTGTGACCGTCGCTGCTTTCGCCGGCGTCTGCAGGAAGCATGTCATAAAGCTTCGCAACTTTTAGCTCCGGATCGCCAATGAGCGGATAATTCACGGCATGCCCCCCGACTTCCTTGATGTCGGATGCCCATTTGCTGTGGTTCGAAACTGGATCGACGGAGAGTCCGATCACCTTGGCGCCGCGCTGCTCGAATTGCTTTTCCAGACCTGCCACCGCGCCAAGCTCGGTTGTGCAAACGGGCGTGAAGTCTTTGGGGTGCGAGAACAATACGGCCCAACCGTCGCCAACCCACTCGTGAAAGCGGATTGGGCCTTGGGTGGTTTCTGCCTCAAAATCCGGTGCGAGGTCATTGATTCGCAGTGACATCGTTACTCTTCCTCCTTGAAACGCTGGTTGAATTTATTTGATGAGTAAATCAAAAACCCACCCGGCCTATGGCAGCGGGTGGGTCATGAGAGAATACCGAATCTCGGTCAGTTCTCTAAGACACAAGCCCGCAGGCTGCAACAAAGGCAGCAACAGTGGATGCGGGCTGGAGAAGATTGTGTCATTCTGGGCATATAGCCAAAAGGTGCTCGTGTCGCTATCAGGGTAGAGCGCCCACCGATTGAGTGTCAACCCGCCGATCGTCTCCAGTTGAATCACTGGCCAGTACTGGCACCCGACAGAGAGCATTTACTCAGAATTGGACGGTTGGCAACTTCAAGGTAGATCTTGTAAGCAGACCCGTCGTTGTGACGAAAATCGGATGAACGGATCACAGCTGTCGTTCAAAATGGGTTGCAAGGTTCGCGGAACTCGCAAATCTTGACATTTTGGCGCGTTCCCGCAATTCAAGGCATCCAACCCGATGAGATGACCGAAATTGGGCTTCTCATTTCCATTGAAGATATCTCTTTCCCAATAAGATGGTGAGGTCCAACATGTTGATCCGACTTGGATACGACATCCAGTTTCACATTCCGAGCAGTGTCGCCATGGTTGCGCTCCTCAGTGTCCACCCTTCTCGCGCGCAGAATCTCCGGGAACCGGATGAGGTGATCACGGAGCCGGAGATCAAAGTTACCCACTACATTGACAGCTTTGGAAACCGCTGCTCGCGGTTCGTTGCGCCTGCGGGATTGTTACGTCTCTCATGTTCAACTCTGATTCAGCACACCGACGAGCCGGATGAAGTGGACTTGTCGGCTCGCGAAGTGCCGGTTGGCGAGTTGCCCGATGAAGTGCTCATGTACTTGTTGAACAGCCGTTACTGCGAAGTGGATCGCCTCTCAGACATCGCTTGTGATCTTTTTGGCAATGTGCAGCCTGGATGGGGCCGTGTGCAGGCAATCTGCGATTGGGTGCACGATCGAATCGCGTTCGACTACCAACAGGCGCGGCCGACGAAAACCGCCCTCGATGTTTACACAGAGCAGGTTGGCGTGTGTCGCGACTACCAGCACCTCGCCATCGCCATCTGTAGAGCGCTGAACATTCCGGCGCGCTATGCGACCGGCTATCTCGGAGACATCGGTGTACCCCTGCGCTTGCCCATGGATTTCAGCGCCTGGTTCGAAGTTTATCTTGAAGATCGCTGGTGGACATTTGATGCTCGAAACAATGTACCAAGGTTGGGCCGCATTTTAATGGCAACCGGCCGCGACGCATCGGATGTTGCCATGACAACCTCCTTCGGACGAGCGGACTTGCTCAGTTTTTTTGTCGTCTCTGAGGAGGAGGAAGCTGCAATTCCCGGCTGATAGCGGCGATCAGGACTCGACTGCTTCGAGGTCGACTCCGACTTTTAGGCTATGAGCACCGCCTCCAAGAATAAGCCCGTGTAGAGGGCTCACATCCCCGAAGTCGCGGCCCCAGGCAATCGTGACATGGCCCGTGGAGGGAACTACATCATTGGTCGGATCAACATCGATCCAACCGATTCCGGGACAAAAAGCTGACAACCACGCATGGGATGCGTCGGCACCCACCATGCGAGGTTGGCCAGGAGGTGGGTAGGTGCGCAGATACCCACTCACATAACGTGCGGGCAGGTTGATCGAGCGAAGGCAAGCAATCTGGATGTGTGCGAAATCCTGGCAAACGCCTCGCTTTTTCCGGAATACCTCTTCGATCGGAGTTCGGACTGTAGTGACTTTTGAATCGAAACGAAAGTCTTGGTGAATGCGCGTCGTCAAATCCAACAACGCCTCAACCATCGGCCGCTTCGGTGTGAAGGACTGTTGTGCATAGCGGGCAAACTCTGGTCGAAGCCGGATTCGTGGAGACTCAAAGCGGAACTGGTAGGCCTCAAGCGCCTCGGGAGTGAGGTTTTCTAGCATGCCCTTGACTATTTCCTCCCAGGGAGGTGATTCAAGATGCAGCTCTCGTGCATTCTCTGCCATCACGACCCGGCTTCGCGATTCAACCACCAGTTCCTCATGCGGCTCTTCAATGGTAAAGAAGGATTGGTGGTTGCCGAAATAATCTAACCGCTCGACCATGATGGCTGGTTTCGGCTCAATATGCAGTTCGCTTTGTTCCAGGCGGTGACGAGGCAGTGAGCGGGGCTTGAGGCACGCGACATGGCTGCCCACTGACACGGGGTATTTGTATTTATAAGTCGTCCGGTGAACGATCTTGTAAATCATAGGCCTATGCTGATCGGCAGCGTGCGCGCGTGACTGAAATAGTGACTCGACAAGTTATCGGACCACGAGGGAAGCAATCGTTCCAGGTTTCCCAGAAAGCTCTCGAGCCGCACCAGGCCTTCGGAACTTTTGGCCTTGGAGGGAAGCGTGGGCAGACTGTAGCTGAACGTGCGCAAATCGAAACTGCGCAGCATCGCAAGAGCGTCGCGCATGGCTTCAAGATCGTCTGCCATATGCCGGGGAAGTTTCTGATAGAGATCCACAAGATGCGAAAGTTGAAAATCTAATGCCCGTGGATTGCTTTCATCTGCCATCAAAACGTCCAACACAGCCATTGGCTGAAGGGTGGTGTAATAGCGAGTCCTGTAGGTCATCGTACTGTCTCCTACTTCGAGCAGGCATTCCAGCAGCGGCCAGTCCTGCTCACCAAGCGGAAGAGTGATTTGCCGCAGCAAACGGGTGAGATAGATGGCGCGCTCAAGGCGCCGGCCGATGCTCATGAATAGCCATCCCAAACCACGATTGATGTTTTCGCGCTCCATTCCGGAGAACGCCGAGAGCAGCTCGAGGCAAAGCGTGAGTGTTGCCGGATACTCGGGAAACTGTGTATCCCGCGCTGTCTCAAGAGAGTTGCGCAATTGGCCGATGAGAATCATCATATCGGCCGACAATCGTTCGCGGACGCTGGTGCCAACGCGGGATACCTCGGAAAGAATGAACGCAAGGCTATCCGTGCGCTTCACATCGGAGACCACGGAGATAAGCTCCTGCTCCAACTCCATCGGCGTCGCACGCCTCTTTCTTGCCTTGGGAAGTTTGCTATGTCTTGATCTCAAACAAGTGTGTAAGCGGACCAGGCACGCGAGTTCCGCCGGATCCGCTCGACGCACACGAGAAATGATCGACCGTGCGATTCGCGTGGTGTTTTCGGCCCGCTCGACGTATCTTCCCAGCCAGAAAACTCTATCGGCTACGCTGCTGGGCACATCAGGCGACCCGCGACGCAGGTCCACCGGTTGGTTTCGCGGGTGCAGCAGGCTGAACGTGTCCACTGGGTCATCCCAGAGAACCCACGCGTCCTTGCTGTGTCCCCCACGCTGCATCGAAACGACCGACCCTTCCGCTTCCGCGACCCGCACGAGGCCGCCTGGAATCGCCTTCCAGCCAAGGCCCGTGTTGACAACGTAGGCTCGAAGTACGGCGCTGCGCGAGTAAAGGTGGCCGTTACCCCAGACCGGAGCGGTGGATAAGACAATCTGTTCCTGCGCTACGTATTCATGAGGGAATGCCTTCATCTGCACGGTGAGTTTGCTCCTATCTGCTGGCTTCAGCTCCGCGGCAAACACCGGCTCCATTCCGCGGGACGGAAACGCCGGCTTTAGGACGACTGAATCAAGATGGTTCATCACCCAGTCAAAAGCATACGACTGGCCGCACCACCAGGTGGCAACAGAAGGGAGCTTGAGACTTTCCCCCGTTAGGTGCCTCGAGAGTCCAGGGAGAAATGGCATTACGGCAGCCGTCTCGATCACACCACTGCCAAGAGCATTGGCCACCTGCACGTTGCCAGCGACCACGGCATCGACAAGGCCAGGAACGCCGAGAAGTGAGTCGCTGCGCAACTCGAGCGGATCACAGAAGCTGTCGTCGACCCTTCGCAGAATTACGTCGACGCGCTCCAATCCGTCGACAGTTTTAAGGAAGACACATCGATCGCGCACGGTGAGGTCTGCTCCCTCAACCAGTGCGAAACCCAGGTAGCGCGCGATGTAGGAATGCTCAAAGTAAGTTTCATTGTGAGGGCCGGGAGTCAACAGGACGATGCGCGGATTGCTGCGCGCCGCCAGCGAAGCAAGCGCATCCCGCTGTGCGCGGAAAAACGGCGCGAGTCGCAAAACATTCGAGCCGCTGAAAACGTTGGGCAGAACATCGGACACAATTGTTCGATTTTCAAGCGCATATCCACTGCCTGAGGGAGCTTGCGTTCGATCTGAGAGCACCCACCATTGCCCATCGGGCGAGCGGGCAAGGTCAACAGCGAGCATGTGAAGATAGGCATGCGAAGGAACGCGCACACCTACCATCGGCCGCAGGAATGCGGGATTGGCATAGAGAAGCTCGGCTGGGAAATGACCGCTCTTGATCAGGGATTGAGATCCGTAAAGATCTTCAAGAATCAAACTCAGCAGCTTGGCGCGCTGAACGATCCCGTCTTCGATGTATCGCCACTCTTCGGCGGCAATCAAGAATGGGACTATGTCGATCTCCCAGGGACGGTTTGCACCCTGAGGATCGTTGTAGATGTTATAGGTAATGCCGTTCTCGCGAATTCGGCGCTCGGCCCTGAGGCAGCGTTGGCCCAACTCCTCGGGCCCAATGGCACGAAGGGATTCGATCAGATTTGCCCAATGAGGCCGGGGATTCACACCGTCTTCCGACAACTCGTCGTACGCCGCCCCGTAGCGCAGCGGAGTCTGGTAGAGATCGACCGTCATGGCAAATGCTCCTTTGCCTCGATGCGGACGCTCCGGTTCGATGCAGGAATGCGCAGATCCAGAGTGCCCGGGAACGTCGCGTTGATCTCCTCGTCAGGTATCGCCATTTGGACAACCGGCCGGATGATTGTAAAGCGCTCCTGTCGTCGTACCGACGCCTCACTGGCATCCAACGGGCGAGCGGTGTAATCGCGACCTTCGGGCGGCTCCACGCGGTAAGCACATTCGGCCAGAGACCGTCCGGTAGGAAGATCCATCAGTGCGAAGGTAAGCGGCGAATGCACAGGAATTGTCGGATGCATGGTAGCTGACAGTTTGCGTGCGCGGAATCGTACGCCGGCGACCGCGACCCCGGCTTCAGAAGCGGGCTGAAGAGGTATACGCCGTCCATTGCACGCCACTACGTATCGAGAATCCGGGGATAGCCCAGAGACCTTCACTTGGATACGCTCAACGGACGAGTCGACGTTTCGAACCGTCCGGCCAGATGCTGCTTCTTCTGCCAGTACATTCCACGGTTCGAGGGCCCGCCGTAGCTCCACTTCCACTCCGCCTGCGCTGATAGACCCAATCTTTGGAAAGCGAAATTCAAAATGCGGTGCGAACCAATCTTTTTCAAAGTCAAAACCGGATCGCCGCAGGCAATCGAGCACCTCGCAGAAATCCTGATGGACAAAATGAGGAAGCATGAAGCGGTCGTGTAACACTGATCCCCAGCGAACAAGACTCCCAACGAAGGGCTGTTTCCAGAAAGAACAGACAAGCGCGCGCACAAGCAGCATCTGCAACAGGCCCATGCGCATATTCGGCGGCATTTCGAAGGCACGCAGTTCGAGCAGACCCAAGCGAAGGCCAAGTCCTTCTGGCGGGAACAGTTTGTCCACGCAAAACTCGGCGCGATGCGTATTCCCCGTCACATCTGCAAGCAGGTTTCGAAATAGCCCATCGACAACGTGCGGCGGACAATCCGTCGTCGGCAAATGTCGGAATGCAAGCTCCAACTCGTACAAAGCATCCATGCGCGCTTCATCCACCCGCGGATATTGGCTCGTAGGACCCACGTACATTCCTGAAAATAGATAAGACAGCGACGGGTGATTCTGCCAGAACGCAATCATGCTGCGAAGCAGATCCGGTCTTCGCAGGATAGGGCTGTCTTCGACGGTGGCTCCGCCGATTACGATGTGGCTTCCACCCCCGGTAGCCTCACAATTGCCGCTGAAGCTGTACTTCTCAGAGACCAATCGATTTTGGCGTGCCTCGTGATCGAGCAACAGGTTGATCTGCTCCAACTCATCCCAATTTTGTGCGGGCGGCAGGTTGATTTCCAAAACTCCGGGATCGGGTGTCACGCTGAATGAGCGCAGCCGCGGATCGGGAGCCGGAGCGTAGCCTTCGATCCAGACTGGCATCTGCAAGTGGCTGCATGTATCCTCAACCGCGCTCACCAGGTCGAGATAATCCGCGAGAATGGGTACGTAGGGCAGCGAAACATGGAGGCGGCCGTCACGGATCTGCAGGCAAAGAGCCGGCCGAGTTAATTCGTGCGCGTCATCGTTGGCTCGAACGATAGGAGGAAGCGGGTCTGGCTCCGGATCGGAATCAAAGAGATCCATACGCCTTGATTTTTCTAATGGCAGCATGACCCGATCGGCAAACGGCGCATAATCCAAAGTGTAGTGAATCTCGTCGGAGGCAATCCAAGGGACAGTTTCGGTAGGAATGCGGAAGCCGATTGGAGACTCACCGGGTATCAGCTTAATGGACTCAACCGGCGGAAACCACCACTGGCTGGACCAGCGCAGAACTCCCTCCGGTTGCCTCCGCCGAATGGTCAGAATGTACCCGGCAGGTTCGGTTGCGGGCGCATCCTTCTCGAAAGCTGGAAGAATGTTGTCGGCCGTTACCTGGAGACGGCGCGAGAGAGCACGCATAAACCTTAGAGCGTCGCTGGGCTTAAATCCATAATCATGATTGTCGAGCGCAATGAGGCTCGAGTCTTCCCACACAGGAACGCCATCCCGGCGCCAGAAGCAACTGAGCGCCCACCGAGGCAATTCCTCGCCCGGATACCACTTTCCCTGTCCATAGTGAAGCAGCCCACCCGGCGCCATTTTTTCGCGAAGCGCCCTGATAAGAGCGAGGCCACGCTGACGCTTGGCATCTCCGAGGGCGTCGATATTCCATTGAGGGCTTCCGGGATCATCGATGCCGACGTAGGTAGGCTCGCCGCCCATGGTCAGCCGGACATCATGCGCCTCAAGCTCGGCATCGACGCGAGAAGCAAGCTGTCGCACCCGGTACCACTGGTCTTCTGCATTCGCTGGAGACAGCGGACGCAAGTCATCCAAGCGGCAAGCAGACATCTCGTAGCTGAACTCCGTGCCTGCCGGTTCTGCGGTGCCCGTAATCGGAGCAGCTTGTGCAGGGCTCGAGGCGCACGCCAGCGGGATGTGCCCTTCGCTGGTGAGAAGACCGGAGGTGGGATCCAGTCCGATCCACCCGGCCCCTGGCAAAAACGCCTCGGTCCACGCATGGAGTTCGGCGGAGTCGGATTGCGGAGCCCTATCCGCCGCATTCAATTCCCCATCGGCATCCGCAAGCTGAATCAGATAACCAGAGACAAACCGCGCAGCAATACCCAGGTTCCGCAGACATTCCACCAACAGCCACGCGGAATCACGACAAGACCCCGAACGCTTTTGGAGCGTATCTTCGGACGATTGGATCCCATGCTCAAGGCGCGTGACGTACGCAATCTCGTCCCGCACCCTGCGATTCACCCTCAATAAAAGATCTACCGAACTGATCTGCTGATTTCGGCAGCTTTCAAGAAAGGTGCGAAGCAGTGGGCTGGGAGGATCAATGAACAAACTGGGATAGAGGTCCCTTGCTACCTCAGGCGCATATTGAAATGGATACCGTTCGACTGCAGGATCCAGGAGGAAATTGAAGGGGTTGAGAGGAGACAGTTCTGCAACGAGATTCACTTCGACCACGAATTCGCTGGTCTTTTTCGGAATCTGAACATGGGCCTGCTGGTTTGAGGAAGCATCGAGTTGCCAGATCAGGAGATGGTCCGCCGGCCTGATATCGAGGGAGTAGCTGAGAATCGGGGTGCGGCAATGCAGAGAGGGACGCAAACGAATGGTCTGCGGACCCAGCAAAACCGCCTTCTCGTATCGATACCGAGTCCGATGCTTCAGAGCAACTTGGATTCCCATCCACCCTCACGCGGTACGCATTAGAAGGCGGCGGTCCACATTTGCTGACGCTAGAACCCTCAAGCCGCCGAACCCCTTAAGCAAGCCGGGTGTAAGAACACGTTAGCATATCGGTGATCCGTTGGAGATCGATTCCCAAACTTGAAAACCGACGTGGGGATTATGCCTGCGAAATCATGCACCCAGGACGGGACTTAAGCTGCCCCCATTGGCGGAATCACGACATCTCACAGGCGTCCCCGAGCAGACACGTGGGTCCTCAGGGTAGACCCGTAACGCTTCCTTGCCTCCGTAGGATGGCTGAGCCAGCAATTCAACAATGCGAAGCGCTTTAGTCAAATCTTTCTGTAGCGCTTCCATTCTTTTTCAAGAAGTTTTGCCATTCGCACAGCGGCGTCGAGCAGCCAGGCACGCTTCCGCATTTTCAGGTCCTTTAAGATCTTTTTGGTTTGCGCTTCCGTCCCCAAATGTACGTTGGCCGCTTCTGAACCCATCGCCTTCAGGAGAGTTTCCTCATCGCTGTGCGTCGACATGGTTTGAATATCGATCGGGTTTGAGTCCGGCGACAAACGACGGATAAGCCACGATCCATCGACCACCTGGAAGGGGTCGGAGGATCGGACAGCTGAACTTATTGCTCTTTCATACCATGGCTGTTTTTTTCCGACTTTATCATTCATCCACGCGCACGCCGAAGGGACCATCAGTTTGGCTTCTCTCGCGATGAAGCCGCCCTGCCATTTGGCGATCGCTACGAATCGTTCCTGCCCCAGGCTGCCCAGACCAGCCTGCCGACGGACGACTTTGTAGTCGATACCCGTTTCCGGCAAGGTCCTCTCGAGCGCGCGCTTGAGATCTTTCGCCAGGGGTTGGCGGACGGCGGGTAGTTGGTTCAGTTTTTCCCAGAAGTGGGAAGGTGGTTTGAAACTGTCAACTCCGAGCTCACCGAGTTTCTGCTCGCGTTCGGCAAGAACCACAGGTTGGCCGCCTTCCGCAAGGCACTCCGAATATCCATCGACGATCGCGTTACATCCGTCTTTCAGTTTGATAGAAAGTCCTTCCGCATCAATCACAATTTTTACGCTGGCTGCCAGGCGGACGAGATCGTTGGTGTATGCCAGCGGGTAGGCTTCGTCAAAATCATCGACGCCCCAACAAAGCCGGCCCTCCGCATCTCGCCAAGTGCCAAAACTGTTGACATGCAGGTCGCCGACTGAGAGAACTTTCGGCGCATCGCAGAGATCGCCGCCCACGGATGGCCACAATTGAGCCCACCTGTAGAACGTCCCTCTGAGGAATCCAAACGGACTTTCTCTCATCAGTTCGTGCTTCCGTCGAAGGTCTGATGGAATTACGGGCGCACAACTGCGCATCCATGCTTCGTAGCTGGCAGTCGCGTCTTTGATATTTTGGTCATGCTTCACGTTCTGCACCGCGAATCTTCGGGTCACGCTTCTTTGTGGTTGGATGCAAGTCGCTGCCTAGAACGGATCACGTTCTAAATGGCTTGGGCGAAAGAACGAAGTGCCGTTTACGAAATCTCCAAGCCCCCGGTTGCTCCATACACCTCGCCCGTCACGTAGCTGGACTCTTGTGACGCCAACAGAACATAGAGAGGAGCCATTTCGACAGGCTGTCCAGGGCGCTTCATGGGGGTTTCGGTACCAAATGCTGGGATCTTCTTATCTGGCTGGCCGCCACTCGTTTGGAGCGGTGTCCAAACTGGACCCGGCGCTACGCAATTTACCCGAATGCCATCCCCTGCAACCTGTCGTGCCAGGGCACGCGTAAAGGCCAGAATTGCCGCTTTGGTTGGAGCATAGTCGAGCAAGCTTGGGCTGGGGTGGGTCGCCTGAATCGATGCCGTGGTAATGATGGAAGCCCCCTTCGGCATATGGGGCAGCGCGGCTTTGCAGAGCCAGAAAAGTGCAAACACATTCACTTTGTAAGTCTCTTCGAGTTGTTTCGTCGTAATGTCAGCGATCTTTTCGACCGCATGTTGTTTCCCGGCCACCGCCGCCAGGATATCCAGCCCACCAAGTTTTTTTGAGGCCTGTTGAACGAGTTTTTTGCAAAAAGCCTCGTTCCCGAGATCCCCCGGAATCGCATAGGCTTTGCGTCCGGCCGCTTCGATCAGGCCGACCACTTCTTGAGCGTCACTTTCTTCGCTCGGAAGGTAATTGATCACCACATCTGCACCTTCACGAGCAAATGCAATCGCCGCGGCTCGTCCGATTCCAGAATCACCGCCTGTCACAAGCGCCTTGCGATTCGGTAGACGTCCACTTCCGCGATAGGATTCTTCGCCGTGATCGGCTTTGGGCCTCATCTTGCGATCCGAGCCAGGAGCTCGCTGCGGCTGATGTTTGAATTTGGGCAACGGGTATTGCTTCGTCGGATCCTGCAAGGTATATAGGTCGGACATCGTCTCAAACCTCAATGCAGTTGGATGCAAGGCACCGATTCAGGAGAATGGTCAACTGCGCCCCTTCAAGGTCAATGTCCGTTCTTGGCCGAAAAGGTCAACGAACTGTTTTCGTGAGGCGCGGGTAGCAGAACTCAACGCTTCACAGGATCAAATGGCAGAAACAGGCAAAACACCGTGCCGTGGTGTCGGGCGGATTGGCTGGAGCGCAGGCGAATTGAGCCCTGATGGCGGGTGATGATTTCTTTACTCACCCATAGCCCGAGTCCGGTGCCGATTGTTCCTTTCGTCGTAAAGAACGGCTCGAATACCCGATTTGCCGTCTCCTTTGCGATGCCTGTGCCGGAATCGGCAACTGTGAACACGATGCCGCGCTCCCCCGTAGACCAGCGGGTGGCTTCGCGGGTGCGGATGATAAGGCTTCCGGAAGAAGAGTTGATCGCATCGAGCGCGTTGGCGATCAGGTTGGCCAGGACCTGTCGGATTTCGCCATCGAAGCACCGCAATGCCCGCTTCGCCCGGAGCCGCGTCGAGAGCTTCGTACCGGCGTTGCGCATTCGGCTCAAAGAAATCTTGAGGATCTCATTGACCAGCGCGGCTGTATCGCTTTCCTGCGGGCTGCTGGACTGGCGGTGGAAGCGCAGCGTTTGTGCGGTAATGGCAGAGACACGGCGGAGCTCGCCATCCGCCGTATCAAGCAGACTCCGGATCTCTGCAAGGTCGCTGCTGTACCGGGCGAGATACAGAAGGTTTGTCACTGCCTCCAGCGGATTATTGATCTCGTGGGCAATCGAAGCGGCAAGCCTGCCGACCGCAGCGAGCTTCTCTGACTGGACCAGTGCTCGTTCCGCTTTCTTCTGCTGCGTGATTTCTTGCGAAGCAGCAGTGATTCCCTGAATGGCGCCGTCTGGTCCGTGAACCGGGGAATAACTCACCGCCCAGTAGCGATACTCGCCAGGGTCCGTTACGAGTGTGCCTTCAAGCGGGAAGTTGACGACCGGTTCTCCTTGTGCGACCTGGTCGAATAGCTCGCGCAATCCCGGGATTGGCGCCATTTCAGTGAGGGTCTTGCCGAGGACCTGTTCCGGTTTAAGGCCGAAAAACGCGGCCTGACGATCGTTCAAACGGCGGTAGTGGTAGTCGTCAAGATCAAAATAGGCCAGGCCGATGGGAGCCGTGTCATAGATGGTCTTGAGTTCGGCGTGTTGGCGGCTGATTTCATCAGATTTGCGGTGCAGTTCTTCGCGATCCGCTTCGAGGGCGCGGAGAACGCGGACGCGCTCCAGCGACTCCCAGCAGCGTGCCGCAACCGAGGCAACCAGTGTCGTTTCCTCATGATTCCAACGGCGCGGTTGCAGGGAGTGCACAGCGAGAATCGCGGTCAGCCGGCCTTCTTTCATCAGCGGACATGAGATGGTCGCTCTCACGCCGGCGGAACGGAAATTCTCAATCCCGCTGGCGCAACGCGTGTCGAATTCGGAATCTTCGACAATGAAGGGTTGACCGGTAACCAGCAACTCATAAGCCGAATTGGAAAACTGATGGAGAGTGTAGTCGCCAATCATTGATGGTAAGCCGTCAACAAAATTTCCAATGACCGTAAGACTGTCCTGGTCATAATGGACTTCGGCAAAGGCACAGCGGTTCACTTTGAGATGCCGGCCGAGAAGTTGTGCAGCATTCAAGGTGATCCGGGCCGGATCGCTGGCGGCGGAGTTTTCCGCATCGATTTGGATCAACAGATTTTCGCGTGCGCGGAGCGAATCGAGTTCACGGCGAATTTCAGCAACCTGCTCCAGAGAACCTGTCGTCATCACAATCGCTTGGATGACGAATTCGGGCGCGAAACAGGGTTCGGAATAAGAAAAAATTGCTCGAATTCCGATGCTTTTTCGTGGCCGCCCCCGACAAACGGGGTTCCAGGTGCAAACTCTCCCTTTAATGAGAGAGTTTCAGCAAATCCTGCCCCAGTACAAAGACATCCGAAGTCGTCAATTTGGAGCTACTCTCGTCCCAACAGATGGTCACGAGATCGGCACGAGCCCCCACTCGGAGCACACCGCGGTTTCCGACAAAGCGGCCCGGGTTGCCTGTCGCCATCCCCACGGCCTCCGAAAGGCTAAATCCGGCATTGACCACTACATGCGTGAGGGCATCTTTCATCGTCGCGGTTGCTCCTGCAAGGTAATCCGTTCCGGCAAGATTCAGCCGGCCATCCGGATGCAGACAAACCCTGCCTCCAACGGGAGATTCGTAGTCTCCCGGCGAGAGGCCCGCCAAAGCCACAAGGTCGGAAATGAGGACCGCTCGTGCCACCGTCTTGGCGCGCAGCATTGAAATGAGCGTATCCACCGGCAAATGGTGACCATCGGCGATAAACGAGGCCGTGAGTCGATCTTCTGCCAGCTGCGCCCAGATCAGATTCGGATGCCGCGGCAACATGCCCGCCACGCCGTTCCCGAGATGCGTGCTCAATCGCGCACCGGCATCCACTGCACGAAGGATTTGTCCCGCGTTGGCTCCAGTGTGACCAAGCGAAATGTGGACTCCGAGCGCAGCAACTTCACAAATGTATTCCGGCGCCTGCGCATAGTGGGGCGATAGCGTCACCATCCCAACCAGGTTGCCGCTCGCCGCCTGCCAGCGCTTGAATTCGTTCAAGTCAGGTGGGCGAATATGCTCGACCGAGTGTGCGCCACGCGGTCCATCCTCAGCTGCAATATGCGGACCTTCGATGTGAACGTAGGGGATCATGTGACGCAGCAGGGGATCATGCTGGCGCGCCGCGCCGATCACGCGAAGGTTGTGCAGGATCTTCTCCTCAGAGGCGGTAACAAGCGTCGGCAAAAACGTCGTCACGCCTTCTGCGAGCAAATTCCGGGCCAGCCGTTGAATCGCGTCAATGTCGAGTGTGTCTGAGTTGAAGTCATCGCCGCGATATCCGTTGACCTGGAGATCGATCAGGCCCGGAATGAGCCATCCGGTCTCCTGGCTATCGGCCTCTTCGATCGCAATGACTCGGCCCTCCCTGCAACGGACCTCGATGGTCTTGCCCGTGCCAGGATCCTTGCCGCGTAGAGTTGTTTCCATTGCTCCGATCCTCGTATTGCGGCGTCCTTCTTCGTTACAGGTCTACCGATTGAATATATCCAGATTGCCAAGCGTTATTCAGACAGATCTGCGGCGGATTCCAGGTCGAGATAAATTGAGCACCGCGGATGCAGGCGTAGCGCAGATGCGGGACATGCCGAGTCAATTGGCCCTTGAAGCGCGCATCGAACTGCATCTCTTTTCAGTGCACCGGGCACCGTGCAAAAGATGGCTTCCGCCGCCAGGAGCGCCGGTATAGTCATCGTCAGTGCGTGCATGGGAACTTCGCTCAGTGCCTCAAAACATTGGTCATCCACCTGCTGCTGCCGGCATTTCGCATCGAGCTCCACAAGCTTCACAGTCAGCGGATCTTCAAAATCTGCGGGCGGATCATTAAAAGCAAGATGGCCGTTGACGCCAACTCCGCAACAAACGATATCGATGGACGCCTCGTTCAGGCGAACGGCATAGGCGCCCGCAGCCTGCGCGGGATTCTCGCCCGGCTCCATCAGGAACACCGCCTCGAAAGGCAGTTGTTCGAAGATCGCCTTTTGCAGCCAGACCCCAAAGCGTTGCGGCGAGCCGGCCGGCAGGCCAATGTATTCATCCATCTGGAAAGCAGTCACGCGATCCCAGGAGATATTTTCCTCTTCAACAAGAGCTGCCAGCATCTCGCTCTGGCTTGGCGCGGCAGCAAATACCATGCGCACTCCAGGCTGTTGATCGAGTCGGGTACGAATTTCGCGAGCAATGCCCGCGGCTGCCGCTTGACCCATCGCCCGGCGGCTCTCCGCGATGTGAACGACGGGCGCCTTGTTCGATGAAATTTCCGGGATCAGCATGCAGTTTCTCGGGAGTTCTTGGTCCTACGCAGAGGACTTTACGAGCTGATAAAAGCGGCGAGGGTTGGTGGCCAACGACGCGGAATAACTTGCGGCCTGCCCCCAACGGAAAAGCAGCTGATCTTTGGGCTGAAAGCCAAACAGTGGGCTCGATTTTGCGGGCGAATCGGCAAACCTCCCTCGATCCCAGTCCCTTGTAAGCGCCTCTGCCATCGCATGGTCACGATCTGCGATGGACCGTGCCACTTTGCCCGCGTCATCCTCGGTGAGCGGATTGCGATTGGAGCATTCGATCGCACTTTCGTCGCGCCAAAACACCTGTTCCAGATACTGTGCTGAAAGCGCAAAGGCCTCAAAGTCAGCCTGGTTTCTTCTAACCGTCGGCTTAAGTCGCTCCAGGAGGTTGCGAATTTGTGCAAATGGAACTTTTCGCGGAGTTCGATCCTTCAGCACGGCCGCAAACTCTTCATCGCTGCTCCAAGGAGCCCGCAGGGGAGGACTTCCAGATGCAGTTTCCCACCCCTTCACCTGGGGCGCTGCGTCGTAGGTCAGATGAAATGCTTCCTTCCAGAGATCGTTCCACTCAGCGCCATAGTGCTTTTCCACAAATCTCCGAAATGCCATGTCCGCGGCAATCGCAGACCCTTGTGTGAAGGCCACAGCTGCATAAGCGAAGCCATCCCAGATGGAATTCTGCAGGTAACGACTAGGCACCCAGTTTGTCAGGATTGCCCCGAGCGAGCCGGGGTTTTCCGCCGCGAGATACACGTCGGCGAAGGCGCCGATATTTCCCAGCTGTTCGGTTCCGGGCCTTGGTCCCCACCTGTAACTGATCAGACCGGGAGCGCCGATACCGCGCGACCCGTTCGTTTGAATGAGCGCCAGCGTTTGCTGGATCTTCGCAGTGTCCGTGTCCCGGTAATTCCAATCCATGATGAGGATGTTCTTGTTCAGTTGGGGGAGAATCTTCGGCTCCTTGTGCAAAACAAAATCGCCCCACACGATGAACTGCTTTCCAAGCCCCACCGCAACCTGATTCAGTGAGTTGAGATATTCCGCCCAAATCTGTGCGCGGTCTTTTTTTGTGAGAGCTTTGCGCGACAACTCGGAGCCGCCCCAGTTCACTTCATCGCAGCCCCCATGCAGATAAACCGAAGGGAAAACGGATGCTACCTCGCCGAATAGCTTCTTGAACAGCTCCAGGGTCTCCGAAGCGACCGGGATCACGCCCGTGAACTCTGAAGAGCCGCTCGGTTCGTCGTCCAGAAGGTGCGCAAATTGCGGCGAACGCGTGATGTACCCGGTATGACCAAAAGCTTCCAGTTCCGGAATCAGATCCACGCCGTGCTTCTGTGCAAAGGTCACCAGATCTTTCAACTCTTCCGGCGCGAACGCGTGGGGATGCAGCAAGAGGCCGGGAACCGAAGCGAAGCGCATCGCGCTCCCTTGGTCGTCTGCCAGCCGGAAGTGCAGGGCATTGAATTCCCAGTCCGCGCAAAATTCTATGACTCGCTTGTAGTATTCAAGTTCTTCCGGAACCCGCGCCGCATCGATCATCAGGCCGCGTAGCCGCTTCGGTCCGGCAATCGGATCGGCTCCTCGGAGCCCGGCATCTACAGATGAGTCCGAAAACGCGGCAGAAGCCAAAAGCGGAGACGAGGCGATCACGCTTGTCAGAGTGGCGCCCCCACTGAGAAGGAATTCACGTCTTGTCGCGTTCTTTTTCCGCACGTTCGGGACCCCCTTTTCCGGTCAACTAAGAATCCAGTGTACTTTCTCGTGCGTCTCTGCCCGCAAGCGGGGCAAACTCCAAATCCCCGCCCGGGTGTTTCCTGACTTCGATTGGCGCCGCTCTCGAGGACAAGCCGCGCTCAACCAGAATCGACGCCAATTCTGTTCAACCCGGGGTCTCGCTTTACATTCAACGGACGTTAACGTGGGTGGTTAAGACTGTTGGATGAAAAGCGGAAATTCTCCAAACAGGCGCACCGAATTGCTCAAAAGCTCAACGTAAAACTCGGGTATGGACGTGCCGGTCAATAGTCCTGCACTCGGCGATCTCTTCTCGCTGTTCCGTTTTTACGACAACGAATAGCCGCATCATCACTAACTCCGGGGTTGGCTCGCCAGCTCCGGAGTTCTTCATTGCATCGGGCTTTTAGAAAAGATTGCCGGCTACCTGTTCTGCCGCCGTGTAGATCCTTGTTTTCAGAGCGTCCTCGTTCAACACAGGGTCACCTTTCAGCGAAGAGCTCAGAGTGATCGTAAAGACCTGATCGCGGACCCGTCCGAATGCGCGCTCTCCCAACGTCTTTCGACGGGGATCTAACGCGCATGCCACGGACTCATTGCCAATCGCGGTCAGCGGTTCCGTCCGCGTTCCACAACTCTGAATGAGCGCTGCCAAGCGCGAATGGGGATCTGTCGCGACCTCAATGGTGATCTGAAGCGTTCGAGTCCCGCCTGCCTCGTGTTGCGTGAAGGTACAGACGGCCGGCTGACCTGCCACGCCGGCAAACTCACCCACCGCGCTGCCTCCCAGCAGACCGGATGCGGTTGCTTCATTCAACCAGGGACATTCATTTGCCGCATGCACCATGCTCGGCATTGCCAGCACGCAGAGCCCGAGCAAGTTTGCCGCAATTCGATTGAGTCTAATCGGCGGCAGGACATTCTTACTTGCCATGCTCTGTCCCTTCCGAATCAGAGGCAATGTCTGAGTGGATGTGCCACGGAATGCTCTCCGTTGAGATTTCCGGGTGAAGACGCAAGTAGTCCAGAGAATATGTAGGCGCACCCGGATCAACCTTCTTGTCAACGAACATCGCCTGTTGGTCGGCTGCTTCCTTGGTCCTTCCCATGCGGCGGTACAGAATGGACAAATTGTAGTGTGCAGTCAGGTCGTCCGGATCAATACGCTGCAGCGCCTCAAACTGCTCCAACGCGTTGTGCTCGTCCTTTTGCTGGTAGTAGGTGATACCTAATTCGCGACGGGCATCGCGCGATTCGGGGAACAACTCAACCACTTTGCGGAAATCGGCAATCTCCTGCGCTGTGTTGCCTGCGCGCCGTTGCAAAAGACCGTCGTAGTAAAGCGCCCGCGCATTGTTCGGATCGAGCGTCAAAGCTTTGCGAATTGCCGTCCGCGCCGAGCCGAACTTCTCCCACGAGATTTCTGTAAGCCCAACGTTGGTGTAGGCATCTGGGTAATCATGCCGCAATTTGACCACCTCATTGAACGCGGCCACGGATTCTGCGTATTGGAACTGGTCGAGGAGCGCAATCCCAAGATTGTTCCAGCGCATCCAGTCGGGGTTGTCCGCCGGATCTGGAGACTCAGGTTGATTTTGGCCGATGTTGAAGACCCGGGAACGCGAAGCCAATTCCACAACGGGATAGGCTGGATGATCTTTGCCGAAGATGTTGTTGAGATAACTCTGGCGTAGATGCCGGTAATTCACCTTCGCTGTTACGGTGAAGGCTCCGTGAATATTTTCAGGAAGGCGGAATTGATACCGAACCAGGACGGATCTGCCGGCCTGAACCGTGTTGTCATACGCTACGGAATGAATCGTCCATACCTTGTGGTTGTCCACAAAGTCGCCTTCATCTGTGACGGGCCGATTCGTAAAACTGTGCGCGCGGGGGTCCAGCATCCCATCCGGCTTCAAAAAGCCGCTATGGTAAATGTCGTTACCGGCCGAGTCTTTCACGGTGAACTCTACCCATGCCTCGTAAAGATCGCGAACCTCAGGGATGAGCGAGTGGCCGATATTCTTGTTCTGGATGACGACGTAAGCTTCAACAACATCCTTCGGTGCCAGACTGAAAGGCACGCGCCCAAGCGGGGCATAGAGCTTCTCGTCGTCTTGCTTGCGCAGGCCGAAAATATCCACGTTGAGGTAGTTGCCGGACCGGAGAAAGTCAATCGTCTTACTCAGTTGATCGTCGAAGCCGTAGTAAAAGGGCACAGCCGTATTCCCGGCCAGCCACCGGTGCGAAGCAAAGGTTCCGTTCTTGGCGCCATAGTCCGGCAAAGATGCAGGATTGCGCTTCATATGGCAGCCCTGGCAAGTGGTGAAGTCCGCCGTGTAAAAGGTGAGGGGATTGCGCTGCGAAAATTTAGATTGTTGCCATTCGTCGTAGGCCGTGAACGCGCGAATGAACTTGTAATCGTTGAGCGTCGCAGGAAGATTGGCCTTATGACAGGCTGCGCAGAATTCCGGCTTACGCAGGAAGTCGTGCATCACTGCTTTCGAATGGCGCTCCGGATGGCGAAGAATCTGGTCGAAAGAAACCATGCCGGGGATGCGGTTTCCGTTCTCATCCACAAGCGCCGAAGGCACACCCATCACCACGCTGGAATTGCCGTTGGTGGAATCGAGAGCCACGACGGAGTGGCAGGTCGTGCAAGTCAATCCATCGGAGTCGAACTTGGCTCGATCAACTTTCGAGTCTTCTGTCAGCGCGGCGCCGAGCACGCCAATGGGGTTGTGGCAGCTGTCGCAATGGCGGGCAAATGCGATTCCGCGTGTCTTGTCGCGAATAAGGATATTCACGCTCGCGCGATAGAAGGGTGTGCGAAAGGCGTTTGAGTGCAACGCTTGCCGCCATTCGCTGTAGGCCTCCTGATGGCAGGTGCCGCAATATTCCGCCGAAGGATAAGCATCCGGCTGTAGAAAGCCCTGACCCTGCACCTGCACATTCCCCGGGAGGAACGGGTTCTTTGGACCGTAGTGGAAGTTATAGCTTGGTGAGACAGCCGCATTGTATGCAGCTCGCTCCGACTCGGTATGCGCCTCGGCCTTCATTTTGAGTCTGGCTAGTGCATCGCGCTGTGCAGGCGTGTCTTCGGCGGGCGGGGTCCCTTTCGGCGGCGCGGTGTATGCCGGAGGGGGAGTCAGGGACGCTGCATCCTGCTGCGGACCCGGTCCGCTGGGCTTATTCTGGCCCTGCGCCGCGCAGCAACCCAGCACCACGATCCCGGCGACCATCACCGCGGACATCGCTGTACTCTTCGTCCGGGGCCAAAAAGTCGATTCCATGAACGTCTGCTCACTTTCTTGAGCTGATTGCATGTCGCTATTTTCCCGTGTGTGCGCTGCTGGTTTTGCTCGCGCCACGTCCAGCCGCAATTGCGTCGTATACGCTGGGCACCAGTCCCTTCCCCTCTTGAATAGCGTAGTACCGATCCACGCCAGGCAGCGTGTAACTTTCCTTGGTTCCGTCGGACCAGCGAATCTCCACCTTATCCACCGTCGTTGCAGCGCCGAGTCCGAAGTGCAGCCGGAAATCGTTCGAAGACATAAAGCTTCCACCGCTCATCACGTCGCCCCGCTGCTTAATGCCGCCCGAGGTCAGTCTGACCGTGGAACCAATGGCATCCCGCGGTCCCTTCGGTCCGCCAATCAGCAGCAACCCCACCCAGTGGTTGTGATCGTCGCTCACATTGCGCAGGAGCACCGGCGTATGGTCGAGGCAGTTAATCACCACGTCAATCTTCCCGTCGTTGAACAGATCGCCAAATGCGGCGCCGCGCGCAGGCAGAACATCGGCGAGGCCCGTGCCTTCCACTGGCGGCATCACTTCGAATTTCTGGCCGTGACCTACGTTATGGAACAGCAAAGGCCGCTCGGCCCACGACGTACCCCAGTTGTGCTGGTCAACCTGCGGATAGACATGGCCGGAAACAAACATCAGATCCTTCCAACCATCATTGTCATAGTCAAAAAACTCGGTGCCCCAACTTAGAAATGGGTAGGTCGGCTCAGCGATACCCATCTGCGGCGTGATATCGACGAAATTTCCGTCACCATCGTTGCGATACAGAGTCTTGTAATCGTCAGAAAATGTCGTGGTATAGAGATCGAGCTTCCCGTTGTTCCGGTAGTCCCCCACCGCTAAACCCATCGACGCGGTCTCGCGCGCATCCTGGTTTAGCGCAAACCCCGAATAGAAACTGGCATCCTGAAATGTTCCGTCGCCCTTGTTGATGTAGAGATAGTTGGGCGAAGAGTCGTCAGTCACCAACAGGTCAACTTTGCCATCGTCGTCAATGTCGACAAAAGTCGAGGAAAAGCCGTAGTACCGCCGTTTGTCGTTGACCCCAGCCTTCTCACTCACGTCAGTAAAGGTCCCGTCTCCGTTGTTATGCAAGAGATGGTCAGGTTCCCCCGGCAGGCCGCGCGGGCCGCACATGGTTTGTGCGCCGCGAAAAGAGCAATTCGCGAAGCCGACCGCTTTGTTCCCGGAAAGAGGCAGGTTGTTCATATCCCAGTGCACATAACCAGGCACAAAGATATCTAGCCGCCCGTCGCCGTCGTAGTCACCAAAGCTCGGCCCGGTGGACCAGTTGCCGAGAGTCACGCCGGCCTTCTCGCCCACGTCAGTGAATGTCCCGTCGTGATTGTTGTGATAGAGGCGGTTCTTGCCGTAGTTAGCAACGTAGAGATCGGGCCATCCGTCATTGTCGAAGTCGCCGACAGCAACTCCAAACCCCCATCGATCGTTCGTCACCCCGGCCTTGTCCGCGACATCGGTAAACGTCCCATCGTGGTTGTTGTGGAAGAGCGCGGCATGAGGCGGGCTGATCTTGCCACTTTCTGCATCGAAGGTCGACCCGTTGACCATGTAAATGTCGAGCCACCCGTCATGGTCGTAGTCGAGGAGCGCCACACCTGAGCCAATGGTTTCAAGAATATATGCCTTCTGCGGCGTGCCCATCGTGTGCTTCCAGGTCGTGAGACCGGCCTTTTCTGAGATGTCTTGAAAAATCGTGGGACCAGTCTTGACGAAGCCCCCTGCTGTAATCGGCCGATTCTCGGTGTCCAGCACCGGCGCAAATACGCCGCCCGTTGCCGATCCGCTCTGCTGGTCCGGGGCTGCGGCTGCCGGCGCACTTCCGCCGTAAAGGGGCGCCTGAGAAGGGGGTTGATTTTGTGCCCATGCCATCGTGCTTGCGGCGCCGAAGACCAAAAGAAGGATAGCTGTAGCGTGGATCTGTCGCGCCCACTTCGACGAAAACCAAATCAATGTGTGACCTCACCATGGGGGATGTTCCGATCACGCATTATCTTAGTTCGCGCCTACCTCTGTCTCCTGTAGTTGGGTTGAATGTCTGCTCATCCCTCCGATGGAGGGTTTACCCCCTATTCCACAAGGTGCTCAATCGAACGCTTTAAAAGCCAAAGAACTCAATCGGATACCACCGCATCGACCAATCGGTGGGTGTTTTTAACCTACCGTCGGTGGAGGACACTGTCCTACCCGGCCATTTAGAGTTCGCCAAACTGGCTTGTCACAGTACGCGGGCATTCCAAAGATGGATGGCTTCACGGCCATCCCCGACCCGCGCCTGCAGGCTTCGTCAAATTTCCCCGGGGGTCGTCTTGAAAATTAGTTCAGGTTTTCGCCGTTTTGCGCTTTCGCTGACTGTCTGCATGCTGGCAACCGTCGGTTTCGCCCAGGTTCCGACAGGAAGCATCAATGGGCGGGTGACTGACGCAAAGGACGCGGTTGTGGTGGGTGCAAAAGTGACAGCGGTCAGCGCGGCGCAAGGCGAATCGCGCACCACAGTGACCAACAAGAGTGGGCTCTACGTACTGCCCGACCTGCCGGTGGGCGCCTATGATCTGAAAATCGAAGCGATTGGTTTTGCAACCCGCGAAATCAAGGAGATTCAGCTGGAGGCGGGACGCGACACGACCGCCGATGCCGCCCTGAACGTGGCAGCCGCCGGAACCACCGTCCAGGTGGACGCAACGGCGACCAGCGTGGACCAGACGCAATCGATGATCCAGGGCGAGATCACGTCGAAGACCATCGAAAACATTCCGCTGAACGGCAGGAACTTCCTCGAGCTTGCTTACCTGATCCCGGGCAACCGGCCTGCCCCAACATTCGACCCCACCAAGACCAACACGCTCGAAGTGAGTTCCGCGGGCGGCTTTGGCCGCGGTGGAAACATCACGGTTGATGGCGGCGACAACAACGACGAAGTCGTCGGCGGAACGCTTTCGAACTTCCCTGAAGACTCGGTGCAGGAATTTCAGATTGCGACGGGCCGCTTCACCGCCGAGATCGGCCGCTCCGGCAACAGCATCGTCAATATCGATACCAAGTCCGGCACCAACCAGTATCACGGCTCGCTGTTCATGTTTGAACGCAACCGGAACCTCCAGGCTTTGCCGGCCACATTCAACCGTAGCTTGCCCACGCCTCCATTCGATCGCGAGCAGTACGGCGGCTCCGCAGGGGGTCCGTTCAAGCGGGATCGCGCCTGGTGGTTCAGTGCGGTCGAATACCGCGACCAGAACGCGTCCATTCAGACTGGCTCCCGCGACTTCACCACCGACACGATCTTGAACACGTCGGCCCCTGCGCCCCTTCGCGATGCTCTGTGGTCCTCCCGCGTTGACGCGCAACTCAACAAGAGCAACAGCCTGATGCTGCGCTACTCCTTCAACCACTCCACGGACACGGCCGAAGCGACCCCTTCGCAGAACACGCCATCCTTCACCTCCGCTGAGCGGCAGAATTCGCTGAACCGCTTCAATTCCATTGCCGCAGGGCTGAATACGGTTCTGTCTTCCACAAAGGTCAACAACCTTTCCTATCACTTCGACAACTTCTATAACTTCATTCCGCCCTTTCCTCAGAACGCGCCAACCACCGACCCCCCGCTGAACCTGACCAACGAGCTCATCTTCCCCGACCTCGCCGACGGCGAAAACTTCAACCTGCCCCAGGGCACACACCTCAACAGGAACCAGGTGCGCGACTCGCTCTCCTGGATCCTGGGCAAGCACACGCTGCAACTCGGCGGCGAATTTCAGCACTACACGGCCAGCGGCGAAATTAACGTCTTTGGTTCCGGCACGGTCGTCCTTGTCTCGGACTTCGGCTTTGCTGACCTGAATGGCGATGGCCAGATCAACGACCTGGATATTCCAGAAGCGGTCGGCCTCAAAAGTAGCGCCCCCGTCGTGCCGGTGCCGATTCCCACCGTCTTTGACAGCTACGTCGCCGGATATGCCCAGGACGATTGGCGCGCACTTCCGAAGCTCACGTTGAATCTTGGTCTTCGTTGGGAATACGACTCAAATCTCACCGGCAATTCCAGCGCACATGATCCTTGCCCGAGCCTCACGGTCGAGCCTGCCAAGCCCTGCACCTGGATGGCCAACGAAATCGACCTCAAAAAGACGCCCGACAAGAAGGACTTCGGCCCACGTGTCGGCTTCGTCTACGATTTCTCCGGCAAGGGCAAAACTGTGCTTCGTGGTGGCTACGGCATCTACTACGACCGCATCATTCTTGAAGCAGGAGCAGAAGAACTGGTCCAGAACGATCGCGCACTGACGGTCACCCAGTACGCCGGCTCCTCCTGCACATCTCCCTACGTGCCTGGCCCGCCCAGCCTCGATGCCTGCTTTGCGCCGCTGGCCAGTTTTGCTCCCGGCAGCCCGTCTCTGGCCAGTCCCTTCAGTGGACCGCATCAGACCGGCGGCGTTGGCATCCTCGCCATGGGGCCGGACGCGCATCACCCGATGATGCAGCAGTTTTCGCTGGGTCTGCAGCAGCAGGCCGGCAACTGGCTTGTCTCCGCGGATGGCTTGCACGTCTTCGCGACGCGCCAGATTATCGGCCACCTGTTGCGGAGCTCTGACTCGTCTTCGCCTTACGTCAACTGCCCCGGCAGCAACGCTCCCTGCACCCTCACCGATCCGTTGAGCGGAATCACCGACAACATTACGCTGCTGCAGTCGCAGGCAAAGTCCTGGTACGACGGCCTCATTGTCAGCGCGGAGCACCGTCAAGCCAGGCTCGGCAAGCTTGCCTACCAGTACAACATCAGCTATACGCTTTCCAAGACCTTCGACTACTCTGACGATGACCAGCTCGCCAACGGCAATGCCGATGAGCAAGTCGACCTGGTGGAAGGGATTAACAACCTTCGGCTCGAGAAGGGCTACTCCGTCACCGACGAGCGCCATCGCCTCACCCTCTACGGCGAAGGCGAGTTGCCTTGGGGCCTCTCCTTCGCGCCGATCTACACGTTCGGCTCCGGAGTCGCTGCCGATACATTCCTGCCGGGAACCGGCAGCATCAACGGCTCGAGCGGCTCGCGGCTGCCCCTGCTGCCGAGAAATGCGATTGGCCGTGAGATCAAGAACAGCAACCAGCTCAATGCCGTCATCAATCGCTGGAATGCCTTGCCGGCATGTCCCGGCGCTTTCCC
Source organism: Occallatibacter sp. (assembly GCA_035487015.1). Lineage (GTDB taxonomy): Bacteria > Acidobacteriota > Terriglobia > Terriglobales > Acidobacteriaceae > Telmatobacter. The sequence goes on along the minus strand of DATHMP010000045.1, from coordinate 42,025 downwards.
GTGTCTCGCAGGCGGCACGCTCGAGAACGTTCCTGCGGGAATCAACTTCTTCAGCCCATTCAGTTCGCTCGATATGCGCGTGCGAAAGGACATCCATCTCGGAGAGCGCGCAAAGCTGAGCCTCTCCGGCGAAGGATTCAATCTCTTCAACGAAACCAATATCCGGGGATCGAGCAACGCGAATTTCTCGGGCCGCAACATCTCCATCGGCCCTTACCAGCCCGCGCAAAACGGACAACCTGCGCAGACCGTGCAGACTAATTTCTATTCGCCCGTGAGCACTGCCGGCGGCTTCTTCGGTTCCGGCGGTCCACGCGCCTTCCAGTTCGCCGCCCGGCTCGAATTCTGAGCCCGGGCGATCGAACTTACCTGGTCTTCATGTATTGCTGAATAGAGACAGCTAGGTCGTCGGGATGAAACCCGAATGGCCCAGGCTTGCTTTTGTAGAGGACCTTGCCGCCCGGTGCGATCAGATAAAGTCGATCCGGCCAGCCCGTATACGCGGTTTCCACGCTGTTGTCGAAACCATCAATCAGGGCAGGGAACTTGATTCCCAGCTTTCGTACGCAGGCGCCGGCCACGGCAGCGCGCTCCGACTCGTCCTTGGGGCTGCGGAAGAGCACATTGTCGCGGACGTTCGACTGCATCTCCCAAACATCGGTGGGATGCGCCTCAAGGATATAAACCGCATAAAAATCGATTTGATCCTTGTACTGCTCTGAAAGCTTGTTCAGGGCGGGAACCTCCCGCCGAAATGGCGGTCAGGTATAGCTCCCAAATACCAGCACCACCGGCTTTGAAGTCCACAACGAAGCCAGTTGCACCGGAGCCTTGGTCTGCAGCGTCTGCACCGTGTCATCGGGCGCTGCGCTGCCCGGGCTCAGGCTTCCCCGCCGTGCCTGGGTCCACATCGTTTCAAACGGGAACAGGAAATACGCGGGCATGGGCATCCGCGCCATCACATGGCCGAAGACCTCGGGCGGCTGATGCATGGCCCAATCAATAAACGCGACAAAGGCAAGCCACGCTACAACAAGCACTCCGATTGAGCGGAGAAGCCGGCGCTTTGTGTTTTTCTTCATCATTGCGTCTTCCCTTTACTTCGTCATCGTGTTGGTTTCAAGATAGCCCTGCGCCGGAACTCCAAATGCGTCCGCAACGCGATTGAAAAATGCGAACATTGCCGTGATATAAACCGCCTCGGCAATCTGCGGTTCTGTCCAGCCATGGTCGCGAAGACGCTGCACATCTTCTGCCGTTGTCCGGTACGCAGCTTCTGTCACCTTGGTTACATAATCCAACAGGGCGCGTTCTGCCGGGGTCAGATCCGCTTCATCCAGCTTACCCTCGACCAGCGCTTGCACCGTCTTCTCGTTTGCTCCCTGAACCCGCAGGAAGTAGGCATGCGAGTCCAGTCAATACGGGCAACGGTTTAGCCACGAAACCCAGCTCGCGATCGCTTCCTTGTGGCGCCGGCTCAAGTGCCCTTCAGAGAAATGAACCGTGTCGCTGAACTTCATCACTTCGCGCAGGAAATCGGGCCTGTGGCTGAAGCACTTCAGAATTCCCGGCAGCTTGGTGCGGCCGGACTTCGCGCGCCACTCGTCGTAGACCTGCGCGATCTCGCCCGTTGCGTCTGCGTCTTCAATGAGCCGGATTTTGGTCTCGCCGTCGGCCATACCTGGTTATTTCCCTTGCAATATTTGGCAATATATCACGCAACTAGAGTCCTCGCGCCCTTCCTTCGAAGGAGAAGATCCCGTGATGTAAGTCCCTTTATGAGGGGCCTAGAGCACGAGGCGCCGATCGCCATGCTTGCGCGTAATCCGTTCCCGATCGAGATATTCGAGCAGAGGGATCGCATACTTCCGCGACACGCCGCTCAGTTGTTTAAATGCCGCCACGTCCAATTCCTGACCCTTGAGCGCTCGAACTCGGTCGGTCAGAGCGGTCAGCGCGCTGCCGTGAACGCACAGCGAATCGTCTCCCAGTCGCACCAGCGTTTTTTCGCGGAGAAGCACAGTCATCAACCGTCGCATTTTCCGCGGTGCAATAGCCAGCCTTGCGGCCAACGCTTCCGGCGAAGGCGAGGTCAAACCGGACTGCTCGAATGCCGACGCAACATCCGACAATCGGGCGAAGTCAGGATTCGTAGCATGTGGTTTCGTCCGGAAGGGAAGAACCATTTCATCCTGAATCCGGAGCCTCTCGTTCTTTTCCAGACGGCGGAGGGCAAGGTCGAGAACATCGGCACTCAGCCCTGTGCGGCTTTTCAATTCAGATCGCTTGATTGCTGCACGTTCGCGTTCCCTCTCGATTCGGGAAAAGTCACGGTCCACCAGCTCGACGGCGCTGTCGAGCGCCTTTGCACTCAAGAGAAGGTCGCCCGATTGAATCACGGAGTTGGCGTCGATGGGTCTGTTCAAGATCTCTCTGATCGTGTCCGCTCGAATTCCCGTTTCCCGCGACAGCGCTTGGATGTCAATTCCCGCCGTTCCTCGCCGATCGACGCGCAGAGCCAACTGGTCATCGAGGCGTGCATTCACGAAGGCTTCCAGCCACGCTTGACTCACCGCTCTTCGCGCCCGCGGCATTGGATGAGCATCGAGAACGCGCCCGCCGCCAATGGTCGTCATGGGCGAACCATAGCGCAGGACGAATCGGTCACCTGGCAGAAGCACCACCGGCTTGCTGAGCTTCAGTCGCGCCAACCGGGTGCTGCCGGGCTTCACAGCCTGATATTCATAGAGCGAGACGCTCGCCATGCACTCTGAAGTGAACGCGTGAAAGTGCACCCGTGCGCGATGCTTTAAAGGCGAAGCTTGCGGAAGCATCGTGATTTCGACGTCGATCCCATCGACCGCAGCAAACGTTGGCTCCGCGACCAGCGTATCCCCCCTGCGAACCTCCGCGACATCGATGCCTGCAAGATTGACCGCAACACGGGTTCCGGCATAGACCGATGTTTCCGCGTGTCCGTGCACCTGGATTCCGCGGATTCGCGCTTTGCGGTTGCCGGGTTCCACCACAACACTTTCTCCGGCTTTCAAGACCCCGCTGATCAGCGTCCCTGTAACGACCGTGCCGAAGCCTTTCATGGCGAATGCCCGATCGAGAGGAAGCCGCACATCGACATCCGTTGCTCTCGTCTGCAACCGGGTTACCAGCTCCGCAAGAGAGTCACGAAGCAGGTCAATGCCGGCGCCGGCATGCGCGCTGACCGGAAGGACCGCGGCCCGGTCGGCACTGAGGAATGTGTCGCTCAAAAACATTTCCACATCCCGCTGAACTTCCTTGAGCCTCTCTGCACTTACCGCATCCGTCTTCGTGATCACCGTGATTCCATGTTCAATTCCAAGCAGTTTGCAGATGGCGAGATGTTCTTCTGTTTGCGGCTTCACGCCCTCTTCTGCTGAGATCACCAGCATGACCGCATCAATGCCGCCTGCGCCCGCCAGCATATTCCGAACGAAGAGCGCATGTCCCGGCACATCAACGAAGCTCATCCGAATTGGAATACGATCTTTCGCCAGGAGGTCGAGCGACGCGAACCCGAGATCGACCGTGATGCCGCGGCGTTTTTCCTCAGGCAGCCGGTCCGTATCGATCCCAGTCAGCGCCCGAATCAGCGCCGTCTTTCCATGATCGATGTGGCCCGCAGTCCCAATCACAACAGACCTGGTCCTTAAGCTCGACGCCACAGACTGTCCTGAATCGCGATCAGGCACGGGTGTCGGACCCCACATCGACAGCCGGCGACTCGAGACGCAGCAAATCACGAAGAGCGCCGATCAGGATTATGTCCTGCTCACTGCTGACCGTCCGCAAATCCAGCAGTACGCGGTCGTCGCTGATGCGGCCGATGATCGGCGTCTCAGCTTGCCGCAATCGTCGCAGCAACGCTTCCGCAGCGAAATCAGGATGCTGCAGAGAAATCGCGAAACTCTGCAGCCGTGCCTTCGGAGCTGATCCACCACCGATCAGGCTTTCCACCGGAACAACTTCAACAAGCCATTCCGACTCAGTCATCGCGGCAGCGATCCCTTCACACCGTTGCTCAATTTCCTGTGGAGCGAAATGCAGCATCCGCAGAAGCGGAATCGACTCCAGCGACTCCGAAAGATAGTCTGCTAAGGTCGCTTCCAGCGCCGCATAGATCAATTTATCCACTCGCAACGCCCGGAACAGAGGATTCTTCCGAATCATCTCAACCAGCGGCTTGCGGCCAACCAGGATGCCGCACTGCGGGCCGCCGAGCAGTTTGTCGCCGCTGGCCGCCACCAGATCGCATCCTTGTCGCAAGCTGTCCATCAAGGTGGCTTCACCTTCAATGCCGCAGCCCTCAAGCGCATGAACCAGACCCGTCCCCTGGTCCTCAAATACTGGAATCCGCGCCGTCTTCCCAAGATCCACCAACTCGCCCAGGCTCGGCCGCGCAACAAATCCTTCCATGCTGAAATTCGACGGATGCACGCGGAGCAGCAGACCGGAATTCGGCGTGATCGCACGCTCGTAATCGGCAATGCGCGTTCGATTCGTCGTTCCGACTTCACGAATGAAAGCGCCGGATTGGTCAAGAATCTCGGGAATGCGGAATCCTCCGCCAATCTCGACGAGTTCACCGCGTGAGACGATAACTTCCTGCCCTTTGGCCAGTGCGCTCAGTGCAAGCAGAGTTGCCGCCGCGCAGTTGTTCACAACAATTGCACGGTGTGTCCCAGCAAAGCCCGCTATTCCTGATTCGCGTTCAAGCAGCGCGAGGATGGACTCCTCCACATGCGCGTCGCGGCTACCTCGTTCGCCCGATTCCAAATCCAACTCAAGATTGCAGTAGCCTTGCGCAATCCGCGCAACATGTTCGAGAGCCCGTCGGCTCAATGGAGCGCGTCCCAGGTTGGTGTGGAGCAAAACGCCAGTCGCGTTGATCACGGGCCGCAGCGAATAGGGAAACTCCTTGCCCAGCTCTGCCGCAATTGTCGTCGGCAGCTGGGCCACCGATTGGTTGAGGCTCTCTCTGGTATGTCGTCCCTCGGCTACTTCCTGCCGCACGATCTCCAGTGCCCTCCGCGTTGCATGAGCCACAGAACTGTGCGAATTCGCCTCAACGAGGCCCTTAAGCTCATCGGTCAAGAGCAGATCATTCACCGAGGGAAGCATCCGGTAGAGTGATGCGGAAGAAGAGATCTTGCGGTCGGCATCGTTTTCCATGGCGCTGCTCTTCAACTACTCACCTCTCATGGCCGCGAAATCTACTGCAGAATGATTTCCGGCTTTCCTGCGACAGCACGTCCAATCCGCTCCGCAGGCAATCCTGCTCCACGCAGTTCTTTGAGCAGCGCATCCGCGCTTTCAGCCGACACGCTGATCAATAGCCCACCGGAAGTCTGCGGATCGTACATCAGCAGTCTCACTTCATCTGTCACCGCGCTCGCGTCACCGAGCGAAACCAGGCATTCCGCGTAGTCCCGATTCGCATGAAGCCCGGCCGGAACTGCACCCAGGCGGATGGCATCCAGGGCGCCCGCGAGCTTTGGCACGCTGGCCGTATCAATCTCGAGCGCGACACCGCTGCCGATCGCCATCTCCCGGCCGTGTCCCATGAGTCCGAAACCCGTCACGTCCGTCACTGCATGAACGTCACTGCATCGATCCAGGGCTTCCGCAGCGGCCCTGTTCAGCGTGGTCATCGATTCCACGGCGCCGTCCACCCACCCGTCTTTTGCTTTGCCTTGCTTCAGCGCGGTCGTAATCACGCCTGTGCCAATCGCTTTTGTCAGAATCAGAACGTCCTCTGCCTGCGCCTTGCAGTTCGTCCACACACGCGCTGGATCAATCAATCCAGTCACCGCATAGCCAAACTTCATCTCTGCATCGCGCACGCTGTGACCGCCGACCACGGTGCATCCGGCTTCCGTCATCTTTGCCAGGCCGCCCCGCAGAATCTGTCCCATCACCTCCATATCGCCGTCTTGCGGATAACACACTACTGCCAGCGCAGTCAGCGGTCGACCGCCCATCGCATACACGTCGCTCAGCGCGTTCGTTGCGGCAATCTGACCATACGTGAAAGGGTCATCGACCATCGGCGTGAAAAAATCGACGGTCTGCACTAGCGCCATGTGGTCGCTGATGCGATAGACACCTGCATCATCGGATGTCTCAAAGCCCACCAGAAGATTGGGATCGGTTTGCGCAGGAAGCCCATCCAGCACCGCTCGCAGCGATCCGGGCGCCAGTTTGCTGGCACAGCCGCCGGCCTTTACTTGCTGCGTGAGCCGAATGGTCGAAGAAGTCTGCACTCGCGTGTCCTGGAGAGCCTTAGATCGGTGGGGAATGCTTCGTCGTTTCGTATTATAGAGAGTACATTGCTCGATGATGGAAGTGCTTGGGCTCCGGTGACCCTCCCGGTCTTCAAAACCGGCGGTCGTTCTTAACGGGCGACGGTGTGTTCGACTCACACGCACTTCCGCCATTCTCGATTCATCTGCGCTTCCTTTTTTGATGGTAGGGCCGGTCTCGCCTCGGTCTTGAATCCATCTCTGCCCCATCAGCACCCCCAATTTTCGTCTTTTGTTGCCCATGTAAGAATTTCCGGCTTCCGGCAATCCTTTCCCCGTTAAGCGCACCCCCAGAACTGCAAATTCGGGCATTTTCAGAGGTTAGCGGAATGCGGAAATGGCAGCCAATTTGCATTTCCCTCCTGTCGGGCGCAGCGGCAAGTTGTGCTCAACGGAGGTACATCATGGTTGACTCAGATTTGAAGCCGCAGGCGGCAGGGCCTGGGCGCTTCGCAGCTTATGCCGCGGTGATTGTCCTTGGCGGAGCGCTCGGTGGCTATGCGCTCCACGAACACACTGCCGCGCAGAACCTTGCGGCCAACAATGCGCAGGCCAATGCCGCACTGAGCGCAACACAGCACCAGCTCAGCGATCTCAGCGCTAAGGTAAACGAGTTGGCCACGCGCGCCGCGTTGCAGCCCGTTCAGCCGGCGCCTTCCGCACAGGTCGCAGCGAGTGGAAGTCGTCCCGCGGCCGGCCGACGTCTGCGCGAAGATCCGCGTTACAAGAAGCTGCAGTCACAGCTGGATGCGCAGGGCAAGGCGATTGAGCAGACGCGCAATGACCTCGCCGGAACACAGGGCGATCTCGTCAGCGAGCGCACCGAACTCACCGGTTCCATTGCGCATACCCATGACGAACTCGTGCTGCTCCAGAAAAAAGGAGAGCGCAATTTTGCCGAGTTCGATCTCTCCAAAACCAAGGACTTCAAGCGCGAAGGACCAATGGAGTTGCGCCTGAAGAAAGCCAACAGCAAGCATCAGTTCGCTGATCTTGAGTTGATGGTGGACGACCGCAACCTTTCACAGAAGCACGTCAATCTCTATCAGCCCGTCATGTTCTATACGCCCGATAGCCCGCAGCCGGTTGAAGTCGTCATTAATGACATCGGCAAGGACCACATCCACGGCTACGTCAGCGCACCAAAATATCGGCAGTCAGAATTGGCTTCAATGGCCAATACCGGAAACAATGCCGCGTCTGGTCAAAACTCGGCGACACCGGGCGAGAACGCAACGGACCCCAACAGTCAGCCTGCAACGCGTGAAAAGCTCCCAGTACCGCAGCCTGACCAGCAACCATAATCATCTTCAAAACTAGGGGCGCGGATCCGCACAGAGCGGCCGCGCCCGCACGCTTCCCGGCAGAGAATCGCTTCACGCTTCCAGCAGCAATACTTTTTCCGGGGCAAGCTGAATATGCCAGGGCTGTGACCACTGGCTTAGAACTCTCCAAAGATCTTTGGATATATCTGCCTGCAAATGAGCGGACTCGCCCGCAGCGGGTGCATGATGCAGTCTCAAATAGAGAGTCATTTCATGCGGTGCTTCGCTCGTGTTCACCAGCCAGCAGGGATACACGTTCGGAGTTTCAGATTCCTTCACGAATCTAACCTGGTGTGAGCGATAGCCTGCGTGAGTCAGCGATCCTCTCACCACATTCCCGGTATCCAGCTCAATTTCCCATGCAGGCACGGCGATTCGGTGCGCGGAGATATAAGTCGCCGCCACGATATTTTTGCACCCCGTGAGCCTCGCCGCGGACACCGTTTGCGGATCCTCAAACAAACGGTGTTTCGGACCGCTCGCAATCACCTTCCCATCATTCAGGACCAGCAGGTCCGTGCAGAACCGAAACGCCTCTTCCATGTCGTGCGTAACAAAGACCACCGGTCCGCGGAATTCCGCGAGCGTCTCGCGCAGTTCCTCTTCGGTCTGCCTGCGCAGGTGAGGGTCCAGCGCGGCAAATGGCTCATCCAGCAGCAGCGCCTCGGGCTCCATTGCCATGCAGCGGGCAATCGCGACGCGTTGCCTCTGGCCGCCCGATATCTCTTTTGGATATCTGTGCGCCAGCTCGGCAATCCGCATCCTTGCCAGCAAAGCTTCCACGCGTCGGCTCCGATCCTCTTTGGGCAGCGTCCGAAGGCTAAACCCCACATTCTCCGCGACCGTCAAATGGGGAAATAGGGCGTAATCCTGAAAAACCACGCCAATTCGCCGCTGTGCTGCCGGCAGATTCTCTTTCGTTGCGCTGTCGTAAAGCACCCGCCCATTCAGCACAATGCGTCCCTTATTCGCAGCAGTTACACCCGCAATAGCACGCAGCGTCATCGACTTTCCTGCACCCGAAGGTCCCAGCAGCCCCACTGCGCCTTGCGCCGCCGAGAAAGCGACCTTAAGTTGGAAATCATCCAGATCGCGTTCTACGGCAACTTCCAGGCCGCCCGAGCTAAATGCAGCCTTGCGCAACGCATCGCCCGGCGCGGGTCCAATCTCGAGAGCGATCGGGAGAGCTGCTTCGTGCAGCCGCTTCGGTCGATTCCTCTTCTCGTAGTTCAGCAGTCGAATAATCGCCAGAGAGATCGCAACAATCAGGAGAACCCAGGCGCTCGCCGTAACCATATCGCCGCTCTCGGCTGCCGAGAAGATCGCAATTGGCATGGTCTGCGTTCGCCCTGGAATATTTCCGGCGAGCATCAGCGTCGCGCCAAATTCGCCCATTGCGCGGGCGAACGCCAGTACCGTTCCCGCCACTACGCCAGGCGCCGCCAGAGACAACTGCACGCGGCGAAACACCGTCCACTCCGAGGCGCCCAATGTCCGGGCAACTTCCAAAAGAGTTGGATTCACCTGCTCCAGCGCGCCGAGCGATGTCCTGTACATCAACGGAAAGGCGACAACCGTTGCCGCGATGACCGTTGCCGGCCAGGAAAACACAATCATCACGCCAAGATGTTCCAGAGCCTGACCAATCAGGCTGCGCCGGCCGAGAATCAAAAGCAGGAAAAAGCCAACGACCGTTGGCGGCAGCACCAGGGGTAGCGTCAGCACACCGTCAATCCATGCCCGTCGCCGCCCGTGCATTCCATACATCACCCGTGCCGCAAACAATCCCACAAAAAAAGTGGCAATCGTCGCGGTGCAGGTCGTCGCAATGGAGATGATAAGTGGAGAAGGATCGAGTGAGAGCGGCACGGTTACGCAATTGTAAATCCGTGCCTCACAAAGATTGCTTTTGCCGCGGGCGTATTGAGAAATGCCAGAAACGCGCGGACTGCTGCATCCTGGGTGCTCGTGCGGATCTCTGCCAGCGGATACACGATAGGCTTGTGCGATGGCTCAGGGGCCACCGCCACAACCCGCACCTTTGTGGAGATTTGCGCATCCGTGGCATACACCAGGCCCGCATCCGCGTTGCCTGTCTCCACATAGCTCAGCACCTGCCTTACGTCCTTGCCCAGAACAAGCTTCGAGCTGATCTTGTCATACAGACCAAGACTGGTCAGTGTCTGTTTTCCATAGTCTCCCGCTGGCACGCTTGCCGGGTCGCCCAGTGCAACCAGCCGCACTTGCTTTCCGGGCAACCCGTCGAATCCCTGCAGCCCGGAGCCCTGCGGCGCAATCAGGACGAGCGTATTATGCAGCAGATTTTCGCGCGTGCCTTGCTGCAGCAACCCTGCAGTTTCCAACTGGTCCATCGGCTTTGCTCCCGCCGATAGAAAAGCATCGACAGGCGCTCCCGTTTGAATCTGTTGGGCGAGTGTCCCGGACGATCCAAAGTTGTTGCGAAATTCCGTATCTGCGTGATCCTGCTTATAAGCCGTTTCTACTTCAACAATCGCATCCTGCACGCTCGCCGCGACCGAAAGCGTCAGCGTCGTATGCTGCTTTTCGCGGCATCCGCACACAACTGTAAGCGCCGAACACAATGCCGCCATTGCTGCAGCCCGGAAAACTTGCTCCCACTCTCGTCTCATTTGCCCTGGCCTGCGTGCGTGGAGTCGCCGTAGCAGATCGATTCCGATTGAGATCCGGCTCCGACAAAGCGATCCTACCAAAGCGCGCTCCCCGTCCTGCCCTGCCGCCGGCGCCTTCCCTGCATATGACCCGACTTCCACTGCACGGATGCGCTTGCTACCCGCGTATTCGCTCGCTATCGCGCTGCTTGCGCGCACAGTCATGCGTGGGGCATCCATGACTCGGTCGCATCCTGCCCGCCGCGGTTGTCACGTGCGCTGTTACACTTCGGTTCCGGTGTTCACGACGGGTAGCACGTCATCTGGCCGCGCGCTCCACACGTAAAGCGTCGGAAGCAGGAAGATGCTCATCAAAAGGTCGGTGACGAGTCCGCCCACAATGACGATCGCGAAGGGCCGTTGCGAATCAGACCCAATGCCATGGGACATTGCGGCAGGCAGGAGTCCTAGTGTCGCCACCAGCATCGTCATCATGATCGGCCGCAACCGGAGCACCGCGCCTTCCACTGCCGCTTCTTCTACGCTAAAACCGCGTGTGCGCAGCTGGTTGATGTATTCCAGCATGATCACGCCGGTCTGCACCGAAACTCCAAACAGTGCCAGAAAGCCAACTTCTGATGACACACTGAAGTTCGTTCGTGTAAGCAGAAGCACGAGTAACCCGCCAATACTGGCCATGGCAACCGTTGCCAAAATCAACGCCGCCCATTTGAACGACTTGTACATCGAATAAAGAATGATGAAAATCAACAGCACTGTAATCGGAACAATCACCAGCATGCGCGCTTCGGCCCGCAACTCGCTCTGGTATTCACCCTCCCACTCGATGTGGTAGCCTCGCGGCAACTTTATTCCTGCGTCCACCTTCTGAATCGCTTCGCGCACGGCATCGCCCAGCGCCCGGTCTCGCACGCTGTATTTGATCGCGACATAACGCTGATTGTTTTCTCGGTAGATCTCCGAGCCTTCGTCCGCCTCTTTCACCTCGCATAACTGCGCCAGCGATACCCTCTCTCCCGAGGGCGAAAGCAGCCGGATGTCCCTGATCGCTTCTGTTGTATTGCGATACTGCGGCAGATAACGAAGCACCATGTCGTAGCGGGCCTCGCCACGCAACACCTGTGTCAGCGCATTGCCGCCTACAGCTGTTTGAATGGCATCCTGCACATCGGCAACATTGATCTGGTAACGTGCCGCCTCTTGGCGGTCCACCACAAAATTCAAATCGGGCTGCCCCGTTACCTGGAGCACTCCCAGATCCGCAATTCCAGGAATCTGGTTCATGATCGCGGCAATCTGGTTTGCCTTGTCTTCCAGCGTGTGAAGGTCGTCGCCATAAACCTTTGTCGCCAGTTCTCCCTTCACTCCACTGACGGCTTCTTCCATGTTGTCTTCAATGGGCTGCGAAAATCCCCAGCTTACTCCAGGAAACTTCTTGGTTAGTTCCAGATTCATGGCCGCGATCAGGTTATCCTTGTCCTCGCGAAAAAGCGGCCGCCACTCTTCCTTTGGCTTCAGGCCCACGAAGTATTCGGTATTGAAAAAACTCGTGTGGTCGGTCCCGTCGTCCGGGCGTCCCGTCTGACTCGTGCAATTGGTGGCCTCCGGAAACGAACACAGCACCAGCCGCGCTTCTGTCGAAATGCGAATCCCTTCGCTTGGTCCGGCACTCTGATCCAGCTCGCCGCGTACCCACAGCGCCCCTTCGTCGAGATGAGGAAGGAACTCCGACCCAATCACCCCGCTGAAAGCCAGGTAGACAGCCAAAATCAGGCCGCAGACTCCCAGTCCGATCGTGAAGCGGTGATGATGAATGGTCCACGTCACGCCGTTGCGGTAGCGCGTGCGCAAGAACTCCATCACCGGGTTTGTCCACTCCTTTGTACCTTTGCGGAACAAGAGGCTCGAAAGCACAGGCGCAAGGATCATTGAAAAAAGCAGCGCGCCTGCCAGCGCAAACGCCACAGTCCACGCCATCGGACGGAACAGCCTGCCTTCCACTGCCTGTAGTGTGAAGATCGGAAGATAGGCCGTAATGATGATGCCAATTGCGTAAAAAACAGGCCGCTGCACTTCATGCGCGGCTTCAGTAATCTGATCGTGAACGGGCCGCCCATTCTGATCGGTCCGCGAGAGATGGCGGACGATGTTCTCCACCATCACTACCGCTCCATCCACGACCATTCCGAAATCGAGAGCCCCGAGTGACAGTAGGTTCGCCGGAATGTGCTTCAGATCAAGACAAATCGCTGCAAATAGAAGTGAGAAGGGAATCGTCAACGCAACGATCAGCGCCCCGCGCGCATTTCCCAGGAAAAGAAAAAGAATAATGACCACGAGAAGGATGCCTTCGCCCAGATTGTGCAGCACTGTGTGCGTCGTAAATCGCAACAGATCGCTTCGGTCGATGAAGGGAATGATCTTTACGCCGGGCGGCAGAATCTGGTCGTTCAGCTCTTTGATCTTCGTGTGAAGCTCCTCCAGCACTGGTTGCGCATCGGCACCTTTTTGCAACAACGCGATGCCGGACACGACGTCGTCGTTATCGACGATCTTTCCGTCTTCTCTGTGAAACGCCCGCCCAAACTGACCCAGCCGGATCTTCGGCCCCTGCTCCACGACGCCCAAATCCTTAACGCGGACCGGCGTGCCGGCCTTGGTCGTGATCACAGTGTTCTCAATATCCTGGATAGTGCGAACCATCCCCACTTCGCGAACATTGATCTGCTGGCTGCCTTCTTCAATAAAGCTGCCGCCCGCATTCGCATTGTTGTTCGTCAGTTGCTGCTCAACCTGCGCAATGCTCAATCCGAAGTCAATCAGCTTTTCAGGATCAAGGCGCACCTGATACTCGCGCGTAGGCCCGCCGAACGGGTTTGTGTCCACCACGCCGGGTACCGACTTCAGATGCTTTTCAATAACCCAGTCTTCCAGCGACTTGAGCTCCATCACGTCATATTGAGGATTCGTGCTCTCGAGTGTGTAGAAGTAGACCTGCCCCACCGGGCTCCAGTCGGTCCCCATCTGTGGCACCACGTTGCCTGGGAGCGAAGCTTGTGCAAGCCGCTCCATCACGCGTTCGCGATTTTCGAAGTTCGTAGTGTCTTCGCCAAAGACCATCTCCACTGTCGACAGTCCAAACAGCGACCATGAACGGACATGGACCACGCCCGGGATGCCGGTCATCACCGTTTCGATTGGGATCGTTACTTGCTGCTCGATTTGTTCGGCTGAAATCCCTGGCCATTGCGCAATCACATCCACATAATTATTTGCAACGTCGGGATAGGCTTCGACCGGCAGTCGATGAAACGACACCACACCCCATGCGAAAAGCAGGATCCCGATCGCCAGCACCAGCAGCCGGTTTTGCAGCGCAAAGTCGACCAGTCTGCGAATCACTGCGCCTCCAGCGTCTCTTCGAGCGACAGAACGTTGGCCACCACCTGCTGCTCCGGTGCAATGCCCGATAAAATCACCTGCCTGCCATCAGGCAAAGTCACACCTGCAGCAATCTCCACGCGCTTGAAATGTCCTTGCCCTGCGGGCACGAACACCCAGTCGCGATCATGCATGTGCAGAATTGCGCTCGCCGGAATGGCAGCATGGGCAGACTTTGTCCGGCTTGTCAGCGTCGCAGTCACATACATTCCCAGCCGCAGAATCTTTGGGTTCGCTACCTCGATGCGCACTTTCGCAGTCCGAATCGTGGGATCCAGAACTGGACCGATGTCACTGATGCGGCCCTTCAAAAGCTTGTCGGGGTAGGCAGGCAATCGAATTTCCGCCTCTTGGCCAATCCCCACCTTCGGCAGATCGTTTTCATACACGTCGCATAGCACCCATACCTTGCTCAGATCCGCAATCGTGAACGCGGTCGCATTACCCGAAAGCGCAACGCCGGCTGCCGCCGCATTCGTCACATTCTGCGCAATGATCACCCCGGAGATCGGTGCAAATACGTTCACCACGGTGCTCGGATGGTTTTTGTCAACGCCGAAGATCTTCAGTTGCTGCTCCGCCGCATCCTCGTCTGCTTTCGCATCTCTTTCTGCGTCCTCCTCCTGCTCCAGCATGGCCTGTGCGATGGCCCCATGTTTGTAGAGCTCCTGGGCGCGGAGGTAGGCCTTGTTTGCCATCTGTTCATCGCTCACTGACTTCACATAGGTGTCAAAGGCACTTGTGATGTCCGGGCTTTGCACGCTGAAGAGCAGTTGCCCTTTCGTCACGTCGTCGTCGAGCCGCGTTCTGATATCCACGACACGCCCATTTGCCAGCGAAATCACCGGGACCTCTCGTGCAATATCGGGAAACACCGCGCCTGTTACGTTCAATATTTCCGGCACGTCAATGCGAGCGGCCGTCACCAGCGGAAACTGCTGCGGACGGTCGATCGCAACCAGGTCCGAGTTACTCGCTTGTAGAACTTGCGCTGACGTAACGGCTCCGCTTGCTGGATCGAACTTCTTACCACATGCACCCATCAACAGGCATACCGCCATCGCGAGTCCCGTTCCAGCAACCTGGTTCTTCATTCCTCAATTACCTCGCGTCCGACTGCCAGGTTCAGCTGTCCCGCGGCTGTCAGGTAGGCGCCGATCAATTGCACATAGGCGAGCCGCACTTGGCGGTAATCACTCTGCGCGCTCAAAAAATCCATTAACGAGGCCCCGCCGTGTTCGTAGGAATAGGTCACGGTGTCGCGAACTCGCACTGCCTGCTCGTTGTAGTGATCTTTGTAGGACTTCAACAGGGCAATGCTGCTTTGCACCACTGCGTAGGTGGTGTCGACGTCTGACAAGACCTGCGCACGCGTTGCTTCGCTCGCCTGCTGGCTCCGATCGAGGTCGATCAGGGTGCGCTGCTTTTCGCCCTGGTTGTGATCGAAAATTCGCAGCGGAATGTTCACGCTGCCGCCAATCGTCTGGTTTCCATTGGGGTTGTTCGTCGAGGCATTCCACGTGTACCAGCCGCTAAATGTCGGATCGGTCGAGCCATTCGCCACAGCAAGCTTATGGTTCGTCTTGGACTGCTCAATCGTCTGCAGGGCTGCTTGCAAGTCGGGTCGCGCTGTGAGCGCAGCCTGCCTCACCGCATCCTGCGCCTGCAATGTGTCTGAGAAATCGAACGTTCCCGTCACATCAAAGTGCTCGACCGGCGTCTTGTCATCCAGCAGTTGCAGCAGGGCGATCTTTGCAGTATGCAGATTCACAAGCGCTGTCTGAATTTCGGATTCGTACTGCACCCGGAGCAACTCAATCCGGTCCAGGTCAATCTCCGCAATGTCGCCCGCTCTCAAGCGCTCCCGGCTAATGCCGATCACCCTATCGTAGTAATCGAGATCCGAGCGTGCCAGGTCCAGAACCGCCCTTGCCTCCATTGTCTGGACGAAGGCCGAGCGCAGTGTGAACTCCATCTGCCTCTCCAGGTCCGCGTGCTCTTGTCCCGCGATCTCAGTGCCTTCCTTTGCGCTTTGCAGGCGCAATTCGCGTTTGTGCTCGCGCTCATGCAGGTAACTCACCCCTAGTTGGACCGTAGTGCCCTTCAACGGGGTCCAAACTCCGTCATGAGGCGCAATCTGTGTTCCATCGGCTGCCAGCGTTAGTTGAGGGTTGGGCCGCAAAAAGGCTGTGACCTCCTCGGCCTTCATCTCTTCCACGCTTGCTTCATCGACTTTCAGGACTGGGTTGGTCGCTTCAAAGCGCGCTTTTGCCTGATCCCAGTTCAGGTTCTCTTGTGCGGCGCCTCGCTCTCCGGTTGCCATCAAGATCCCAAATCCCAGAAGTGCCCACGCACCTCGAGAAGCGCTGCCTGCTTTCAGTTTCTGCAACTGATTTTCCTTTTGGTTTGGTATCGGAAACTGCCAACCATGGCATCCGTTCGACCATGACCTTGCTCTTGGGTAAACTCAGCTTAGGTGCCCGTCCGTCCCTGCAGGGCCCATCTTTAAGCTTTGCGCGCTTCATCTTTCAGCCGTGCCCAGCCATCTTTCATGGGGTTTTACCTATCTTTCGGGTAAGCCTTCGCCTCCGCGGTTCTTGTTTCTCTGGAGTTCCCGGCGTCAGTCTCTAGAATGGTTGAGATAGGCCGCAGATTTTCGCGGCAGAGCGAGACTCGATGTTTGGATTGTTCATAGGCCACGACCGGCGATCGGTGCTGATCAAAGTCGGCAGTCTTATCGCGCTCATCGCGCTGGTCGATTGGTGGATCGTCGGCGAGATTCCGCTCGGGTTTCTCTATCTCGCCCCCTTGGCAATGGCGGGCAGCGTGCTGGAACCCTGGCAGATTGGAGTCGTTGCCGCCTTCTGCACGTTCTTGGCAGAGCTGTTTAGCGATCTCAAGTGGAGCCCCAGGACTGGCGTTTCGCGCGATGTACTCTTCTTCGCTGCCTTTCTCGGCGCCGGTTTCTTTGTGCGCGAGGTCAACAAGAATCGCAAGGTCGTGCTCGAGCACCTGGAAGAAATCCGGCGGCAAAGTGAAGCCCGTCGCGAAGCGGAGGAGCAGTTGCGGATTCTCATCGAGAGCAGCCCGGCCGCCATTTTTACCGCAGACGCCGGAGGGGCAGTTCTCATGGCAAACGAAGCAGCGCATCGCATGCTGGCCGTGCCTGCCGACGAGCTTCCAGGCAAAGAAATTCACCGCTATTTTCCATCGCTGCGCAACGTTTCAGGTCCCGACGGTTCTCAGCGCTTTTTCCGCACCGTGATGCAGGCCCGCGGCCAACGCGAGAATAACGAAACCTTCCTGGCCGACATTTCCTTTTCAACCTATCGGACAAACGCTGGGGTACGGCTCGCTGCCATGGTTCTCGACGCATCCGAGGACCTGCGCACACACGAAGTGGCTGGCTTACACCAGTTGCTTGCCGGCTCCAGGATCGCCATCGGCGCGGTTTCCCACGAGATTCGCAATATCTGCGGAGCCATCGGCGCGGTTCATCAGAACCTGCAAAGGTCGGGCACCGTCGCAGGCAACAAGGACTTTGAGGCGCTTGGCAATCTTATCGTTGCATTGGAGCGGATCGCCAACGTCAACCTGCGGCAAACCACCAACCAGACCAGCGAAGTCGACCTCAGCGCTTTGCTCGAAGAACTCCGAATCGTCATAGACCCTACACTCGACGATGACGAAATCGCCGCAACCTGGTCGATTGAGCCCGGCTTGCCTCTCGTTTGGGCCGACCGCTCAATCCTCATGCAGGTATTCCTCAATCTGACCACCAACAGCATTCGCACGCTCTCGCAAAGTCCCGCGAAACTGCTTTCCGTGGCCACGGCAACCGAGGGTGACCTTGTTTCGGTCGAATTTGTCGATTCCGGCGGCGGCGTTCTCCACCCTGAACACCTCTTCCGCCCATTTCAGGATGGAGCGCAGGCTACCGGCCTCGGTCTCTATCTTTCCCGTGCGTTTGTGCGATCTTTCGGAGGCGATATTCGCTATCAGCCGTCGCCCGGCGGATCGAGCTTTACAGTTTCACTCTCTGCGGTTCATTCCACTGGACAGGAGGCAGCGTGCCCGACATCGGCATCCTGATGGTGGACGATCACAGTCTGTTTCGTGAAAGTCTCAGCAGGCTTCTCAACGGCCACCCCGGCTTTCGCATCGTTGGCCAGAGCGCCAACGCTACAGAGGCGGTTGTCGAGTTTTCCCGCGTTAAGCCGGACATTGTGCTGCTGGACTACGACCTCGGCGAAGATTCGGCCTTTAGCCTTCTTACGGAATTCAAGGAACGCGACCCGGAAGTCAAAATCTTGATGGTGACTGCCGGTCTTTCCGACCAGGCCACAGTCCAGTTTATGGAGGCTGGCGCCTCGGGCGTGTTCCTCAAGCACAACAATTCGGATCAGCTCCTCGCCGCAATTGACCGCGTTGCGGGTGGCGAGGTTTGGCTCGACAGCTCCGCCCTCAATTCATTGCTCGCAGGTCGCCGCAATCGCGACGAGGCAGTCATTCGCGCGCGTCCCCTTACCGATCGGCAAACCCTGGTGCTGCGCGCCATTCTCGACGGCCTTGCTAACAAAGAAATTGCCTGGCGCATGAACACCTCCGAAAGTTCGGTGAAAGCGGTCATTCAAGAGCTCTTTCATAAAGCCGGTGTCCGCACGCGAAGCCAGCTCGTCCGGATCGCCATCGAAAAACATTCGCTCGACTGGTTGAAGCAGTAGTGTGTGGAATTTACGTTGCGCATGTTTGCGTTGCAGATATTCATGGCGCACATCCCGCAATGCGTCCCACAACAAGAATTAGCTTCCCTCGTGCCGTCGGCCGCCCGAGAACTGCCACGCATCTCCCGTCCGCTCATCTCTAAGCGCTGGGCCGCGCCTGCGGCGTGTTTCCAGTCGATTCCCTCAGGTCGATGGAACGCATTTTTCATCACTCGACAAACTGATTTTGCCTGCGCGCTTCGCCCGATTCTCGATCGCGAGTGCATGCGCCCTTGGCCCTTATTTTCATAGCTTTAAAGGCACACAAAAATCTGCCGTTACGCCTGTTCACTAGACACATTACGTTTGCGCGAACAGACCCCGAATGTCCTTGGCTGGCCACTGCGTGCGAGGTATAGTTGGTTTAATTTTGAAAATCAGGATTTAGGTGCCTCCCCACATGCAAGACTTCCTCAAATCCGAGTTTGCCGCAACTCCGGAAACACAGCCCGATTCCATCTATGATTTGGGAGTTCGCGAATCGATTCTCGAAGACATCGCCCTCAAAACGCTCTATCTTTCTGGGCCGTTTTCAGTGCTTCAGCTCGCCGAGCACACATGCGTTAGCTACGAAGTCTCCAATAGCCTGTTCAACCGCTTGCGCAGCAAAATGTTGTGCGAAGTTACCGGCATGACGGGCAATATCCCCTACATCGCCATTACTTCGCAGGGGAGAACACGCGCTCTTGAGCTCCTTGCCACAAGCCACTATGCAGGCCCTGCGCCTGTCTCGCTGTCCAGTTACGTCGATCAGGTCCGCCGCCAGGCCGTCCACAACCTCGAAATCCATCCGCCAGACGTCGAACGCGCTTTCTCTCACCTCGTCCTCGACCGAAAGACTCTGGTTCAATGCGGCACAGCACTCAACTCCGGCGCCGCCATCTTTCTCTATGGACCTCCCGGCGTAGGAAAGACAGACATCGCCGAGACCTTGTCCAAAGTCGTTGCAGAAGACTCAGTCTGGATTCCTTATGCGATTGAAGTAGACGGGCAAATCATCACTCTCTACGATCCCGCCATCCACGAGCGTCTGCCCTCTGAAGAGCGTAGCGATCGCGACTTGCGATGGGTCCGCTGCCGCCGTCCGCGCGTCATGGTCGGTGGCGAACTGACAGCCGAAATGCTCGACCTGCAATTCAATCCCGTCACCAAGTTCTATGTCGGGCCCATGCAGATGAAGGCCAACAACGGTGTTCTCATCATTGACGACCTCGGCCGCCAGCGCATTCGCCCCGACGAGTTGCTCAACCGCTGGGTCGTGCCGCTGGATCGCAAAATTGAATTCCTTACCCTCGCCGGCGGCCGCAAAATCGAAATCCCGTTTGAGATGCTCGTGGTCTTCGCATCCAATCTCGATCCCATGGAGATGCTCGACGCCGCATTCCTCCGCCGCATCCAAACCAAGATCTACGTCGGCGCCGTTTCCAACGATCAATTCTGCGAAATCTTTCGCCGCGTGGCAAACGCGCGCGGCCTTGAAGCGGATCAGGAACTCCTCGACGAACTGATCACCGTCATTCGCGGAACGCTCAAGCAGGAACTCCGGGGCTGCTTCCCGCGCGACCTCGTGAATCAAGTCTGCTGGTCTGCCCGTTACGAAGGACGCAAGCCGCACCTCGATAGCATGTCGCTCATGCAGGCAGTCGATTCCTACTTCCTGCCGCAACGGCAATAGGGTCCGCGCAGAAGCCGCGTTTTTTGATCCAAAACCAAACGGCGTAGCCCTCAGGCCACGCCGTTTTTCTTTTCCAATGCCGCAACCACTTTAGAAAATGTTCCAGAGCGACTGATTGTAAACCTCGTGGTGGAACTGAACTTCGGGCGCCTTCACAAAGGTTCCCAGTTCGCGGGCACAGCGGTTCGCAGCAGCTTGCTTCAGATCAACGAAACGCCCCTGCACATCCGCGCCCAGGATCTTCTCAACCCACTTCGATCCCTTGAAGTCATCGATAGCCTGCTGAATGTGATCCGGCAGATAGCGTTCCGCCTGGCGCAGGTTCTGAATCTTGGCCGTTGTGCCGTCGATGCCCGTCTTGAAGATCGAGTAAAGAGTCAGATATGGGTTCGCGTCCGGCGCTACCGACCGCACTTCGACACGCATCGAGCGCGAGTTGCCAATCGGCACACGCACCATCGATCCACGGTCCGTCGGCGATGCCTTGATCTGGTTCGGCGCTTCAAAGTGAGGATCCAGCCGGCGGAATGCATTCACGCTCGAGTTCAGAATCAGGCAGATGTCCAGGGCATGCGTCAAAATGCGATCGATAAATTCCCAGCCAAATCCCGACAGCTTCTCTTGTCCCTTTTCATCCCAGAACAGGTTCGTCTTGCCCTTCGAGATCGACACGTTGGTGTGCATGCCGCTGCCGTTCACACCCACCACCGGCTTCGGCAGGAAACACGCCGTGTAGCCCATGTTGTTCGCAATCTGCCGGCATAGCAATTTGTAGAGCTGAATCTGGTCTGCCGCTGCTACCACTTCACCGTAGCCGTAATTGATTTCAAACTGGCTCGGCGCCACTTCCGGGTGGTCCTTCTCGTTCTGGAATCCCATCGCCCGCTGCACTTCGGCTGCCGTGTCAATAAACTGGCGCAGCGGATCGAGCGGCAGCACGTGATAGTATCCGCCCGTATTGATGAAATCGAACCTTCCTGTGGTATGGAAGTGCCGCTCGGCGTCCTTCCCGTCAAACAGAAAGCCCTCAATCTCATTGGCCGCGTTCAGCGTGTAGCCCTTGTCCTTGTGGAGCTTATCCGCATAGCTCTTCAGCACACCGCGCAGGTCGCCCGTATACGGTGTTCCGTCCTTGTCAATGACCGTGCCAAACACCAGCACCTTGCCATTCCCGAACACATCCGCCGGAACCCAATAGAACGCGCTCCAGTCGATACCCAGCCGCAGATCGCTTTCCTTCTGTGCCGTAAAGCCGCGAATCGATGAGCCGTCAAACGTCAAGTTCTCATACGATCCGAGGAGAAATTTCTTGTCATAATCCAGCAGGTGCAACCGGCCTTCCAGATCGCTGAAGAGTACCGTCACCGCCTTGATCCGCTTCTCATCCTTCAGATACTTGATCCGCTTTTCGCGAACCTCGTCCATCGGCACGCGCTTGATGCGTTCGGCCTTGGCTTGAAGATTCAGTTCTTCCAGCTCTTCGTACGAGAGCGCGAGAAAATTTCGGTACTCAGTCGCCATGGTTCTCCCTCTTCCTGTGGATTCCGGCATTCATCCGAAATCTAACACCTGCCCCAAAGCTGGTGCAAATTGCACAAGAACAAGGGCATAAGAGGAACGAAGCGTCACTTTGTGACCTCATTCCGCTTATGCCCTGAATTCCTGACAATGTTCGCAGCTCTTTCGAACCGCGCTCTGCTGATCCTTGCTCCGCGCTTTAAGCGGGTGTCAGTTCTTGCTGCGGTACGCTCGAGATCGTCTTGAAGATCTGCGAAACGATCTGGTAAGGATCGGCCTCGGAGTTCGGACGACGATCTTCCAGGTAGCCCTTGTATCCGTTCTTGATAAAGTTCACCGGCATGCGGATCGAAGCGCCGCGGTCCGAAAGCCCGTAGCTGAACTTGTGGATCGATTGCGTCTCGTGGTGACCGGTCAACCGCAATTCGTTGTCCGGGCCGTAAACCGCAATGTGCAGATCCTTGTTCTTGTCGAACGCCGCCATGAGGGCTTCAAAGTACTCCTTGCCGCCCGTTTCGCGGAGGTATTTAAACGAGAAGTTTGTGTGCATGCCTGAGCCGTTCCAGTCGCCCTTGATTGGCTTGCAGTGCCACTGCACATCCACTTCGTATTTCTCGCAAAGGCGCATCATCAGGTAGCGTGCCGTCCACATGTCGTCGGCCGCCTTGTGCGATCCCTTTCCGAATATCTGGAACTCCCACTGGCCCTTCGCCACTTCGGCGTTGATGCCCTCGTGGTTGATTCCAGCCGCCAGGCAGAGCTCCAGGTGCTCTTCCACAATGGTGCGGGCAACGCTGCCCATGTACTTGTATCCCACGCCGCAATAGTAGGGTCCCTGGGGACCCGGGTAGCCTTCCGCCGGGAAACCCAGCGGACGCCCGTCCTTGTAGAGGAAGTACTCCTGCTCGAAGCCAAACCAGATATCCGGATCATCCGGCGTCGTGGCCCGCCCATTGGTCACATGCGGAGTGCCGTCCGGGTGCATCACTTCGCTCAAAACAATGAATGCATTCTTCCGGCTCGCATCGGGATAGAGCGCCACCGGCTTCAGAATGCAATCGGAGCTTTTGCCTTCGGCCTGCATCGTCGAACTGCCATCAAAGCCCCAGAGCGGCATGTCAGCAAGAGTGGGTGTCGATGGAAAGTCCTTCAACTGTGTCTTGCCGCGCAGTTCAGGAACAGGCTTCTTACCATCAAGCCAGATGTATTCCAGTTTGTACTTGGCCATGGGTCTCCTTAAGGCAAATGAATGTGGGGTACGCAAGAAAATCCTAGAGCCGAGTCCATAAAGATGCCGTGAAGAATCGCCCGCTCGCCGCCTATCGGAGGTGGGCAATCAAATACATCAGGGCCAGAATCACCACGGGGATCAGGGCGATCGCCAGGTAATACAGCACTTGCCGCGGAAATTGCGCCTTGCGCTTGCGCCAGTTGTGGATCTCCGGCCGGTCTTCCACGCCAACTTCGTCCAAATGCTCCAAATCTCGTGCAAAATCGCTTGCCCGCGCATAGCGGTTTTTGGGGTCCCGCTCCAGCGCGCGATAGAGCACTTCCTGCAGTTGCGGAGAGATCGACGGATTGACCACCGACGGTGGCGTCGGCGCATTCAGCAGGCGGTCGTTCATCACTTCCATCGGCGTCGATCCCACAAATGGCTGCTTCCCCGTCAGCATCTCGTACAAAATGATGCCCATCGCGTAGATGTCCGAACGCCCATCGCCGCGTTTGCCTTTCACCTGCTCGGGCGAAATGTAATCCGCCGTTCCCAATGTCGCCGTGAAGTTCGCGTAGGTCAGCCGCCTTGCGGCCGAGTCGCCCGCAATCCCAAAGTCAATGAGCTTGATGTTGTCGTTCGCATCCACCATGATGTTTTCCGGCTTCAGGTCGCGATGCACCACGCCGTTTTCATGGATGTACTCCAGCGCCTTTAACACTTGAACCGCGATCCGGATTGCCCGGTCCTGCGACATGGGCCCGTCACTCAGAACTTGCCGCAGCAGTTTCCCGTCGCACCACTCCATCACCATGTAAACGCGCGACCGCTTTTCGCCGCCAAACACGCGCATCACGCCGGGATGATCGAGACGTTCTCCAATTCCACCTTCGCGCTGGAACCGGTCAAAGAGAATCGGGTCCGCTTCCATGTCCGGATGCGGAATCTTCAATGCCACGATGCGGTTGTCTCGCGTGTCCACGGCGCGAAAAATCGAGGCCATGCCGCTGCGCGCAACCGACGCTTCCACGCGGTAGTTGTCAATCTGCATTCCCGCTTCTACCGTGTCGAGAAAACCCATCGTGCGCCAAACTCCATTCAGCAAACTCTATCTACTCTAATCGCTCTTCGCCGGAGTCTGATTGACTGTTCCCTATTCCCTGATCCCTGTTCCGTGTTTTACGACTGCAGCCTGTACGGCCGGCCCCGGTACATGCCCACCTGCTCCACAGAGCGCACACGGATCACCTGGGCTGTCGTGTTGTCGTTTCCATCATTCTCCACGGCCTTCGCCACCAGTTCGCGCGCCAGTTCTTCCACGCTCTTCGATTGCGAAACAATCTCCGCCATCGTCCCGGACTTCATCTCGTCGTGCACTCCATCGCTGCACAGCACCAGAACATCCCCTGGTTGCAGCGTCAGAGCCGTGGTGTCCGCCGAGACAAACATCTCGGGCCCGAGCGAGCGGATGAGTACATGACGCGCATCCGACTCCGCGATCTCCTTCTCGGTGATCAGGCCCATCTTGCGCTGCTCGTTTACCCAGGTGTGATCCTGGGTGATCTGCTTGGCATTCCCGTTTCGCACCAGGTAGCAACGCGAGTCGCCCACATGCGACACAATGGCCTGATCGTGCCGCATCGCGCACGCCACCAGCGTCGTCGCCATCTTTTTCCCGCGATACTCGGGAGCCAGCGTACGGTCGTGGACGGCCGCATTCGCAAATGCAATCAGCCGCGGCAACAGGCTGATCAGCATTGAATCCGACTGGGCCTTGGCAAACTCTTCGGTGAGTACCGAGACCGCCGTTGCCGACGCCACTTCGCCCAGATCCAGCCCGCCCACACCATCCGCTACGGCGAAAAGATAGCCGTGCGAGCGCGCCTGCTGTCGCGAATTCGGAATGAACGACCCCATCGAATCTTCGTTGTTCGTTCTTACTTTGCCGGGATCGCTTGCCTGGCCAAACTGTACATCCAACATGGGCGCCGCCGCCTGGGGGATTTGCCGCGTTGCCGCGGCGAGGCTCGAATCCCTCAGCAGCTCCGCAGTTGCCTCATCTCAAGCTCCAAAGGCTCAGCACTGTGAAACCGCTTTCAGGAATACAACAAACTTTCAGTCCATCCAAAACACTTCTTCTTGAAAAAGCAACTGGGTGGAACTCCGTCACTGGCCCTGCCGAAGCAAGGATCGGGAGATACCACCCAGTTGTTGCGTTCAAACCGCTCCGGTTTAGCCCGTCACGCTCTTCGACTCCAGCAGAACCGCCTTACCCTTCGACTTCGATGCTCGCAGGAAATAGATAGCGCCATACAGGCCCCATGCTCCTGAGATGCCCAGGGCCGTCAATGGTTCCATCTTTGTGCCCAGGTTGAAGAACGGACCTGCAACATAGAAACCCATGCAGACCAGGTTCGCCGCCAGCCCGAATCCCGGAATCAGCGTGTGCAGAAGGAAATTGTGATCCGGCCGCTTGTGGTACGCCACGATGCACAGGAAACAGCTCAGCGCATACAGGATAAACGTACCAAAGTTCGACGTCAGCGTGATGGTTAGCAGCGAATTCGGCAGCGCCGCCAGCTGATCGTGATTCGTGTAGCCAAAGCTCGAAAGAATGCCGTGCGGCAGCGCGGCAATCGTCGCATCGGTCGGTGCGCTGGCATCGGCAAACACGAGCGAAACTGCCAGTGTTCCCAGAACCGCTGAGATGGCAGCCAGTGTCCAGATCGCCCGGCGCGGCGTCAGTGACTCGGCATGCAGCATTCCAAAGTGCTCCGGAGCCTCATCGTCTTTGCCCATCGCGTAAGTAACGCGGGCGCCTGTGTTCATGCAGCTCAGCGTCGTTCCAATCAGAGCCAGGAACACCGTCACGGCCTCAGCCAGCATGAAGTACTTTCCATGGCCCTGGCCCAGCAGCGCATCGCCCACAATAATCATCATGTCGCCGATCGGTGCCGCCGATCCAGCCGCGCTCTGCATCGTATACCCGGAATTCAGGAAGTAGTTGGCTGCGAAATACTCGATCAGATAACACACCAACCCTTGAATCAACAGCGACGCGATCACCGCAATCGGTATATGTTTCGTTGGGTTCTTCGCTTCGCCTCCCATCGCGGTTACCGATTCGAAGCCGACCAGGATCAGAATTGCCACCGTGGCCTGGATGAACATGTAACTGAATTTGTGCGGGGCAATCACCGATGTCGCGTTGGGGTGCGTCAGAAAGTTGCCCGTCGCATCCGTCGTCGGGTAGTCGATCGTGAAGGGAACCGGCTTGCCGGCTTTGTCAAGCAGCGGCAGGGGATTGCCACTGGCGTCGCGCATCGTCGAACCGTCTTTGGGATTGGTCGCGAATTGGTAGGTGTAGGTCGAGAGCGACTGTCCGTCGTAGTTGAACGCCGGCGACCCAGCTGGATGATTCATGCGATAGCCCAGCGCCAGCACGCTGAATACGATCAGCGCCGAAATCTGCACAATGTTGATCGCGAGGTTCACCGCCGTCGACGCGCCTGCGCCCTTCTGTGCAATCCATGCCACAAAGAACGAGAACACAATCGCCACCAGTGCCATGAACACCGGCCCGGGGTTCGAACCGCTGATGAACGTGGGATCGAGGAAGCCGACCACGTATCCGATAAAGATGCCGGTCGTCGCCACCATCACCCCGGGATAAACCCAGTAGTAAAGATGCGAGCCCCAGCCCACAATAAACTTCGCAACACGAGCGTACTTGAATGCTTTGTCCTTCGAGAGCAACGCCTGTTCCGCGTAATAGTAGCTCGAACCCGTGCCGGGATAGAGCTTCGAAATCTCAGCGTAGGCAACCGCCGTCGCCAGGCAGAGCACCAGTGCGCCGAAAATTCCCAGCCACATCGCCGGTGCCGTCGAGGGTTGGCCGGCTACGCCTGTCGTCGCCTGAATGAAGAACGTGAGCCAAAGGAAGGCGCCGGGAGCGATGAGCGCCATTGCGTTGCTGGTCAACCCGGTTAGGCCCAGGGTGGCCTGCATCTGTGGTGCTTTCTGTTCTGCCATTTGCATTCTCCTGGAAATTGTTGAATTTCTGTTCGCTGCTCCCGGCGAGGAGTCCGGGATCCTTCAAAGCTCGCCCGTCTTGAAGTTCCTTTTGCGGGACGATGCACGAAAGGGTCTTGGATGACTCAAAGCCTAGAGTTGCGTTGATAAAGATGAAATGAAGAAACATTCACGCCGTTTGAGAATCCCTGACTTCTGCGGGTACCCATCCTCGGCGCTATTTTGCTTCGCAAGGATGGGTAAACAAACGCAGATCGGTCGTTCATCGGCGCCTATCGTTTCGGCCCGAAGAACGCAACCAGGCCAACGGTCGCCGTGGTCTGTGCGTCGACCATGTTGGTGTCGCCCTTGTGGAAATAGGGAACCGTTGACCAGTCGCGGCGATATTCCACCCGTGTCAACAGGCCTTCGGCCCATTTGTACTCGTACATGCCGGTAAATTCCTTCACTTCCTGCGCGGCGCCTGTCGAGAAGCCGTTATTGTCGTGGAAGAATTCAAAACGGCCCGCAACTGCTGAGGTGCCCGTGATCTGCTCATGCACGGCCGCCGCCACGCCTTGCCAGTGGTTCAGCGAGCTGTCCAGCACCTCCTCGATTCCGTCGAAGTAATACGAGTGATCCCGGTTTTGCCCGTAGTCATAGTTCAAATAAGCATTGAACTTCGCATTCGGCGTCAGCAGCAACGTGGTGTCAAAAAGATTCCGATACCCTTTCTGGGTGCTGGCGTTCGAAGGCCCTGTGTAGTAATTCACATTCCACGTGTACTTGGGTTTCACCAGCGCATTGGTAACGCCGATCGTTACGCCGCCGTTATTCGCCGTCACGTTGTTCCAGCCGTTCACGACCTGCACGCCGATCGTATCCGTCTTCGATACCGGCATCGAGGTGCGAAGGCCGAAATGATAGTAGGGAATCGCCCAGGAAAACAGCAGCGAGCGCGAGTAAAGCCAGTTGTCCTTGGCTTCGATCACTTCCGCTCCCGCCGACGTGGCAAACTTGCCGAAGTCCGCTTCAAAACCCTTCGCCTTCGCGGGTTTCAGGCTCAAAAACGCCTGCTCCACGTAGTCCGCATTGTCGTGAGAACTCCCGTTGATCAGCGTGTTCGTCCTTCCGAAAAATAGATCCACATGCGCGCCCACCGGATCCGGGTCGTGGTTCAGCGTCAGCCGCGCTTCGCTCAGGTTGAACTGGTCCGTCTTGTCGTTGAAGTTATAGAGATCGTTCGTCTGCCCGTTCGCTGAATCGCTCGGGCGGTTGGCGTTGTAGCTGTAGTAGCCATCGATAAGTCCGCTGATGTCCATCGGACCCACGCTCCACGTGGGCGCCGCCGGTGCCGCCGCTGGTGCTGGTGCTGGCGCAGGTGCCTGCGCCGCTGGTGCCGGAGCCGGAGTCTGGTCCGGCGCGGGTGCGGCTGTCTGCGCGACAGCAGTTACGGCCATTGCCGCACCTGTAAATGACAGTATGAGGCCCTTCAGGTTCAGGTGTGTCTTCACTGTTCCTCCCGATGAAAGATGAATTGTGGTAGGTCGCGGAAATAAAAGCAGGACTGCCCATCAAGATTCCAGACTGTTGCGCCCTTTTTTGGCACACACTCCACCCTGACCCGGCGTCAGGGTCCATCGGACAACTCAATGTCGATGGGCTGACAAGTCGCTGGGGCTAGCGAGCTTCCTTGCCGTGTGGAGGTCATTTGCCGGGATTGCTGCCTTGGTTAGGCAGTCACCCGGAGATCGTCCGATCGCTGCGGATTAACATTAGTTACGCAAATTGGGCATAAAGAGAAAATGAAGATGGGAAAAAGAAATCCTTATGCGTTGCCTCTTTCATTCAAAAGAGTTTCGCGCGCGCGCGATTCATCGTTCCTTCGCCATACCGGTCCGCATACAAGCACCTCCATAAGGAGGAAATGAAGATACTGATAAAATTTGAATACGCTTCCCGCCGCGAAGGATTCTGCCACAGTTGTCCGCGGCGCCGGTAAATCTGAACCCTGAACTCTGCACCTCTTTTTGCCGCAAAACCGCAGAATGCACCGCTGAAATATCACGGGACCACTTCGCAGGAGAGGATCTGGTCGGTTGTCAGGAACCTACATTCCGCTGCGCGCTGCCTTGCACGCCCGCCGATTGCGCGGCGCGCGTTCCCGTGCCCTTCTATTCGCGCTTGAGTGCGCTCTGGGCATTATGGTCGTCGGCTTCATCTGCGCCCTTGCCCATTGGTTCCAGTGGCTCCTGCCTGTCTCTGCGTTGCTCTGCCTCGTTGTGGTCGTTCCCACTGCGCTGCTCTGCGGATTTTGGCAGGCCGTTGTTGTCTCCCTGTCTGCAGTGGTCGTTCAGAGCTTCCTTACCGCCCGTCAGAACCAGTTCAACCCTGCCGCGGATCCGGTCAATTCCGTTACGCTGCTCGCCTTCATCCTTACCGCCCTGGTGGTCAGTCGGCTCTCTTCCCGCGTCACCGAACACGCAAAGGAGTCGGAATCCTGGGGCGACCAGATGCACGATCTCTACGAGTTCACCCGCCGCACCCTCCAGATGAACCTCCATGTGGAGCCCGGTGCCCAGCTTGCCGAACTGGTCCACGAAATCTTCTCGCTCGAGGCCGTCGTCGTCTTCGACGCCGATCTCCACGAAACCTACCAGGCCGGCTTTTGGCAGGACGATCCGCAAGAACTCGCCCAGAACGTCTACTACTTCGAGACCAACGACGACGACGAAGAGACCGGCATCAGCCGCCGCGTCCTGCGCCTCGGCAACGTCCCCATCGGGAGCATCGTCTTACGCGGAGAAACCAGCCCCCTCACCAACAACGCGATCGCCTCCCTCATCGCCATCACCTTCGACCGCTACCGGGCCTTCGCCAACGAGAGCCGCATCGAGACCGAACGCCGCACCGAGCAGCTTCGTGCTACCGTTCTCGACAGCCTCGCCCACGCCTACAAAACTCCGCTTACCGCTATCCGCGCCGCGTCCACCGGACTCAGCGAGATGGGTAAACTCTCGCCCGCGCAATCCGAGCTTGTCTCCCTCATCAGCGAGCAAACCGGCCAACTCAGCGATCTCACCGCGCGCCTGCTCACAACAGCGCGCCTCGACGCAGGCGAAGTCGCTATCCATGCCGTTTCTGTCGGCGTTGCCGGGCTCATTGAAGAAGTTGTGGCCGGAGTCGGGGAACGCCTCGCCAGCATGAAGCTCACCATCGATTTGCCCGACGACGACCTCCAGCTCTGCTGCGATCGCGGACTCATGACCATGCTTCTTACTCAGTACATCGACAACGCCTGCAAGTACTCCATCTTCGGCACGCCCATCACCATCCGCGCCGTGCAGGCCAAGGCAGAAGTCATCTTCTCCGTACACAGTTTCGGCCCGGTCATTCCCATCGCTGATCGCGAACGCATTTTCGATCGCTACTATCGCTCTTCCACATCCTCCCATCGCGCCGCCGGCACCGGTATCGGCCTCGCCGTCGCCAAGCGCGTCGCAGTCATCCACGGCGGCTACGTCTGGGTCAACAGCGACCAGGATGAGGGCACGTCATTTTTTGCGGCAATTCCCGCCCCAGTACAGAAAAGGAAAGCTCGATGAACCAGCCAGCCATCCGCGTCCTCATCGTCGACGACGAACCGGCCATCCGCCGTGCTCTGCGTCCACCTCTCGCCGAACTCGGCTTCCAGGTCTTCGAAGCTTCTCGCGGAGAAGAGGCGCTGCAGCTTCTGCACTCCAATCCCGTCGATGTCGTGCTCCTCGACATCAACATGCCCGGTATCGGCGGCATCGAGACCTTGCGGCGCATTCGTTCTTCCGCTCCGCGCCTGCCCGTTCTCATGGTCACCGTGCGCGACGGTGAAGAAGAAAAAGTCGAAGCTCTCGAGCTCGGCGCAGACGACTACGTTACGAAACCCTTTTCCATTCGCGAACTCATCGCCCGCATTCGTACTGCACACCGCCGTGTCCACGCACCCACGCGTGTGGAAGATGCCCCCATCGAGATCGGCGAAATCAAGCTCACTCCCGCCAAGCGCAACGTCACCAAGCGCGGACAGCCCGTCCACCTCACCCGCAAGGAATACGACATCCTCTATTGCCTCATGAGCCGCGCTGGCCGCGTCATCACCTACGCCAAGTTGCTCACCGCCGTCTGGGGCGCCGACTGCCGCGAAGAAGTTGAATACCTGCGCACCTTCATTCGTCAGCTCCGAAAAAAAATCGAAGACGATCCCTCCAACCCCACCTACCTGCTCACCGATGTGTATGTGGGTTATCGCTTCGCCGACGCGCAAATGCTCCAGGAAGCCGCCGAGAACGGTCCTTCCGAAGACATCGACGCCATCCACGAAGTCGTCCCCGGCAGCACTTCCTGACCACACACTCTTCGCGCGCAAAAAAGGAAGGGCGCGGCCCCAGCCACGCCCTTTGCTTCGCCATTCGCGGATGAATCAACCAACTGGTCAGCGCGCCGTGCGCTTCCGCCGCATGCAGTCCCTACTCGTCGTAGTGCAACAGGCTGAACACGTCATACTCCGTGAACCGCTCGCGGCCTTTTAAGAAATCCAACTCCACTGCGAAAGCCAACCCGGCAATCTCGCCGCCCAGCTGATTCACCAGCTTCACCGTGGCTTCCATCGTGCCGCCTGTCGCCAGCAGATCGTCCACCAGCACCACGCGTTGTCCAGGCCGAATCGCGTCCATGTGAATCTCCAGCGCGTCCGACCCATACTCCAGGTCATAGGTCACGCGCGCCACCGGTGCAGGCAACTTCCGCGGCTTGCGTACCGGCACGAAGCCCGCGTTCAGTCTGTAGGCCAGCGCGGGTCCAAAGATAAATCCGCGCGCCTCGATGCCCAGCACCAGGTCGATCCGCTCTTCGATGTAGTGCGCCGCCAGCGCATCAATCAACTGCGCAAACCCCGTCTTGTCTTTCAGCAGCGTCGTAATGTCATAAAACAGAATCCCCGGTTTGGGAAAATCGGGCACTGTGCGTACCAGCGCCTTCAAAGCTTCCACGTTCACTGGCTTCGGTGTCTCGGGCATGCGTCCGCTCACTCCTCTTCAAGGTCCTGGATTTCTTGGTTTTCTTCGGGAAGGGAACCGTTCGAAGTGCGGGCTATCTTCCCTATCGATTATAGTGGCCGTCGCCCGAAATCTTCGCACTCAAACCAGTTCGATAGCAGGCACCTCACGAAGCCAGGACGGGCGTCAATCGGGCAACCGTCAGCACAGTGATATCGTCTTCCTGCCCAAAGTCCTGCGCCGCGCCCGCCAGTCCCGACGCAGTCACGTTACGCCGCAGCATTTCGGCGATCCGATCGAATCCGAACAGCCGCCCATCGGCATCCTGCGCCTCCACAATCCCGTCCGACATCAACGTCAGCGAGTCGCACTCCGCTAGCTTGAAGCGCAACACCGGAAAGTCGATCTCAGCCAGCGCGCCAAGCGGCAACGCCCCCTCCATCGCCAATTCGGTTCCGTTCAGGAATGGCGGCAAATGTCCGGCATTTACCAGTGTCGCCGCCCCGTCCTTCTCCACGAGCATCGCCATGCACGTTACCAGGCCTCGCCCCTGAAGCCGTTCGTTCAGCAGCTCCATCATGCGCTTCGGATCGGTTGTGAACTTCGCGGCAGTGCGCACCGCTCCCACAATCAGCGTCGCCAGCATGCCCGCCTGCAGTCCCTTGCCCGCCACGTCGCCCAGCACCACCAGCACGCTGCCGTTTGCCTGTGGCAGCACCTGGAAGAAATCGCCGCCCACTTCCCGCGCCGGCCTGTATGCGCTCTCCACTTTGAATCCGGGAATCGCCGGGAGTTGCGACGGAATAAAGTACTGCTGCACTTCCTGCGCAGCTTGCACTTCGGCCCCAATCCGCTCCTCTTCGCTGCGCTTCCTCGCAAAACGAAGGATCAGAATTCCCAATAGTCCAATGAGAAAGATGGCCTCAACCACAACGGCGAGCGTAATAGGAAAAGGGTGATTCGTTAAAGTCACATTCCCATCAAACTTGTTCTGCCATCCGAAGGCAAATGTCGACCAGGCGAGTCCCTGAAGAATGTTCACGCCCGTCTGAAGGACAACCGGGATCACGAGCAACCGCCCATCGAGTGTGCCGCGCTTTCCACTCGATACTGCAACCGAGATCATCCAAATCGATAGAACCGTTGCGCAGGCCACAAGAAGAGCGGCATCGGTTCCAACACCTAGATAGCTGCCTGAAAGACTTTCAAATACGCCTTCAATGAGAGCCAATGTCATGGCTGCGAGCGCAAGCCTGAACAACCAGGTCTTCTTCGGTCGAAGCACCTCAAGCAGAAATAGGATCGTCGCACCGCAATTGACAAATGTTCCCACACAATTGAACAGGTCGCGGAGTTCGATGTTTACGATGAATGCTGAGGTCCAAATGTTCGTCCAGTGGGCGAATGCGCTCGAAAACAACATCAAGCACAGCCACAGGAACTCCCGGTCGGTCCGCCGCATCAAGAACAGCGTGAATGCGCCGACTCCGGCCAGGACCTCCAGAATGCACATCAGCCAGTCCAACATGGCGTATCTGAATTTTCTGTCGGCCGCTCTCCCGGCTTCGTTCTCGATGTGAATAGAGTTCCCAACGAGGCCATCGTCGGTGAACGGTCCTCCGCCGTAATACTGTGCCCAACCCGGCCATTGCCACACGCGCAATGCCACCACGACTTTGTCTGAGCCCGCTTGCGGCGCTGGAAGCTTGAAGTATTCGACCTTACCGCCGCCATAAGGCATTCGATTGGGCGGCATCCTGCCGACGGTGCCCAGCAGCTTCCCGTCCCCATAGACCTCATAACAGGTCATGATGATTGGGAAAAGCACCGACACCTGCCGCAGATCCGGCGGCACACGTACCTCAAACCGGTACCATGCCAGCCCGCTTAGCTTCGGGAATCCCTGCACACCCCAATCTTCGTTAGATCGCAACAGCGCCCACTTCGAATCATCGAACTTCGGATCCGCCCAGCGCGGGTCGTCGCCAGGATGGAATCGCCATAGCCCGTTCAGAGATACCAGCGGCACGCGGCCATTCGCCAGATCGAAAGTCTGCGCGCGCAAACCCGCGTTCGTGCCCAGCATGACAAGCAAAAGAATCAGGGGAAACTTTCTCATGCGGTGCGTTCTCTTTCTTCCACCCCGCAATCTATACCATGAGACCAAAGCGCCGCGTCAGTCGAAATGCACGATTTCCCCGGAGTTGCGTGCGATTTCTCCCATAGATTCGCCGGGTCCACGCGCGGAACCCTGTAGGCCCATTCCATAACTGAGTTTTTGCGGAGTCCCCAACCACGGGTCCCTGTCGTCGCGTGAAGTCAGATGTTCGCCTGTGCGGCGATCACCACGCCCCTTCAATCCGGAACGACTCCAGGCCCTTCCCCTCGTTCTCGTCCAGGAAATGCTCCACCACGCGATCCACGCGGCTTCCTCGCGGCCCTTTGTGCAGGCTCGCGCGCAACTCGGCCAGGTCCTCCACCGTGCCCGACGCCACGATCTCCACGTCGCCTTCCTCGGTGTTGCGCACCCACCCGCGCAGGTCCAGCTCACTTGCCTCGCGGTGCACAAACCACCGGAAGCCCACGCCCTGCACTCGTCCCTGCACCAGAAAATGAAGAACCATGCTCATCCCATGCCAGTCTTGCAGATGCACTTTCTCGCGCGCAACCTCGAGATCTTGCCGTCTCGCCAACACCCCAAAGTCACGTGCCCAAAAGTGCACTACCCCGGCACTTGGCGCGCTCTCCCTCCCCGCCGGTGCGATACGATGAACCTCAATCATCGCGCGGTGCTCTAACTTTTTTCCTCCATGCGCCTGCCCACTTCCATCCTTCCCCCCGGGGAACCCGACCCCACATGGCTCCGCCGGCTATTCATCGCTCAGTGGATCGGCCTCGCGCTCGTATTTCTGTTGGCCCTCGCTACATTTGCCGTCTGGTTGATTCCGGATCTCGATCCTGCACTCGGTTTCCTCGTTGACCACACCAGCCCGGCCATGGCGCTCGTTGAACTCGGATGCGTCTTCAGTCTCGTCCTTACCGAGCCGTCAAACCGGCCATTCACCGCGCTCGTCGGCCGCTACTTCGCCGCGGTGCCGGCCTTGCTCTCCATGGTCGCCATCGTCATTGTCGCCGTCCCGCTCTCCCCGGTGCCCGGCTTTTTCCAGGACCTGCCCGTCAACCCATCCGGCCAACCGGGTCTCTCTCCTCAACCCCTCGCCGCTTTCCTGTTGATTGCCGTCATCCTGCTCCTCGTCCGCACAGACAATGAACACGTCCGCTCCGCTTCCGACGCCCTGGTCTGCTGCCTCTGTCTCATCGCCCTCGTTCTCGCCTCGCAGGATCTCTTCGGCAAGCTCAGTCTCTTCAGCCTCACCCCCGGCGATCTCGTCTCGCCCCAGGTTCTTTTGCCCTTCTCTCTCCTCACCCTGGTCGTGGCCTTTCGTCAGGCTTCCCATGGCGTCTTCTCCATCTTCCTCGGCGGCGGTATCGGCAGCAGAATCGCGCGCGGCTTCGCTCCCGTCCTCATCCTCTGGCCCTTTGTCCGCGAAATCGCTGAAGCCCAGCTCGCCTTCCGCGGTCTCCTTCCCGCGCACTACTCCACCGCGCTCCTCACTTCGTTCGCCGTGGCTTTTTCGCTTTTGCTGCTTCTCACCATCGTCTGGCGCATCAACGAAATGGAGAAAGAGATTCACGATCTCACCCTCCGCGACGATCTCACCGGCCTCTACAACATGCGCGGCTTCTATCTCCTCGCCGAACAGACACTCCGCCTTGCCCAGCGCACCCAACAACCCTTTGCCGTCCTCTTCCTCGATCTCGACGGCCTCAAGCAGATCAACGATCACCTCGGCCACAATGTCGGTTCCGCTTACCTCCGCGAAACCGGCGCAATTCTCGAGAAGAACTTCCGCAACAGCGATATCAAGGGCCGCTTCGGTGGAGACGAATTCGTCGTCGCGGGTCAGTTCACCGCCGTGGGCATCGAGCTTGCCGCATCACGCCTCAGGGCCGCCGCAGACGAGCAAAATGCCAAAATCGCGCGCACCTATCCGCTCAGCTTCAGCATCGGTTACGTCACCACCGACCACTACTCCAACGAGCCCCTCAAAGACATGGTCACCAGGGCCGACAATCTCATGTACGACGACAAACGCCGCAAGAAAAAAGCCCGCGCCTGACCGTCATCCGCGCGCCTCAAAAATCTTGTCAAGAGGGGACTGCCTGAAATAGGTTCTATCTCCCTCATTCCAAACGCGCGATTTTTGCCCAGTCCTTGCAGTCGAATGCACGGAAAAGTTCACAATGGAAATGGGTGGAGATGTGGCCCGAAGCGCGATTGCCGAGCCTCCCCTGAGCGAAGCCGAAGGGGCCAGTCCGCCCACCGACCTGCCGGATCGCTGGATTTCTAAAGGCCGAGCCGGCCGGTTGCACAAATGTGCGCAAAAGTGCGGTTTAGAACGCATTTTCTCGGAGCTAACTGTTCAGGAATCTGAAAGATAAAGGCGAAAAATGGTACCCCCCCTCCCCCTACCCCCCGGGGGTATACGCGGTTCGTAAAATCGCATTTATCTGGGTCGAAAACTTGATCCGATCAAACTCTGGTCCCGGTTCCAACTCCGCGAACCACGCTTTTCTGGCTGTTCGATTGTGAAACTGTGAGATGCAGCAGGTGCGCGAAGCGCGGTTGTCTGGACGACCAGTCTCCCGTGCGGCCGGCACCTGTGAAACTGTGAGCAGCGAGGGTCCGTTACTCCCTTTTCCCTACTCCACGTCCCCTGTCCCTCAACTCCGCTACACTGAGAGTCCCATGGTCTTCGTGCTCGACAACTACGACTCCTTCACCTACAACCTCGTCCAATACCTCGGGGAATTAGGTGCGGACGTGCTCGTTCGCCGTAACGACGAGCTCACGGTAGAAGAAGTCGAAGCTCTGCATCCCGACCGCATCCTGCTTTCGCCAGGCCCGTGCACTCCCGGCGAGGCCGGCATCCTCGTTCCGTTAATTCGCCACATGGCCGGCAAAGCACCCATCCTCGGCGTCTGCCTGGGCCACCAGGCGATCGGCGAAGCCTTTGGTGGCCAGGTCGTCCGCGCGCACAACCTGATGCATGGCAAGACCAGCAATGTCGAACACGACGGCAAGGGCATCTTCAACGGCCTGCCCTCGCCCCTCACTTGCACGCGTTACCACTCACTCATCGTTGCAGAAGACTCGCTCCCATCGGAACTCACCGTCACTGCCCGCACGCCCGAGGCCAACGGTGCAGGGAAGTCCGGGGTCCCCAGCGACAGGTCTTCGTCGGCGGGGTGGAAGTCGGGAAACAATGTGATCATGGGACTGCGCCATCGCACGCTCCCCATCGAAGGCGTCCAGTTTCACCCCGAAAGCGTCCTCACAGAGGGCGGCCATCAGATGATCCGCAATTTCCTGGAAATGTGACGCCCATGTACGACGCCTCGCCCGCAGCACAGCCGCGATTCCTTAGCTTCAGCTGCGCCTCTGTGTTGGCGGTGCTGCTCGCCGCGGGACCCGCTCTTGCCCAGGCGCAAACCGACGCTTCGTCCACGGCAGTTACGGTTCCTGCAGCCACCACCGTCGTCTCGCCTCTCGCCATCGTGCCGCTCGACAGCCATGTTCCGGGCAGTGCCGCCGTGGTCACCGGAGCTCTTCAGGTCGTCGGTGGCCGCGCTCTCATCGCCTCCAACGGCTCCGTCACTTCGGGCTCCGACGCGACCGAAGTCTCGTTGCCTCGTCGCGGATCGCTACGCATCTGCTCCGCTACCACCGTCAAGATTGCCAGCGATGCGAACGCGCCTGCCGGCGAAATGCCGGGGTTGCTGTTGGCCATGGATCACGGCGCTGTAGAAGCCAACATCACCACCGGCCAAAATGCCGACACCATCCTCACCCCGGACTTCCGCATCCTCATCGGCGCTCCCGGACCTGCGAATGTCAAAGTCCGGCTCGGCCAGGGCGGCGATACCTGCGTGGATAATCCCGGAACCTACGCTCCCTACGTCCTCGTCACCAGCGTCTTCGACGGCCGCCTCTATCGCGTCCAGCCGGGACAGCGCGTCATGTTCCAGCACGGCAGCCTCGATACCGTTGTCGATCAGGAAAAAGAGCCGTGCGGTTGCCCCCCTGCACCCGCTCAAGTGGAAGGCAACGAATTCCCGCTCGCCCAAAGCGAAGGCCTCGCGCCTTCTCCCACCGTTTCCGAAAGCAAGACTCCAACCAAGGTCAAAACCGCAAAAAACGCGCCGCCCCTTGTCTACTCCGCTGGCCAGTCCGCGCCTGCCACAGATGTGCAAGCCATCGCAGATAAAGCAGCCACCGACACGGCTGCATCGGAAAAGGCCGCGAAGCGCAAAAAGCCCAATCTCTTCACGCGCATCGGCCACATGTTCCGTCGCATCTTCGGCGCCGAGTAGCAAGCCTGCGAGCATTGTGGGAACCAGCTTCTCTCGCACACCGTACTTCAAGAAGGACGCCTCTGCGCCCGCCCAAGAGGTTCCATGCAATCCATCTCACCCACGGCTTCGCGGTGGCCTGCAATGGTCGTCGTATTCGGCGCCGTTCTTCTCGCTGTCGGTGCCGCGATCGCGCTGCTCCGGCCGGCCATGCTCGTCTCGCCTTACGATGCCATCACTCCGGCCGTACGCACCTTCGCGGACTACTTCGCCGTGCGCAACCTCGCAATGGCGCTGCTGCTTTTTGCATTGTTGATTGTGGGGTTAAGGCGCGCACTCGGTAATGTGCTCGTCCTTGTAGCGACGGTGCAACTGCTCGATGCTCTCACGGATTGTGTCGAAGGTCGTTGGATGCTCGTTCCCGGCGTAACGATCCTCGGCTTCCTGTTTCTCTTCGCTGCCACGCGCCTTTGTGGTGCGCCATTTTGGCAACGCAGCGCCTGGGTAGCATAACCGCGGAATCACAGTGCCCTAGCCTGCTCAATCGCACGAATGACAGCCTGCGCCTTGTTCAAGGATTCTTTGTGCTCCAACTCAGGTACGGAATCCGCCACAATGCCCGCCCCCGCCTGCACGTAGCCTTTGCCGTCCTTGGCCAGCAGCGAGCGAATCGCAATGCATGAGTCCAGATTGCCTGAGAAATCTGCGTACAGCACCGCGCCGCCATAGGTCCCGCGCCGCGACGGTTCGAGCTCTTCGATGATTTCCATTGCCCGCACTTTGGGCGCCCCGCTCAGTGTGCCGGCAGGGAAGCAAGCACGCAGCGCGTCCACCGCCGTTAGCTCCTGACGTAACTTGCCTTCAATCGTGCTCACAATATGCATCACATGACTGTAACGTTCCACAAACATCAGCCGGTCAACCTTCACGCTGCCGAATTTGCTCACTCGACCCACATCGTTGCGGCCCAGGTCCACCAGCATCACGTGCTCAGCCCGCTCTTTCTCGTCGTGCATCATCTCGGCTTCGAGAGCCAGGTCTTCTTTTTCGTTGGCGCCGCGTGGCCTCGTCCCGGCAATTGGCCGATACTCCACCTTGCCGTCATGCACGCGAACCAGCAGCTCTGGCGATGATCCTGCCAGTTCTATCGGAGACTCAACAGCCTGCTTTTTCTTCTTTGAATTGCTCTTCGGCGCCGCGCCCAATGGACAGTCCGGCGTGAACCGCAGGAAATACATATACGGGCTCGGATTGACCGTGCGCAGCGACCGATACACCTGAAAGCTGTCCGTCCCGGGCTCCAGGTCGAAGCGCTGTGACAGCACGGTCTGGAACACATCGCCCGCGCGAATGAATTCCTTTGTCCGCTCCACGGCTGCCAGGTAGTTCTTCTTTGACGTACGGTAGTTCACCTTCAATTTTCCGTCGCGTTTTACCGCGGGCAGCTTCGGTAGCGGCGCACCCAATCGCTTCTCCAGCTTGGCCAGCCGCTTCACGGCGTCCGCATACGCAGCGTCGGGCGAGTGCAGCGTCACATCCGCCGTCACCATCATCCAGATTTGCTTGCGCACATGATCGAATGCCAGCACTTCGTCGAAGAACAGCAGGCACGCGTCAGGCACGCCCAATTCGTCCTTTGCCAATGCGGGTAGCTTTTCAATCTGCCGCACTGCATCGTAAGCAAAGAACCCCACAGCGCCCGCAGTAAACGGAGGCAGCCCAGGCAGACGTGCCGGCGTATGACCGCCCAGCGCATCGCGCAGCACGTGAAAGATGTCGCCGGCCAGGTGAACCGTCTTCTGGTCTTCGGTGATCGTGATCTGCTGGCCGCGCGCCACGATCCGCTTATAGGGGTTCAACCCGATGAACGTGTACCGGCCCACCTGCTCGCCGCCTTCAACCGACTCCAACAGAAAACACTCCCGCTCCTGCCATGCCGCCCGCAAGAAAGCAGACACGGGCGTCTCCAGGTCGGCTGTCAGTATGCGATAGACAGGAACAAGCGTGTGCTTCTTGGCAAGTGCCAGAAACTCCTTGCGGCTGGGCTGAATCACGTGCGACGAGGCCTTCACACGTGTCAGTTTACTTGACGGCCCTCAGCGCGGCATTGAATGGAACAGACCTCTCTTGCACCCCGACGTTGAGTCTCTGCTGTCTCTCCGATGTTCACAGCCGGTGCGCCGGACCCAGGATGTTCCAGTGCACCGCAAACCAGCTCAGAATCGCGCACGCGAGGCCAACGAACGAGAACTTTACCTTGGTAATCCAGCGGAGTTCTTCGCGGCGCCAAATGCGGAAAGCTGAAATCACAGCGACCAGGCTCAGAAGAAGGGCCAGCCCTGCCACCCAGTTGACCGCCTCGAGCCAGCGGAACCAATCCGGCGTTGGCGGCATCATGTCATCACCTTCCGCAACCAAAAATCCTCCGATGCTGCCCAGCAAGACCACCCACACAAACGAGGCCATCCTCGGACCCCAAGTCAGCCAGATGGTTCCTGGTTGGGGAGCCAGCCGCGGACGACGTCGGAAAAACATCCTTCGGCCCACCCGCACCATCGTCGCCAGCAACACCAGGACCATCACGCCCAGGCTCGCTCCCACCGCCGACAGCACATAATTGCCGTTCTCGTACCAGGGCACCCGCGTAACTTCCACGCCGGGAAAATCCACGGCCAGCCTCACAATCTTTCCGTTGCTGTCGCGAATAGCAAAGATGCGGCCTTGATCGTATTCCGCCTGCCAGAGATCTTTGCCGATCGGCTTCCAATGAATGACATGGCCCCTCAAATCCTTGAAGTCTTCCACGGTCAGGACGCCATCTTTATTGACAGTCAGTTCGCGTTGATCAAGCAGGTTTGCGAGCTTGAGCTTGGTGCTTTCCGAGCGACGCGATGATTGATACTCTCCCTCAATTTCTTTCAGATCTTTTGCCGGAGTCTTCAGAAACTCTACCTTGGGCGCACCCGGAAAATATCGGTCCGAGAATGCGTTGATGATCTCCGGGCGTGGTTTGTCTCCGCCGCCTGCTGAGTTATAGGAGACAAACAGGACAATCTTCTGCTGCGGCTCGACAAAGAAAAGGCTGTGGAATGCAATCAGATCGCCTTCGTGCCCAATCCATCGCAGCCCATTCCGCCAATCCTGGTAGAACCCCATGCAAATGGGCGGTAAATCCTTGCTTGCCTGGAACTGCGGTGTCCACATCAGTGCCAGCGTCTCTGGTTTCAGAATCTGCTTCCCATCCAGGGTGCCTCCATTCAGAAGCGCCTGCCCGAATCGCCCCATATCGCCCGCGCTCGAAGAAATGCCACCCGCCCCTACCGGGTTGAAAATCTCAAACCCTACCGGCGGCTTCGAAGTGTTCCCTCGATATCCCTCCGACGGCAGAGTGGCCAGTGCCTTTTCTAATGGCTGATAAAACGACGAGTGCGTCATGCCTAGCGGCGCAAAAATGTGGTCGTGGACATATTGCTCGAAAGGCTGGCCGCTTGCACGCTGCACAATGTAGCTCGCAAGGCCCACTCCGTAGTTGGAATAAGCCGGAACCTCTCCCGGTCGAAAAATGCGTTTTGGTTGGTTCTGGATCAGGTAGTCGCGGAGCGAAACAGCTTTCTTCGGGTCGGTGAGGATAACGTCGTTGCCGGTC
>DATHMP010000044.1:0-90290 GCA_035487015.1 Occallatibacter sp. | reverse complement strand
TACTTGATGATCTCGCTGATGGTGCCAGCGCCGACGGTGCGTCCGCCTTCGCGGATAGCGAAGCGCAGACCTTTTTCCATGGCCACCGGCGTAATCAGTTCAATGGTCAGCTGCACGTTGTCGCCCGGCATCACCATCTCGGTGCCCGCCGGCAACTCCGCCACACCCGTCACGTCCGTGGTGCGGAAGTAGAACTGCGGACGGTAGCCCTTGAAGAACGGCGTATGACGGCCGCCCTCTTCCTTCGACAACACGTAGATCTCGCCCTTGAAGTTGGTGTGCGGCGTGATCGATCCCGGCTTGGCCAGTACCATCCCGCGCTCCACGTCTTCCTTGGCTATGCCGCGCAGAAGAATGCCCGCGTTATCGCCCGCAAGGCCTTCGTCCAGCTGCTTTTTGAACATCTCAACGCCCGTGCAGACCGACTTGCGCGTCTCGCGGAAGCCTACGATCTCCACGTCTTCGCCCACCTTCACCTTGCCCCGCTCGATACGGCCTGTAACCACCGTGCCGCGTCCAGAGATCGAGAAGATGTCTTCGATCGGCATCAGGAACGGCAGATCTATTGCGCGGTCCGGCTGCGGCACGTTCTTGTCCACCGCATCCATCAGCTCGTCGATCTTGCCTTCCCACTGCGCTTCCCCGTTCAGGGCGCCCAGCGCCGATCCTCGAATCACCGGCACATCGTCGCCCGGGAACTGGTACTTGGTCAGAAGCTCACGCACTTCCATCTCGACCAGGTCGATCAACTCGGCGTCTTCGACTGCATCGCACTTGTTCAGAAACACCACAATGTACGGCACACCCACCTGCCGGGCCAGAAGTACGTGTTCCTTGGTCTGCGGCATCGGCCCGTCGGTCGCTGCTACCACCAGGATCGCCCCGTCCATCTGCGCCGCTCCCGTGATCATGTTCTTGATGTAGTCGGCGTGACCGGGGCAATCCACGTGCGCATAGTGACGGTTGGCCGTCTCATA
This sequence comes from Occallatibacter sp., assembly GCA_035487015.1. Classification (GTDB taxonomy): domain Bacteria; phylum Acidobacteriota; class Terriglobia; order Terriglobales; family Acidobacteriaceae; genus Telmatobacter. The sequence continues at coordinate 89,313 of DATHMP010000044.1, read as the reverse complement.
TTCCACGTGCGCCGTCGCGATCGTGATGCCGCGCTCACGCTCTTCTGGAGCGTTGTCAATCGAATCAAACGACCGGAATGCGATCTTCGGGTTGTGCTTCGACAATACCTTCGTTATCGCCGCCGTCAACGTCGTCTTGCCGTGATCGATATGCCCGATCGTTCCCACGTTCACGTGCGGCTTCGAACGGTCAAACTTTTCCTTCGCCATGCAGCTTCAATCCCTTCCGTTGGACTTTATTCACCGGCTACGTATTTCGCCGGTGCGAAAAACTCATCGATACGCCTCAATAGTAGGCGTAGGCCTTGAAATACCGTTGCCGCAAATCCTGAGGCACTCTCTCCACCAGGCGCAGGTAACGTTCGCGGGTCAGAGCCTGATCAGAAACCGGCAGACTGGCATAGAGCGCCGGCGCATCCTTGCCCAGGTAGCCCCGTTTCAGAATGGTTTCGAAGTCGCGAATGCGGACTCGAGCGCGTCGTACGCGGCTCAGCAGCACTTCCACATCGCGGGCATCAAACGCCGCATCGATCAGCGTATGGAGTTTCGCGTAACCCTTCTCGTCCTGCACCGCAATTGTTGCCTGCTCGAACATTCTTTTCCTGGCCTTTGAAAATACCTGTCAATACTGCAAACTGGAGCGGGAGACCGGGATCGAACCGGCGACCAACAGCTTGGAAGGCTGTGACTCTACCACTGAGTTACTCCCGCCCGAAACAGCCTTTCGCTACGAGACCAAACCCGCAGCTGAATTTCTGGAGCTGATGACCAGGATTGAACTGGTGACCTCTCCCTTACCAAGGGAGTGCTCTACCAACTGAGCTACATCAGCCCTTCTAAAACCCGGGGCGCTAGTTGCCGCCCTTTTCATCTCCGCTGCGGCGCATTCTGTCTGCCTGCAGCGCCAAAACCGTGCGCAGTGCCAACCCACCAATGATAATGAGCGGAACCAGCCTGAGTTCGACCGGCCTGCCCATCACGAGCACTTTTCCGGCGTCCATCGTAAACCAGACCAATCCAGCCAAAACTGCGTACAACGCGAGAGCCACCGGGAAGCGTTTTTCCAGATCGGAGCCGGAGCGATGAGTTGCTGCGCGATCCGTTTCCGTCGTCAATGCCATCGGCGGGCCCCCTTAACCGTCAAGCCCTGAATTCATGGTGCACAGGGGAGGATTCGAACCTCCGTAGCTCGCAAGGAGCGGCAGATTTACAGTCTGCTGCCATTAACCGCTCGGCCACCTGTGCCCGGTACCCTCGCAGGCGATGAATCTACCTGCGAAGTCTTACATTTCCCTATTTCCGAGGCCCCATCTGAACGTACCACCCCACCCGGAGTAACTCCGGCTTTTCGGAGCATGCACCTCAGTGGGAGCACCGCGGAGGATAAACCGAGCGTCTTCAAAAAACTTCGACGTCGGCCAAAAACTTTCTGCCGCTTCCGGCCCAGTTCTTCATTCCGAAAGTGGAGCTGGCGAAGGGATTTGAACCCCCGACCCTCTGATTACAAATCAGATGCTCTACCAGCTGAGCTACGCCAGCCCGTTCAGCGGTTAAGAACGACGAAAAACCGCCTGGACCACCCGGAAATCTACCCGGAAACCGGTGGGATGCAGGGACACACTCCCGCTCCGCGCAAACCACGGCACAGATACCAAGGTTAGCACAGCGAGACGGGTGGGGCAAACGAGGAGGAAGCTTTGGAAAACTCGATTGACATTGCGCTGATTTCCGGGGTAAAGTCCGGTGATCCCGTAATCCTCCTCAAGCGCAAATACCTGACATAGCTGGAAGTGGCTGATGAAACGGATTCCCTGGTTTCCTGCTTTCGCACTCGTTCCTCTCGGAGCAATTTTTGGCCTGGGTCTGATGGCTCAGGTTGGCGATCCCGGCACGTTGATCCAGGAGAAGCTGGTCTCCCAGTTCAAGCTGACCAAGGCCGCAGCCGATCACTCGGATATCGTAACCGCGGGCGACGTCGTGTTGTTGCACAAGGACGGCCTGATGATGTGCAGTTCGGCTTCGTCCTATGCGTTTTCCAACACTTACTCCAACGGCGTTCTCGCAGCGAACCTTAACAACCGAGCGAAGGATGCCGCGAAGTCGTTCCTTCGTGGGCGGTTGCCCTTTGGTGGGGGTGGAAGCGCCACGGATGCGGCGAACAACGGCTGCGCTTCGCGCAAGTTTGTTGCCGGCGAGAAGTTCTGGATTACGGGAATCACTTTGCAGAAGGACGGGATCCTGGTGAACACATTCAGCGACCCGTACAACGATGTCCGCTTCTACGGAGATATCAAGTTCCTGTTTCCCAAAGGATCGGTGCCGCCGGCCGATGATTTCGCGAAAACCGTTTCTGAAGTGATCACCGTGGCGCCTTCCGACGATAAGGATAGTGGGGGCCAAAGCGACCAGGGTGGCCAGGCGGGCAAAGGAGGCGCACCGGCTGCACCGGCAACTCCCGCTCCAGCGCCAATGGCTGCGATTCCGCCGCCTCCGCCTCCGACGGACACGGCTCCGGCAACGATCGCGCTGGGCCAGTCGAAAGATCAGGTGATGGGAGCTCTTGGCCAGCCGCAGAAGGACGTGAAGCTGGGGACGAAGGAGATCCTCTACTACAAGGACATGAAGGTCACACTCAAGGACGGGAAAGTCAGCGACGTGCAATAGATCGTCGCTCCAGGTGCGCGTTTGAGGGACCGCTCGCGATTGTTGAGGCGGATTCCCGAGTTCGACTCCGCGCAGCTGATCATCCCTTTCCTTGAATCTCACGAAAGGTAAGCGCAGATGGTGCACATGGGCTCGTTTCGCAAATTCGCATTCGCAGTTCTTTCCTCAGTTTTCTGTCTTCCGCTCTTCGCACAGGGCGATCCGTCGGCCATTCAACAGAAGCTTTCAGGACAATTCAAACTGACCTCAACCACGGCCGACCGATCGGATATCGTGACCGCGGGCGATATTGTGGTTCTGCACAAGTCCGGCCTCGTGATGTATTCGACGGCTTCGCCGCTGCCTCCGTCGAACACCTACAAGAATGGAAAGATTGGACAAGGCTGGGGTGGATTCGGCAAGGACCTGGCAATTGGCATGGCCTCGACCGAGGGGACGACGGCAAATGATTATCCGCACCGCGCTTTTGTAGCCGACGAAAAGTGCTGGGTAACCAAGATTGAAGTGCAGAAGGATGGTGTTCTTTTCGTTCTCTATAGCGATCCCTATAACGATGTGCGCTATTACGGGAACCTGAAGATTCCGTTTCCCAACAAGAAAGAGGTTCCGACGGCGGATGTCGCTTTGCAGTCGGTGGCAGAGGTCCTGGGGGTCGTGCCAGCGGACGATGCGGGAGGGCAGAACAATTCAAATGGCGCTTCGCAGGCGGCTGCGCAAGCGCCAGCAGGGCCTGCGATGGCCGCGATTCCGCCCCCTCCGCCGCCAGCCGATACGGCGCCTGCAACAATTTCTCTCGGTCAGTCAAGAGACCAGGTGACTGCCGGCCTGGGGCAACCTCTGAAAGACGTGAAGGTGGGAGTGAAGGAAATTCTCGTCTATAAGGACATGAAAGTGACGTTGAAAGACGGGAAAGTGACCGACGTCGAGTAAACCGCTTGCGCCTCCTGAAAGGAGCGCGGGCCTGGAAAAGGAATGAGGAACAACGATGGCATTGAACTTCCCTCGTAGAATGACAGGCTTTGGAGCCTCCGCTCTGTTGATTGCCGGGTTGGCTGCGGGCTTGGGCCTCACCAACGTCGCAGCAGAAAGCAAGAAAACGTCGGCCCCAGCACCGAAGGCTGCGCCGGCCGCCAAACCTGCTTCACGCCCGGCCGGGGGAACCGGCGGCGCGGCACATGGTGCGACAACCGGCGGCACGACATCGCATGGGCCGACGGCCAATGGCGGTGGCACGAGTCATGGACCCACGGCAAATGGGGCACACACGACAACGTCGACCGGAGCGCACCCGACCACAGCTGGCGGAGCCGGCGCACGCGGCACCACTGCTGGAGGCGCGCACACCACGGGACCGGCCAGAACGGCGACCGGGCACATTGCTCCGGCGGGCAGCCATACCGTTTCGACCAGGAACGGAGCGGTGACGCGCAGACCGGATGGGCGCATCAGCGATGTGCACGATGCACGCAGGGGGATGGACGTACATCATGGCCTGAACGGCGGCAGGCGGGTTTCAGTGGAACGGGCCGACCATTCACGCATTGTTGCGGAGCGCGGACGGCGAGGCTACATCGAGAGGCGCTATGGATGGCATGGGCATGACTATGCGCGACGCTCTTACTACTGGCATGGCCATGAGTACAACCGCTACTATCGTGGCTACTACTATCATGGCGCTTATGTGAATGTGTACGCACCGGGTTACTACTACGCGCCTGCGTTCTACGGTTGGGCGTATAACCCGTGGGCGGTTCCGGTGGCCTATGGCGCATGGGGCTGGGCAGGCAATCCGTGGTACGGGTACTACGGCTTCTATTTCAATCCATATCCCGTATACGCCGGGCCTGCGTTCTGGCTGACCGATTATTTGATTGCGGCTCAGTTGCAGGCGGCCTACGCGGCGGGGGCGGCCTCAGCCGGCGCTGCTGCAGCTTTGGGACCCGACCCCAACAATGGCACGCCGGTGCTGGTGGCGAGCCTTGCGCCGATCGCCGCCCCCGCTTCCGGCGGAGCACCCGCACTCACGCCGGCGATCAAGCAAATGATCTCGGATGAAGTGAAGGGCCAGATTGCTCTGGAAAACGCCGAAGCGCAGCAGAACAGCCAGGGACAAGACGCCGATCCGGCATCCAGCGGGATTGAGCGACTCATGAGCGACGGCAAGTCGCACGTCTTTGTGGCTGGTGATTCGCTGGACGTGACGGACGCAAACGGGGCCGAGTGCGCCTTGAGCGATGGTGATGTGCTTCAGCTGAGCGGACCACCGGCCGCGGATGCAACCGACGCCACACTGACCGTTCTTGCTTCCAAGGGGACCAAGGAGTGTTCGGTATCGTCGACAGTTACGGTTGCCGTCACGGATCTGCAAGAGATGCAGAACCACATGCGCGAGACGATCGACCAGGGCATGCAGGAACTGCAATCGAAGCAGGGACAGGGCGGTTTGCCAGCGGCTCCGGCTTCTGCCAAGGCCGCTCCGACGGAGACAGGATTTTCTAAAGATGCTCCGCCTGCAGAACAGAATGGCGAAGCCGATGTGAACGCACAGTTGACCGAGGCTGATAAAGCAGAGCAAGAAGCCGCGGCAAGTGCGCCAGCGGGCGGTGCAGACAGCGAAACCCCTGCTGCCGCAGCAGCCGCGCCTGCACCCACAGCCACCGTCGATATCGCGCTTGGCCAGACAATTGACCAGGTGACGTCATCGATGGGTCAACCGATCGCGATCGTCAACCTTGGAACGAAAAAGATTTACAAGTACAAGGACATGAAGATCACCTTCAAGGACGGGAAGGTCAGCGACGTAGAGTAGACGGACGCGGACTTAGGCCCACAGTGGAAATAACGATTCGCCCGTTGCGCAGCTTGCGTAGCGGGCGTTTTCGTGTGCGGCCGCGCTACATAGGCGGACAACAGTAACTTTGCCGACTGGAAATGCTCTTGCGTCGCTCAGGCGCTGGAGCGATGATGGTGAAGCTTCCCTACAACTCTTGTTGTGCGCCTCGAAAAGAGGCCGGGAGAAGCTGTATGCGCAAGTTGCTCATGTTCGCTTTGCTGCTTTTGATTTACCCTCTGCTCCAAGCTCAACAAACCCTCAACAATGAATCGATCATCAAGCTGGTGAAGGCCGGTTTGACCGAGGATCTGATTGTGACGACGATCAGTTCATCGCAAGGGACCTATGACACTTCTGCGGACGGATTGATCGCGCTGAAAAATGCAGGCGTGAGCGACAAGGTTGTAGCGGCCATTGTGGCAAGAAGTGCTCCACCGGCCGTGGCAACCGTACCGGTAGCGGCGTTCACCACACCGATGCTTCCAGCGGGAATCGACGAGATTGGCGTGTACTTCCTGGACAAGTCGGGTGTGTGGACCGCGGTTACGCCGGAGATCGTGAACTTCAAGACCGGCGGCTTTCTGAAGAGCATGGCGACGGACGGACTGGTGAAGGGGGACTTGAATGGCCACGTGCTGGGTGGACATGCAAAGACGTCCGTTACTTTCCCGGTGAAGATTGCGATTTATGTTCCCGAGGGCACTTCCATTGCCGAATACCAACTTCTGCGCTATCGCCCGCACAGCGACTCGCGCGAGTTTCGTTCTGTGACAGGCGGCGTGTTTCATTCTTCGGGCGGTGCCTCGCGCGATTCGGTAGATTTCAAGTCCGATAAGATTGCGCCTCGCCTGTACGAGATCACGCTTAACTCTGCCATCGGCAAGGGCGAGTATGGGCTGCTGCCGCCGGGCTCTTACACCAGCACCAACATGGCGAGTGGAGGAAAGATTTATTCAATCAGCATTCTCGAATAGCCCGGAATGAAGCTGGCTGAGATGGTGAATTGCGATGAAAGTTACCGTATCGCAAAACTTTGTGATCGGAAACTACGACTTAGTAGTTATGGAGCCCTGAAATTGATTTTGATAGATTCCAGGGGGTTGGAGAGAAATGCAAAAAGTGATTGCTTTTGTTTTGTGCCTGGTTTTTCCTCTGGCCGCATTTGGCGGCGAGAACGGCTACAAGATTGGATATGACGGCGGTTCGATTGCGAACGCCAAAGCCGGAACGGAGATGAAGCTGACGATCGAGGGCAGCAATGTCCGGATCCTGCAAGGCAAAACGGAAATTGCCGTGATTCCTGCGGCCGCGATTACCGAAATCAGCTATGGCCAGGATGTTCATCGCCGCGTGGGGGCCGCGATTGGACTGGCGGTTTTCTCGCTGGGGCTGGGCGCTCTGCTGGCATTGTCGAAATCGAAGAAGCACTTTATTGGGTTGACCTGGGATGACGGTAGCGGCAAGAAAGGTGGATGCGCCTTCCAGGCCGATAAGAATGATTACCGAGGCTTGTTGGCGGGCCTTGAGGGCATCACGGGCAAGAAAGCCGTCGATTCCGATGCGATGACCGTGAAGAACTGACCTTCGGGCCCAGATTCGCGTTTCGGGTCAGTCCAGTATGCTGGTGATGGGCGGCTTTCCTTGGCTGCGGCCGGGAGCCGCACATCCAGCATGCACAGACGAACGCGGAACACGTTGATGATTGTGGCCGGGGTCCTGCTGTTGCTGGCAGTGGCCGTTTTTTTGCGTTCGAAGGCTCCGCCGGAAGTTGCGCGGCTGCTGCCCGAGTCGGACGGCATTCTTTACATCAACATCAAGCCGATTCGCGCATTCCTTCGCAAGGACATGAAGCCGCCGGCGCGGGTACCCGAATACCAGCAGTTTGTGGATGCAACCGGCATCGACTGGGAACAGGACGTGGATGAGGTTGCCATTGCCCTGCACCGCATGCCGAATCCCGATGGGCCGAATGGGCCGGTCGCCTACTCGATGGTGCTTGAGGTGAAGCTCAACGGTTCGCGCCTGAATACGTGGCTCGACGCGCACGCGACTTCGCGCGAGACCTATGCGGGCCACACGGTATACAGCATCGCATCGGAAGGGCGCACGGTGCGGGTGGCGCAGATCGGCTACGACATGCTCGCGGTGAGCAATTTCCCCGAGCCAGAGAAGATTCACTCGATGATTGACCGGCACCGCACGGCGGCTCTGCCCTTTTCCGGTTCGACACTGCTGTCGCATCACTACCACGAAGTGCCGCTGCTGGCGCTGGCGTGGGGTGTGGGGCAGATTGGATTGCCTTTCAGCGAGAGCGGCGTTATTTCGATCTTTGGCTTCAAGCTTCCGTTGCAGGATGGCGCCACAATTATTGCGAGTGCGACCCCGACTTTACCGATCGTGGGCGGCGTGCGACTGCGCGTGGAGGAGATTGCCCCGACGGAAACGGATGCGGCAAGCCAGGCAGCTTCGCTGGCGGCGCTGATGACCCTGTCGCGGGGAATTGCCGCGCCCCTGGGCGACAATACGTCGAACAATGCGCTGCGCCAGATGCTGAAAACGACCGAGGTGACGCAGCATCGTGATCGCGTGATCGTGTCAGCGACGTTGTCGGCAGCCACGCTGACCAACATGGCCCAGGGCGCATCCAATTAGTTGAGGGCCGACCTCGAAGTTGGAGTTCGCTCCAGCACCAACATCGATTTGATCAACAACGACGCGCAATTTCTGAACACAAAGCCTTGGTGCGCAGTTTATTCTTGACGCGCTGGGTCGAGTGGTCAGACCAGCAGTTTTTCAACTTTGAATTCCCTGTTCGAGGTCCCATGAATTCTTCTCTGCGTCTACTCGCCGCTTCGGCCGCGGTTCTTGCTGCAACTTCAATTTTTGCGTTTGCCGGGGACGACACCGCCAAACATCCGGTGTTGACCGGGCAGTCTGCCTTCACGGATGCGCTGCACGAATCACCGGGAACGCGCCGTCACTTGACGGTGGCCGATCTGCCCGCGCCGAAGGAAGACGAGTCGGTGGATAACGGGCCAAGCGTTGTGGCACGACCGGCGAACGCATGGCCGATTGCGCCCAAGGGTTTCAAGGTGGACTTGTTTGCGACAGGCCTCGACAACCCGCGGTTGCTGCGCGTGGCTCCGAATGGCGATCTGTTTCTGGCCGAAAGCGGGTCAGGCAAGATCAAAGTGTTTCGAGGAGTGGGCGCGGACGGCAAGCCGCAGCAGGTTTCAGTTTTTGCCGAAGGACTGTCAGAGCCGTTCGGCATTGCGTTTTATCCGTCGGGTCCGAATCCACAGTGGATCTATATCGGCGACACGGATGCGGTGGTGCGGTTTCCGTATCAGAATGGCGATTTGAAGGCGCGCGGCGCGATGCAGAGCCTGACCGACTTGCCGGGCGGTGGACGACTGCGCGGCGGCGGCCACTGGACACGGGATGTGATTTTCTCGAAGGACGGGACGAAGATGTTTGCGTCGGTGGGTTCGCACTCGAACGTGGATGACAGTGATACGCACCCCGAGGAGTTTCACCGCGCCGACGTGCTCGAGTTTACGCCGGAGGGCAAGTTCCTGAAGGTTTATGCGTGGGGTATTCGCAACTGCGTGGGCGAAGCGATCAATCCCATCACCGGTGAACTGTGGTGTTCGACGAACGAGCGCGATGGATTGGGCAATAACCTGGTTCCCGACTACATTACGCACGTGACTGAGGGCGGGTTTTATGGCTGGCCCTGGTGGTACATGGGCGGACACCAGGACCCTCGCCATGTGGGCAAGCATCCCGAGCTTGGGTCGAAGGTGATTACGCCGGATATCGTTTTGAATCCGCATTTCGCGAGCCTCGAATTCATGTTTTACTCGGGTTCTCAGTTCCCTGCCGAGTTCAAGGGCGATGGATTTGCGTGTGAGCACGGTTCCTGGAACCGCGCACAGCGCAGCGGGTATGAGGTGATTCGGCTGCCGATGCATGGCGGACACGCAACCGGCGAGTACGAAGACTTTTTAACCGGGTTTGTGTTGCCCGATGGCACGGTGTGGGGACGCCCGGTGGGCGTGGCCCAGGCGCCGGATGGATCGCTGTTCGTTTCCGATGACGGCTCGCGGTCGATCTGGCATGTGAGCTATACCGGGAAGTAGGAGACTTGGCGAACCGTCACAGTTTCACAGGCTCACAAGTTCACAGTCCGGAGATTCAGAGCTGGCGGGGTTAACGGCTTTTGCGGAGTTGGCCAGACCGGGCACGTGTCCACAGGGTCCGCCCCAAGCGGAGTTCTCCCAACCGGGCGTGCCGTTGATCCTGTCAAATTTTTGCAGGCGCAAATTGTGATTTCGTGAACACGTATACCCCCCGGGGGTATAGGGGGAGGGGGGGTACCCCATTTTTGCCCTTATCTCGAACACTCTCGCGGAGTTAGCGCTGATAAAAACGCTTCCAAACCGCACTTAAAGTCACTTTTTTTGCAAAAGGAAGCGGCGACCCGGGTGGGGATCGCCGCTTTTCCTTTTTCAACTCTGATCCCAGTCTAAGTGATTGGGCTGTATTGGACTGCAAGAGGAATCGATGAATTGAAATCGTTGGTCATGGCGGTTCCCGTTTTGGGAAAGAAAAGAAGCGAGTCAGCGTGGCTGGTTAGCGATGATTGTGTACACCCCGCGTCTTCAAGTTGAGAAACCTCCGGAAATCGAGCATTTGCAAATCGATGGTCCATTCGATTTTCACGCAAGGTGAGGGCTCATTCGCTTCCTGGACCTACGATTGCCCATGTCTCTTTTTCAAACGAATGAAGAAAGAGGCGTGCAATTGCCAGGACAGCGCCGTCGGAACAATCCCTTCTCGCGCTTTTTGCGGGTAAGGAGGGCCATGAGGCCATCACGATCTCCACTGGCGCAGTGCTCAACCTTTACGGGACGAAATTCAACGGCGACCGGCTGATGAAGGACATCTGGAATGACCGCAAGCTTCTCAGGTTCACTGATGATTTAAAGGAGACAACTGTTCCACTCTGAAGAGGTCTGAAGAGGATGGAGCGTTGCTGATGGACGGTAAGCGCCAGCTATTGAAACCGACTCTTGGCGTCGTAATTCGGACAGGAGCCGCTGTCATTGTTCCAGCTGGGCAAATCGTCGCAATACTCACTCCCACGGTTGACGAGAGGGAGACCGTTGACGTGATCTGGAGTGGGAAACATCTGATGATGTTCGTTCGCGATCTTGAGGAACGGACCCAAAGCATTTGAGGCCGCTCGCGTGAATTGATGTTGTCGCGTTTCGTACTCTACGATTGCCGAAATCGACACTTGGAATGACTGGGTCACGGGATTCTCCAGATTCTTCCGGTTGACAGGTTTGGAATGCGTTCACCGAAGTCTTGGAAAAAATTAGGGCTCCTGCGAATTGACTCGCAGGAGCCCTCAGGGAATTGATTATCAATGGGAATTGCAAGAGCTAAGGCAAGTATCCGGTTGCGAGAAACCTGAGTCAACGACAAGTGGAGTGTTTGGCCGAAAGATAGGCTGCGGTCTGGGAATGGGCGGAGCCTGCCATCTGCGTGGAGTTGTTGAGCCGGCTTGGGTTCCTGCTTGTTTGTTCAGGAATGGGGAGGGTATACTGCGGGCGATTTGAAACCAAGATCACCAGGAGCTGGGTAGCTGTCGGGCCAATCCTGAGTGGAAACGGAGCCGGAATGAAAACCTTTTCAAGGCGCGACCTTCTGAAGTCGTCGCTGCTTGCACCTGCCGCCGTGGCGGCTGCCCAAGGATCAGTGATCAAGGAGGCCAGCGCGAGTGCGGTGGGCGAATTGGCGGGGCCGTTGAGCGTGAGCAGCACGCTGGCATCTGCCACGCCGGGAGCCGGGCGCGAGCGGCTGCTGCTCGATTTCGGATGGCGCTTCCATTTCGGTCATGCGTGCGATCCGAGCAAGGATTTTGGCTACGGGAGCGCGGGGGCTGGGAATTTTCAAAAGACGGGGCACTTTATGCCAGCCGGTGCGGTGGCATTTGATGACAGCGAATGGCGCAGCCTCGATCTTCCGCATGACTGGGCGGTGGAGCTGCCGTTCACGAACGACCGCGATCTGCAAAGCAAGGGGTTTTATCCGCTGGGCAGGAAGTATCCGGAGACGAGCATTGGATGGTACCGGCGCGTATTTGACTTGCCGGCCGAGGATGCCGGCAAGCGGATCACGATTGAGTTTGATGGCGCATACCGCGACGCGCTGGTGGTATTCAACGGCTTCTACATTGGACGGCACAGTGGCGGCTACGATCCGTTCAGCGTGGACGTGTCGGACTTTGCGAACCCAGGACAGCGGAATGTGCTGCTGGTGCGCGTGGACGCGACGGAGACGGACGGATGGTTTTATGAAGGCGCGGGAGTGTATCGCCACGTGTGGCTGGTGAAGTCGAACCCGGTCCATGTGAAGAAATGGGGGACGTTTGTTCGATCGGAAGTGCGGAATGCGGAAGCCAGTCTGTCGATTCTGACCGAGGTGCGGAACGACGGAAATGCTGCGCGCAAAGTGCGGGTGCTTTCGACGCTGCTCGACCCGGCGGGAACGGCAATTGGAAAGGATATTTCGGCGGCGGGAGAGATGGAGGCCGGCGCCGACAAGGATTTTCGCCAGCAGCTTGTGGTGCCGAGGCCGAAGCTGTGGTCGCTGGAGGAACGGAATCTCTACAAGCTGGTGACGGAGATCCAGGCGGACGGCGAGACGGTGGATCGCTATGAAACGCCGTTTGGGATTCGCACAGTGAAGTTCGATGCGCAACGGGGACTTCTGTTGAACGGCCAGACGGTGAAGCTGAAGGGCACTTGCAATCACCAGGACCATGCGGGCGTGGGAGTGGCCGTGCCGGATGCGGTGCAGCACTACCGCGTGCGCAAGCTGAAGGAGATGGGGTGCAACTCGCTGCGCACGTCGCACAATCCGCCGACGCCGGAGCTACTGGATGCGTGCGACCAGATGGGAATGCTGGTGTTTGATGAGACCCGCATGATGTCGTCGAACCCGGAAGGGCTGAGCCAGTTTGAAAACCTGGTGCGGCGCGATCGCAATCATCCCAGCGTGTTCATGTGGTCGATGGGGAACGAAGAGGGAGAAGCGAATACGCCGAAGGGCACGCTGATCTTATCGGCGATGAAAGCGGTGGCGACACGGAATGACGGTTCGCGGCCGGTGTCGATTGCGCCGACGGGAGCGATTGGGACGGGCGGCCTGGCGGTGTGCGATGTGGCTGGATACAACTACATGGATCCGCAGGCCGAGGCATTTCACAAGGCGAATCCGGAGAAGCCGGTGATGGGAACGGAGACGGTGAGCGCGGTGGGAACGCGCGGTATTTACGTGACCGATCACGAGAAGGGATTTGTGAGTTCGTATGACCCGTACACGACGACAGGGCGCGCGTCGGCGGAGGGCTGGTGGAGTTTCTGCAATGCGCGGGAGTGGCTCTCGGGCGGGTTTGTGTGGACGGGATTTGATTATCGCGGCGAGCCGTCGCCGGATGGGTGGCCGAACATCAGCTCGCAGTACGGCATTATCGACACCTGCGGTTTTCCTAAGGACTCGTTTTTCTACTACCAGTCGTGGTGGACGGAGAAGCCGGTGCTGCACCTGTTTCCGCACTGGAACTGGCCGGGCATGGAGGGCAAGGAGATTGCAGTGTGGGTCTACTCCAATCTCGACAAGGCGGAGCTGTTTTTGAATGGGGAGAGCCTGGGGCAAAAAGATGTGAAGAAGGACTCGCATGTTGCGTGGGTGGTGCAGTATGCGCCCGGCACGATTGAGGCGCGCGGCTGGAAAGACGGCAAGGAGACGTTGAAAACGAAGCGCGAGACCACGGGCGCCGCGGTAAAGCTGGTGGTGCGCGCGGATCGCGAAGCGATTGCCGCCGACGGCGAAGACGTGGCGATGCTTGCCGTGGAAGTGCAGGACGCACAGGGGCGCGTGGTTCCGATTACCGACAACGAAGTGACGTTCAAGGTGACGGGCGCGGGCAAGCTGATCGGCACAGGGAACGGCGATCCGACGGATCACGCACCGGATAAGGGCAGCGCTCGCAAGGCGTTTTCTGGATATTGCATGGGGCTGGTGCAGTCGAGCAAGCAGGCAGGCGACATCACGGTGGAGGCAACATCGCCGGGGTTGACTGGGGCGTCGGCGACTTTGGCGGCGAAACAAGTGGAGCTAAGACCGCAGGTGCCGCTATGGGTGCGCGAGGTTCCGAAGGGGCAAGGGATCACGGGGCTTTGGCGGCCCGCTTCGGCAAAGGGCGATGCGAGCTCCGAATTTATCGCCATGATCATTGGAGGCGGCGGGGTGTTCACGCTGAAGCAGGAGGGCGGCAAGCTGACGGGGACCGTGGAAGGCAGCGGCGGATTCTTTGGCGGCGAGGATGTGCCGGTTCCGATCGCGGATGGAACGGTGGACGGGAGTCGCGTGACATTCAAATCGGGCCGGAATACCTACGAAGGCGAATTGAAGGGCGACCGGCTGGAGTTGAATCGCTCGGTTGTTCTGCCCTGGCATATTCCGGCAGCGCCGAAGGAAGAGGCGAATCGTCCGGCGATCGGCCCGGCTCCGGATGGGTCCGATCCGTCGATGGACCCATCGTGGCATATCCCTTCGAGCGTACCGGTGGTGCTGGTGCGCGTGGAGCGGTGAAGCGGAGCTGAGATGGCCGCGCGTGTTGGGATGAACTCGCAGAGACAGTCGCGAGGAACGCGGGCACACGTCTATTTGCGTTTAGAAGCGGCACGAGCTTTGAGGACTTTTTTGCGTTCGCGAAGTAGCTTGGCACGTTCTTTCTCGGGGAGTGCGAGAAGGGTGCGGGTGCGCTTTGGGAGCTTAGCGAAGATGAGTTCGTGGGCGTGGCGGAGTTCGTCTTCGATCTGGCGTGGGCGGAGGACATCCCAACGTTCGACGGTGACCCAGAAAGCTTTTGCGAGATAAGGCGCGGCAGAGATGCCTTCGATTTCGAGCAGCTCGTGGAAGCGCTCGGCACCGCAGTGAAACCAAAGGACACCAAATCCGGTGCCATCGAGATCAGTCATGGCGAACATCTTTCCGCCGATGTCGCGATCGCCGGCCCAATAGACAAGATGGTGGCCCCAGTTGACGGTTTCGGCAACGTAGGGCAGCGCCATGCAGATGGAACGGATGCGCTCGTTGTCCATGGAGAAAAGTGTAAGCCCGAAGCGCGAAAATCTGAGATCAGAACTGCGATTCGAAGGCGCGGAAGCGGCGCTCCTGCTCCCACTGCGCGGTGGCTTTCTGGCTGGCATCAAGGAAAGACTGGCAGGCTGAGTTGGGGTGGTCGGCGCCGAGCTGCTGGCCGCGGCAGGCGGCGGCGGGAAGCGTGAATGCGTCGGGTGATGCCCAGAGACTGGGGCCGGGCAGGAAGTTGTGTTCCATGCCGGTGCGTGCGAGCTGCTTGAGGTCGCCGTAGCTGAGGTGATAGTCGAGCGCGGCGCGGGTGTACTCGTGGGTGATCTCGATGCGGCTGACGCCTTCATCATCTGTTGAGAGCGCGACGGGTACGTGGGCAGCGCGATAGAGCGGGAACGGGTGTTCGTGGCCGATGACGCCGAGGATGCCCTCATTGGAACTGAGGTTGATCTCGACCATGACGTGGCGCTGGGCCATTTCCTTGAGGAGTTGCTGAGCGTTGGTTTCGTAGAGAGCGTCGACGCCGTGGCCGATGCGTTCGGCGTGGCCGAGTTCGACGGCCTGACGGATGTGGAAGCGCAGGCCCTCGGGCGGGACGAGGCCGGGCGCAAGTTCGCCGGCGTGCAGAGTGATGTGAACATGGGGATAGACGGAGTGGAGATAGTCGATCATCTTCATGTGCAGGGTGTAATCGCGCATGGAGAGGAAGCCGTCTTCAGGCATGACGAAGTTGAGGCCAACCCAGGTGTCGTCGTGCGCATCCATCGCGGCCTGCACGGTTTCAAAACCAAGGAGAGTCTGGGCGAAGACTTGTTCGGGCGAGTTGCCGCGGAGGATTTGATAGATGTAGCGGACGGTGACCTGGCAGGAGGGCGCGGCCTGGGGCGTGCCGCAGTGCTCGATCTGCTTGCGGCTGGCTTCGGCATCGCGGACGTCGGCGAGATCGGCAGCGACGTCGTCGCGGAGACCCTGCGCGAGAAGCGCATCGCGATAGGCAGCGAAATTGAGATTGAGCGGATTCTGTTTTGCGAGGGCAATGGCACGGCCAAACGTTGGCGTTTCCATCAGCTCGAGGTATTGCTGATTCTGCGCTGCAGAGCGGCTGGCGACTTCGTCGACCCATTCGCCGATGTGACGGTTGCTGAGGCCGTGAAATTTTCCGAAGGTGGCGAAGAACTGGTCGTGTCCACTGAAGCCGGGGGTGGGGAAATAGCTGCGCATGGAGATGGAATCGATGAGCCGGTCGTAGAGATTCTGTTGCGCGGGAGTGAGTACGCCGTTGAGGTCGGTGGCGGGAACGAGGGGCGCGGCGCAGGGGGGCGGTGCGAGGCTGAGTTCTTTGGGATCGACGCAGAGACCGTCTTCAGCGGCGTCGCGAATAAAGGTTTCAGCATAGACGGCTCCGCCGAGGTGAACATGGAGGTCGGCGCCCTTGGGGAACTGGTCGAGGAAGGCATGGAGAGCAAGCGGACCGGCCTTGGCAGCGGCATCGAAAGCGCGGGCGGCACGGGCTTCGGCGGCAGGTTGCGCGAAGAGAGCGGGAACGGCAAAACAGGACAAGGCGAGGCAGGCAATTCCGGCGAACAAGGGCTTCATAAGTGATTTCCATCGTACACGGGCAGCACCTGCGGTGCGGGCAGACGGCACCTGCGGTGCGGCAGACGCACCTTGCGGCGCCTAAGGTCTGGGGTGGAGACGGATCTATTGAGGGTTTGGCGCGTGGGCCACTTGCAGTGCGGCGGAATAGCCTTGCGGCGCCGAAGGTTCGAGTTGAGACGGGACTGGCGGGCGTGCGGGCAGACGGCACCTGCGGTGCTGAACCCTTGCGGTGCGACCGGTTTGGCGGGTGGATGGGGAGTTGATATACTGGCTGAGTTGTTGCAGCGCACTGTTCGTGGACTTGACCCACCCCTTCGGCTCCCGCCGGAACCCCGCGCAGGAAATGCAACGCAAGTCTTCACTGAGGCCAGGTAGCTCAGTGGTAGAGCGCGGCCCTGAAAAGGCCGGCGTCGGCGGTTCAATCCCGTCCCTGGCCACCATCCTTGCAAAAAGCAGTTGTATCCAAAGCCCCGTTCTTTCAAATAACTGCTTCAGGTCCCTCGTTCGCGAAGGCGTAGTCGGGCTTTCGCTTTCGGGGAGCCATGTTTCGGGTGTGGCGCTTTGGGGGCGATGTTTCCTGTGTGTCAAACAGGGGAACGGATACGCATATCTGGGCGTGCAGAGTTTTCGCGAGTGTCAATTCAAGTTCTCACTGTTTGGCCCGCGGGCTGGCTTGAGTTCACTGATTCTTTCGGAAGCCCGGGGGTTGCGGGGCACACTCCCATGATTTTCGATGCAGAAATCAGCCAGAGCATTGCACACCGGCACAACAGATTTTGAGAAATCGCGGCGCTGTCTGCGTCCGATGTTTCGTTGTGCAATCTGTCGCAGGGAAGAATTTCTGAGCAGCTTGCGGGGATTATGCGTCGTTGTAAGTGCCTGGAGATTTCTTCATTTTGATCCAGCAGAAACGGAAAGAACGTTGACGAGAAGCTTGGGGCGGCGTCGAAGGAGAACGAAGGATGTCATTTCTCGAGGGAGTAAACCATTGTGGTAACTCCACGTCCAATTAGGTCAAGGCGCACGATGTCTTAGATGTGCGGCACATCGTGGGATGCAGCTGAAACTTGCGGCCACGGCCAGCGTTGACCAAGTTCAAGGCCGGAACGACTGCGCCCGCAATCTATCCAAGCAAGATATGAAGTGATTTACTCCTTGGTTTGTGCAGAGCAACCAATCGATTGCGGAGTCGCGTCCAAAGAAGCTCAAGTGGAGACTTTTACATGCCCATTGAAGAGTTACGGCAATCTCACACTCATATAGAAAATTACGAGAATGAGTGCAACCCTGATATCGCAGTCATCATCCCGACATTTAATGAACGCCAAAATGTTCCTGAGCTGATACAGAGATTGCGATCGACGCTCGACGGATTGAACTGGGAGTTGATTTTTGTCGATGACGATTCGCCGGATGGGACAGCAGAAGTAATCTCGAAGGCGTCGGCAGCCGACCGGCGTGTGCGCCTGATTCATCGCATCGGCAGACGCGGGCTCTCGTCCGCATGCATTGAGGGGATGCTGGCCACCTCAGCCCAGTACATGGCAGTGATGGATGCGGACCTGCAGCACGATGAGACACTGCTGCCGATCATGTTGGAAAAGCTGCGCGCGGAGCCGCTCGACGTGGTGGTAGGTACACGGAATGCAGATGGCGGAAGCATGGGCGCTTTCAGCGGCGAACGTGTCTTCCTGAGCAAGCTGGGCCAGCACATCAGCCGGACGATTTCGCACTGCGAGCTGTCGGACCCTATGAGCGGGTTCTTCCTGATAAGCCGCAGCTTTTTTATGGAAGTGGTGCATGGACTGCATGGCGGAGGTTTCAAGATCCTGCTGGACTTTCTTGCAACGAGCGCGCGGCCGGTACGAATTGTGGAAGTTGGTTACAAATTCAGGACGCGAAAGTTCGGTTGCAGCAAGCTGGATTTCAGCATTGCGTTCGAATACTTCTCAATGATCGTGAACAAGCTAAGCAATGGACTTATCCCTTCTAGATTTGTGGCTTTCTCTTTTGTGGGAACGCTTGGACTGCTCGTGCATTACAGCGTGCTTTCTCTGCTCTATCGCGGGATAGGAAGCAGCTTTGTACTTTCGCAGGCCGCAGCAACGGCGGCGGCAATGGTCTGCAACTTTCTGAGCAACGACCTGATTACTTTCCGCGACCGCCGCATGCACGGCATCCACAAGCTGATTGGGCTGATGATGTTTTGCACCGGATGCACTTTCGGTGGAATCGTGAATGTTTGTTTTGCCTCGACACTTTTGCATACAGGCTTGCCCTGGTATGCGGCAGCCCTGGGTGGAATGATTACGAGCGCCGCCTGGAATTACACGATCGCGAATCTTTTTGTGTGGCGAACTCCGCAGTTACGACCTGTTGCACGTATTGCTCCGTACGGCGAGACGGTATCGATTCGTTAGACAGTCTGGACGAAGGTTGTCTGCGTGTTTCACGGAGCTTCTCCATTTGCCTGGAGGTTTAGTTTTGAAGATTTTTACCGCAAAAAGGGTGATTGCCCTTTTCTGGCTGGGCTCTGTGATTGCGTTAGGCGTATTGAGTCTTCAAGAAGAGCCGGCAGCCTGGGACGCGCACGTGTATTGGACCGCAATCAAGGCCGTTCATCGGGGAGGAGACCCTTATGCGGAAGGGATTGCCGCACAGACGTCCTTTCACAATCTGCCTTATAAAGATCCCCACATCCATCCGCCCATGACGTATGTGTATTCCCCGATTACCCTGCCGGTGCTTCGGGTGTTGGGAAAGATTCCGGGGACTCTGCTGGGGACAGGATATTTTCTGGCGCTGCTTGGGTGTTTTGCGCTTCAGCTTTGGGCCGGGTGGCAAATGGCGCGGAAGGAAGAGCGCCGATGGCTCCCCTTTCTTCTGCCGGCAGTTTGCTTCTTTCCAGGATTGCTGAATGAGGACGTGATCCTCAGCGGCAACGTTGCATACGTTCTCCACGGGCTGGTGCTTGCGGCGGCGGTACCGGGATGGCGTCGCAATCGCTGGGGATGGTTCTACGCAGCTGTGCTGGCAGCCTCGATTTGCAAAGCGCCGCTGCTTACGTTGCTGGCTTTTCCCGTGATCCTTGGAAGGCGCCAGTGGTTGCCGACTGCGGCTGTGGGGACCGCAGGGCTAGCCCTATTTGCCGCTCAGATCAAACTCTGGCCCGTCCTCTTTGCTGAATATCTGACTGCGGTGCGACTGCAGTTTGATTGGAACAAGGATTTTGGCTTCGGACCTGGGGGACTTCTAGGAGAGTCGTTGGTGGAAGCCGGGCTTCCTTATCAGGTGCCGACTGAACTTTTGTATTTGGGATTTGCATTGGTCATTGCCCTAACCCTTCTATGGATTTCGAGGCGCATCCGTGCCAATGCCAACGAAGAGACAAGAGAATCCTGGGTACCCGTGGTTGCCGTGGGAACCGTGCTGCTGAATCCGCGCATCAAGGAATATGATGTCGCGGCTATCACGATCCCAATGATTTTGATAGGGGCGCGGTTCATAGGCTATCTGCGAGATCTGGCTGCGGGAACGCAGAGGGCGGGTATGGAAGATGACCGTCGTGTTGCGAGTGCGCTGGAAACTCACAGAGCAGATGCCGGGGTTCATTTCAAACGGTCCGATTTGCCGATTGCTCTTGGCGCTGGTGGTTGGTTTCTTACGGCAAACTTCGCGACATCGGGCGGCGACTGGAAGCCGACGGAGCTTGCCTTGCTGATTGCGTTGTTTGCGGCGGGGACATGGACCCTGATGGCTTACCGTCGAAAAACAGCGATCGCATTTGAGGCACGGGAACTCCCGCTCAGGGAGTTTGAACGCCAGTTGGGAGTTACAACCCACAGTGTGGATGCAGGTTTGCCATGACGACCGCCCATACGTCGTTAGCAACGCTCGCGCAGGAGCATGCGAAGCTCGGGAAACCTATCCAATGGAAAAATATCCTGCACCTTGCGTTTGAGAGCCTGAATTCCTCGCGGATACCGTTTCTTCTGACGGCCTTCGGAATGGTGATCGGCACCGCATCGGTGATTCTGGTTGTCACCATTGGACTGACGGGAAGGCGCTTCATCCTTGAGCAAATACAAAAGATCGGCACCAACGAAGTAGAACTGGAATATGTGGGGGCGGGCACGGCAGCATCGAAGCCGGACCACAACGGATTTCTGACGCCTGCGGACGAGAAGGCGGTTGAAGCGCAACTGCCGAACATTTTGTATTCTTCGCCTGTTCTCGAAGTCCACGACCGCGTAGGCCTCAACAATGGTTCAACCCAGGACACGCTGGTGCTTGGAGTGAGTCCGCAATATCGAGGGATCCGAAATCTCCTGGTCCCCAACGGGCGTTTTTTTGATTCGTTCGATGACGCGGATCATGCCAAGTGCGCTGTGGTTACACAGGCATTCGCGCGATTGAAATTTGGAAGCCCCGACGCCGCGCTTGGCCAAGAACTGCTGATCAAGGGAATTCCGTTCACGATCATCGGCGTGTTCAACGAAAGCGTATCGGATTTTGGCGAGTCGGAAATCGCGGTGGAAACGGTGCTGATTCCTTATTCCGTGGCCCGATACTTTACGGGCACAGATGAGGTGCAGCAAATTTACTTCTCGATGCGGAACATGGCCGATGTCGCGGGAGCGACGACGGCGATCCAGCGCATCGTCAGCGCGCGGCACAATCCGAATTTTATTTATGCGACGCAGGATCTGCGCGATGTGTTGAGCATGGCTGCGACGATTTCCGATACGGTGATGATCATCCTGGTGCTGCTGGCCGCCGTGACACTGGTGGTGGGCGGAGTGGGGATTATGAATATCATGCTGGCCAGCGTGCGAGCCAGAATCAGCGAAATTGGATTGCGCAAGGCGATGGGCGCGACTGCGCGGGAAATCCGGCTGCAGTTTTTGTCGGAGGCGGTTCTGATCTCGTTGTCTGGAGGCATTTCGGGTTGCGTGGTTGGGTTGGCTCTGCCGCTGGCTGTGCGCATTTTCACTCAATACGAGCTTCCGATTAATTTTTGGTCGGTGGGAGTCGCATTGCTGGCGGCTTCGGCTACAGGAATTCTGTTTGGAACTGTTCCGGCCAATCGCGCAGCGCGGCTGGATCCGACCGAATTGATGGGCTATGAATAGGCGCATGGGCGGGAACGAAGACAACAAACCGCGCCGCAATTCGCTTCGCAGATCCTGCATTTGTTCAGCCGAAAGATATGCGGCGGCAGAGGCTTTTTCGTTGGCGTTGCTGCGAGTTTTGGCGTCAAAGATCATGTTGAGGCTCGGATCGCGAAGCATAGGCCCCGGAGCTCCACGCAACGGGAACGCCGAGGTGGAATTCCTCATCTTCGATACCACTGCCCCGGAGATTCGATGAGTTCAACGCTTTTGAAACCAGAGAGAACGGTTCCGGCAGATTTGCCGGCGACCCGATTGCCAGGTCTTTTCGATTGGACAGGGTCTTTTCGAGCGAAGGTTCAACAGCCGGCTATCGCATTTCTTGTTTGCTGCCTGCTTGCGGTGGGGGCGATCGCCGTGATGGGGTATCACCCCGGCATCGAGGACGACGCGCTCTATCTTTCCGCGGTAAAGAGCGACTTGAATCCTTCGCTCTATCCGCACGATGCCGAGTTTTTTCGAACGCAGTTGCAAGCTACGATTCTGGACAAGTGTGTTGCCGGGACGGCTCGCTGGACCGGGATGCCGGTCGATGTGACTGTGCTTTTGTGGCAGTTCGCATCGATTGCGCTGATCCTGTTCGGCGCCTGGAGTATCGCGCGATTGCTTTTTGCAGAGGCGGCCGCACAGTGGGCCGGAGTGGCGTTTCTTGGCGCAATGCTTACGCTTCCGGTGGCGGGCACCGCGCTTTTCATTGCCGACCAGCATCTACATCCACGCAATGTTGCAACCGCTCTGTTGCTACTCGCGGTATCGCGGATTCTCGCGAACCAGCGGTGGCAGGCGTTGCCTCTGCTTGTGATTGCTTTCTCTGTTCATCCCATCATGGCCGCCCTGGGCATTTCGTTTTGCTTTTTTCTCGCGCTCGTGATGCTCAACCCGGCGTACGCGCGTTTCCACATTTCACGGGAATCGCTGGCCTCTGCTACGCCGCTGGGGTGGATTCTGGAAGCGCCGACGCCGGCGTGGCACAAAGCCCTGGCGACACGCTCGTATTTTTTCCTGAACCAGTGGGCGTGGTACGAGTGGCTTGGGGCAGTTGCGCCCCTGTTTCTTTTTGGTTTGCTTTGGAGGATTGCGCGAAGGCGCGGAGAGCACACGCTGGAGCGCTTTGCCCTAGCAGTGATGGTGTACGGTGCTTTTCAATTCGCTGTAGCGGTCTTCGTGCTCAGCACGCCCGCGTTGATCCGGCTGACGCCGATGCAACCGATGCGATTTCTCCAATTGATTTACGTCTTCATGGTGTTGATTGCCGGATGTCTCCTAGGCAAGTGGGTGCTGCGGGCGCGGGTGTGGCGATGGGCAGTTCTTTTCGTAGCTACGAGCGCGGGCATGTTCATGGCGCAGCGGGAGCTTTTTGCGGGAACTGAACATCTTGAGTTGCCTGGGCGTAGATCTACCAACGAGTGGCTGCAGGCGTTTGCCTGGATTCGCCAGAACACGCCGCAGGATGCCTATTTTGCAATGGATCCCCTATACATGGCTGCGCCGGGCGAGGGGTATCATGGCTTTCGTGCGCTGGCGGAACGCAGCCAACTGGCGGACAACGTAAAAGATCCGTCGGTGGTAGCGCAAGTGCCGGAGCTGGGACCGGAATGGGAGCGCCAGACGGATGCGTTGCAGGGTTGGACCAATTTTGGGCCGGCTGACTTCAAGCGACTGCATTATCAATTCGGCGTGAATTGGGTGTTGGTCAAGTATCCGCAGCCCGCGGGTCTTTCGTGCGCCTGGCACAATGCAGCGCTGTCTGTTTGCGAAATTCGCTAAAACGCAGGTTGTCCTGTCGCTCATTTCAGCGAAGCCTCGCTGAGTGAAACCCAACATTGCTCGCCACAAAGTGTTACTAGACTCGCAACTCGATTGGTCCTAAGTTTGGGGACGAAGTGAGAAACGCGAGGAGGCGACTCAATGGCGGACCAAGAGAGCGAACTGGAGCTTGAACTCGAGGACGAATTCGAAGGCGAACTCGAAACTGAGGACGAGGGCGAAAGCGAGGAATTTCTCGGCGGCCTCGGCAAAATCGCCGGAGGGTTGCTCGGAGAAGGTGAAGACGAATTCGAAGGGGAAGATGAATTCGAAGGCGAGCTGGAGATGGAGGACGAGAGCGAGGAGTTTCTCGGCGACATCCTGGGAGAGAGCGAAGGATTTTTGGGCGGGCTATTAGGAGAGAGTGAAGACTTTCTGGGCGGCTTGCTTGAGGGCGAAGACGAGACCGAGCAGTTTCTCGGCGGGTTCCTGAAGAAGGCGCTGCCGGTGCTGAAGAAGGTAGCCAAGGTTGCGGCGCCGATTGTGGGAACAGCGATTGGCGGACCGATCGGAGGCAAACTCGGGTCGATGGCCGCGGGCGCGCTGGGCGAGGGCGAATACGAAGAAGAGGGCGAGGACGAGTACGAGGATGAGTCCGAGTCGGAAGTGGCCCACGAGATTTCGAGTCATGAGCTTACGCACAATGAAGCTCTGGCCGAGATGATGGCGGAGGCCGCGAGCATTTCAGGGGAAGGTGAAGCGGAGGCAATGGCGGGCGCTGCGGTGATGACCGCGATTTCGCCGAAGGATCGCATCGCATTGCGGCGGGTTCTGCCTCACCTGGCAAGAGGCACGGCGATTCTGACCCGGATTCTGCGGCGTCGCCGCAGCACCCGTGCGGGAGTCCGTGCTGTTCCGACGATCATGCGCCGGACCGTGAAGAGCCTGAAGCGCCAAGCCAGCAAAGGCAAGAAGATTACCCGAGGGCGCGTGGCGCGCACTGCAGCAAGCCAGGTTCGTCGCGTGCTCGGTAATCCGAAGGCGGCCGCAACGGCAATCCTGCGCAATCGCAAGGTCAGTCGCGGCTATAAACGGCCACGGCGTTTGCGCCGCACCAGGATGGCGAGCCGCCGTCGGCGCAGCGCAGTGATCTAAGAACCAAGAAGCCGCGGAAATGAGAAGCCGCTGTGGGCCGGGCGGATGCGTGTGCACTGAACGCCTCCGCGACGCCCGCAGAGCGGCAGCGGCCTCCGATCCAGGCGTTATTCCCAATCAACCGTGAATTGCCATGTCGCGTGGCAACTCTCGTCCAGTCTTATTCCGCAGGAGGATTCATCATGGCATATGAGTTCGAAAATGAACTGGAAGACGAGTTCGAGGAAGAGCTCGAAGATGAAATGGAAGGCGAACTCGAAGGAGAAGAGTTCCTGGGGAATCTGCTTGGCGAAGGGGAAGGCTTTCTGGGCGATCTGCTCGGCGAGAGCGAAGACTTTCTCGGCGAAGGCGAGGATGAGGGCGAGGACGAATACGAAGCCGGCCTGAACCCGATTCGCAAGATTTATCCCGACGCAATGATGGAGCACCTGGGCGTGCTGGCGGCAGAGTCAGAGAGCGAAGATGAAGCAGCCGAACATTTCCTGCCGCTGATCGGGATGGCGGCGAGCAAGCTGCTCCCGGTTGTCGCCAGGGCGATTGCTCCGGCAGCGAAGAGGGCGCTTCCGCGCGTGGCGAAGGCCTTGACGAAGGCGACTCCGCGTCTGACCAAGGGAATTGGCCAGGTAGCGAAGGTGCTTCATCGCAATCCGAAGACGCGGCATTTGCTGCGCGTGGTTCCTGGAATTGCGCGGCGGACGGTTGGCACACTGGCGCACAAGGCGGCGCGCGGCGGACGGATTGCACCGGCTACGGCAGTGCGGACACTGGCGCGGCAGGCACGGCGTGTGCTGGGCAACCCGCGGCAGCGAACCCAGGCATTGCGGCGGCATCATCTGCTGGAGCGCAAGTTCCACCGGCGTCACGGGCACGGAGTTGCTCGTCCCCACGGACCCTATGGCGTTTATCGGGGCGGCGTGCGGAGATGGCGAGGCGGGATTCCCGGAGCGCAAGGTACGCGGGGATTTTCAGGAGTGCACAGGACAGGCGCGAGCGGCAAAGCTCATCTCGGAAGTACGCGGGGCGGAGGCGGGTGCCAGTGCTCGGGCTGCTGCAGCTGCTGCGGACGGCCGCTGAGGTAGCAACACAAATTGATTGCTGTATCGGTGACAGGCGATGGCTACGTCTCAGCAGACACTCCGAAAACACGGCCGGCGAAGCAAGCGTTCGACGCGGAAGCGTCTGGAGGCGGTGACGGGAGCGGGCCCGGCCTTGATGCCATGGCTGCGGGCGCAATCCATCAATGTGACGCGTCATGCAGCCGCACTTCGCCCGTTCAAGCGCGAGGAGTTTGGGAATGGACCAGCGGCGCCATCCGAGGGCCACATCCAGGTGGTGAATCAGCTGATCACGAAGCTGCGCCGCGGCCTGCTGAAGATGTCGCAGGAAGTGCACGATTCGATTGCAGACGCGAGTACGAGTCCCACTTCCACGAAGCTGCAGGACGTGGTATCGAGCAAGGACAGGGCTCACCGCTGGGTTCAGGGCATCGAGAAGATATGGGATTTCTATTTCGAACTGTTTGGTCAGCGCCAGGGCAAATACGGAGAGTGGCTTCTGAGTTGCGATCGGATTGCGATGGACTGCTACCAGGCCGCGTACACCGGACTCGGAGTGGCTCGATCGGTGCCGGCCCCTCCGCCGTTCTGCTACATGAAGACCGGCTTTGCGCCCGCGACGATTCGGCGCGGAATCCCGGTGCGCCGTATTGGCAAGCAACTGAATCCATTTCCGCTGGTGCAATTGCCGTATCACCGACTGGTGAACCCGTGGACACTGGGCGCGGTGATGCACGAGGTGAGCCACAATCTGCAGACCGATCTCGGACTGAGCAGGGATATTCCGCGAAAGGTCGGTTTGAAGCTGCTGAAAGCGGACGTCGGGCGTTTTGTTTCGTCGGTATGGGTGCGTTGGAATCGCGAGATGTTCGCAGACATGAGCGCACTGCTGCTGGGCGGACCGGAAGTTGTGGGTTCGCTGATGGACGTGATTGGGCGCGCGCCGGCGGCGGTCTTCGGATTCAATCCCACAGGACCTCACCCCACGCCCTATTTGCGCCTGCTGATCAGTGCGGAGATGTTGCGCCGCATGGGCTTCAAGACCGAAGCCGACCAGTACGCAAAGGCCTGGACGCGGATTTATCCCAATCCGCATTTCGGGTCGATTCCGAAGCAGATGATCCAGACATTTCCGAAAGCGTGCGCGATCGCAGTCGATGCGATGTGTTATCAGCCCTATCCGTCGCTGGGAGACAAGAGCCTCTCGGAACTGATCCGGTTTGAAAAGAAGGACCAGAAAATGATCGAGGAATCGGCGAAGCGCATGGCTGCGGGAGTGGATCCGGGAATCATTCCGGAGCGGTTCCTGATTGGGGCAGCCCGCGTTGCATTGAATCGTCGCATCGCACGACCGGGTGTGATCACGAAGAACTTCTATCACGAGCTGGTGAGGAGATAATCGTGGCGCTCGAATCCACATTTCGGCACCTGGCATGCTGCCTGCATCGGCTGCACGACGCCCTGAACGCGATTGAAGTGACGCTGGGCGACAAGCCTCCCAACGATGAGGCCGCGGTTGCGGACGGCATTGAGCGGCTGGTTTTGGACATCATGGGAACGCTCCATGACACGAGACAAGGGGCACTGAATGCGCAGGCCGCCGTGGGGCGACCCGTGGACCTGGACATGGCTCGCCGTGCCCTGGCCACGTGCAACGGCTCATTTCACGATTTCGAACAGCAGTTTGCTTCGGGTCTGGCTTCTTATCAGCAACTCAAGGAGCTGGCACGACTGGGGAGCGCGCGCCGGGCATGGCAACCCTGGTCGGCCACGGTGAGCCAGGAGATCGAGCAATGCCAACCGCTGTTGCACGAAGCGAGCATGGCTCTGGCCGAATGCTGGCAGGAGCTGGCGGAGCACAGCGGACAAACATCGATTTCGATTCGCACCGAATCTCTTGGCCAGAAGATTCTGGCGAAGGGCGCGCACGAAGCAGTTGGAAGTTCATCGAGTTAACGAGCTGCGAAGCAGGACATGATTTCGTACGGAGGTCTTCCATATGAATCCACCGAGACGGCAACGGGTCCAGGGCACCAACGCGGGACAGGGAACGAACAATGCGAGGCTGTGTTTCTATTTCTTCGATGGCGAGACGGGCACATCACTCTGCCCAACGAAACCGCAGCTCGAATTCAAGCGAGTTGACGGTGGAGGGTGGGTCAAGTCAGAGATCCTTCTGCTTGAAAAGGAAGAGATCACGTTGGGCCGGTATCACATTGAGTGGGACACGTTCCGCGAATTGATTGAAAGCGACACCGAAGAGTTCGTCGAAGTGCAGATTCGACTGAGCCAGGTGGTTGAGTTCAATTGCAGCCGCTATACCAGCGAGGTTGTCCTGACGCGGGTAAAGATGAGCGAGCGGACGATGCAGGTGGATTCGGAGCAAGAGGCGGCCGCGCCTGCTCCCCGGTGCTGCTGTGTGCCGATTCCACTTTTCCGGCTTGAAGAGACATCGGTTCTCAAGTTCAGGGCATTTGACAGCAGCTACGATGATTTCGTTGAAAACGCGGAAGCCTTTCTCGATGGCATTGAGGTGATTGCGACTGCCGTGCAGACACCACCTCCGCCCGGGCATGCAAAAACAACCGCTCTGGCGACGACGGCAGGGGCGCGCGTGTTCAAGCCCGGCACGTATTCCGCAAGAACGATGGATGGAAGCGGAGAGATCGGCGGCCTTACGCACAACCAGCTTTATCTCTTGGAAGTGCGCGGCCTGAGCGGGTATGTCTGCGAGTCGCAGTTCCCGCAATACCTTTATGTTTGCTGCGAGCAAGTGATTGAACTGCAATTCCGCTTCAGGCCGTGCGGAAAGTATCCGACGCGCTCATTGATCTTCGTGCGCCAGGAGTGCAATGGAATTCGTTGGGCGAATTCGTGGGTAGAGCTGCAAGGACGGCGACTTCCGACCAATGAGCAGGGTTACCTGACGATCCCGCGAGACATGGTGGGAATGGCGCAACTGAATTTTCCCGGGAAGCAGTTCAATCCGACGGTCATTGACCTGAACAACCGCGCGGAGATCGTGACCGTTATTTCGGTTGCCGACCAGGCGCAAATGGCGCCGTTACAGAACCATCAATTCCTGGACGACAACGACATGCCGTTCCGATTCAGGAGACTCTCAGTGATGCTGCCGAGCGGGGACACGAAGCAGGTGATTACGGATGAGTTTGGGCGCTTTGAAGCGCCCGCCGGCAGCACAGTGTATGCCGAAGACGACGATTTTGGTCTTGCGACCGAGCCGCTGCTGGTGACTACCCTGCCCACGGAATGAGGAGGAAGTATGACGGTTATACGAGGTCTGAGAAAAGGCGCACAAACGGCCAAGAACCCGGTTACGGATTTATCCGCGTATCCAATCTTGACGGAAGAAGTAGGATATCCGCCGTCTCCGTTGGCCAAACCCTTTGGTGGACAGGGCGGCGGGTCGGGCACATCGTCGATCAGCCAGATGGTTTCAAAGGCCATGGGCGACGTGCTGGGCTGGAAGATCAAGGCCGGCGACACCAAGGGATTCATGGGCGCACTTACGCAGTCTTTCTCGCTGACCGAAGTGGAGGGCCACGTTGAATCCAAGTGGACGCCTCGCTCCTACATTGTGCAATCGGATCTCTCCGGCGGAATCACCGGCGCGCAGGCCAGTGTGTACACGCGCGGCAAAGAGGCGCTGGATCAATCGATGCCGCTGCTGGATGGTTTGTACACGCTGGTTCCGGAAGCCGATACGGAAGATGTAGCGGCACTGAAGGCGGTTGTGAAGAGCCAGTTCACCGAGCTTGTGAATGAGCTGGGCTTTCTGGGTGGACCGCGCATCTCCCGCGTGAACCAATATTTCAAGCTGCTGATGATAGACACGGATTCGCCGTTCAAGTTTCCGCCGAGTCCCGGAACTCCGCTTACGGTGGATCCTGACCAAATTGGCGGCACGCTGGGAAATCTTCGCGACATTCTCGGATTGAGTTTCACCAACCAGGATTTCGTGAACTCGGTGGAAGATGAACAGAATCTTTCGAACTACCGGATTGTTTCGGACTACCTGACTTCGCTGGCGCAGAGCTGGCTCAACAATCTTCCGTTCCTGGGATTGGATACGCAGAAGCCGTTCTTTGGCACGCAGCTGGTGCTGTTGTCGCGGCAGTTGCTGGTGGTTGCGGAGTCAGTGGATGAAGTTCGCTTCACGCTGGATTCAGTCTTTGTGGGGCCGTCGGAGCGACAGTCGACCGAGGTGCGGTTCCCAACACATCCGGAGCTTGAATCGCTGTTTCTTGAAGACCTTTTGTCGTGGGTGAGGAACTTCTCCACTGACGAGGGACCCTCGCTTATCCAGGACGGCGGAAAGTTTGGCGTGCAGAACACGGTGACGCCGATGGTAAAGAAGCTGCTACTGATGGTATCGAGTCTTCCCACGGGTCCGAGCTCAGCCAATCCGTGGCCGCCGGCTTTCTTTGTGCCGCGCGTGAGGCTATCGCTCGACAACCTTGTTGCCGAGCTCAAGAGGTTCCTCAAGCTGGCCAAGCCGATCGAGCACGACATTACTTCAGAGCCGGACTTCGGTTTGCCATTCCAGATCTTGTCGGCCGGTCCTGTGTCACTGAGCGATCCGCCGCCGGGACCTCCTGGATATGTGCTGGTGCAGCTCCGCGGCAACGGATTCCAGGCGACGCCTCAATCGGTCACATTCAGTGGCGGCCCCTACACGATAACGTCCGTCACTCCGTATTTCCGGTCAGAGAGTTTACTGATGCTGAAGATTCCAACACCAACGACGACGGGCACGTGGGATGTGACGGTGGTGAACGCCGACAGCACGTCGCTCACATTGCGGGGCGGGTTCGCTGTCGGGCCGTAATACCTGGTAAACAGCGGGTTGCCGGCCCTGGCGCGATGGGGCCGAGAAGAGCGATCGCGTAGTGATCCAAGGAGGCGAGTCCATGGCAACACAAAAAGATTATCAAGGCCTATATGACCGCATAGCGGCCCTGCGGGAACAGGTGACGGGTCAGCTTTCGTCTGACTTAATCTCGAATCCGCAGCTTGCTGACGCGATCACCAAGCAGATTGATGACATGCTGGCCTCGGTGGTGACCTCAGACAGCAAGATTCCGCCGCCGCCCGACCAGGGACTTGCGTCGTTGATTGGCGTGGGCCCGGAAGCGGCCAGGGAGTTTGGCTCGACGCGCATACCGCCTGGCGTAGAGCCTTATGACGAAACCATCACGTCAGAGCGCATTATGGCGGTTGGCGACATGTACTACCTGTGGCAGCACGAACGGATCGGTGTCTTCCGCGCCGTGCAGAAATTGCAGGAACTTTTCAAGGCAGGTACCGTTCGTCTTTCGGCGGGTCCCGGCGCTTTTGCTCTTTACCAGTTTGATCGGCGCGATGTGTTGCGCTACACCAAGAAAGATCGGCTGGCGGCATATAAGCGCGTGTTCGGCTACGGGGACGCGGCGGTCCCGACGGGATCCCGCGCGAACAGTGACTTTCACAAGCTGTTCTCGCACTTTGTCCACCAGGTTACGCTGTTCTGGCGCGACAAGCGCATATCCGATGTGATTCGGGAGCGTGCCTACGATCCGAGCTTTGGCTCGATTGCGATTGTGCGCCGCGCCGGCTTG
This sequence comes from Occallatibacter sp., assembly GCA_035487015.1. GTDB lineage: Bacteria > Acidobacteriota > Terriglobia > Terriglobales > Acidobacteriaceae > Telmatobacter. Next base: position 58,301 of record DATHMP010000044.1, on the reverse strand, counting down.
GACTTGCGCAACAACTTGAAGTGGCTGTCGTTTGGGCATCTGAATGTGCTGCGCGTTGAAGTGATGCAATTGCTCGAGGAGGCATTCAAGATTCTCAACTCTTCTGACGTGAAGCGGCTGTTTGGCGCGGACAGCTCGTGGGACGTGGTGGAAGAAATTCTGATTCGTTACTACAACGAGCGGCTTGTAACGTCGCCGAGGCAACGCATGGGAGTGACGGGACGCGAAGTTCTTCGCTGGTTGTCGCAGCCTCATATTCTCCAGTCGACGCGGACACAGTTTGAAACGTTGCTGCTTGAGATTGCGGAACAATCTGAGGAGTGGCTCACTAGCGCACAGGCCATGGGACTGAGCAAGCGCACACAGTCGCATCGCGTCTTGCCCTGGGATCAAACCCAGCCAGGACCCGTAAGGTCGAACGGCGCCAAGAGAGAGCCAGTGACAGCGCGGCGAGAATCGACGCGGGAATTTGAGTTTGAGCTTTAGGGGCCCGGTTGCAACGACACGCTTTTTTGGCATTGAGCGGCCGCCAGAAGACCATGTTCATCGAGTGACAGACGCACATGAATACTTCGCGCACTCTGCGGTATGCCCAGGAGCATCGTCGGCGTTTCGTTTCTGAACTTGAAGAGTTTTTGAGGTTTGCCTCGGTCAGCTCGGAGCCACAGCGCGCGGGAGACTCGAAAGCGTGCGCACACTGGCTGGCGAGGCACTTGAAGCAGGCAGGGCTGGAGCAGGTGAAGGTGATGCGCACGGCGGGAAATCCCGTTGTGTGCGGAGCTTCGCGGCAGCGCAGGGAACGTCCGACAATCCTGATCTATGGTCACTACGATGTTTTGCCCGGCGGGCCCAGGGCAGAATGGAGAACTGCGCCCTTTGCACCATTACGACAGGCTGAGAGGCTGTTTGCCCGCGGTGCGAGCGACGACAAGGGACAGCTCTTCACACACGTCAAAGCGATTGAGAGCTTTCTCAAGACCGCACGGGACTTGCCGGTAAATGTGAAATGTCTCTTTGAGGGCGAAGAGGAAATCGGCAGCCCGAATCTGACATCTTTCATTGTCCGCAATCGCCGTGCCCTCCGCTCAGACGCCGCGGTCATTTCAGACACGCGCATGCTTTCCGCAGACCGTCCGGCAATCAGCTATGCGCAGCGCGGAGGCTTGCGTGCCACTGTGGAGATTCGTGGACCATCGCAGGATTTGCATTCCGGGAATTTTGGCGGTGCGGTGCACAATCCGATCCAGGTGCTGTGTGAGCTGATTGCCCGGCTGCACGACGAACACGGGCGTGTCTCCATCCCGGGTTTCTATGACGACGTCCGCACCTGGAGCCAGGGTGAGCGCGACCTGATGGCACGCACCGGCCGCACTGACGTTGAAATTCTGAAGGATGCGAAGGTGGCACGAGGCTTTGGCGAATCTGGATTCAGCGCTTATGAAAGAACAACGATTCGTCCGGCTTTGACACTGAATGGAATGACTGGCGGTCATCAAGGACGCGGCGCGAAGAGCATCATTCCGTCGCGGGCAAGCGCGAAGCTCAGTTTCCGGCTGGTCCCGGACCAGGATCCGCGCAACATTGCACAATTATTTCGCGACCACATTGAACGCATTACGCCACCGACGGTGCAGTCGATGGTCCGGACCTTTTCTCCGATCGAACCGGCAATGATCGATCGAAGGCATCCTGCACTGCGGACGGCGGAGATAGCTTACGAACGAGGATTTGGAACCAAGCCCGTCTTCATTCGTTCGGGCGGCTCAATCCCCGTGGTGAATACTTTCCAGAAACTGCTTCGAGTTCCCGTCGTCCTGATGGGATTTGGATTGCCTGAGGACAATATTCATGCGCCCAACGAAAGCCTGTATCTTCCTAATTTTTACAAGGGAATAGCGACGAGTATCTGGTTTCTCTCGCTGGCAACGAAATTGCCCATCGGATCAGGGAAGGTACAGCAGGCGAGTTCCCGCGCTCTTTGACCTGCCGGAGAACGATGCTTCCAGTGTGCTCTGCGCATTTCCTGCGGAAGATATGTCGGCCAATGCTGTGATGGCATGATCAATTTGGGCTCGCGTGTGGCGCGCATTGATGAGAAAGCTGATGCGGGGATTTGCGTGAGTTGGAGAAGTGCGCAGCACTGTGCCGATGCCCGCCCGCTGAAGTTGCTGGTGGATTCGCACGGCCTGGCTTCTGCTCGCAGGATCGAACGTTTGGACGGGAAAAAGACCGCCCGTCATCGAAAGATGAGCGTCATCGGCTTTCGCTCGAAAGCGTGCAACGAGGGAGGCGAGGCGGAATCGCAACTGATCTCCGCGCGTTTCATTGACGGCGAGAGCATGCTCCGCGGCTCGAATCGAAGGCACGGCGGGCGGGCTGCAGTGCACCCTGGTGGCGCTCTTGCCGGCGAACTCCCTGATGGCGGCGCGGCTGCCGGAGAGCACGGCGAGCGGAACTCCGAACGCTTTGGCCAAGGAACTGATGACGAGAATATCGGGGCCACTCAGACCGCTGCTGCGAAGCGTTCCGCCGCCACCCAGGCCAAAAGGAGGGACGGCGCGCCGCGAATGGCCAAAGATCCCGAGAGCCTGCGTGTCATCCACGATCAAGCGGCACCCATGGGCACGCCCGATGCGCACATAGTCGGCGAGAGGCGCCGGGTTGCCGCAATTTGGACAGTAACCGTCGGTGACAAGGATTGGCTGCAACTGAGAGAGGGGATCGCTTTCAAGAAACCGGCGAAGGGACTGGGCATCGTGATGCCGGAATTGATGAACGGGGGCACCGAGCCCTGCTGCTCTCTCGACGCCCCACCGCCCTATCGGATAGAGTCCGCTGTCGAAGAAAATTCGGACCGGCTGCCTTGCGAAGATCCCGAACAGATCCCAGAACAAATGAAGGGTCGAAGCGCCGAGAATACCCTGTTCGCACCCTGCCAGCCGGGCAACTTTGTTTGCGACGTCTTGAGCGCGGGCGGGTTCATGGAAGGCAGAAGGAACGCCCGCGGTCAAGCGCGCCCATGGCTCCAATACGCGGTGTGGATGGCGGAGACCGAGATAAAGCGCAGATGTGAAGTCATGCATGACATTCACGAGAGAATGCAAGAAGAGGCTGAACGGAGGGCAGTGACCCGCAGCTTTGTCATGAGCGGGAGTCGGAAGGGTAGCGATGTTCCGAAGCGAGCACGCCCAACTCCAGAAGCTGCGCAACCATCGCGGCGCGGGATCCGACCCCGAGTTTGGCAAAAATCCGCCGCAAGTGAGTGCACACCGTCCACGAACTGATGTTGAGAACGTCGGCGATCACCTTGTTGGGGTGGCCTTTCGCGACCATTCTTCCGATCTCTTGTTCGCGAGGGCTGAGCTGAACCCGCATCTTGTTGAGTTTGGGCATGCGCACGAGCAGGTAGCGCGCGCCGTCTACTTCCAAGTCAACCAAAATCACTTCAGCGTTTTCATCCAGAACAAAGTCGACGTTGTCTTCGGCTCCGGCCCGCGACATTGCAACCAGGGATCGTATTGCTGTGCACATGGATGCGTTTTCGGATTCGACGGGGGGATCGAAGTTAGCCAGTACCGTGCTGTGCATGCCGCTTTCTCCATTGACCGATATTCCCAATGATTCTTTGAGGTGCGAAGGCAGGACCTCGCGCAGAAGTGTGGCAATTTGCAGAACAGAAGCAATTCCAAAGCCTGGAAAAGGGGAATCGTGAACAACTCAAACACTGCGGATGATACGAATCATCGGATTCCCAATGAAGCTCTTGACCAACCAAAATGTGATGCTGGGCCAGAAGGAGTAAACCTGACTTGCCAGACGACGCACTCTGGAACAAGCCGGATCGAAACCAATCTTGAAAGCCAGATCATAGTACGCTGCAATGGTGCAAGCCAGTCGCCTTTTTGGGCGACCATAAAATATGAAAACGCCGTTGGCACGCACAATCATTCGCGTTTCGCGATAAAAAGAGAGCGCCGCTTGGAGAATTTTTTTGCACGTCAACATTGATGATGCGCGCCATTACTTTGGTCCAAGAGAATTGGATAGACCTTTGTAACGGGAGGCCGCGAAGTGTGATTCAAGCGACTGATACGGACGTGAATGAACGATGTCTGGCGTGCGAAGGAATGATGGATGGACGGCGAGCAGCTCGATTCAAGTCCGAAGGCGCGCATTGAAAAATCAATGGGCGCAGAGAGGCTTGCGCGGCAGCAGTTCGGCAGCTGAGAAGTGAAGTGTTTTCTTCACCTGTTGTCGCGAAGAAAAGCAGTGGGCAGGGCTGGTTTGACGGCCGTGAGACGGGAGAATATGATCCGACTCAGCCTAAAATGAAAGCTTTCAAACCAGCGGGAACATGGTTAATTCATTTGAGATGGGCATTGATCGCCCTCGTCTTCGCGAGCGCCTGGTGTGCGTCCACAAAGGCGCAAACGCAGGAGGATGGCGAGATCATCCAAGACCTCAATGCGCAGCACTTCGAGGATGCTCTTGCCAAGACAGAAGGCAGTCTGAAGGTTCGGCCGCAGGAGCCGTTTCTGTGGACATTTCGCGGCGTGGCGCTTGGGGGATTAGGGAAGACGGATGAGAGCTTAAGGAGTTTTGACAAGGCACTTCAGCTGAATCCGCGGTTCGTTCCAGCCCTGAAAGCCGCAGCGCAACTCACCTACCAGAATCACAACGCGAGGGCATCGGTGTATCTGCAGCGACTGCTTGTGCTGGAACCCAATGAGCCTGCAGCGAATGCGATGGCCGGAGTTCTGGATTTCGAGGCGCATCGCTGTTCCAGCGCCGTGGCACGATTTGAGAAAAGCAGCCAGCTTGTTTTGACCAATTCCGCCTCGGCGACGGAATACGCGGCATGTCTGCTCGCAACGCAGAAAGACGCGGTTGCGATTCATGTTTTGAAGCAGGCGTACGAGTTGCATCCCTCGAGCCGGAACTTGCGCTATGACTTAGCTCTGGCAGAATTCGATGGCGGCCAGAGGGATGACGCACTTGCAGTTTTGCAATCTGGACAAGACGACGATGCAGGCGTTGTGAATCTCAGGGCGACTATCGAGAGCGAGAAGGGTGATCTCGAGTCTGCCGCGAAAGATTTCAAGCTTGCGATCGAAATGGATCCGCAGGATGCGCGCAGTTATCTTGATCTGGCGGTACTGGGTCTCGATCATGACCGGATACCGCTGGCCGTGGACGTGCTGACGGCCGGCATCGCGCGTATGCCGGAGTATGCGGAGTTCTACTCGGTGAGGGGCATTGCATATGTGCAGCTTTCGCGGGATGAGGAAGCGCAACGCGACTTTGCGCGGGCTGCGGAACTCGACCCCAAGAAGCCACTGGCGGCGATGGCGAAGACAGTTCTCGACGTGCAGATGGATCATCCGGAACAAGCCCAGGCGGCCTTGCGACGCCAACTGCAGAAAACACCGAATGATGCGGTTGCGAATACGCTGCTTGCCAATCTCTTGATTCGCGGGGGTGCAGCACCAGGCACTGCGAATTTCGCAGAGGCAAAAGCCGCGTTGGAACGGGCACTGAAAGCAAATCCGAATCTTGTGGAGGCACTGGTCTCGATGGGGCAGCTCCGCAGCGACGATGGCGATCTGCCGGGGGCGCTCACGTACTTTGGGCGAGCGCTGGCGCGCGATCCGACGAATCGTGATGCGCTGAATCACTCCCTCATGATCGATCGCAAACTCGGGCGCAAAGAGGATGCAGCGAAGGTCGCCGAAAAACTGACGGCGCAGGTGAGTGGAGAAGTACGGCGCCGCGACCAATCGACCGTGCGGACGGATTCTGCGCGCTGAACCGAGTTCGACGGCGAATTCTGGATCAAGCTGAACCCCTGTCCCGTACCTCTCGAACACGAGATATCTCAGACGGTTGGAAATTCCGCAATCCGAAGCTTTGAGCAACCATAGGGGATGAGTTCGACGAATGTTTCGGGCGAGTCTGTGCTTACGGGCGAGACAGGGACTGGGGCGGCGTTGGCACCCTTCATGCCCCACTGAGGTACGCGGCGCGCCTTGAACTGCAACACGATGGGAACGTCCTGTCGCCACGGAGCGAATTCGTTCGCATTGGGCAACTTGACGGGCTCGTCTTTCTGGGCAAACGGCATTGAACTGATGGGGCTGGTGGTCATCGTGCAGTGGGGGTGCTTGCGATCGATGACCAATGCGTAATTCCAATCGGTGGTTGGATCGATGCGCCAGTTGACGCAGCCGGGTGGGGTGGGCAGGCCGGCAAGCTCTGAGATTGGACGAAACGCCTCGCCGATGCGCAGAACGAAATAGAGTGGTCCCAGCGCAATGGATACCGCGTTGTTGCGCCTTGTTTCGGCGCGGACTTTGAAGTTGAAGTGCAACGTGACGACTTCGCCGGATTTCCAAACGCGTTCAATCTTGAAAAGCGATCCACTTTGCGGGCGATAGGGTTGCGACTCACCGGTCACATGAAGTTCCGCCGCAACGGCCCAAGAAGGAATTCTGAAATGCATGGGGAATGCGATCGCATGCTCCATGCGCAGAGTGACACGTATGTCGCTGGAGAAGGGATAGTTTGTTTCCTCGATAATTTCGATTTCAGAGCTGTCTCCCACTTTGGCGCGGACGCGACATGGCCCGTAGAGCGCCGCCACGAGCCCTTTGTCGGGCGTGGCCATCCACATGGATTCAACATAGCGAGGCCAAGGCGAGTGCATGTTGGAGAGACAGCAGGGAAAGTTCGGCGTGAATCCATAGATATTGGAAGTTTCATCATTCAAGTGCCACGGCCGCCTAGCGACAGAGACGAGGACCTGGTTGGCCTGCTGATCATATTGATGCGCCCACATATCCGCAGTACAGGTGCCCGGAAAGGCGTTGAACATGAGCTGCTCGATGCGGTCGGCCATGGCGAGGTCGCCGATGACTTCAAAGCTCTTCTCGAGAGAAAACAGGAGCTCTTCCACGTCACAAAGCTCAGTTCCCTGCACCGGATCGGTGCTGGCGAGCCACTCATCGGCGTTCCAGCGCCCGCCAACCTGACCGTAACCTTCGTCGAGGTTGGCCAGACCCTTCTGAATGCAGTCTTTGTCGGATTCGTCGTGGGAGATGAGGTAGTACTGCGCCGGATATTGGATGGCCTGAGTTACGTTGACGCCATGACGAGTCCAGTGGGATGGCGGCTCGTCGTTGCTCTTCTCTGCGGTCTGATCGGGAAAGTGTACCCAGTACTTCGGATTCTCGGGGAAGTGAACGAAGTATTGCTTCCAGTCGGCAACGCATCGATTGGTGCATCGCTCAAGAAGCGCAAGAGTGCTGCGGTCGCCTGTGCGGTTGTAATGCCACACACCAAAACTGAGCAACATGCCCAAGCGCGCTGGGTCCACGACGGCCATGTCGTCTGTGTCGCGGACGGAATCGGCGTAGTCCAGAATTCTGCGAGCCAAGCTGACTGCTCTTTCGTCGCCGGTGAGCTCGTAGTATTCGGGCAGAAACCGTCCGAGGTGGGACCACGCGCAGGCGCTGGAGGTGACGAACGCCAAGTCATGGACTGCCAAAATGTAATCCATGTAGGGCTTGGCCAACGTTTTCAGGCGACCATCGTCCAGCACACCTGCCAGCGCAGTCAATCCTTCAAGCCAGCGTGGAACGAAGCGGGCCGTGCAGCATTCGGGAGTGACATGCTTTTCTGCATCTCCCTTCCATGCAGACTCGGCAATGATGTTCCACACCTCCGGCAAGTGACTCGTCAATCCATTTGCCTGGACTGTCAATTGATCCAAGAGCCAACCGGCAGGACGAGAGGCTCCCAACGGAAGTTTGAGGTAGGCCGTTGGAAGCAGCGGCAAACGACTGTTGGCGTAGTTGGCATCTGCGGTCGCCTGAGCAGGAGGCGAAGTGGATTGCGTGGGAGATCCGGATTCGAATCCAACCTGCGCAAAGGAGGGACGAGGCAGGCCGAGGCAGGCGACAGCAGCCAGAAGTTCGCAGAAGTCGCGTCTGTGCATTGGATCCCCCTCTCAACAAGCTGAACGCAGATCGCGGCGAATGGGCAAGAGGAGCGGTGCGCTATTTTGAAGCGCGTTGTTGCACCAGGAAGTCTTCGCATTCTGCGAGCTTGGGCATAGCCGACTGCGCGCCAGGCCGAGTGACAGATAAAGCTGCGACTGCGCAGGCGAATTCGGCTGCTTCGCGGGGCGGCATTGCGCGATGTGCGAGAGCGAATGCAAAGGCACCGTTGAAGGCATCACCTGCTCCTGTGGTGTCGACGGCCTGCACCGGGAAGGCGTCCACGTAAGTAAATTCGATGTCACGACCTGACAAGTAGACACCTTTAGCGCCGAGCTTGAGAATCACATTCTTTACGCCGAGCGCAAGCAGCCGGTCGGCGGCATCCTCGGGAGAACGCGTGTACGAGCCGGAAGAATTGAAGCCTAGAAGCAATTCTGTTTCGGTCTCATTGGGCGTAAACCAAGTGACATTTTCGAGCAGATTGCGTGGAAGTGGATAGGCTGGAGCGGGATCAAGAAGAAATGGAATGCCTGTGGATCCGACGAGCCGGCCGAGATATTCAGTGGTCTTATGGGGGATCTCAAGCTGCGCGAGCACGATGGAAGCTTGCTCAATGACTTCGCGGTGACGTTCGATGTCCTCGGGAGTCAATGTGCCATTGGCGCCCGGGATGACCACGATGCTGTTTTCGCCATTGGCCGAAGTGGTGATCAACGCAGTTCCGGATGAGCCTGGAACGCTTTCAACGCAACTGGAATCGACGCCTGCCTCTTCGAGGCCGTCACGCAATTGTGCGGCAAAGGAATCGGATCCCAGCTTTCCGATCATTTTGACCGGCGCACCGAGGCGGGCAAGCGCGACTGCCTGATTGGCGCCTTTTCCTCCGCAGAAGGTATTGAAATCTTCTCCGGTAATTGTCTCTCCGGGTGATGGCAGGCGTGCAACGCGCGCAACCAAGTCCAGGTTCAGACTTCCAACGACGACAATTGAACTCTGCATAAAGAATGATCACCTGTGCTTAAAAAATAGGCGCAACAGCAATGGCTGAAAGCCCGATGAGAAAAAAGACGAACATAAAGGGTATGAGCTTGCGCGAGTTTGCAGGAGCATGGGCGAATTCGCGCCAGACAAAGACTCCCCATGCCGCAGAAACCATGGTGGCTCCCTGCCCAATGGCGTAGGAGATGGCTGGGCCCACCATGTGGGTGTGGGAAGCGACGAAATTGGAGAGCGCTCCTGTACACCAGATCATGCCGCCGAGGCCGCCCCAGAAATGCCAGGACGGCCGAGCTTTCCAGTAGCCCGCCATGGAGACTGGGTCTTCTCCCGTGAGTGGATGACGCATGAGCCAGGCGCCCATGGGAAGGGCGCAGAGTGCGACGCCGAGGGAGAACACGAACGCAACGGTGTAGGGACCGAGTGGATGATTCTGTAACGACGATTTTGCGACCAGCGGATAGAACAGTCCCATGAGAATGCCGCTTGCGACGCTGAGGCGCACTCCGCGCATGGTGGTCTTTTGGCTGCTTTCGCGGCGTTTATAGGCGACAGCGTCGACGATGATTGCGGCCACGACGAAGGCGACTCCGCCAAAGAGGAGAAGAGGATTGCCATGCGGATCGATGATGTAATTGAAGGCAACGCCAACAATGAGGGCCAGGCCGATACCAATGGGGAATGCCACGGCCATGCCGGCGATGGCGATGGATGCCACGAGAAGAGTATTGGCGATGTTGAAGACGACGCCGCCAGCCAAAGCAAACGTGATACTCGAGCGGCCAGCCTGAGCAAGGTTGGGGAAGAAGGCTGAAGGTCCGCCGAAAAGGCTGCCAAGCGTGACGCCCCACAGCAAAGTGGCAGCAATCATGCCGAGAACGTAGTCCCAATAAAACAACTGGAATGGGTACCCCGTGGTGAGTTTTTGCGTGTTGGCCCAGGAGCCCCAACAAAGCATGCTGGTCAACATGAGCAAGAGTGCGATTCCGTATGCTTCCGGCTGAAACATTGTGTCTCCTCGTACGCCAGCGGATCACTTGGAGAATGCACGAGCCTCCGCCTGTGCCCGGGAACTACGGTACTCGTGAGATCTGATTTGCTGCATAGCCGCCGACCAGGTAGGTCACCCGGTCGGCGCTTCGGTTGGACTAGAAGCGAATTTTGGCTGAAACCTGAATGTCGCGCGGCGAATCCTGACCGGTGGAATAACCGAACAGGGTGTTGTTCATATCGCTGACGGGCTTGATCAGGTTTACCCGGTTAAAGAGATTGATCATCTCTCCACGGATCTCGAGCTTGCCCGCGTCGCCGAGCATCGGCAAGTTGAAGGCACGCTGCGCAGCGAGGTTCACGTTGGCGAAGCCGGGACCATCGTAGGTGTTGCGGCCGAGTGTGCCTTCAGTGCCGATTGGCGGCGTGGGAAAGGCACTCGCCACGAACAGGCCTTTCAGGAAGTTGGAACGGCTGGTCTTAATGTGATTCCCGAAGCTTGGAACATCGGGCGTGTCGTAGTCGAAGCCATCCGCGTTGTAGTCGCCACCGCTTGAGTAAGAAGCCGAGGTGTAGACCGTGAAGGGCTGGCCCGACTGAAGGATGATGACGGGGGACAGCGTCCAGCCATCGGTAATTACGTGCGCGATGCCGGTCTTGAAGCCTGGAACGTTCCAAACGGCGTCCCCCGAAAAGCGCTGGCGTGAGTCGTAGTCGGAACGGGCGTACTGATTGGCGAGAGTATCTGCGTTGAAGATGCCTTCGGCGCTGGCATCGCCACCGACGCCGTTGTCGTTGTTGCTGGTGTAGTCAAGCGCCTTGCCGTAGGTATAGATCGCGTGCGCGGTCCAGCCTCTGGAGAAGTGCTTGGAGATACCGAAGGCGCCGACGTTGGTATTGGAGATGCCGATGCTTCTGCCGTAGACCACAGAACCGAAGCTCTGGTTTAACCGGGCCTGGTTGCCCCCGTTGATGATTTCGTCACCGGCGAAGCGATTCACGTCGGTTTGGAGATAGAGGTCGCGGGCGGCGGTACCGAAGTAGTCGGCTTCGACGACGAAGCCGCCAATCTTGTGCTGCACGCCAAGAGCCCAGCTATGCACGATGGGAGTATTGAGATTTGGATCGAGGCCGCCGACACCGATGCGCGTTCCCACGATTCCGCCATGGGAGTCGATTTGGAAGGTGATTCCAGGAGGCGGCGCAAAGCCGGTGGGTCCGGAACCGCTGGTCCCGTAGGAAAAGTTGGCCAGCGTAACACCGGGATTGAAGATATCGATGGAAGGATCGACGTCATCTGGTGGATTGGTTCGCATTTGATTGACATAGGAGTATTCGCCGATTCGATTGTTGAAGAATCCGTAGCCGCCGTGAACCGCCATGCTTCCGTTGCCGAAGACATCCCAAGCAAAGCCGATGCGCGGGGCCAGACGGAATTGGAAATTCTTGGTTGCGCTGCCGTTGCTCGCCCGCACTTCCATTGATCCGGATGCAACCTGATCCTGGAAAGTCGCGCCTGCACCGGGAGTAAAGAAGGCGATGGGCGTGCCACTGTTTTTGACGCTGGAGAGATGGCCGTAGTCATCGAAGCGCAGACCGAGATTGAGGGTAAGGCGGCTGTTGACCTTCCAATCGTCCTGCACGTAGGGAGCGACATAGGACAGGTGCACCTGCTGGTAGATGTTGGTTGCGACCTTTTCGGTCTTCGGATTCATGACAGGGCCGCTCTGATAGAACGGGTGGTCTGCGGCCATATCGAGGAGATTGAGGAAATAGAAGTAGGGCCTGACATCGCCGTTTTCGAAGTTATCGAGGTCGGCGAGTTTGTCGACGTCCACGCCAACGCGGAGAGTGTGCCGGCCGCGCGTGTAGCTCAGTGTGTCGTGTGCGTATCAGTTGTTTTGCGCCCAGCCCGAGGGTCCCCATTGAGAAAAATCGTCGTCGATGCCGCCTATGTAGTAGATGGTGGGCAACGAGGCAAACGGAGCTGGCTGAGATCCGGTGACTCGACCAAAGCTCACGCTCGCTTCGTTCACAAGTGAATTGGAAAAAGTGTGGAGATAGTCGAGCTTGTTATACATGCCGCTGTTGGGAGCAATGTAGGTGTAAGCTGGGCGCGGGTCGACGTGCTGCGATTGAGTGTGGTTGTCGAACAGGCTGTAGAAGAGCTTATCTTTGTCGTTGTTGAAGTTGTGGTCGACACGGACGTGACCCTGGAAGCCATTATTCGAAGGGGAAGCATTGATGAAGGTCTCGCCGCTCGCCACCAGGTCGCCCGGAATATTGGGGGGCGCGTAGGGGGTATAGTAATTCGCTTCGTTATCGGCGATGGTTTGGAAATTCTTGGTGGGATACGCGCTGGGAGGGGCCGCTTTGAAAAACATGGCGGCGACGGAATTGGGGAAGTTGGTTTCGACGTAGTCTTCGTAATCCTTGGTTTCAAGGTTTTCATTGAAGGTTTCGCCGAGAAGACTCTTCATCCAGAAGAGGGATCCAAAGAAGAACGTATGGTTTTTATAGATGGGTCCGCCGACGCTTCCACCGAAGTCGTTGCGCAGGGAGTGAGGGACCTGGGTCTGAAATTCTGTTCTGGCGGTCACGGCCGCATCGGTGTGCATTTCAGAGAGGGTTCCGTGAAACCGATTGGTACCGGACTTGGTAAAGAGTTCAATCAAGGCGCCGCTTTGCAGTCCTTTTTCCGCCGAGAAGGTGGCGGCAGTGACTTTCATTTCGGCCACGGTGTCGGGCTCTGGAGTGATGTTCACAACGCCATCGCGCGAGTCTCCGTTGACGGTTGTTCCATCGACCTGAAATTCGTTGGCATCCTGACGCTGGCCACCGGCATTGATCTGAAAGCCTGCTTCAGTGCTGAAGCTGTTGGTTCCCTGCGAACCGGCTGATGCGATGGAGCCGGATGCATCGCCGAGCCCGGTGACTCCCGGCGCCAGAGATCCGACGCTAGCGTAGAGGTTCTGTCCCACCAGCGGCGATTCGGCGACGGTTTGATCTTCGAGAGTGCGGCTCATCGTGCCTTGCGTCGTTTCAAGGGACTCAGTTTCGGCGCGCACTTCGACGGTGGCTACGTTCTGACCCACTTTGAGTTTTGGATAGATGGCACGAAGATCGCTGCCCTCGACCAGCACGCCGGTTTGGACCCATTTCTCAAATCCGTTCGCGCTGATTTCGATTCGATACTTTCCCGGAGGGAGGTGGAGGATGCGAACGTCACCCTGAGCGTCGGAGATGGCGGTTTCCTGGACTTGCGTGTCCTGATTGGTGACGGTGCAACTCGCACCGCCGACAGCGGCACCGCCCTGGTCTAGAACGGTTGCCTCAATTCCGCTTGCATACTGAGCCACGCCTGGGGTGGCCAGCAGGAGTGCGAAGGCCAGAGCCATCAGAGCGCGCAAACCAAAGGGCCTCGAAGTCAACATGTACAGATCTCCTTCTTCCGCGAGGACATCCTGAGCGTGGACGCCTTTTGAAAGCTTTCAAATTGCAACGACGGAACATTATTCCCGCGGCTTCGCCTTTGTCAATAATTTTCTTCGATCCAGATCTCTTGCAATGGGCCACCAGGGCATGCGGCTGGACATGTCAGGTTCAGGCGGGCCAACACGGCTGGCTTATAACTATATGATTATATGAAGCTTATGATAGTTATCCGTGGGCAACTCGCAATGACTGTGTTCGCTCCGTCCAATTCGGGATCAGAACCGGGCCCTTGACTTGATGCGTGCATGATGTTCAAACGGGTGACTGTACATCTTGCTTAAAAGCTTTTATATTCGCCCCATCTTCTATTCGCAGGCTTTTGGAGCCGGGAGCACGAGATATGAAGTTCCTGTTTGGTTGCCGTCGCATTGCAAGCCTATGCCTCGTGGCATGGGCCACGATTGCTTGCGCCCAGGACACACAGATTCAGCCTCGTTGGGAGCAAATTCCGGGTCCGTCTTGCGCTTCGATTCCGGAATGGAATTCCCATGGTCAGCCGGCGGCATGCAGCAACTACCAGGTGAGCGAGTGGCTTGAGGACATCAATCATTGGCGTGCGGAGAGACGCATCCGCGCTGGATATAACGATGAGCTTTATCGTGATCCGGCATTGCTGTGGACGCAATCAAGTTTCGTCCAGCCTCAAATGATGATCCACGATCGCAAGTTTTATGATCCTGCGGCACGTAAGTACACGGTGGATCGCTACCTGGATGACGTAAATCAGCGTTACGGCGGCATTGATAGTGTGCTCATCTGGCACACGTACTCGAATATCGGAATCGACAACCGGAGCCAGTACGATCTTTTTCAAGACCTGCCGGGCGGGAAAGAGGCGGTGAAGCAAATGGTGGACGATTTTCATCGGCATCAGGTGCGCGTGCTCTTCCCCATCATGTTGTGGGATCAAGGCACGCACGACACCGGCCTCTCGGATGCGGATGCAATTTCAAAGGAGCTTGCGGCCGTAGGCGCGGATGGGATCAACGGCGACACACTGGAGGGCATGCCGCGTAATTTTCATGAAGCTTCGGTGGCTGCCGGACATCCGCTGGCGCTTGAGCCGGAGACAGGGCTCGCTTCGGATGAAATGCTGGACTATAACAACCTGACCTGGGGTTACTGGGAATACACGTTTGTTCCTTCGGTGAGCCGGTATAAGTGGCTGGAGACCCGGCACATGGTGAATCTTTCAAACCGCTGGGCACACAATCACACAGACGATCTGCAAGAAGCTTTTTTTAACGGTATTGGATTTGAGAGCTGGGAAAATATCTGGGGTATTTGGAATCAGCTCACGCCGCGCGATGCGGAGGCACTGCGAAGGATTGCCACGATCGAACGAGCGTATGCGCCATTGCTGATCAGCTCCGGATGGCGACCCCACGTCCTGACGCAGCAGTTCGGCGTGTTTGCGAGCCTATGGCCGGGCGATTCTCAACAGCTCTGGACGATCGTGAACCGGAACGGATATTCCACTTCGGGGCGCCAGTTGCGGGTGCCTTACAAAGCCAATGCCCGCTATTTTGATTTGTGGCATGGCGTTGAAATTCATCCGGAACACGAAGACGGGGATTCGGTTCTGGAGTTTGCAATGGAACCGCTGGGATTTGGCGCGATCCTGGAAGCCTCTGCGACGGATGCGCATCTGGAAGGGTTGATGCAGACGATGCGCACCTTGAGCCAGCGTCCACTCGCGCAATTTTCGAGTGAATGGCACTCGCTGCCTCAGCAGATGGTTCCGATTGTCGAGACCAAGCATGCTGTAACGGCTCCAAGCGGAATGGTGAACGTGCCTGCTGCGGACTATGTTTTCCGTGTCAACGGAATCGAAATTGAGGGGATGAACGATGACGGGGTGGACGTTCAATATCCCTGGGAAGATTCAGCCCGGCGGTATCACGAACAAAAAATGCATATCAAGTCATTCTGGATCGATAAATTTCCGGTGACGAACGCGGACTTTAAGCGCTTTCTTGATGCGACCCATTACCGGCCTGCAGATGATCACAATTTTCTGAAGGACTGGAAAAACGGAACTTTTCCTGAGGGATGGAGAAACAAACCGGTGACCTGGGTCGCACTGGAAGACGCGCGCGCCTATGCGCAATGGGCTGGAAAGCGCCTGCCTCACGAGTGGGAGTGGCAATATGCGGCGCAAGGAACCGACAATCGGACCTATCCATGGGGAAATCAATGGCCGATACCGCCCGCAAATGCAACGGAAGGCCTGCTGGCTTCGCTGCCCTCCAAAGACTATGCACCGTATCCCGACAAGGGGCGTGACATGAAGGCCGCCAGCGATGTGGATGCTCATCCGACCGGAGCCAGCCCGTTTGGGGTGATGGATATGGTGGGCAACGTGTGGCAGTGGACTGACGAATATGTGGACGAACATACGCGAGCAGGTATTTTGCGCGGCGGCAGCCACTATGAGCCGCAAGGTTCGCGCTGGTATTTTCCGCAAGCCTACAAGCTTTCCCAACACGGAAAATACCTTCTGATGGCGCCCAGCATTGACCGTTCGGGGACGGTTGGTTTTCGCTGCGTAGTCGATGGCGAATGAGAAGATAGCGGAGACACCGACAGAGCTGCACGATGATGCGTAAGGCAAAGCAACGATGAAAACAAATTCGAGAGTGACGATGCACCAGATTGCAAAGGAGGCATCTGTCTCCCTGGGCACCGTCTCTCACGTCATCAACGGCACTGCAACGGTCCGCGAGCCGCTGCGCAAGCGAGTTCTGAAGGCCATCAAGAGGCTAGGTTATGAGCCGAACGAGCTGTCTCGCGGACTGCGCCTGAATCGAACCAACATGATCGGCATGATCATTCCAGACATCACTAACCCGTTCTTTCCGGGAGTGGTGCGCGGTGTGGAAGACGTGGCCTATCAGGATTCTTATCGGCTTGTTCTTTGCAACACGGACAACGACCCGGCAAAAGAGAATGTCTATCTTGCGCAATTGAAGACGTTTCTTCCCGCCGGGATTCTTATTATTCCGTCGCTCGACAGCACAATTTCTGAAAACCTGAATGGCCCTCCCGTCGTCTGCGTGGACCGTCGCCCCGAAGGTTGGAAGGGCGATCTGGTGACGGTCGGGAATCACGCCGGAGCCTACAAGGCGGCACGGCATCTGATCGAAGCCGGGCATATACAGATCGGCGTGATCTCAGGGCCTTCGCACCTTACCAATGCGCGGGAACGCCTGCAAGGCTTCTGCGAAGCGTTGAGCGATGCAAACATTTCGATTGCCCCCGAGTATATTCAAGAAGCGCTTTTCGATCGCGCCAGCGGGTTCACGTCGGCGATGCGGCTCCTTCAACTGCTTCCGAGACCTACTGCGATTTTTGCGACCAACGATCTGATGGCCATGGGAGCGCTGCTGGCGATTCGGGAATCGAAGCTCAGTTGCCCAGGGGACGTTTCGATTATCAGCTTTGATGGGTTGGACGTGACCGAGTTGACGGATCCCGCATTGACGACGGTTTACCAATCCGGCTATCAACTGGGCTACTCCGCAGCACGGCTCCTCCTGGAACGCATTCAAGGCTCGGAAGAGCCGCCGAAGGAAATTGTGCTGGATACGGAGCTTCGCATTCGAAACTCGGTTGGACACATGCAATCGCGCGCCAAGACCGCTTAATTCCCATTCACCCGAAAATCACAATCAGTCAAGGTTGAAGTAATTTCTTCGGGGCTATTTTCCTCGCATCGAGAATGCGGCGACCAGGACGTCTACTCCGGAGCTTTGGGTGCTTGCATTCGCTGCACCGTAGGGCGCGGACCATCGAATGCCGATGGTGTCATCGGGGGAATGCATGCCCTTGAGTAAGCTGTCTGCGTTGGCGACAACGAACTTCTGAAATTTTTCGCCTGGTGCGGCTTTGTTGAGCAGTCCAAGGTTACGGACAAATATCCCTTTGAATTGCGAACCGTCGGCACCGCAATCAGGTTCGCATGTTTCATGCAGGATGCCGTTCGTATCGGTGAGCACGCGGCTGGAAATGGCAGCGTTCGCGATTTGGCCGGCTTCGGCCTTCAAGTCGGCGTTGTGAACTGTTGCCGACAACGCAGTGAGGCCACCGAGAATGACACCCTGGTTATAGGTCCATGTGTTCTGGTGATTGTTGGCGCATTGTTGGTCGAGCCCGTCGTTCACCAGGCCCTCCTGGTTGATCATTCCGGAGTTTTGGAACCAGCGCCACTCTTTTCTTGCCCATGCTGAATAGGCTGCACGCTGTTTGCGTTCTTTGGCGCGAAGGGCAAGGTTCGCGGCGACGGACAGAAATAATTCATTGGCGATGGCGTTCTTGTACTTGCGATCTTTGCTCCACCAGATACCGCCCGAGCAAGTATTGTCCCAGCCTTTTGCCATGTCGTCGAAGATGGATTCCGACATGTGCAGATAGCGCAGATCTCCGGTGAGATCGTACGCGTCGATCCAGGCCAGGGCCCACCATCCTTCATCGTCGTAGTAGTTGTTGAGAAAACCGACACTGGTGTGCTGCGCCGCGGTGAAGGTATTGGAAAATACGCTGTCGAATTGATGCGAATTCGTCGCGCGGGAATAGTCCGCAAGCGTGGTGAGGGCGTTTGCGGAATTCCACCAGCCCGTGGTGCGATAGAGCCCCGTCGCCTGGTCATACCAGGACTGGAGCTTTTGAATGGCGAGAGCGGTCTTTTGTTGGCTGGAGAGAACCGGCTGTTGTGGCGCTGCTGAGTCCTGGGCTTCGAGGTGATCCCCGGCAACCACGACAAGCAGCACAAGCAGCGAGCTCTGCAAGAGGCATCGCCTAAATTTTCTCAACTAGAACAACCTCACATTCAGTACTTGTGAAACACCTTAGGATGCGGGAACGAGTGTAGCCGCCAGAATCACTACATCGCGATTGGCGGGAAGGGTGATGCTCTTCGCAGTTTTCCCTGCTTCGATCGGAAACGCATAGGCGCGCGAGAAGAACGGGCCGGAGTCTTTGTCGCCGTCGTTCTCCAGGCGGTAGGCCAATTCCGAAGCCGGGGACTCGCCAGATGTGCCTTCCGGATCGGCCCAGTCACTCACAGTCTGCACGAAGGACGAGGAGGTTCCGTCGGTGTAATTCACTGTGAAGTTCTGATGGCGCTGTGTTCCGTTGGTACCAATCGCAAGCAGGCGCACACTGGCAAAGATTCCGACGGGAAGCGGAATCGTTTTGCCGCTGACCGCGTTCGGGGCATTTGCCGGTCCCAGCTTGAAATTGACGCCGCCTCCCACTTCGTCCGTCCCTGTTTGTTCCGCAGACAGTGCGTTGCCATCATTGTCGATACTGTCTTCTGGCTTGAAGGTTGAGCCGTCTTTGTACATGGCAGTGATGTTGTAGGAGGAAGCGAGATCGATAGGAATGGTACCGGAGAGAACCGCGGTGACTTCGAGAGTCGAAGTCAAGGTGTGGGAGATGGTTCCCGCCGTTGCCGTCACTGTGAATTGCGTCGTTGCGGGCGCCGCCCGCGGATCAGCATGAATGGACAGCGTGGCGGATCCATCGGTGGTTGGATGGTCGAATGTCGTAGTCACGCCGTGCGGAATTCCAGTGACCGCGAATTGAACGGGAGAGTCAAAGTCGCCCCACGGAAGGGACATGACTCGGGCTGTGGTGCTGTGTCCCTGGGCGACGGAAATGTTGGCCTTCAATCCTGAGACAGAGAAATCTGCGGGACCGGACTTGGAGGAAGGGAGTTCATCGTACAGGGGGCGCGCCGGCGCAATCGCGGGTTCCTCTTCAGCAACCGAGATGGCGAGGATGCGAAGCTTGCTGTTGTCAGGGAGTTTGAGAGATCGAGCGCCAGGCGGCAAATCGAGCCCATAGGCGAAGAGGTAGGAATAGGCGTAAGGCACATTCTTTCCCGCGGCGTCGTGATGGTGACTGCAGAACCAGGCGAGGTCGGCGCGCTTGATAAAGCCCGGTTTGAGACCCACCATATCGCCGTAGTGATCATGGGCGACATCGTTCGAACTCCACAGACGATCATCCCACTGGCCAACGAATCCGCCCCAATCTTCGATATTCAGCTGGACTTTTCTTCCAGCCACGTCGAAATCGGCCTTTTGATCACCGCTTGCCGAAGCGGCGAGCAGATAGATGCGATTGAACTTTCCGCCCGGCAATTGGATTGCCTGGCCTCTGGCGATGATGGCGTTGGGAGCGCCCGTCTTGGCTTGCCCGAGCTGAAAGTCGATGCCATTGAAGTGAATCACTGACGGTAGCATTTCGGCAGGCAAGGAGCTTCCAGCGCCGTCGAAGCCGGTGGCGCTGCGTTCACCGTCGTTGCTCGCTGTTGCTACGGAAAAATGCAGAGAAACGGGGGTGGACTTTTCGCCTTCAATATGGGCGGCCGCTTTGTCGAATCGGACCGCGAACGTGCGCGGCTGATAGGCGCCAAATGAGGCTGTCAGCACGCCATTCTTGACTGTTGCGGGGCCAATTGGCTGCTCCTGGCCGTTCACTTCGCGAGCCGATGTAAGCGGGGCGGCAAATGCGAGGTGCACGTCGCTCTCGGGTTTGCCATCCAACTCGACAAGGCGCACAACGATTTCGTCGGTATCCTCGGCTTTTTTGACGGCTAGGACGCGCACGCGAGGATTGTCGACTTTGAGGAGCGAGAAGGATTTGCCGAGCGCTCCGGAGTGCGCTGTGGTTTCAAAGGGGGTCAACGGAGTGTTGAGTTGCTGCGCCTGCCAGTCAGTCTGAGCATCGCGCCAGCCGCCAGCGTGTCCTGCAATGCCGTAGACGAACTCGTGATGACCGATGTCTTGTGTCGATTGATCTGGATAACCACCGGCAACTCCCGGAGTGCGCACGAGGGTGAGACGAATCGTGTTGTCATTTGGCTTGTCGGAACCGTTCTTGGAATCGGTGAGGATGGTTGCACCGAACTTCCCGCTCATGTCCGTCAGGTCAATCCACTGATGCGAAGGAACTTCAAACTTTTTCGGCTCCGCAGACGGACGCTGGATGGTGCCGATGTCCCAGTTGTAAGTGGCAAGGGCGTTGTGCGCGGCGAGGGGGAACGTCGCCTTCAGATTGGTTTCGCGCGAACTCCAATCGATGATGTTCGCAAATTCAACACGCTTGCCGGGATCGCCTGAAGCGAGGCGGATGGTTTGAATGAAGCGTGAGCCGGCAGTTTCGCGCGTAACTTCGATTGCAACGCGGACCGGACCACTCTCGACAACGCGAATTTTTGCGGGACCGCTGACGTACGCTTTTGGCGCAGCCTGCTCCTGACTCCAGTCCATATTCCAGGCCGGCCACTGCGACGGGTTGTCATAAGACAATGCGAGGCGAGCCGGGGCAGAGAGCAACTCGCGGTCGATCCTTTTGTCGTAGATGCTGGAAACGTCGCCATCCTGGTTGAGCGTTACGCGATAGTACTCGTTCTCAAGCTCGGTATTGGAAACGCGAAGCGTTGATTCGGCCGATGTGGATGTACCGCCTGGACGTACGTCGTATACTGCGTATCCGACCGACGGCACGTTCGCAATGAAGAGTACCTTGTCATGGTCGATCTGGGCGGGAAGTTCCTGGCCTCCTGGAGCAACGACATGAACCTGCGACGGCGTGCCGCCGGGAAAGTGGACTGTGGCTTCGACTACATCTTCGCGAGCGATATTGAGCGGATTGAAAACCACGAGAGGCACGCCTTGTGCCTGCGTATCGAGCGCGGCGGCCACTGCTTGCACGGAACTCTTAAGAACATCAGCGAACTGGTTAAGGGCGATGACATCGTCATTCCATGCGAACTCGTATGCGCGCGGCGTTGCTGTGCCGGCGGCAAGATCGTGGAAGTGAGCGCCCATGGCAAGAGTCCACGCGCCGTTGAGGCGATCGAGGGGATAGGGACGTCCGCCGAGCCACTGCGCGACAACTGCAGATTCTTCTGCTGCATTGGCGAGGAGCTCTTCGTGACGGATCCAGCGCTTTTGATAGGCCTGTGACGTGAGCGAACCGGCAGAGTGGTTGGTCAGCTCCATTTCTCCGGTGTAACGCGGGAGCATCTCTGCTTCGGTCGGAGTGATGTCAAGGAACATCTGGTCAGCTTTTGCGGACACGACATGAACGGGCCCGTTGCCCACTTGCACCTTGGGCCATTCAGGGTGTTTCTCTCCGAAGCGGAGGAAGGTGTTGGGGGGAGGAAACTCCGCGCTTCCGCCGGTAACGGTGGCTTCGAGGCGCTGCACCGACTCCTCGTCGGGAGTTCCACCGATGTCGCCGGTACCGTAGTAATGGTAGTCAGTAAAGATGCCGGTAACTTTGCCATTCTGCTGGACGCGGGCGGCCCAATCGCGTTGATGGCGGCTTTGAGTTTCATCTTCCTGTTCTCGTGCGAGTCCTTCCTGCTCCGACCGCAGAGCAAAGAAATCCTGAATCGCTTTTTGATCGAAGGGTTTTCCTTCGTGCTGTTCCTGCTCAAGCGTTTGCTGGATCGCGCCCATGCGTTGCTGCAACTCAGCGAAGGCGGGATTGGGCGATTCCTCGGGTAACGGTTTGCTGAGATCGCTGCTGATTCCGCCGCTGTATGCGCCCGGATTGAGGCCCGCGAGAACAGACTCGCCGTCGGGGCCCACCCATACGCCGACATTGAAGGGAACACCCTCGGGTGTTTCCTCGAGGGACTCTCTGCCGCCTGCGCGCGCAGACGAGCCCCAGCTCAGCTTCTGGGTAGAGAAGCCTTTGACACCGGAATGGGCGAGGATTGTGGGCAGTGAGGATGGAAAACCAAAGCAGTCGGGAAGCATGTACTCCATGCTTGCCGTGCCCAGCTCTCTGCGGAACCAATTGTTGCCATAGAGAACCTGCCGGATAATGCCTTCTGCACCGGGCGCATTCACATCGCCTTCTTCCATGGAGGAGCCGGCAGGAAACCACCGACCCGCTTTCACATATTTTTGCAACTCTGCGAAGTCGGCGGGATAGTACTCCTTCATCAAGCGGTATCGGTTCGCGCCACTGAAGTTGAAAATGTAGTGCGGATATTTCTCGAAGAGTTTGAAGTTACCTTCCATTGTCTTGCGAAGGTATTCGTCGATGACCTGCGGGTATTCCCAACGCCACTCTGTGTCGAGATGCGCGTAACCGACGACGTACAGGGTTGGCTGTTTGGTCAAATCGGGAGATTCATTGCTCTGCGCAATAGCCAAGCAAGGTACGGCGGTTGTGGCCAACAAACCCGCAAGCAGAATGAACCGAGAGAATCTCATGGCAACTCCAGCTTTTTTGATAAAAGGAAAGATCATTTCAGGAATATTCCAGCCACAATAGCGGCACTCCGATTAAAGGATGCTGATGGGGCTCCCTGCAACCAGTATGAGGCCGAGTGGTCGGTGGACCTTGCTGAACGCGAGGTCAGCCGGATGACAAAGCAAACGTCGGCTCTCCGGTGAAGGAAGAGCCGACGCCGCAGTTGAAATTAGAAAGTGATCTTGCCAGAAATCTGGAGGACACGAGGAAAGTTTTGTTGCGTTGGCCCAACCGTGCCGAAGCCGCTCCACCCGGCTCCGGTGGTGTAGGTTGCGGGCCCGTCGCCGGGGTTGGTGTCTGGTCCGCCGAAGAGCACGGAGTTGGTCGCGTTAAATGCGTCGAGCCGGAGGATGAAGTTCAAATTCTCCCGTATCGGAACACTTTTTAAGAGGGAGAAATCGAAGTTTGCAACGCGGGGAACACGCAGTTCATTCGTGGAGCCGGGCAAATCGGAGAGACCCCAAGTGGGAATACCCTGCCAGCACGACTTATTGGCATAAAACCAATGGCCCTGTCGCACGGAGGTTCCGTTGTCGGGGACAAAGCTATGCGAGCAAGTGTAGTAGTAGCTTGTGTCGAGACCTACCGGTGTTCCGCTTTGCGCCGCGACGACTGAACTAAGCGACCAGTGGTTGATGATGGTGCCCAAAATTGCGTTGGGGTTCGGCGCGAACTGGGCGCCTTTGCCGAAGGGCAGATCCCAGACAGCTGTCACACCGAGGACGTGAGTCCGGTCGTTGCCTGAGATCCAATGTTGCTGATGCGGATCCTGATAGGGCCATCCATTCTGGTAGCCATCTCCATTGATGGTCTTCGACCAGGTGTATGCGACCTGAAAGCTGAGTCCGTGTTCCGCATTTCCGTGAACGCGCTTTGTCAGCTTAACCTCCATTCCGTTGTACCAATTGTGGCCAAGAGGCGCGTTGTATTCGCCGACCAGGGAAGATCCACCGGCATTGCAGTACTGCGAGAGCGGCAAAATAAGGTCGATGGCCTCGACGGTTGTCGAGGTGCCGCATCCGCCCTGCACCATGGATGGAACGTTGTAGTACGGGTTGGGAACCTGCTGGCTCCAAATTGAAGGATCGGCAATTGCAGCCTTGGTGGCGGCCAATGTTGCGTCGCCGTTAACCCAGAGGAATGTGCGGAGCTTGCTGGTGTAGTTTGCCGCGTAGCGCAGATCAAGCACGGTCGCTCCAGGAAATTCGTGCTGCATTCCGAAGGAGAACAGTTTTTCTCTGGGTATCTTTCGTCCCGGGAAGTCGACTTGAAGGCAGCATTGCCCCACGTCGGTGAGAAGACCCAGCGAGTTCCCTTCCGGCTTGATCAAACCGTTGGGGAAAGGCGATCCCGATTGAAAAGAGGCGGTGGGCGTGTTGTTATCGAGCGTGGAAATGTACGAGGTGGATTGATACTGTCCAATGCTTGACCCGCCTTCGAGTCCGAAGGAATACATGAGGCCAAAGCCCCCGCGGAACACGGTTTTGGGATCCGCAGCAAATGCGAACCCGATACGGGGACCGACATTGGAAAAATCCGTGTCGTAGGCATCGCGCGACTGGCCATTGTCGCCGGCGAAAAGAACTCCTCCGTAGACGGTGCTGGGAACCGGGACATTGGCAGCGGCCCAGGAAGACAAATTGGACGAATTGGCAATGTTTGCCTGATAGGTGGAATCGTTGGTGATCGGGTTGATGCACGTGAAGCACAGCCCGCGATTCAGGTGATCGTGCCGCTCACGGAGGCCACGCTGCACGTCATAGCGCAAGCCAATATTGAGCGTCAACCGATGATTCACGCGCCAGTCGTCCTGCCCATAGATGGCGTAAACGGGCTGGCCTTCAAAGATGGTGCCGTTCCAGTCAACGCCACCGCCGGTGGGATAACCGAGTAGGAGGGACGCGAGTCCCGAACCGTTCGGTGCATTGGATGCGCAGCTATTTGTCGGACTTGGAGTGGTTTGATAGCAACTGGTGTTATGCGGATCGTACTGAGTGAATTCAGAGCCGAAAGAGAAGTTGCCATTGGCCGATCCAATGTCGCCCGGGTTTCCAAACTGGAATTCGTAGATGGAGCCACCAATGTGAACATTGTGCGACCCCCAAGTTTTGGTGATATCCGCGTCGAGGCCGATGTTGTTGGTCACCTCGGCTCCAGGCTCGTTACCGAATACGGTGTTATTGCCGATGACACCTGAATTCCAGTTGTCACCCACCTTGATTTCGGGCAGATCTTTCTGGTTGGTCGTAGCAGGCAGCGGCATGGTGAGCCCGACCGTGGACGGATCGACGGCGGCGGCCAGGTCGCCATCCGGTGTTTTCGTGAAGTAACGGGCAAACGAAAGTTTGAAGTCTCCCAGTAACGTTGGAGAGAAGACGTGGGTGAAATCCTGAGTCGCAACCCAGTTTTCTCTTACCCAGTTGATGTTGCCATTGGCGGCAACTCCGCTGAAGCCATTATTGCTTCTGTATTCCGTTCCTTTTTGCCACTCGAAAAAGCTGTACATCTTTGTCGAGTTGTTCAGGTTGAAATCCACTCGAGCCATGGGCTGGTTGTAGTCGTACAAATCCGGTGTATGCCCGATGAAGTTGTTGCCGCTGGCGAGATTATCTGCTCCGGGAATATTCGGCAAAGGGACGTAATTCAACAAGGCGGCGCCGATGGGATTGATTTGTGAACCGGGAATTGTGTCGTTTGGAAATTCAGTTTGCGCGACATTGCTGTCATTGCACGAAGTAACGGGACCGCCGGTGACGCAGTATGCGGTTCCTGGTTCATAGACTGGCAAACCCGTCGGGAACTCCGATGGATCCATCGTGCCGACGAGACCGAAGTCCACGCCGGCATTGCCGTTGTATCCCGGACGAAGATAGGCCGGGGGCACATGCTCGAGAACTGTCGCGGCCAACGACTCGCGATAGCCCTCAAAGCCGAAAAAGAAGAAGAGCTTGTTTCGTTTGACCGGACCGCCAGCCGTGATGTGGAACTGATTCTGCACCTGGCCATTCCTGGGATAGCCGGTCAAATTGTTCTGGTACGTGTTGGCATTCATCAGGGTGCCTTCGTAGGCTTCGTCGGCCGAGCCATGAAATGCATTGGTGCCGTTCTTTGTGACGACATTGACGGTGCCGCCGCTGGTTCGTCCGTAGCGGGCATCGTAGGTCGTCGTCATCACGTTGGCTTCCTGGATAGCGTCGATGTTGGGCGAAACATCCCACGCGCCGGAGCTCATTTGTCCATAGCCAGTTTGCTGGGTCATGTTGGTCCCGTTCAGCGTGAACTGGTTCTGGCCGACGACCCCGCCACCGAGCGTGTAGGCACTGCTCACATCCCACCCGCGCGTTCCGGAGTAGCCGACGCCCGGACCAAAGGATGTTTGCGTGAACTGGCTGCCAGGTGTCGTCCCAATGAGCATGTAGACCTGCGCACCGTTGAGGGGGACATTTTCCAACTGGCGCGCGTCGATCACCGTGCCTCCGGATCCACTCGCAGTTTCCAATTCCGGCGGAGCTGTAGTGACAACAACCTTTTCGCTCACGGAACCGACTTCAAGCTTAAAGTTCTGAGCAAATGTCTGTGAGGCCTTGAGCAGGACATTGTCCTGGACGAAAGTCTTGAATCCGTTGGCTTCTACAGCCACCGTGTAGTTGCCCGGCAGAACATACGGGATGTAGTAAACGCCCCTTGGGCTGGTTTGATCGGAGTAGGTGGTACCGGTCGATGTTTCTATCGCACTGACTTTTGCGTTGCGAATGACGGCACCCGACGAGTCCGTCACCTGTCCCGTCAGCACAGCGCGAAATTCCTGGGAGAAGGCGGGGCACGCCAGACTGGCGATCAGCACGATCGCGAAGAAAGTTAGTTTTGGGGACAATCCTGCTCGGTAGCCGGATCCAATGAACCGGCATTTACGGGGGGAGATGAGATGCATGAATGGCCTCCGTGCTCGGAAGTGGTACGAATCATGGGGAGATTTCCGGGAAGCTTGCCTCGATGCTCTTGTTCCGGCATTTTTATGCTTTGTCATGGTATCGTTTCCACTATTGAATGGTAACGATTCCACAGCAGTGGAAATTCTGCCCCTTCATCCTTTGCTTGTCAACTATTTTTGTCGCCTGATTTTTCTTGCCAGAGTCAAGTTGGGCGGCAAGAACTCTTCCTTTCGGTCCGGGAGAAGACAAACTTCAAGTGCTGCAATCAATTGCCGGAAGAGATGCTGAATTGCGCAAAGCGTTTTTTCGCACGCGATTCACTTGGGTAGCGGAACACACATCGCCTCATATTCCGCCGATCGATTAGAAGCACGCAGATGTTTAGCGGTTGCCTCGAGCCAGAAATACTGAATGCGCGAGAACCAGACACGCAAATCCACGGGGTCATCCCGGGGCTCACGTGGGTTTCTTGACGTCGAGGCTCGCGGTTGGATGGAATGCTAGCTGGTTAGGTTCCACTCGGTCGCAATGAGGCTGCACAGCCACACGAACTTCGCCGAATCAACTGATTCTTTAGAATCACCCGCTGAGCGATCCCATCGGTGCTACCGCGCCCACTGAATAGCTGTTTGAACAACAGTTCAGCTGCCGAATGCCCGATTGCCTCGACCGGCTGCTGCACGACCGTGATGGAGGGTCGAACCGTAGATGCCAGCTCAAAATCGTCGAATCCTACAAGTGCGATCGAAGACGGCACACGAATGTGAAGTTGTTGCAGAACTTCGAAGGAGTGGGCGGTGGTGCTGTTCTTCAAAGTGAAGAAGGCATCGGGAGGATGCTCCGATGACATCAACTTCTCAATGGCATTGCGGGCTGCCGAGAAATCGTGAATGGACGTGTCAATGACGGGCGTCAATCCTGCGGACTCGATTGCTGCCCGATAACCGCGAATTCGCTCTTGAATGGTATAGAGCGAACCCTCGCCAGTGAGGCAAGCAATTCTTTTGCGGCCGTGCTCGATCAGATGCTGCACAGCGGCACGCGCCCCTTGAAAGTTATCGGTAAGAACCGACGATATTCCGGAATCAGAAATGGGTCGATCGATGGCGACCACCGGCGCGCGAAGGCCAAGGAGCAGGTCGCGCAGCGAACGACTGCGCGAATTGCCGGCGGCGATAATCAATCCGTCGACGCGGTGGCTTAGCAAAACGTTAACGTTTTCAATTTCGTTATGTAACTCGTTCTGCGTTGAAGTCACGATCAACAAAGAACCATTTGCTCGCGCAACGGCCTGGGCAGCTTCGGCACAGCTAGAAAAGAATGGATCGGCTATGCTGGGGACGATCAACCCGATCGTGCGCGTGCGATCACCCTTCAATACTCTTGCGGCCTGATTGGGCCGGTAGCCCAGTGCTTCGATGACCTGACGAACTTTGGTCAGAGTCTCCGGACTTACCCGGTCTCCACCATTAATCACCCGGGAAACGGTGGTTGTCCCGACCCCTGCCGCACGCGCGACCTGGCCGAGCGTTGGATGCGAATTTTTCTTGTTCGCCGGATGCTTGCCCATTGCGTGAGTATGAGTCTACAACCTCCATCATGCATCAGCGATCAGCGGTGTTTCACCTGACCTTGAGATTGCCGCGGTTTTACTCGCTCAGTCTTAAGAATTGTTAAGTAGTGCTAGGAAAGGAGCAATTATGAAAAACTCATAGATCGTGGGAGACGCGGGCGTGGTGGTTGAGCGGGAAACGGGCGAACGGCGAAAGGCACTCTCTTTGCTGCTGGTGGATGACGATGCAGAGCTGTGTGGCATGATGCGGGAGTTCTTTGCCGAAACCGGGCATTCTTTGGAGACGGCATACAACGGACGCGAGGGGCTGGCGAGTGCGTTGCGGGGAGCTTATGATCTGGTGATTCTGGACGTCATGCTGCCAGGTATCGATGGATTTGCCGTACTGGAGCAACTGCGAAAGAAGAGAGATTTGCCGGTAATCATGCTGACGGCGCGCGTGCAGCAACAGGATCGCATTCATGGGCTCGACGCGGGCGCCGACGATTATCTGCCCAAGCCCTTTGATCCGGACGAACTGTTGGCCCGCATTCGAGCGGTGTTGCGGCGGTCAGAAAACAAGGGCCGATCAAGCGATCGGGTATTGGAGATCGGGCGGGTTCGCCTGCAGGTCCAGACGCGGGACGCATGGTGTGAGGGATCCCTCGTGGAGCTGACTGCAATGGAATTCGATCTGCTGGCGCTGCTGATGCACTCGGCGGGCCAGGTGGTCTCGCGAGAAGAGATCACGGAAGTCTTGTTTGGCCGAGAGGCAACGCCCTATGATCGCTTTCTCGACGTGCACATCAGCCATTTGCGCAAGAAACTTGAGGGAGGCCGCACGTTGATCCGCACGATACGAGGAGTGGGATATGTCTTTACTGGAACGCATTAAGACGCTGCCTGCAAAGTCGTTGTATGTGGCTGTGCTTGTCGCGATGGTGACGACGCTATCCCTGTCGTACCTGGCATTCCAGATGATTGCAAATCACGTGCAGAAGATGGAAATCGATCCGACGTTTTTCAAGTTTGACGAGCTTCAACTGGAGAGCGCACGGACGCAGTATGAGCGGCACGGAGTGGAGGGACTCAAAGAATACTTAGCGAAGCTGGACCGGATCTTTGGCGGATCGCACTACCTATTGAGTGCCGATGGTATTGACCTGGTGACCGGAACCGACCGAAGCGCGCTTCTTCCCCGTCCACCCGCGGATAGTCTACGGGTGCAAGCACATGGACGGTGGACAATCTCGCATCGGGCTCCGGATGGAAGCGCGTGGTTCGCGGCGGAGGGACAGCTGGGACGGCCTCATTTGTTGACGTTTCTTCCCTATTATTTCCTCGTAATTGGCGCGACTTGCGTGTTGTGCTGGTTGGCAGCGGTGGGGGTGATTTCGCCCATTCGAAGAATCGCAGCGACGATTGCGCTGTTTGGACAAGGAGATCTGGCAGCGCGAGTAAAGACTGCGCGCCCGGACGAGATCGGACAACTCGGACGCTCCTTTAACCAAATGGCGGAGAGGCTGGAGCGGTTGATTGTGAGCGAGCGCAGGCTGCTTGGCGACATTTCGCACGAATTGCGCTCACCCCTTGCGCGCCTGAAGTTCGCTGTAAAGCTGGCACGCACTTCGCCGGATCCAAAAGCGGCTCTGGATAGAATTGAGCGCGATGTCGACCGCATCACTTCGCTGGTCGCTGACATTGTGGAGATCACGTTTATCGAGGGTGATCCAGCCGTGCAGGATACAGGGATTGTGCAAGTGGGCGAAGTGCTGGAGGAAGTGGTGCGGGATTGCGCGCTCGAGGCCCATTTTCGTGAATGCAGCATCGATCTGAGCGGCAACCTTGAAGGCATGGTACTTGGGAATCGCGAGCTACTGCGCAGAGCGATTGAGAATGTGCTGCGCAACGGAATTCGCTACTCGCCGAAGCAATCGGCGATCCGCGTGACCGCTACCGAGACGGAACAAGACGCGACGATAACTGTGCGAGACTTTGGGCCCGGAGTTCCGGACGATGCGCTTGGAAGAATCTTCGATCCATTTTTTCGAGTAGAAGAAGCGCGCGACACAAATGGAGGAGGTTCGGGCATGGGCCTCTCGATTGCGAAGCGCGCGGTGCAACTCCATCACGGCACGATTGTTGCGGAGAATGCGAAACCTGGATTGCGCGTGCTGATTACGATTCCGTTCGCCCAGAGCGATGGGGCAACATCGGGCCAGCTTGCAGTTTCACGCGAGGGCAACTCGAAGGCACTTAACATTTCTTAAGCTGCATTTGCTTGAGGGCGCTATTTAATGACCTCAATGCCTCAGTTCTTCCTTCCTAACTCATGAGGCAGGTGAGGAGATTTCATGAAGCGTTTTATGGGGATCGCACTTATTGTTGGCTCCTTGACCATTCCTGCACTTGCCGCAAAGAATTCACAAACCTTGACATTCACGCAGCCGGAAAAAGTTGGCTCGTCGCTCCTGACCGCGGGGGATGTGAAGGTGTCGTGGACCGGGACGGGCTCGAATGTGCAGGTGATGCTGGAGCAAAAAGGTAAGGCGCCAGTCACCGTGACTGCAAAGATGGTTGACACGAAGAACGGACATGTCGGGCTGGTAACCGACTCAGTGAACGGCGTAGACGTCTTGCAGAGCATCCAATTGAACAGCTTCACTCTGGTTCTGACCGGCAGTTCAAGCCAGGGCGAGTAGCCGGTCTTTACGGTCGGTCGAAAGTTTTTGAGACTTTGCGGAGCTGAAGCAGGTTGCTCCGAACGAAACCGGGATCTGACAAGTCCCGTGTGTGCAAGCCTTCCTTTTCAACCCCATCCCTCACTGGGATGGGGTTTATTTTTCGAATAAACTGCTTTGCGACGCGGCGCAGGGTGGTTGTTCTGATCAGTGGAGAGGCGTGGCGTTGCGGAGATCGAGAGTGATTGAGTTTTGGCCCGCGTGCAGTTGTACGGCCTGCCCCCAAACATAAGGCTGATTCTTGTCGACTGCCGAGATCATGAGATAGTAAGTGCCCGGAGGCAGGCCCGGTAATGAGGCATTGCCACTGCCATCCGCGCGGGCGGCAGATGCGGCGCTTAAGTGAATCGCCAGCGATATTTTTTGACAGTCGGGTGAGTGCGCGGCGCACGCGGCGCCGGCATATTTGAAAGGCGAGGTGCCTGCGGGAACCGCGACCCCACCTTGCGCCAGCGAGTCGGCATAACTGGATCGCAGCAGAATGTAAGGTCTGCCGGCGAGAGGATTCGCGATGCCGGGCTGCGCTGGAAAGCCAGACGCAATGGTCAGCACGGCATTGCCGAGCGGCGCTTGAGGCGTGGAAAGCGTGCCGCCGGAAGCGGATCCGGCGGTGCTGCTGGCAGAACCCGCAGCAGCAGAGGTTGCGCCGGATGCAGGGATTGTCTTGCTTGGCGCGAGGACCGCGAGGTTGCAGCTCGCCTCAAGTGGAGCAAACGTGAAGTCGTCATTGTCGTCCTGGCCTGTGACCATCCGGCCGTGGACCTGGTAGGAACCGTTGTTACCCGGATCGAGGGAACCGTCGGGGCGAACGGAAAAGTTGAGGGGATGGTCGGGTGCATCGATCTTGATGACCGCACCGGCGCCGCCGGCAACCACAGTGTAAGGGTAAGCGCGTGCCGAGTCTGGACCGCAGCCCAGGATAACCGACTCAGGAAAAAACTGGAGACTGAAGCCGGTAGAAGCAGCAAAGATCCCGTGCATCCGGATGCCCGGCGGAGTTGGTGCGCCCTTGTCTCCGCCAAACATG
Organism: Occallatibacter sp.; assembly: GCA_035487015.1. Lineage (GTDB taxonomy): Bacteria > Acidobacteriota > Terriglobia > Terriglobales > Acidobacteriaceae > Telmatobacter. The sequence goes on along the minus strand of DATHMP010000044.1, from coordinate 26,292 downwards.
GTTTTGAGTAGATCCGTCTGCATGGTTTGGATGCCTGTCCCAGCCCCCTTCGACGTGAGATTGAGCGCGGGGCATGTTACGCGTCGCGGGGCAAAGTTGGTGTGGCCATTGTTGACGTTGCCCTGCACCCGGTTGCCACCGGCGTCGTAGAGATTGCCATATTGATCTTGTTGCGTTGCGCCGGTTCCTGCAGCACCGCTAACGTAGCCTGCTGCGAAGACTCCATCAATAGTGACCGGGCCGGGGCCGGTGATAGAGCCATCAGGATGAAAGGTAAGGACGAGCGGCCTCGGCTTAATGTCGATGACAAGTGAAGTGCGATTGGGCTCAAATTTGAGGGAATAGCTTTCCTGATTTGGCGAAAGCGTGGAGCAGTTGACAAGCACGCCACCATCGATGAAATCGAGACGCCAATTGTCTGCGCCTTGGAAAACACCTGCCATATTGGGCCCGGCTTCCGCCTGGGTTTGCTTGTCGAGTCCTGGAGCTACGGAACCCAACGCCTGACTAAACCATCCCAGCAGCGAATTTCCGGTGCAGCTTGCGGGAAGGCGGCCGGAGCTCACGCAGCGTCGTATTTGATGTTCTTCCGCATTTTTCGGTGGCTGAATCTGGCTGGTATTGAGGCTTTGCGCTCGCGTCGCATCGGCCTGCGCATTTGCTCGCAGATTCTGATCGAGCTGGTCGCTGGCCTTTTGCGCGTTGGCGTTATACGTATCCTGCTGTTTTTTCTGGAAGGCATTGGCAGCGCCGAGTTGTTTTGCAGAGGGCTGCTGGCATGTGGGCAGAAGTTTCTTGAGAGCCCCGCGCGTGGCGTAGGTGTAGGTGTTCATGCCGGACGGCGTGAGGTGATCTGGATGGGCAACCATGCAGGTGGAGGTATCGGAGGTATCGCGGATGTTGCAATTCTCGATGTAGATGTGTTCGCCGCTGCAGACATAGGTGGCGCCGATGGGAATGTCCTGGGCAACAACGCGAACTGAACCGAAGAGTGCAACGGCAAGAAACACGCGGAATGCAGAGTTCGAGATGCGAATGCGGCTCATCCGTGACTCCCAGTGACAGACAGGGTGGATACCTGCGAAGGCCCTTTGACTTGCTTGTCCAAGCCCGGAGGGGGAAATCGGGCCGTGTGGCGGGAAAGAGTTTCGATGGTAGAACGCGCTGCCGTGGACGGGCAAGTAAAGATTGTGAGGCGTGCAAGATGAGGTGAGAACGGAGCCAGAATCAGGCGGCGGACTGCTTGGCCCTTGCTCCACGCCAATAGAGCAGCAGCCCGATGAGGACTGAGCCCAACGTGCCACCGATCACGTCGACTTCAAAGACTGTCTTATTGGAGCCGCCAGGGGGTACGAAGGACAGTGCGATTCCGACAAGCACAACGGCAAAACCGAGTACCCCGCAAATCCAGACGCCAGTTTTTCCGCCAGGGACCAGTACCGCGTGCGGGTTGCTTTCGCGATCAGGACGACTGGAAAGCTTGATGACGGCGGCAAACATGTAGAGGAACGGTATGAAGTAGAGAATGATGGCCGCACACACAACCACCTGGTAGGCAGCGACCACAGTCTGGCTCTTGATCTGGCTGAGGAAGAGAATCGCTCCGGAGAGCGCCGCCTGAACCAAGATGGAAATATAGGGTGTCTTCCATTTTGGATGAATGCGTCCGAAGGCGGCCGGCAGATAGCGATCGATGCCAACGACAAATGGAACCCGGGCGATGCCCGCGACTGTGGAGCCGACCCCGCCCGCGTTGCCGACGGTGACGAGGGCTGCGGCGAGAATGCCAAGTGCGCCGATGCGCAAGGCCATGGAGCCGACGGTAATGGCGTTGAAGACGCCGCTTTGAGGGTCAATGCTGTCTGCCGGAACGAGCGCAAGGATGGCAAACGTGCCGGCGATGTACATGAGAGCAATGAGCGCGCCTGCTCCGAAGACGGCACGAGGAAGAGTTCGGCGCGGGTCGCGAACTTCTTCGCTCATAGCTGAGACGAGTTCGAGGCCTGTAAACGCGAAGGCGATGGAAGACCAGAAGTTGATCGTGTCCCAGTTCCAGACTGGCATCATATTGCGCAGTGTGAAGTGCGTGGCGGAACCGTGAAGAACTGTGATGACGCCGGCGACGATGACCAGGATGATGAGAGGAAGATACGTGCCGACTCCGCCAGCGTTCTGGAGCCATTTTCCAATATTGAGACCGATGATATTGAGGAACACCGCGATGAAAAGAAGAGCAAGAGATACTACGAGAAGGAAGGTACGATTTTCAGCGATGAGTACACCGCGACCGCCAAGGATGTAGGCGCTCATGGAAGCACTGGCGAGCAAGAGCCCTGGAAAGTAAAAGACGGTGTAAATCCAATAGGTCCAGCCGGCAACGAACCCGTGAAACGGACCGAAGGCTTCGCGGGACCAGGCGTAAAGGCCTCCCTCTTCAGGAAAGCGCGAAGAGAGCTCGTTGATGACGAGAGCGCCGGGGACGAAGAAGAAGACGGACGCAAGAATCCAGAGGCTGATGGACGAGGTTCCGTTGTGCCCTGCGGCGGCGATCCAGCGCGGACCAAGGACAGTGGCAATGTTGAAAAGGAGGACATCCCAGAAGCCCATGGTCTTGCGCAGTTGCGCTTTTGTGTCGGAAGGAGGCGGCGCGAAGATCGTCATGGCGGCGAGAAACTCCAGCCAATCTCTGGAGAGTGTGGAAAGTTACAGCAAGCATATAGGACGGGATGGGCCGTGGTCATGCCAAGAGCGCAAAAGGCGAGAGGGCGAACCGAAGTTCGCCCTCTTTGCCATGCAACACGAAGGAGAATCAGGCGCGAGGTGATGCAATGGGCTGAAGCGCGTCTTCAGGAAAGTACGCGCGGATGGCCCGAACCAGTGAAGGACGGTCGATATAGGGATCCTTGTTATCGTAGCGAGCGGCCCAAATGACCTGTTCGACGATATCCCGCGGGTAGCAGGAGCGCAGTTCCTGGCGCAGACCGCCCTGGATGAAGTTGATCAGGTCCTGAGGAATGTTTGCGTCGAAGGGAACGTTGTTCTGTTTGGCCGCGCGATGGAAGATCTCGGTAAATTGCGTTTCAGTGACGGCACCGATGCGAATCTTGGTCTTGATGCGGCGGATGAAGGCGGGGTCGACGAGTTCCGCAGGATTGAGGTTCGAGGCAAAGACCACCAGCATTTCGAAGGGGACCTCGATTTTCTTACCACCCTCCATGGTCATGAAATCAATGCGACGATCGAGCGGCACAATCCAGCGATTGAGGAGCTCTTCCGGGCGCAGACGCTGGCGGCCGAAGTCATCGATGATGAGGACGCCATTGTTGGCCTTCATCTGCACGGGGCCGACGTAAAACTTGGAGACTGCGTTGAACTGGAGGTCGAGCATTTCGGCGGTGAGTTCGCCGCCCACAAGGACGGACGGTCGCTCACAGAGTTCCCAGCGGGGGTCGTGGTTGTCGGCTACATCGAGCGGGAGGGATTTGTGGATCGACGGATCATACACAGTAATGATCTGACCGTCGATTTCGACCGCGTGGGGAATCCAGACTGCATCTTCCGCAAGCACGCGCGAGAGAACTTCGGCATAAGTTGTTTTGCCCGTTCCTGCGGGGCCGTAAAGAAAGAGGGAGCTGCCGGAGTTCAAGGCAGTACCCAGTTGACGCAATGTTTCCTGATCGACAACAAGGTGCTGAAAGGCACGAGCAATGTCTTCGGCGTGAAAATTAACTTTCTTCACGCTCTGATGGCGAACCTGCTTAACGTAACTCTCGAAGGATACGGGAGCGGCACCGACGTAGCGGTTCTGCGAAAGCAGATCGGCAGCGCGGGTGCGGCCGGCTGAAGTAATCGCAATCTGGGGGATATTGTTGGTCATGCCGGTAACCTGGCAGCATAGGTCGGCACGGAGGCGGGCGAACAAGTCGCCGGTAGTGGTATAGCTGAGACGAATTTTGTTGGCCAGGTCGAGTACGGATAAGGAGCCGCAAACGTAGAGAGTCTTTAGCGCGATGTCTTCAAGAACGCTGGAGCTCACGTCGAGATCGTTCAGGGACTGAGGCCGGCTCGAAGGCTCTGCAGCAGGGTCTTTTTTGATGAAGTCGAGGTCGGCTTCATTCATTGTAAGTAAGGTTGCCATAATCTAATCCGGCCCAACCTTTCGTATTGCTGAGAACAAGACTTTGTCAGCCAAAGATCAACTGCAGCGGACCTGAAGGCGAGTCGTCGATGAGCGGGAACATGAGAAGTCGACGGCTTGCCGCAGGGCGAAATGCCCAAAGACTATGCCAGGGCTGCCAAGCCAAGCGCGTGGTTGATTTGATCTTCCAAAGATGAACCGACAGGAGCAGGGTGCGGATCGCGCCGGTAAGTGGGCACAACTGGTTCGGAGGCTATGGGGTGACTCTTGCTGCTGATCTCAAAAACCGAAGCTTGCACGGCAGGAATGGGGGCCTGTTGCGTCGCAGGCACCTGGCTGATTGAGTCAAACATCGGACGCAGCGCGTCGATTGCGGTCTCCAAGACCTGTTTGTTTGCTCTCAGCTCGGTGAGCCGCTGGGAAATCTGATCCAATTCAGCAAACGCGGAATCAAGGGCGGCGCGATAGGCGGGTTCATGGAAATTGTCGCTCATGGTTACCTCCACGCATGCAGAGTAGCGAACAGTAACCAACTTGGACATGCCCCAAATGGGGTAAGAGGCGGGACTTTGGGGGCATTACCCATGATGTCAATAAGATAAAGAGACATTACCTCGCGAAGCTGGAGAGGCGCGGCTGAGCCGGAAACTTGAGAACGGCCCTTGGCTTGGCCCAGATGCCGATACCTTGTATACTGGAGATTCGGCAAGCCGAAGGGGCAGTGTGTCTTAGCGTGCCTTGCGGGCCGTCCCGCTCCGTTGTGAAATATGGGGCCGCGCCCAAGGGGTGCAGGGGAACGGCATCGGCAGCGCGAACACCTTTGAATTCTGGAGTTAAGACATGGCACAAGTTTGTGATATTTGCGGCAAGGGGCCGCAGTTTGGCAACAATATTTCGCATGCACACAACATCACGAAGCGGCGTTGGAATGTGAATCTTCAGGCCGTGAAGGCACTGGTCAACGGCGCTCCGAAGCGCATTCGGGTGTGCACCAGCTGTATCAAGAGCGGAAAGATCGCCAAGGCCTAAAGTTCGGTCATGGCTCTCGAGTTTTGAGTAGGGTTTTGGTGGACTAACGGACCCCGCCTCACTTTGGCGGGGTTTTGTTGTGCCCGAAAAGGCCTTGAAGGAGCGACTCGAAGTGAGTCAGCGCTTGTCTGCCGGCGGCTGGGCCAGCGGATTGTCCCAGTAAAGAGCATCCGCATCCAGACCTGATGGGCTCCAGGCGTGAATGACCGCCTCTGCCAGCTTGCCGAGGGTTTGCGCGCCTTCATTGTCCCCGTTCCAGCGTTGATCGGCGTTGTCGAAGGTGAATCCGGCCATCACGACGGTTCCGCTCCTGGTGGCAACGACAGCGACATCATTGCGCACTTCATCGAGCGCGCCGGTCTTGTTGCCGATGGCTGAACCGTGTTCGCTGGTATCGAGGTTTTCGATGTAGCGCGGCAGGCCATCACGATCCTGCTGATGGCGCAGCATGTTAAGGATGGCACCGCAGAGAGGACCATCGCCAGGCATGGCCGGCTTCTCGTCAAGGGAAAGCCGGCACTCAGCAAAACGCTCCATAATGGATGCCATCTCACGCGGCGTGGTTTTGCCCAGGCCAAACTTGGGCTGATCCGGAGGCATGGGGCCTGTTGCCGGAACATAGACCTTCTTATAGAGCCAGGTGTCTTTGAGGCCAGCAGCACGGAGCGTCGCATTGATGTGATCGAGCCCGAGGCGGTCAATCGCCAGGTTGGTCGCGGTGTTATCGCTGAGGACGACCATGAGAGTAAGGACATCGCCAAAGGTGAGGGCAAGGGGCGGGGTGAGTTCCCCAAGCACTCCGGAACCCTGAACCTGATTAGGTTTGGTGAGAACGAGGCGTTCCGCGAGGGTGGCTTTGCCCGCACGAATTTGCTCGGCGGCATCGAGGAGAATGCCCATCTTGATCGTCGAAGCGGTCTTGACCGGCAAATCTTGAGAGAGCGAAGCGGTCTTCCCGTTCTTGAGGTTGTGAGCGTAGAAAGCTACGTGCCCATGGTGCGCGGTGGCAATAGCCTGAAGCTGCAGGTCGAGCGCGGAATCTTCCTGAAGCTGAGCGTGCGCCTCCATTGAAGCTAAAGCGCAAGCAAAGCAGCCCAGTAACAACAGCGTCCTTATCTCAAGGGCACAAATCATGAGGAAAGAGTACCGCGTCGCGGCCAGCGGATGCACAGCAGAGCTCCCCTACTCAGCTTTGGTGAAGGTGAGCGAAGCGGAATTGATGCAGTAGCGGAGGCCAGTAGGACGCGGTCCGTCGGGAAAGACGTGCCCGAGATGGCCGCCGCAGCGCGCACAGGTGACTTCAATACGGCGCATGCCGAAGGCGTTGTCCTCGTGTTCGGCGACAGACGTGGAATCGGCGGGAATCATGAATGCCGGCCAGCCGCAGCCGGAGTCGAACTTGGCGCCGGAGTTGAAGAGCAGTGCACCGCAGCCGGCGCAATGATAATTGCCCGTTTCAAAGTTGAAATCGAGCGCGCCTGTGAAGGGTCGCTCGGTTCCCTTCTCGCGAAGCACGTGATACTGCTCGGGAGTGAGCTGTTTGCGCCATTCGGCGTCGGAGCGGACGACTTTTTCGGATGAATCGGTCATGGGTGTCTGCGGTTCGGAGTTGCTCACAGCAATTAGATGCCTGAGGCGCAGCGAGGATACAGGCCGTCAGAGTTCGACAATAAGCTCAATCTCGACGAGGGCATCCTTGGGCAGGCGGGCGGCTTCAATCGTGGTGCGGGCAGGTGGTGTCACGCCTTCCGGTGCAAGATACGCGGCATAGATGGCGTTCATTGCGGTGAAATCTGCCATGTTCTTCAAATAAACGGTGGCTTTCACGGTTTTGGCCAGCGTGGAGCCGGCAGCCTCGACGACGGCTTTCAGGTTCTCGAGGGTACGGGTAGTCTGTTCGGAGATGCCACCGGAAACAAGTTGACCGGTGGCGGGGTCGAGCGCGGCTTGGCCGGCGGTAAAGAGCAGATTGCCGCAGCGGATGCACTGCGAATAGGGGCCGATGGCTGCGGGCGCGGAAGTGGTGGAAACAGCGGATTTGCTCATGAGGAAATTGTAGAGGCTGAACCCACAGTCACCGCCAAACTGCGAGCAGTCCGCCTACGGCGAGAAGCCCGATGAGCCAGTAGCCATTGTTGATGAAGAAGTAGGTGATCGGGCGGCCCTCGTAAATACTTTGAGGATAGTTGGGTGCGACGAAGAAGCCGAGCCACGCGATCAAGCCCACGACGGCTCCCCAGCCGAAAGTCGAGGCCCCCGACCAGATGACGAAGTGATTGAGCGCGAAGGCGAGGAGAATGTCGCCGATGAAGGAACCAACCATTCCCTTCACGACACCCTTCGGCTTTTCACCTTCCTTGCGGCCGACGATGGCGATCCAAGGCTTGGCGAAGAGCACCGGGGAATACCACAGGGCGCCGAGAAACCACAAAAAGAGTGCTGAGACAAGGATGGCCCAGTGGTTGAGGGCGTGGTGAATGTGCTGCACGGGAGTGCCTCCACGAGGAATGAATTTTGCTGCGTCGAAAGAGCGGAGGAGGTGCGACCTTGACTCTCGCGCGAGACGTGCCTGAGTGTCAAGGATGTTTTCGAGAGCGGTTAACCAGGCGTCTCGATTTTGTTGTGGAGCATCGCGACTGCCTTGGAGGAGCGCGCGATGCGCTCGACACTCGCCAAAGACTCTTCTTCTCAATCTCAGGAAAAGCAGAAGGGCCGGCACGCATCGCGTACCGGCCCTTGCAGAATATCTGCCGGAGATGACCTAGACGAGTTTCGCGTCGAGGGTGATTTCGGTGTTGTTGGCGAAGAGCTTGGAGATGGGGCAGCCGGCCTTGGCATTCGCAGCAGCTGTGTCGAAGGCTTCCTTACTCGCGCCTGGAACCTTTGCCGTGGTGGTAAGCGCGATCTTGGTGATGGAGAAGCCATCGCCGACCTTTGCCAGGGTGACGGCTGCCTGGGTTTCAATCGACTCCGGGGTCAGGCCCGCACCGCCAAGCTGCGCGCCGAGCGCCATCGAAAAGCAGCTTGCATGGGCTGCGGCGATGAGCTCTTCAGGAGTGGTGCCGGAGTCGGCGCCTTCAAAACGCGTGGCGAACGAGTAGTTGGCATTCTTCAGGACGCCCGTCGCCGTGGAGATGGTGCCTTTGCCTTCCTTGAGTGAACCTGTCCAAACCGCACTTGCCTTGCTTGCCATAGACCCTCCTTGGGGGTACTGGAATCCGGTGGTATTTAAGGTGATTTTTTGCGTTGCCCAAGGGGATGCGCGGGCGACGCTGCAGAGTTGATGCTTCGGGCACCTGCCGGGTTCTCAAGGGCAGGCGCCCCACTCCTTCATGTTAATCTCTCGGGCATGCTTCCCCATAGGCCAACAGCATTTGATGGCGGGATTGTGTCTGATTTTTCACATAGCGGTGCGGCTTGTCCCGCTGAGGCCCCCGTGGAACACCATTGCCAGATCTGCCCCACTTGCAGCCATCGGCTGACGGGGCACCACTGCAAGCTAGTCTGCACGCAGTGCGGCTACTACCTGAGCTGCGCGGACTACTACTAGGTCCTGTAAATCGTTATCAGCGCTTGCAGACTCTCCCGGCAATATTGATTTCTTGCCCCTCGAGGTATGAACGCACAGCTGGGTCATTGTCGAGAATGAAATCGCTGACCGCAAAGAAGTCGTCTCTTTTCGAACTATTTCGGGCTTCTTCCGGTTCCAGTTTGCGACCAAGAAACGCGCTCTTGGCATGACGGGAGGATTCGGGGTCTTCGATTCTCATTTCGTAGCCGGAATCGTCTTCCGAGGGCCAGACGTCGAGATAGACCCATTCGCGCTGCAGAATAGACTCATTGGAGTCGTCCCACCATTTTCCTATGCTGATTGTCAGCCCCATGGAAGTCTTGTCGTGCCCTGTTTGCAATGTTGCGAAGTAAATCGAGTATGCCCAACCGTCTTTCTGGATGAAGCCGCAAACGCTCTTAAAAGGCTTCCCGCAGCAATTGCATATCAAGTTTGCAACTTCTTCGCCCAGTTCAATAGAGAACATTCGCTCTTCTCCTCCGAGGACCTATTTCGTCATCGTCCTTGAGGTGCATACCTTTTTGCCATTGCTATTTGGAGGGAGCGGCTTCGCTGGCTTTGCGGGCGGCTTCGAATTCGTCGCCGGGGAGCCACTCGACGGGTTTGGCTTTTTCAGAGGCGAGCCAGCCGAGAACAAAGCCGAAGCGCGCGAGCTTCGCGTTGCCGCGAAAATCCCAGTCGGCATGGTACTCATCCGAAGGCTGGTGATAATGATGGGCCACGTAGTCGTCGCTTTGCGCTTTGCCCCAGGCGAGTTCGTGTCCTTCGAAAAGATCACCCTGGTCGACTGAAAAGGCGGGAATTCCGGCGCGGGCGAGGGAGAAATGGTCGCTGCGATAGTAGTGGCCGGCCATGGGCTCAGGATCGGGAAGCAATTGAAGGTCGAAGGCCTTTGCAACGGTCTGCTCCGTGGGCCAGAAGTCAATGCGCTCGGCGCCTGTGATGTTGACCGAACGCGGGATGCCAATGGGCAGAAGCATGTCGTAGTTGAGGTCGAGCGCGATGTGTCCGGCTGGAATGGGCGGATGCATGCCGAGGTACTGCGAGCCGAGCAGGCCCTGTTCTTCCGCGGTGACGGCAGCGAAATAGACGTCGTGCGGCGGCGCCTGGCTGGATTGCGCGAAAGCGCGCGCCATTTCAAGCAGGATGCCGCAGCCTGTGCCATTGTCGGCGGCGCCGTTGTAGATGTTGTCGCCCTTGGCGTTGGGATCGATGCCGAGGTGGTCGTAATGCGCCGTATAGAGAATTGCGTTTTGGACTGCCGAATCGGCGCCGGGCACGCGAGCAACGACGTTCGCGCTTTCGTAGCGACGGACCCGGCTCTCGACATGGCCCCGCAACTGGATGGTCAGTTCCTGAGCATGGAAACCATGTTTGCCGGCGCGGCCGATGGCCTGATCAAGGTCTCCTAAGCCAGCAAGCGAGAAGAGGTGCTGTGCGACGTCGTGCTGAATCCACGATGCAGCGCGGAGGGTTGCGTTGGGATCGCCTGCCAAGTAGCTTTTCTCAACTGCTTGTGAGTTGCGAACCACCTCCCAGCCATAACTGGCGAGATCGCGGCGGTGAATGATCAGCACGCCAACGGCGCCACGTCGCGACGCTTCTTCATATTTGTAGGTCCAGCGACCGTAGTAGGTGAGTGCCTTGCCCTTGAAGAATTTCTCGTCTTCGCTGGGCGGCTCGTTCACGATGACCAGCGCGACCTTGCCTTTGAGATCGACGCCGGCATAGTCGTCCCAGTTGTACTCGGGCGCATGAATGCCATAGCCAACGAACACAATCGGGGCGTCGACGTCGGCGGAAGACTGGCCGGTTTCATCTTTTGTAACGATTTCAGTGCCGTAGGCGAGATCGACGGGAGCGCCGCTCGCGGGTACGAAGGCGAAGCGTGTTTTGTCCTCCTCGGTGTGAACGGCATAGAGGGGGACGGGTTGGAAGTAGCTGCCGTTGGCGCCGGCGGGCTTGAGACCGGCAAGCGCGAACTGCGTGGCAATGTATTCAGACGCGAGTTCGGCGCCCCGCGTACCGGGACCTCGGCCTTCCAGCAAATCAAGCGAAAGATAGCGGACATGGGCACGGATTTTTTCAGGATCGACGGAAGCAGCGGCCGCTCGCGCGGCATTTGGCAGTCCGGGAACTTCGGGAACTGTGCCCTGTTGGGCGTGAGCGAGACAGGTAATCAGGATGGGCGTTGCTGCCAGTGCGAACGCTTTGGATCTGTGCATGAATTCTCCGTGGAGACGTAAAAGTGCGGGATGATCTGCAAGCAGTTTTTCGCCGAAGGATCAGGGTACGTCTCCGGCCGTTTGTGGCGCAATCGCGGCGATGGGCAAGGTTGGCAGCAAATGCGCACGACTGAGGATCTTGCGGGTAAGACCGGTGAGCGCCATGCCTCCGGCTTCGAGCAGCGGAACCCACATGCGCCGGCCATCGAGCGAAGTGAGCACGTCGACTTCGTTCTCGGTCAAATTGCGGACGCGGACGTAGTAATTGACCTGCATAATGGCGTGGCGCACGGTCATTCGTAGATGTTTGTCAGGAACAACAGGATCGTGCAGAACGGGCAGTTGCCAGAGACCCGGCATTACCGTGTTTGCATCCGGTCGCTGCTCGAGAAGGACTTCGCAATTCACCATCTGGTCACTTTTGCCCCGCAACACGAGGGCGCAACCGATTTCTTTGCTGAGCATGCGCGGACGGGAGCGCGTTTTGTGTTCTCCTCGTGTGGCGCAATCGGGTGAGAGCGGGCAGACAAGACACCGTGGATTGCGGGGCGCGCAAACGGTGGCGCCCAGTTCCATCAGGGCCTGATTGAAGTCGCCCGGGCGCGCGGGATCGAGCAGGGATTGGGCGACGCCATCGATTTTGCGACGCAGCGTGGCGGCTCCTGCACGACCTACAGCCTCCCAGCCCTGAAGGCGGCAAAGCACGCGTTCCACATTGCCGTCGACAACCGGGACATGCTCGTCATGGGCAATGCTGGCAATGGCGGCGGCAGTGTAACTGCCGATGCCAGGAAGCATGCGAAGTTCGGGCGCGGTCAGGGGAAGGGTTCCGTCGTGATGTTCGGCGACGAATTGCGCGGCTTTGTGGAGCATGCGCGCGCGGCGGTAGTAGCCGAGGCCGCTCCAGAGAGCGAGCACTTCCTGTTCTGGGGCAAGGGCCAACGAGATGAGCGAAGGAAACCGAGTGAGGAATGCCTGGAAGCGCTCGATAACGACAGCTACGCGGGTCTGCTGCAGCATGACTTCCGAGACCCAGATGGCATACGGATCGCGGCTTCGGCGCCAGGGCAGATCGCGTCGGTTCCGGTCGTACCAGTCGAGGAGCTGGCGACGCATGCGTGCGATGGATTCGGGATCGCGCTCGCGGAAGCCCATAGGGACAGATTAGGGCATGAAGCGGCAAATTGTTGATTCCGGAATGTCATGGGACGAAAGTGCCTTCGGACCCGAATTGGGACTTTCTCCCGCTTTAGTAATCTCCCAAAAACAATCAATAGTAATTCCGCAGCAATCATTATGGTAACTTCGTCTCACAACTTCGGTCATGCGTTGTCCAGGTTTTGGGCTCAGGGCTCATGGAAGCGGTGATAGCGGCAGAGAATTCCAGCAAGAAGGGACCGGGTTGAAAACTTCCATTCGTGGCCGGGAGGCTTCTATGCTCAAGAAAAAGCTCGCCCTATCTATTCTTTTCCTCGCAACTTCAACGACAACCTTCGCCCAGTCCACTTCAAACTCGTCAAAACTAGCGAACGACAGCGACGCGGTCGGAGGCGGTTATCGTCCGGCACCGTCTGTTCAAGGCGGGGATTACAGCGGTGGCGCATTTTCGCGGATGGCGATCGGTGTGGGTGTTTCGCCACTGGGCGCCGGCTTACAGATTACGACCAATATCACCAGTCACCTGAATATACGGGCGATTGGAAACGGGATGGCCTACTCAACCAATTTCTCGACGAGCGGCTTTGATGCAAATGCCAAGCTGAACCTGGTTTCAGCGGGCGCATCGGTTGATATCTATCCCTTCCATAAAGGGTTTCGGATCAGCCCGGGCGTTCTGGTTCTGAACAACAACCGGTTGACTGCGACATCGGTGGTTGCGGGCGGAACAAGTTTCCAGCTAGACGGGGATACCTATTACTCAGCCAATGCAAACCCAGTGACGGGTGCAACGCCTCTGAACGCGAGCGCGGAGCTGGGATTGAAGACCAACAAGCCAGCATTCACGATTACGACGGGCTGGGGAAACACGATTCCCCGCGACGGTCGACACTGGTCGTTCCCGTTTGAGGTAGGAGCTGCATTCATCGGCCAGCCGTCGCTGAATGCGACTCTGAACGGCTGGGCTTGCTATGACCAAGCTCAAGCGCAGTGCACCGACGTGGCCAGCACAACCAATCCGATCGCGCTGCAGATTCAGAACGATCTGACGGCACAGGTTGCGAAGTGGAAGAACGATCTGGAACCCCTGAAGACCTATCCGATTGTTTCGTTTGGTGTGGCCTACAGCTTTGGCCTCCGCGGCGGAGTGCGGTAGAAAAATAGACGAACTCATACCTAGACAAAGGCAAAGGGTCGCGGGCAAAACCTGCGACCCTTTGTTTTGGCGTGAAGAAGCGGCGGAACGGTTTGTCGCGAGATTGACTCGGCGGCGCACTCAGGCGAGAAGCGAAGCGACAATTTCCGGTACGGATTTGAGGGCTGCGTCGATCTGGGTTTGGTCTTTGCCGCCGGCCTCGGCAATTTCAGGCTTGCCGCCGCCCGAACCGCCAACAAGTTTGGCGACGGCTCCCACGAGCTTGCCTGCCTGGATCCGCTTAGTAAGGGCAGGCGTAACCCCGGCGATGATGGCAACTTTACTTTCGGGCTGAGCCGCAGCAAGCACGACTACGCTTTCGCCGGCTTTCTGTTTGAGGTTGTCGACGAGGGTGCGAAGCTGCCCGCGATCGAGGTTGTCGGCGCGGTGCGTCAGGACTTTGACTCCGTGAACGTCAACTGCTTTGCCGAGAACATCTTCGAGAGCACCGGCAGCGGATTTCATGCGGGATTCGTCGAGTTCGCGGCGCAAGCGCTTGAGTTCTTCTTCATGAGCAGCGAGGCGGGCGCGGAGACCTTCAGAGAGATTGCCGTCGGGGGATCCTGCAACTTGGGCTGCGATCTGGGCAACGGCGAAATCGCGGCGGAAGGTGTCGAGCGAACCCATGCCGCTGATGGCCTCGATGCGGCGCACACCGGAGGACACCGATGTTTCGGTGGTGAGCTTGAGCAAGCCGATCTCGCCGGTGGCGGAAGTGTGCGTGCCGCCGCAAAGCTCGGTGGAGAAGCCGTCCGAGAGTTTCACGACGCGAACCTTGTCGCCGTACTTCTCACCGAAGAGCGCCATGGCATGGTACTCGTTGACGGCGACATCGATTGGCACATCAACCAGCGTTTCGACGCGGGCGTTCGAGAGAACTTCGCGATTGACGATGTCTTCGATCTCCTGCAGTTCTTCGTCGGCGACCTGGGCGAAGTGGGAGAAATCGAAACGCAGGCGGGTGGAATCGACTGACGAGCCGGCCTGCTTGACGTGGGTACCCAAAACCTGCCGCAGGGCTGCGTGGAGCAGATGCGTGCCAGTGTGGTTGCGCCGGATGGCGTCGCGGCGGAGGCCATCGACGACGGTGTTGACGTGGTCGCCCACAGCGATCGGCTGCTTCAACAGAGCCTTGTGGGCGCGGACACCCTGCACAGGAGCTACGCAGCCGATGATTTCCGCAACGATCGAGTTCCCATCCGATGCGAGGAAAACGCCAGTGTCGCCGACCTGGCCGCCGGAGTCGGCGTAGAAGCTGGTGTGGTCGAGAACGATCTCGACGGAGTCGCCCGCAGCGGCAGCGGGCGCGCCAACGCCATCTTTCACGATGGCGAGAACTTCGCAATTGGTGGACGTGAGCTGGGTGTAGCCCTCGAACTGGGTTTTGGGCAGATCGCGGAAAGCAGGGCTGGCGGTTTTCTGGCTGCCGCCTTTCCAGCTAGCGCGGGCGCGCGCCTGCTCTTCGGCACGGGCGGTTTCGAAGCCGGCTTCGTCGAAAACTACACCTGCGTCACGGGCGGCATCGACCATGAAGTCGAGCGGCAGGCCGAAGGTTTCGTAGAGATGGAAGGCATTGGCGCCGTCGAAGTCGCCTTGCAATTCTTCGTTGAGGCGCGTGAGACCGATTTTGAGCACGCGATCGAACTGCTTCTCTTCGGCTTCGACGACCTTGGACACGCGGTCGGAGGAATCATTGAGCTCGGGATAGGCGCCCTGCATCAGGTCGCGGACGGCATAGACCATCTGATACATAAAGGGCTTTTCCTGCCCAAGCAGACGGCCATGACGGATGCCGCGTCGGAGGATCTTGCGCAGCACGTAGCCGCGGCCTTCATTTGACGGCACAACGCCATCGTTAATGAGGAAGGTGGCGGCGCGGGCGTGATCGGAGATGATGCGCAGGCTGGCAACAGCAACCGCTTCCTTCATTGCGTGCTGTTCAAGCAGCGACTCCGCAGACAATGGGCTTCCGGCACTTGGCTTGCTTACGTAATTGATCCAGCCTGTCAGCTCTGCCGCTCGCATGATCAGCGGCGTAAACAAATCCGTCTCAAAGTTGCTGACCTTGCCCTGCAGCACCGCAGCCACGCGCTCGAGGCCCATCCCCGTATCGATAGAAGGCTTGGGCAGCGGCGTCAGCTTGTAGGTGGTTGTTTTCGTTGAAGGGTCTACGACGGCGGAGCGATCGAACTGCATGAAGACCAGGTTCCAGATTTCGACGTAGCGGGCGTCGTCCTGGCCGAATGGTTTGTCGACGCCGGGTGTCTCGGCGGCTTCGATGCCCATGTCGTAAAAGATCTCCGAGCAGGGGCCGCAGGGGCCGGTTTCACCCATTTGCCAAAAGTTGTCTTTGAGCCCGTATTGGAAAATGCGCTCTTTGGGCACGCCAGTTTCGATCCAGAAATGTTCGGCTTCGTCGTCGCGCGGAACCCCGTCGGCGCCTTCGAAGATGGTGACGTAAAGGCGGTCTTTGGGAATGCCGAACCACTCAGGGCTGGTGACGAGTTCCCATGCAAAAGCGATGGCTTCGCGCTTGAAGTAGTCGCCGAAGCTGAAGTTGCCCAGCATCTCGAAGAACGTGTGATGGCGGCGGGTGAATCCGACATTCTCGAGGTCGTTGTGCTTGCCGCCGGCACGGACGCATTTCTGCGAGGTCGTCGCTCTGCTGTAGGTCCTCTTTTCAAGGCCCAGGAAAGAATCTTTGAACTGATTCATGCCCGCGTTGGTGAAAAGGAGGGTTGGGTCGTTGGCAGGCACCAGCGAAGAGGAGTGCACCCGCCGGTGGCTCTTCGACTCAAAAAAGCGCAGAAACAGCTCGCGAATTTCGTTTCCCGTACGTTGTTGCATGACTTTCTTAGTGTAACGGGCGAAAGGGTGAAGGCGCACCCCGGGCAGGCAATGGCGTGAGGATGAAGGGATGAATCGACGGTGAAGGGTGAGGAGACTGCCAAACCCGGACGGTCGAGTGCGCATCCTACGAATGCGGTTGGAAAACCTGGAGGTGACGGTGGATACGCTCGCATTGCTGGCATTGCTGAAGGCCAAGCCGGGTAAAGAAGCGGAATTGGAGTTGTTTCTGA
The DNA here is from genome assembly GCA_035487015.1 of Occallatibacter sp. Lineage (GTDB taxonomy): Bacteria > Acidobacteriota > Terriglobia > Terriglobales > Acidobacteriaceae > Telmatobacter. The sequence continues at coordinate 9,896 of DATHMP010000044.1, read as the reverse complement.
CGTCGGCGTTGCCTCTGGCCCGGGAAGAAGCCGGCACAACGACGTGGTATGCGGTGCGGCTGGGACCGAGGGAGTTCGGCATCTTTGACACCTTCAAGGATCGAGCTGGACGGGATGCGCACCTGAACGGCGAGATTGCAAAGGCGCTGTTTGCGCGGGCCGATGAGTTGCTGGCCGAACCGCCGCGGGTGGAGATGCTGGAGATCTTGGCAGTGAAGGCGCCAACGGATTGAAGTGACCCCAAGGACAATTGTTCCGTCCAACCAAGCATGAATGCACGCCGGTTCGGCTGGTTTTTGCGCCGCGTCTTGCTAGCCGCAAGCGTGGGTGCCGTGTTGTGGTGCGTCGCTAGCGCACAGGACGCGCCGGGAGGCGGACGAGGACGCTGGGATGTGCCGATTGCCTCATCGCAGGACCTGAAGGTTGGCGGCGCGGTGCTGCGGGTGGACATTGCCGCGGGCGCGCTGGACCTGCCCAAAGAGACGCTGGTTGCGCACATCCGGACGGCGGCTGAAGCGGTGACGACGTACTACGGGCATTTCCCTGTGCAGCACGCGCGGGTGCTGGTGATCCCGATCGAGGGTAGAGGCGGCGGCGACGTGGGTGGGACGACATGGGGCGACATGCGAGGGTGGCAGGGACTGACCCGGCTGCGGATCGGTGAACACATGACCGCCGATGCATTGAAAGACGACTGGACGACGACGCATGAGCTGGTACATATGGCGTTTCCCTCGATGCCCGACGATCAGCACTGGATGGAAGAAGGCATTGCAACCTACGTGGAGCCGCTGTCGCGCGTGATGACGGGCGAACTGACGTCGCGCAAAGTGTGGGGCGACATGTTTCGCGACATGCACCAGGGCGAGCCGGCGAGCGGCGATGAAGGCATGGATCGGACGCATACCTGGGGACGAACGTATTGGGGCGGAGCGCTGTTTTGCCTCTCGGCCGATGTGGAAATACGCAAAGAGACGGGCAATCGCAAAGGACTGCGCGATGCGCTGCAGGCGATTGTGGCGGCGGGCGGAACCATCGACCACGACTGGGATTTACCGAAGGCGCTGGCCGTTGGCGATAGCGCAACCGGGACGCATGTATTGACCAACCTGTATGCGGCGTGGAAAGACAAGCCGGTGGAAGTGGATTTGCCGAAGCTGTGGGCAGACCTTGGCGTGCGCGCGGGCGCGGACGGCGTGGAGTTTGACGATTCAGCGCCGCTCGCAAAGATTCGCGAAGGGATTGCAGCGAGGCGCGTGAAACAGGAGCTGCGCGGCGGTATTTAAGCGGACTGCTTCACTCGCTGCGGGTGTCGTCTTCGAGGTTCTCGAGAGCGGCGAGAGATTCGTCGGGGATATCCCACTGGCGAAGGATTTTGTAAATGACGCCGGTGGAGAATCCGGCGGCGACGAGGCGGCGCATCACGCGCGCAGTTTCTTTCTCGTTGGCCGGTTTTTTGATGCGTTTGCGCTCGAGGTGCTGGCGGGCGAGCGTTTCTTCATTGGTGTCGGCGTAGCGGTCGGTGAGAGTTTTTTCGACGAGCGCAGCCGAGAGACCTTTCTGTCGCATGTCGTTGCGGACACGGCGCTGGCCAAATTTCTCATTTTCCTGGCGAAGGCGGGCGTAGGTTTCAGCGTAGGTCTGGTCGTTGAGGTAGTGCTGCTCCTTGAGCCGCGTGAGGACGGCGGCGATGACTGCTTCGCCATGATCGCCGGGCTCGACGCGCTGCAGCAGGAGGCGGCGCAATTCGGCCTGGGTGCGCATGTGGCGGCCAAGTGCCTTGACGGCGTAGTCGTAGAGCGCGGGCTCGTCGAGGAAAGCGCGGGGCTTGGCTGACTTGCGTACGAATGTCATTTCCATTGCACAGCTTCACAACTGGTTGCAAGACGTTTGAGATGGACGAGAGAGTGCGTTTTTCGCCGCAAAGAAAAACAGCGTGCGGAGTCGGCCGATGGGTCTTTCCCATGGCCTAGTTTTATTATCCGCTTTTCAAAGAACTCGACTGCAACTGCGGGCAAAAATTCGCGCGTTTGGAATGAAGGGGGTAGACAGTATTTTGGGGGACACCCTCTTGACAGGTTGCAGCCGGTCAGCACCCGTCCATTGGCGTTGTCATTTAGAGAGCGGAAATTTGTGACGCCGGTGCTGACCGATGATGCGGGGCCAGACCGGCGTCGAGATCGAAATGGAGGCAGGATTGACTGTCCCCGATCCGCGTTGTTCTATTTTGCGGATCCACGAGCAGCGGGACGGAGAGCCGCTTTCTTTTCGTCTTCGCGGCTCTTCTGGGCCGAATATTTTTCTTTTGCTGTTTTTGGCTTCTTCTGCTCTTCCTCAGGTTGGTTCGCGGACTCCTGCAGGATAGGCTTCGCCGCAGCGACGATCTTCTTTGCTGCCTGCATCTCTTCGTTCAGATTCTTGGTAAGCAAGGCCGAAATGTCCTTCAACCCCAGCGTGTCAGCCATTGCGATGGTTGCCGTATAACCAGCGATCTCATAGTGCTCGGTTCGGAGCGCTGCTCCGACGATGCCGGAATCGAACGATGCGCCCTCTTCATCCTTCTCCAGGGCGTCTGCGCCTTCCTCGATCACCCCTTCCATGCCATTGCAGTGCTCGCCGGTGGGTTTCTCTTCGAGAATTTCGAAAACCTGCCGGAGGCGAACAACCTGCTCCTTTGTTTCCTCAAGGTGGGCGGTGAAGAGGGCTTTCAACTCAGCGTTTTTGGTGCCTTTAGCGAGTTTGGGAAGTGCCTTGATAAGTTGGTTTTCCGCGCTATACATATCGCGGAGTTCATCGACTAATACGTTGGCAAGTGCCATGGTGAAACCTATGTATAACCATTCTGTTTGATGTAGACCGCCTGATGAAGCCGAAGGCCGTTGCGCGCATTGCTCCAGGCATACCATTCAGTCCCTCAGACTGAGATGCAGGTTATGGCTCGACCTTCGTCGAGCACGACAAGAAATGGGCTGATGGAAGCGCTGTTGCCATGACGAAGTTGTGTTCGACGCATTTGGTCCTTTCGAAAACTTCGGTGTTGGCATCTAACTTTTGGAGCCGGGTGCAAGACACCGGCTTAAGAAGAGCCAAGAAGAGAGAGACGCGTATGAATCGAAAGTTTCAGATACTCGCCGTACTGTCGTTGATGCTGCTTCCTGCGGCATCGCTGTGGGGCCAGTCGACTGCCGCACGGGCCCACATTCAACGAGAAGTGATGCACGAGTTGCTCATGCTTCCCTACTTCGGAGTCTTTGACGACATCGAATTCCAGGTGAATGGCGACGCAGTGGTTCTGATGGGGTCTGTCACCCGTCCCACCCTGAAATCCGATGCGGAAAACGCGGTGAGGCACATTGAAGGCGTGAGCAGCGTGGACAACAAGATCGACGTGTTGCCGCCCTCCCCCATGGACGACCAGCTGCGCGTGGCGCTATTCCACGCCATCTACGGTTATCCGTCGCTGGAGAAGTATTCGCTGGGCGTACAAAAGCCAATCCGCATTATCGTGAAGAGCGGACACGTGGACCTGGATGGAGTGGTGGATAGCCAGGCGGACAAAGACGCTGCAGGGATTCGCGCGAATTCAGTGTCGGGGATTTTCTCAGTGACGAACAATCTTCGCGTTAATCCGAGCTAAAGGAAACCTCTGGGGGCGCGGCCAGCGAGATTGGTGCGCTCCTTCTCGGTAGTGATGCGGTGCAGAAAGTGAAAGTGACGACGCGCACGGGGCTCTTGGGAAGCAAGGGCCTCGCTCGCACTTTGCCAGCACGAGAACACCTAGTGCGCTCGTCACAGGAAAATTCCCCAAGTCTTTGGAAGAACTTCTCAGAGGTATAGGAGGCCAGGCAATCGCGCTGCGGTTCTGGCCGCATGGGGGATTTGGCTTTCGGGCAGCCGCGCTTCGCGAAAGAGCCCACAGTTTCACAACCTCACAATTTCACAGATTCACAGGTGCTGGCCGGTACTGGCCGCACGGGCGCGAGCGCTTCGCGCCACAGCTGCACAGGTTCACAGTCCGAAAAGCGGAATTAGCGCGGTAAGCGGAGTTTGCGGAGTTAGTGAAATCGCATGCTCGCCGTTGATCCGGTTAAAATTTTTCGGCCATCAATTGCGATTTGGTCAATCCGTATACCCCCGGGGGGTAGGGGGGAGGGGGGGGGTACCACTTTTGGCCCTTATCTCACACATTCCCGGAATGTTAGCGCTGAAAAAGTGCGTTCTATACCGCACTTATATGCATATGCACATTTGCTGCATTGGCTCCAACGCGCATTTGTCGCACGAGGAAACGGCGACCCAGATGGGGGATCGCCGCGTTTCTTTTTCTATGTCTGCTACCAGCCTACGCGCTTGAAGGGTATTGGACTGCAAGGGTGCAGAGTGATTCTCAGCCGTTGGTCACGTGCGCGTTCCGATTTGGGAATGGGCGCGGGTCAGCGGAATGGCGGCAGCTCGAGGCAGGGTGGGTTTGAGGGCGAAGGAGCGCGGGCACCCGTCGTGGAGCGGGGCAGGATCGGACGAGGTTCGACGGGAAAAAACGAGAGTGGGCAGATCCCGGCGCTTCCATCTGGGGAAGTGCGCAGCAGGGGCTGAAGCCCTGGGAAGGTTTGAACGGAAGACGGCACGGCTGAAGCTGTGCCCTGACGCTTCGTGCATTCCTGTTGGAGCTTGCTGCAGGATGCGGGTGCCCCGGTTATGCCCTGACACAAGGCGGGCGCACATCGTTTGGCGGGGACGGGTTCGCTGCTTTCCCACATCTGCAAAACCGGGGGATATGGGCATCCTGGCGTCGCGGGTGGGCCAACATCCTAAGACCCGGGCGAACCGCGCAGCAGCTCCGTGTTCATTGCTTCTTCAACACGGGCAGGGCGCGGCCGGTTCCAAGTCTCACTCGCCGGCAGGAAAGGAATTGCTGGGCGATTTGACCTGCACGCCGATCATGCGCGTGATCACTTTTTCCATGTAGCCGTCTCCATTGAAAGCGTCGCTGGGCAGCACGCCGATAAAGCGGATCACGCCACCGTGATCGACAACAATTCCCAGCGGATAATCGCCGGTACCGAAGCTGTGCGCCGTCTCTGGAGAAACCTCGAGCACATCGGTCCCGATCAGTTCCTTTTGCGCATCGGGAGCGGACTCTTCGCCGGGCTCCTTGAAGAGGAGGCCATACGCGTGAACGAATGTGTCGACATTGGCCACGCCGAACTGCGTGAGGACAGGCATCATCTTGCGGCATTGCACGCACCAGTCGGGAAAGATCACCAGCGCGGTAGCCGCACCAAAGTTCGAATCGATCTGAAGCTTGGCAGTCGCCGATTTGAATGAACGCAGAACCGGAATTCGCGCAAGCGCCGTGCCCAGCAGGTGATATTGCATGTTGGCGCCATCGATCTGCTGCCGGTCTTCGCCCGTGAGTGCCGCGTCTTGAGGCAGTGCCCGCTCGACATCCGCCTCATACGCTGCGGCCTGCGCATCGTCTCCCGCATAGCGCTCAAAGAATGCTGCCTCCATCGCCATCTCGTAGAGCAGGCCGGTGCTTACCACGGCGTCGCCATAGGTGGCCTTGAGCGGCGTGCCTTTGCTGAGCGCTGCGACGATCCTGGCATGTTCCTCCACCGCCAGCGGCAGGGCATCGGGACTGCCCGCGGTTTCGAGATAGTCCTTCATGTAGCGCACGGTGTAGGCCACTTCCGCGTCGTAAGGCTCTTTGCTCATCATTTCGCGGGTCGTCGCAAGTGCCAGATCAACGGCATTGAGGTGCACAAATGCGCCGATACTGATGGCAAATGCCTGGGCACGATGTTCGGGCGCCTTGCTGGTCAGATACTGTTGCGCCGCGGAATTCGCCGGATTCCAGTCCTGTCCGAAGGCGCACAGATGCGCCAGGTCGTAGAGATCGTCCTTCTCATAGTTCTCCGGCTTCATCTTGTCGCAGGCTTCGCGCGCCATGCGCATGCCAATACTCAAAGCAGCCAGTTCTGACGGCGACCAGTTCTCCAGCGATTGGCGCACGATCTCCAACGGGTGCATCGACTGCTTGTAGATGGCGCCGGGCAACTCGGCATCTGTCTTCGCAGCCGACGGCGCGGGCGTTGCGCTCTGCGATTTGCCCGGCAAATCACCGGACACTGCACCTCCGGAAGAAGCATCTGCCGACAGGGCCGCTTGCAGCACCTCACCTGGTTTGCCGGGCCGAGTCTGCGCTTTCAATGGACGCGCCATGCCGTGGAGAGCCAGTGCTGCCGCACTGATGAAAAATGTAATCCGCAGAATCCGAAAACCCATGGGCGCTGTCTCTCCTGAAAGTCTCAAGCCGGGCGGTACGCAACGTACGTGCGCTCTTCTATTGAAACGAAAGCGGAAGGCATCTGCCAACGGGTACGTGGGGGGACGGCCGACGCCTGTGCCATTAGACACCCGGACCATGGGAATTGTTCCTCAACGACAAGGCCAAATTAATCGAGCCGCCCCAACAGACCCCGCAAGCCCGGAGGCTAGAGAGCGGGCAGCGACTGGCTAGTGGCTTGCCTTCGGCCCGATCCACTGGTCGACCCAGGCGTTGACGGTTTTGTACCAGAGCGCGGAGTTCTGCGGCTTGAGGACCCAGTGGCCTTCGTCGGGAAAGTAGAGCATTTTGGAGGGCACGCCGAGGAGTTGCAGAGTGTCGAAGAGCTGGAAGCCTTCGCTCACGTCGAGGCGGTAGTCGAGCTGGCTGTGAATGACGAGGGTGGGCGTCTTGAAGTTTTTGGCGTAGAGCGACGGGGACCAGCGGCGGAAGGGATTTTCGCTGTCGGGTTTGCCGTAATAGTCCCAGGGATGGCCCTTGAACTCCCAGACGTTGAACCAGTCTTCTTCGGTGCTGCCGAAGGCGGACTCGGCGTTGAACATGCCGTCGTGGGAGACGATGCATTTGAAGCGATTGGTGTGACCGAGGATCCAGTTGGCCATGTAGCCGCCGTAGCTGGCGCCGAGGGCGCACTCGCGAGTCTTGTCGATGAAGGGGAACTTGCGTTCGGCAGTGTCCAGGCCTTCCATTAGATCGGTATAGGGCTTGCCGCCCCAGTCGCCGTTGACGCCGTCGACGAAGGCCTGGCTGTAGCCAGTGGAACCGCGCGGATTGATCATGACAACAACGTAGCCGTTGGCGGCGAAGAGTTCGGGGTTCCAGCGATAGGACCACATGTCTCCCCACGCGCCCTGCGGGCCGCCATGGATGAGGAATTTGACGGGGTATTTCTTTGCCGGATCGTAGCCGGGGGGTGGGATGACGAAGCCCTGGACTTTGACGCCATCGGCGGCGGTAAACCAGAAGGACTGCATTTTGGGGAGGTCGAGCTGGGCGAGGAGAGCGTCGTTGAGGTGGGTGATGGGAGAAATGGAAGAATCTTGGTATGCGTGAACACCAACTTGATCCTTCACCTCTTCCAGCGTGTCGCCTAGGTTCACGATGACCACGTCAGAGGGTCGGTCAACCTTCATCTCCGTAGCCACGACGGCCGCGATGCCACCTCTTTCAACCATTCCAGGTCGGTCAGGAATGGCCAGAAGGTGAAGAGCGCTGAATTCGCCACCTTGAGCGATTCGTGTCGCGGCGTCGTTCTGGATCCCAACGATATAGAGATTTTCCTGACCATGGATCCCACTTCCAAAGGCGATCTGCTGCGAGCTTTTCCCCCATGTAAACTCGTCGACCCAGTTGTCGAAATGCGGCAGCAGGTCTTTGGCCTGTTTGGTGGCACGGTCATAGAGGAAGAGGCGGAACTTGTCGGCTTCGTAGCCGGCGCGGGCCTCGGAGCGCCAGGCGAGATACTTTCCGTCGGGCGAATAGGCAGGGTTGAAGTTGCCGCCCGCCGATGTACTGATCTGAACCGGTTTGGCTGCGGGGTTGGTGAGATCGAGGGTGAAGATTTTGGCGCTGACGGAGATGGCGGGGACGGGATCGGTGTTTTCAGTAAAGGCCAGTTCCCTGCCGTCAGGCGCGATGGCGCAGCCGCAGCTCGAATCGGACAACGAGAACGGCGGAACGTCACGGGGATCGTTGGGCGTGAGGTCGCGGACGCTTTGGGTGTCGACTGTGAGCAGGAAGAGATGGGAGCGCTTGTCGCCGGTGAAGTGATTCCAATGGCGGTAAAGAAGGTGGGTAAAGATCTGCGCTTTGACGGGGCTGCCGGCGAGTGCGGCGTCTTTGTCCGCATTGCATTTATCGCCGGTGGCAGAGTCGGCAACGGTGATCGCGGGGCAGTCGGGATAGACAGAGGAAACGAAGACGATGGAGCGGCCGTCGGGTGACCACTGGGCCGCGTCGGCTCCGGTGGCGAGGCTGGTGAGTTTGCGCGGGTGGCTGAGGTCGCCGGTGGTGGAGTCGAAATCGGCGAGCCAGATCTGCTGGCCGTACTCGCGGCTGGACAGGAAGAGCACGGAGCGGCCGTCGGGTGCGAACTGGAGGCCGGAGTCGCCGGGCCTGGCGACCGTGGTGGGCGGCTTTGTTCCTGATGCGTCGATGGCCTGGAGAAAGAGCTGCGTCGTCTTCGCATTCTGCTTGAGGTTGACGGAGGTGACTTCGTAGGCGAGCCATTTGCCGTCGGGCGAGACGGCGGTGGAACCGAGGCGCTTCATGGCCATCATGTCTTCGAAGGTGATGGGGCGCTTGTCGCCCACGCGATCAGGATTTGTGACCCGGGACCCTGCGATGGCGGAATTGGTCTGGGCGGTCGTGAGAGAGGCGGCAACGAAGAGGAGTGTAGAAGTAAGGAGGAGTCTGAAGGTAGGCATGGTTGGTCCCGCACGCGCACGGTGAAGAAAAAGCCGTGGGCGAAGGAGAAGTTTACACCGTAGAAGCAGGGACTAAGGGCCCAGGGACTGAGGGACTGGGATGACTTGAGTTTCGCTCCGATTTCCACGTAAGGGGCGAAATCCCTTGCGTTGGAAGGACAGTGGTAGATCGGCTGAAGCTGCAAGAGGTCCGGAGGCTGATTAGGCGGCCTGGAGTTCGAGGATGATGCCGGCGCCGCGGGGTTCGTAGTTTTGCGCGGAGATGCGGCCGTTGTTTTCGCGGAGGATGGTGGCGCAGAGCGAGAGGCCGAGGCCGGCGGTTTCTCCTGCGGCCTGCGCGGGCACGAAGGGATCGAAAGCGCGGGCGGGATGGAGGAATCCGGGGCCGGAGTGGGCGATGACGAGTTTGACGCAATCGCTTTCGGCAGTGGCTTCGATGCGGACGGAGCGGTCGCCGGGCGACTCAAGATTTTCGACAGCCTCGATGGCGAACTGGAGGCAATAGAGGACGGCCTGACGCACTTGCTGCGCGTTGCCGAGGACGCGGGGCAAGCCGGAGGCCGCGTGGATACGGAAGTCGATGGAGCGGTGAACGAACTCGGAGCGGTGGAGCTGCTCCATATCTTCAAGAAGCTCCGTGATGGAGATGGCGGTGAACTGCTCGCTCTGGGTGCGGGACATGCGCGAGAGGCTTTCGAGCGTGGCGCGCATGGAGCGAGCTTCGTTGAGGATGGATTCGATGGCCTTGCGCTCCTGCGGATTCATGGTGGGGGTGACTTCGAGGAGCGAGGCGTAACCGAGGATGACGGTAAGCGGGTTGTTGAGCTGGCGGGTGACGTTGTTGGCGAGCTGGCCGAGGCCGGCAAATTTTTCAGCGTCGATGAGCTTTTCGAGCATCATGGTCTGGCTGCGCGCGGCCTGAATGCGCGAGGCAAGGACTTCGACGGGGAGCAGATCGTCGGCACGGAGCGGCTGCTCGGGATTCAGGAGACCGGTGAGGAGCAGAACACCGTCGGTACTGGCGCGGCCATAGAGCGGGGACGCGACCAGTTCAGTCATGTGCAGGCGGCCGAGGTCGTCACCCGGCAGAAGCCACGGCTCGAGATTGAGGCGGAAGGACTGGC
>DATHMP010000043.1:0-25527 GCA_035487015.1 Occallatibacter sp. | reverse complement strand
ACCAGCGTCTGCGTGCCCCATGCGGTCCGTTGCGTCGATGTCGAAGGGGGCACGGTCAATCGTCTACGCGATGCCCTTGCGCCGCTTCCTTCCGCCCAGGCCGTCGAAACCGCAGTCCTTCATGCGCGCCGACCCGCACTTGCCCGCGAACATGGCGAACTCATTGCCCGCGCCGTCAAGGCCTTCGGGTTCAATACCACCCTTGCCCCGGTCGTCGATCTCGCTCTTCCCGAGTCAACTGAAGTTCTCGGGACGCGCCCACCCGCCTTTTCGCCCACCGACGTAATCACCTACGCGCGCGCTTATCTCGCCGGTCTTGCCGCGCAGGGCATCACCGGCTGCGGCAAGCATTTCCCGGGCCTCGGCGGCGCTTCCGGTGACACCCACTTTGTCACGCCCGCCATTCCTCGCACCTGGGCGCAGATCTGGTCCGAGGATATCCTCCCCTATGCCGAACTGCATTCCGCCATGCCCATGATCATGATGAATCATGCTGCTTATCCTCAAACGCCCGGCGGAAACATTCCCGCCAGCGCTTCCGCATTCTGGATCACCAAGGTCCTGCGCAAGCGGCTCGGCTATCGCGGCATCATCCTGTCCGACGATCTTGAAATGGGTGGCATTCTCAAGTTCCTTCCCGTCGACGAAGCTGCTATCGCAGCGATCCGTGCCGGCAGCGACCTTCTCGAAATCTGCCACAGTGCCGAGCTCATTCTTCGTTCCTTTGAAGCATTGCTTCGCGAACGCGAACGTTCCATCGCATTCCGCAAGCTGCTGCTCGACCGTGCCCACACCGTCGCCCTCAAACAAAAGCACCTCTATTCCTCTGGTCCGGCGCGGCCCTTGACCCCAAATCAGTTCGCTGCCCTGCGCGAAAAGATCCTGCGCTTCGGTGAGATCATCACCGCCGACTCCACCACGGTGGATGCCATCGATCCACGAGCGATTTCGCCGGCGGAGATTTCATGACACCACGCGCCATGATAGTTGCCGGTGTCATGAGCGGCACTTCCGCCGATGGAATCGACGTCGCGATTGTCCGCATTGCCCCAGCGAAGCACAAGCCAAAGCTGGCACTGCTGGCACACGAAGCCTTTCCCTACCCTGCGCCTCTGCGCCGCAAGGTCCTCGCCGCCATGAATGCACGCGTGACCTCCACGCCCGAACTGGCTCGCCTCCACTGGCGTCTTGGCCTGGCCTATGCGGAGGCCGTTCAGCAGACGGCAAAGCGGCATCGCATCCATCTCGATCTCGTGGGTTGCCATGGCCAGACCCTCTACCACCAAGCGAAGGCCGAACCCTACGCAGGCCGCAGCATTTCCCTCACATGGCAGGCAGGCGAACCGGGCGCGATTGCCGCTGCCGTCGGCGTTCCCGTCGTTTCCAACTTTCGGCCGGCAGATATGTTTGCCGGCGGTCAGGGTGCGCCGCTCGTTTCTCTGCTCGACCACGTCCTCTTCGCCGATCGCAAACGCGGTCGTGTTCTGCAAAACATCGGTGGCATTGCGAATCTCACCGCAATCCCCGCGTCCGAAAGCAACGCCCGCACGATCGCCTTCGATACAGGTCCAGGCAACATGGTCATCGACGCGTTGGCGCAATTGCTCTTCGGGAAAGCCTACGACCGTAACGGAGCAGTCGCCGCGCGCGGCACGGTTCGAACCCCCGCTCTCGAACAGGCCCTGCAGCATCCCTATTTCAAGCTCACGCCGCCGCGCACGACAGGTCGAGAACAATTCGGCCTCGACTATGCTTCGAAATTTCTCGCCCTTTGCCGCAAGTACAGCCGCAAACCGGAAGACGCCGTCGCAACCGCAACCGCATTCACCGCGGAATCCATCGCCCACAGCTATGCGCAGTTCGTCGCAAAGCGGATGAAAGGCCGGCCCGTCGACTACATTGTTGCCGGCGGCGGAGCAAAAAACCCTACCCTGATGGCCATGCTGTCGGAACGGCTCGAGCCTTTTAACTGCACCTTCGCACCCATCGATGCGTTCGGCCTGCCGTCCGAAGCCAAGGAAGCTGCGGCGTTCGCGTTGATGGCGTGGATGACCTGGCACCATCTCCCCGGCAACGTCCCGGCTGCCACTGGAGCTCGCCGGCCCGTCATCCTCGGTCAGGTTACCTATGCGTCTTAAGTGGGCAGCCCTGTGCGCCGCACTGGCACTTTCCGCCTGTCACAACGCACAGCATGATCAGGGCACGCTCGTTTTCCTTATCGAAAGCAGTCCTGCAAATCTCGATCCCCGCGTCGGCATCGATGCTCAATCGCAGCGCATCAACGGACTCCTCTTCGACGGGCTGGTTGCCAAGGACGCGCACTTTCAATTCACGCCGGCCCTTGCGGAAAGCTGGTCACAGCCGGATCCGCTCACACTCATCTTTCATCTGCGTTCCGGCGTCCACTTCCACGACGGACGCGCCCTCACGGCTGGCGACGTCGTCTGGACCATCGACTCCATGCGCACGGGCGTCGTCGTCTCGGCGCGTGCCGCATCCTACGCCTCCGTCGATAAGCTCGCGGCCCCAGACTCTTCCACGGTCATCTTCCACCTCAAACGCCCCGACAATTTTCTTCTGGCGAATCTCGCCACGGGCGCCCTCGGCATTGTCCCTAATGGGAGCGGGCGCGATTTCTGGCGACATCCAGTGGGCACGGGTCCATTCCGCTTCGTGAGCCAGCAGATCGATCAAGACATCGTGATCGAGCGCAACACTTCCAGCTGGTCCGCTGTCCCCAAAATCCCTCGGGTCCGTTTCGCCGTAGTACCTGATGCCATCACGCAGGCACTCGAACTCCAAAAGGGTTCGGCGGACGTCGCCATTAATTCCCTTCCCATGGACACGTTGCCGGCTCTGGCGCGCGAACCGAACCTTCAGATTGAAGACGTCGGCGGTACGGAAGTTCAATACCTTGCCTTCAATACCCGTGACCCCCTTCTCAGCGACAGTCGCATCCGCCAGGCAATCGCATGCGCGATCGATCGCAAGCTCATCATTTCCACGCTGCTGCACGGACGCGCGCAAGAGGCGTCCAGTTTGTTGCCGCCAACGCACTGGGCGTGGAACGCCGATGGTCCTCACTACGACTACGATCCAGCGCGCGCCAGTCGGCTTCTCGACGCTGCCGGTCACCCGGTCTTGAGCAATGGCATTCGCTTTCACCTCACCATGAAGACCAGCACCGACGAAGATACGCGCATCCTCGTGGCCGTCCTTCAGCAGCAACTGGCCAAAGTCGGCATCGCGCTCGATCTCCGCAGCAATGAATTTGCAACCTTCTACTCCGATGTCACGCGCGGCGCATTTCAGATGTACTCGCTCCGATGGATTGGGGGCAACGAGCAGCCCGATATCTTTGGCTACGCATTCTCCACCGCGCGCATTCCGCCCAAAGGTGCAAATCGCGGCCGCTACTCCAATCCCGAGCTCGACAGACTCCTCGACGACGCCTCCACCAACATCGATACCGCGTCGCGTCGCGCCGATTACGCTCGGGCGCAACAAATCCTCGCTCGCGATCTCCCTGCCATTAACCTCTGGTACAAGGACACGGTCGTCGTTCACAGCCGCCGGGTCACTCATCTGGTCCCCACTCCCTCCGGCAACTACGTCTTTCTCGAGACCGCGGAGCTGGCCAATTCAACCCCGCTCGAACCTTAAAACTTGCTGAAGACAACCGCCCGCACCGTAAAGAATTGTAAGGTTTTAGCACTATTTCGCCCTCTGGGATTCGTGCTCAACCTTTTCCCCCGGTTGTCCGTCTACTCAAATGGAAACTTATTCAATTCCGGATACAGATCAGCACACATACCGGAGACAGCAAGAAATGAACTCAAAGATGAAAACAGCTCGGATCGCGTTCTACCTGCTTGCGCTCAGCGCAATTTCTCTCCTGCTTCAGCAATCTCTTGCCGCGCAGCAAGCAGCCCAGCGCTTCGTCGGCACCATTACATCCATCAACGGCGCTTCCCTCTCGGTAAAGACCGATGCAGGCGAAGTGAAACAGTTCGACATTCCCGATTCTGCGGTTCTCAAGCGCATTGAGCCCGGACAGAAGGATCTCAGTTCCGCTGCCGCGATGCAGCTGTCCGATCTGGCAACCGGTGATCGAGTTCTGGTGCGGCTCGACCCGAACGCACCGTCTGGCACGCAGCAGGCTCTCCAGATCGTTGCCATCAAGCAGGCAGATGTTCTGCAAAAGCAGCAGCAGGATCGCGATGACTGGCAGCGCAACGGCGTGGGCGGCCTCGTCAAATCTGTCGATCCCGCGGCAGGCACCATCGTCGTTTCCAGCGGCGCCGCGCAAACTTTGAAGATCATCACCATTCACACGGCTTCTACAACGGTCCTCAAACGCTATGCGCCCGGTTCGGTCCGCTTCGATCAGGCGCAGCCTGCTCCCATCTCTGCCGTCCTTCCCGGAGATCAGTTGCGCGCGCGCGGTGTAAAAAGCGCAGACGGCACAGATCTTCAAGCCACTGAAGTTGTCTCCGGTAGTTTCCGCAACATTTCAGGGACCATCGCATCGCTGGACGCATCTTCCTCTACCTTCACGGTGAAGGATCTCCTCACCAAGAAGCCGGTTACCGTTCACATCACCCCTGACGCGCAAATGCGCGCACTGCCCGACACCATGGCGCGCATGATTGCTGCTCGACTCAAAGGCACTTCCCCTGCTCCCGGCGCCAATCCTGGCCTTGCTGCGGGTGCCGGCTCCAATGCTCCAGGAGCGGGCAATGGGCAGTCTCGTGGCCAGGGGCGCGGCCAAAACGGCGGTGACATGCAACAGGCACTGAGCCGTGCGCCCGCGATTCAATTCTCTGACCTGAAAAAAGGCGATGCCGTCATGCTCGTCGCCGATGCGGGCAGTTCCGACGTTACGGCGATCACGCTGCTTACAGGCGTGGAACCATTGCTCGAAGCCCCACAGGCAAGCAATCTGCTCTCCAACTGGAGCATGGGCTCCGGCGGAGCCGGCGAAGGCGAAGCTCAATAGCTGCGGCTCAATTGATACCGAAACAAATTGTGAGGGATAAGTGTATTTTCGAATTCATTGCATAGTTCATTTCTTGATTGCGGTGGCTCTCTTTGTTGCCGCCGCGGCGGCAAATGGCGAGACCAGTCCGCCTGTTGTGGACGCAGCGCCGGCTGACGCGGGTGCCTCTGTGCACGGTCACGTCACCGATCAGACAGGCGCGCTGATTCCCGGAGCACAAGTTGCGGTGACAACTGCGGCAGGCGCAACGGTGGGCACCACAAAGGCCGATGCAACCGGCGCCTATGAAGTGCATGGTCTGGCGGCCGGCGGTTACATTGTCAATGTCACCTTCAACGGTTTCGCTCCTTTCACATCGCAGATCATCCAGGTTGCTGCAGGACAGATCAAGCGCGTGGACGTGTCGATGGCGGTCGAAGTCCAGGAGCAGAACATCGTCGTCACCGACGACACACCCACGGTCAATACCGATGCCGCCGGAAATGCGAACTCCGTCGTGATCAAAGGCAAAGATCTCGATGCCCTTTCCGACGATCCGGATGAGCTGTCGAATGAACTCCAGGCTCTTGCCGGGCCGTCCGCCGGACCCAACGGCGGACAGATCTACATCGATGGCTTTACTGGCGGCCAGCTTCCACCCAAGTCCGCGATTCGCGAAATTCGCATCAATCAGAACCCGTTCTCGGCTGAGTTCGACAAGCTTGGCTACGGCCGCATCGAAATTCTCACCAAGCCTGGAACCGACAAGCTCCACGGCCAGCTCATGGCCATGGGCAACGACAAGTCCTTCAATACCGGCAATCCCTTCACGCCGGATATCCCGCCCTACGACAGCTACCAGTTCAACGGGACGATCAGCGGTTCGTTTTCCAAGTGGGCATCCTTTTTCCTGAGCGCGCAGCAGCGCAACACCTCTGATGCCTACATCTACACGGCGCGCTTGTCACCGGACCCCACCGTCGCTCCGATCACTGGCGGCGTCTACAGTCCCCGCGTCCGCACCAATGTCGCGCCCCGCATCGACTTGCAATTGGGACAGAAGAACACTTTGACCGTGCGCTACCAGATGTGGCGCGACAGTGAGAGTGGCGTTCTGGGAGGCACTACCGATCTTCCCTCGCAAGCGACCGGTTCCACCTCCTACGAAAATACAGTGCAGATCAGCGACGCCGAGGTCATCAACGATCACATCGTGAATGAAACACGCTTTCAATATCTCCGGGACTTCGGCACCGATACTTCAGTCAGCGCCGCCCCACAGATCGAAGTCCCCGGATATTTCGCAAGCGGCGGATCGTCGAGCCAGTACTCCAACGATCATTCGCAACATTTCGAACTATGGAATGAGACAACCATGTCGGCCGGCGCTCACGCTCTCAAGTTCGGCACGCGTGTGCGCGACAACCGCGATGCGAACTCGACAAATTCCAATTTCAACGGCACATTCAGCTTTGCATCGACTACGGCCTATCAGCTTCTCCTCACAGATCTGTCGCAGGGCCAGACGTTCACCCAGATCGCCGCTGCATGCCAGGTTCCGGGCTCAACTTGCGCTCTTCCCAACAAACTCACCTATACCTACGGTCCCCTGCCCGCTCTGGCCAACGTTTTCGACGCCGCGCTGTTCCTTCAGGACGATTGGAAAGCCAATCGCTTCCTCACGCTTTCCGGCGGCATACGCTGGGAAACCCAGAACCACATTGCCGACCATAACGACTGGGCTCCGCGCGTGGCCTTTGCCTATGCGCTCGACGGTCACAAGAAAGGCGCTCAACCCAAGACCGTGCTGCGCGGCGGCTTTGGCACTTTCTACGACCGGTTCGCATTGACCAGCTTGCTCAGCGCCGAGCGGCAGAGCGGCGCCGCAAACAGCCAGACACAGGTCTCTATTTCCAATCCGACCTGCTTCGACGCTACGAGCCTAAGCAACATCAATCTCGCTTCCTGCGGCACACCTGCCTCAAACGTAAACACCATCGTGCAGATCTCCCCGACGTTCCGATCGCCTTATACCGAGCAATTCGGAGGCAGCATCGAGCGCCAGTTGACCAAGACAACAACGCTGACGGCAACCTACCTCCGCTCCTTCGGCGTCCACCAGCTTGTCACCCGTGACGCAAACGCCTATGAACCGCTGCCGGGCACAACCTTCTATAACAGCACCACAGGGCCCCGCCCCGATCCGTCGCTGGGCATCGTCGATCAGTTCTATCCAGAAGCAGTCTTCAAGCAAAACCAGATCATTCTGAATCTCAACGCGCGTATCAGTCCCAAGCTTGGCATCTTTGGTTTCTACAACTGGACCAACGCCAATACCGACGGCGGCGCAGGTTCCACGGCATCCAACTCCTACAACCTCAGCCAGGACTACGGCCGCGCAAGCTTTGCCTCGACCAACATGGTCTTTCTCATGGCCAATTACACGGGGCCATGGGGCATTCGCTTTAACCCCTTCCTGATTGCGCAGTCCGGCAAACCCTACAATGTCGTCACCAACCAGGACCTCACCGGAGACAACTTTTTCAATGACCGGCCGGGCTTGGCCACGTCAGCGGATTGCACCTCGAGCACAGGAGAATTTGTACAAACCTCCTTCGGCTGCCTCGACACAAACCCGCAGCCGGGCGAAGCGCTCCTTGGCATGAACAAGGGAAACGGTCCCGCAGCCGTTGCGGTCAATCTGCGCATCAGCCGGTCGTTCGGTATCGGCCCCAAGCTTGAGTCCTCGAATGCCAACGGACAAAACCGCGGCGGACCGGATGGCGGTGGACCCGGAGGCGGTGGTGGCCGGGGTGGCGGTCCTGGCGGAGGTGGACCGGGTGGCGGCGGACCTGGCGGGGGCCTCGGACCCGGAGGATTGGGCGGTGGCGGAGGTGGTCCCCGCGGCATGTTCGGCGGAGGAAGCACAGGCCGCAAGTACAGCCTGAACTTCAGCGCGCAGGCGTTGAACCTGTTCAACGACATCGACTACGGAACACCGACGGGTTCGATTGCTCCGGTCGAAACAAGCCCGGGCGTCTGGGGCCCCGGCGAACGCTTCGGCCACTCCTACAGCCTCGCCAAGGGAATCTTTGCGTCTCCCACCAGTTCGGCGGCGCGACGCATCTTCTTTCAGGCGGAGTTCACCTTCTGATCGAATCTCTCAACCAAAATCAAGAAGGCTGGGGCAATTGCTCCAGCCTTCCTTGCTTTGCAATCAGTGTCCAGCGGCCAGTGTCGCCGCCCGCGGCAGCTCCCCAAAAGCGTCTGTGAGGGAGATGACTTGCAGCTTGGCCTTGATCGCATCCAGGGTCGCCGCGCTTGTCACTTGAATCTGTGTTGTCTCTCCCGGCAGCAGATCGAAGTAATTGTCCGACACCGAAGCAACCTGGTCGCCGAAGGACAGATAAACGTCGCGCGCTAAAACCGGCGACGTAATGCGCACTGCATAGTGCCCGTCTGCGCCTGAAGCCTGAACATTCAGTTGAGCGGCCTTCAAATGCACTTCCTTCGTCGGCGCAAGATAGATGAGATTGCGAGAAATCGGATCGGCTCCCGCGATCAAATCCGCGACCACAAACACGCGCGACGTATCGGCCGCACCGGCCTTCACCAACTTTTCCAGAGGCCATTCGAGATAGACCTTGCTGGCCAAAGCATCCACAGAGATGTCGTGCTTTTCTTCCAACAGCACCTTGCCGTCGAAGTCCATCAGCCGCACGCGCAGCGCAGCTGGCTGCGCCGTCGTCTTGTCCGACACAATGTAGACCCGCACGCTTCCGTTTTCAAGGTGCGGAGACACCAGAATGGGAGCATAAAAGCGACGCGCATAATACTGCAGCGCCTTCCATCGACCGTAATAATCGATGCTCGACCAGGAAGCCACGGGCCAGCAATCGTTTAATTGCCAGAAGATCGACCCCATCGTGTCCGGCCGCGAGCGTCGAAAATGTTCCGCACCAATCTTGATTCCTTCGGCCTGCAACACCTGGCTTACATAAAGAAAGCTGGCAAAGTCCTTCGGTTCCGGATAATCCCTGAGCAGATAGTCGTGAATGATCGAATTGCCTTCGTTGTTCTTCTGGTGCGCCAGCATGACGGGAGTAAAAATGTTGGTCCGGTCCGCCGGTTCAGTGAAGCTCTCGACTGTTCGCATCTCGGGGAACGACTGAAACCCGTATTCCGTCACGAACCGCGCGTGATGCGTCTCATACGTCGAAAACGGAACGCGCCCATGCCACACATCCCAAATGTGCGCATCGCCGCTTTGGAACTTGTCGCTCAAATCTTCATAATCCGCGCTCGGCGAACTCGGCCAGTACGGCGTCTCCGCATCCAGCCGCTCCACCACTCGATTCAAAATGCCGCTGAACTCTGTCAGATAGTCCTGCCACATCTTGAATTTCACCTCGGGCGCCAGCTTGCTGCGATCTCCCCAGTTCAGCGCGACCTCGGTCTCGTTGTTGCCGCACCAGACCACCAAGCTGGGGTGATTGCGAAGCCGCCGCACCTGGTCTTCTGCCTCCGCTTCGATTGTCAGCTTGAAAGGATAGGTTCCGGGCTGCCAGTCGTTGCCAAACATGAAGTCCTGCCAGACCATGATGCCCAGCTCATCGCAGATCTGATAGAACTCGTCGCTCTCGTAGTAGCCGCCGCCCCAGTGGCGAATCATGTTCATGTTTGCGTCGCGCGCGGATTCCAGAATCCTCCGGTATTGGGCCGTCGTCACGCGATTCGGAAAGCTGTCGAACGGAATCACGTCCGCGCCCTTCGCAAACACCGGAATCCCATTCACCACCAGCTGAAAGCTTCGCCCCCACGGATCAAGATGCCGATCCAGCACAATCGAGCGCAGCCCGGTCTTCACCGTGCGTTGATCCGCGCCGACAATTTTAGCGGTGAACTCATACATTGCCTGCTCACCATAACCGGCCGGGTACCAGAGCTTGGGCTGGCGTATTTCAATCGGAAGATCGACGACATTCTCTCCCTCATGCAGCGCCACTCTCCGGGTCTGGACCGCCGGCTTCCCGCCCTCCGAGTACTCCACATTGACCTGCGCCTGCCCCGCGGCGGAAGCCTGGATGGTCACCTCGGCATCCACATGCGCCACATCTCTGCTCACATCGCGCTGGCGAAGGGCGAAATCAGCGAGGCGCATTTTGTCCCACGACTCCAGACGCACCGGACGCCAGATACCGCTTGTCACAAAGGTCGGACCCCAGTCCCAGCCGTATTCATAAGCCGCCTTGCGGATATAGGTCTTTGGCGCGGTGCCGGTCTTCGGCTGCCACGGATCCATCGCGGCCACTGCCTTGGCCGCTGCAATCGGCGAAGGAAACACGACGCGCAACTCGTTCTCCCCGGCGTGAAGATGAGCTTTCGCCGGCACGCGCCAGACTCTGAAGCTGTCATCGGCGCTCAACAACTGCGCTCCATTCAGGTAGACCTGCGCCGCCGCATCCAGGCCATCGAAGACAAGGTCCACATTCGCGCGAGACAGCATCGCCTGCGGCACGTCCAACGAATCCCGGTACTCCCAGCTCGCATCCTGAATCCACTGCAGCTTCGACTCGTTATCCCGATAAAACGGATCATCGATCTTCTTATTCGCGAGCAGGTCGAGATGCACATCGCCTGGAACCGTCGCCGGCAGCCATCCGGCATCGGCAGCCTGCGGTGTCGTTGTCACCTGACGAAACTGCCATCCGCGATCCAGCTCCATCGCCGCATTCTGCGCTCGACTCGTCTGCGCCTGCGAGTTGAACGCCCCTGCCAGTGCCGGCACGCAACACCACAATACGAGCAGCTTGCATCGCATCGAACTTCCTCCAGAGGCCGTTGCATGAAAAAGTAGAAATATCCGGCCAAAAATCCGCTGACAAGGTTATCACGCTCAGACTTAGCCGAAACGTCAGCCCCTGGGACCCAGCATCGCGGCGTAAAAGCATTCCCACTCGGCTGCTCTTGTGTCCATGCTGAAGCTCTTCACGATGCGGCCTCGTGCTTCCTTGCCCTGCTTGTCCTGCTGATCCGCAGGAATCTGCATCTGCGTCATCATCGCAGACGCCAGGGCCTCCGGATTCTTCGAGGGCACAATCATGCCCGTAGTACCCATCAACTCACGCACCCCGCCCACATCCGTCGCAACCACCCGCTTCTCCATGGCCATTGCCTCGCCCACCACCAACGGCATCCCTTCCCAGGCAGACGGCAGCACAAACCCATCCGCCGCATCGAGCAGTGCGGGGATGTCGCGCCGAAGTCCCAACCAACGCACGCGCGCCGTTGTCCCTCGCTGCGTCGCGATCGATGAATATGCCTCATGTGCTTGTCTCTCGGAGCGATCCATCGCTTCGCCCGCAATCCATAACTGCACTTCGGGAATCTGGGGCCACAACCTCTCGAACGCTTGCATCAGATTTGGATAATCCTTTGCCGGAACCATCCGCCCCACCGCCAGCCACACAAAATCCTTGCTTGCACCCAACTTTTCGCGCGTGGCCAAGCGCCGTTCCGCATCCGGCGCTAACTCTGCCGTATCGATTGCATTGGTCACGACTGAGCACTTTTCTTGCGGCACCGCTCCGCAGGAGATCACGCGCTCCGCAACCGCGTTGCTCACGGCGGTGGCATGAAGCGCCAGCACATCCGTCAATCGATACAACTGCATCCGCAGCCAGCCACCATCGTGCACTGAATGGATCGTGGTTATCACAACAGGCGCGCCGCCCATCGCCCGCAAGATCCGGGCCGCCATGTTTGCGGGAAATGTGTGGCCGTGTACCAGGTCTGGTCTGAAGGCCTTCAGCACATTGCGCCCATGAATCAGCCCGAGTACTGCGCTAAACGGTGTTTTCCGCATGTCGAGATAGGCCACTTCGACATCGGTCGGCCATTCTTGTGTCAGTTTTTCGCGCAGCACCACGAGCAGTACCGCATGCCCGTGGCGTGCCATGCGCTCCGCGAGCGCCACGACCTGTTTCTCGGCTCCGCCTACCCCGAGCGAGGTGAGCAAATAGGCGATGCGCATTCCCACGATCCTTCGGTCCAGACGATCCTTCAGTCCAGACGTAGGAACGATGCTATTGCGAAGGTATTAGATTTTGCTGTGTTTCCCGACACTTCGCTGCAACAGCGTGTCGACGGCGAACAGACCAGGCCCAAGGATCAGGATAAGCAGCGCTGCGAACCAATAGGTATAGGGCGATGCGCCGTAGAAGTCGTCAGGCTTTGAAAGGATGTGCGAAAAATTCACGCGATCATCCGGCACGCTGAGATAAGCGACCGTCATGTTCACAAACAGCACCAGCGACGTCAGCCGCGAAAGGAGCCCGAGCAGAAAAAACGCGCCACCGAACAACTCCACGCTGCCGCACATCAGTGCCGTCATGTGCGGGGCCGGCAGATTCAGGGAGGTGAAAAAGTCCGTGACCTTGTCGAGATGCGTCAGCTTGCCCCAGCCATCCTGGCAAAACTGGAAGCCCCAATAGAGCCGAATCGCAAGCAGCAGCGGGCTCTGCAGGCGATTCAGGAGCGCAGCCAAGCGGTTGTAAAGGCCCACGATCGCTAACATGGCTCTCCAATCTGGCGGGAAGCGTTGAATGCTGTCTTTCCGTCTTCGCAATGAAGACGCAGTGCACCTTGTCAAAGTTACAACGCGAATGTATGCATCGCAGACCGGCCCGCTATGCCTTCACCAGAATTTCCAGATCCGGCGCGCAGATCCAGCCCAGTTCCGACCACTGCGCAAACCAATTCTGGATCAGCCGCGGGCGGCGTTCCTGCGGAACCTTTGATCCGATGAATCCGGTCTCCAGCGCATCGGCCAGCGTCAACCCTTGCCGCAATGCGCGCAGCGTTGAAAACTCCTCGCGCTGCAGCCGCAGATAGTAGACCGAGTAGTCCACGCGATGCGCCGCAAGCCAGATCGGCCTTCTTCTCAAGCCCGGCAGCTTCGCAGGCGTCTCGTCTTCCTCATCGTGGCTCACTCCGGCCTCGGTGGTCTGCCGTTTCTCTCCTTTGTGCAGATTCAAGACCAGGTCATCGGCCGGATACTCCAGAGCCACGAGTTGCAGATGCGGTTGCAGCCCCAGCCTCGAACCCGCGTCGAGCGTTGCAATCTGTTCCAGCGTCAGCGGCGACCACTCCGCAGAATCAAACGCCTCCACAAACGCCCACTCCATCCGCGCAACATCCACCGCCAGGCGATGACGCCGCCCTGCGAACTGCGGATGCGCGGCCAGCCAGTCCGGCAACTTCCCGCCAAGATTGCGTAGCGTGAAGGACTGGTTCGGATGCTCTGTCAAATACGCGATCGACAATTTATGAAACGCAGGCGCGCCCACCACCGCGCGCAGTCCGGGAAAATCTTCGGCCAGCGCCCCCAGAACGCGATACCAGTATTGCCGGTTGTAGATTTCGAGACGATCAAACGGCGTCAGCAGTTTGTTGGGCGCAATAAACGAGCCGGCAACGTCGCGCATCGCCCGCCCATCGGCTGCAGTCGTCACCATGTTGTCATCCGGCGTCAGTGGCTGCATCACCGCAGCGGCCATAGCGCGCTGAATCGCCTCAAGCGATCTCGGCCCCGCGCTCATTGCCCTGCCTCGATCAAATGTCCCGCGTGTTTCTGCAGATATCGCTCCGCCTTCTTGGCCTCGTTGTGCACTTCTTCGAAGCTCGGAATGTGATCGTCCCATTCCAGCAGCGTCGGCGTTGGCCCGCAACGCTCAATTGCCCGCGCATACAGCTGCCATACAGGATCAATTACCGGATGATCGTGCGTGTCAAGGATGTATTTCTCATAGCGCGAATGCCCGGCAACATGGATTTGCGCCACGTGATGTGCAGGGACCGCATTCACGTATTCCAGCGGGTCGAATTCGTGATTCACCGACGAGACATAAATGTTGTTCACGTCGAGCAAAATCCCGCAATCAGCCCGCTCCACCACCTCGTTCAGAAACTCCCATTCCGTCATCTGCGAGGCTGTGAACGCGGCATACGAGCTTACATTCTCCACGGCAACCGGAATCTCCAGGGCATCCTGCACCATGCGCACGCGCTCGGCCGTCCGCTCTACCGCTTCCCAGGTGTAGGGCAGCGGAAGCAGGTCGTGGGTATAAGTTCCATCCACCGATCCCCAGCAAAGGTGATCGCTCAACCAGGGAGTGTTCGTTCTTCTGACCAGTTGCTTCAGCCGCCGCAGATGCTCCGGATCGGGCGCCGTCACCGAGCCGAAATACATCGAAACACCATGCTGCACCACGCGGTACTGCTCAAGTATTCGATCGAGTGTTGCCAGCGGCCGGCCCGCATCGATCATGAAATTTTCCGAGATGATCTCGAACCAGTCCACCACCGGCTTGCGCGAAAAAATATGCTCGTAATGCGGAATCCGCAGTCCGATCCCGATGCCGTGATTCGAAAATGCGTTAAATCGATTGCCGGCCATAGGTGGGAAAGAGTCTCTTGAATCCAATCCGTGAGAGCTTCGGCACAAATGAGAAAGGGATCGAGCGCGGAAATCCAGCTGCGTTCAGCAGCGTCTTCCTGCCCGATCCCCGAAGGAAACTAGACCAGCTTCGGCATCTTGCTGCCATCCGTCGCGCAGCCGCCCTTGCCCTTGCAGCTGTTCTTGGCCTTACAACCGTTGTCGCTGGATTTGCAGCCACCCTGGCCCTTGCAGTCGTTCTTGCCTTTACAGGAATGCTTGGCAGGCTTGTCCTGGCCGGTGTACATCAGGCCGGCCTTCGTCGCCTTCACCGAGCTGCCCTTCGCCGTCGTTCCCGTTGTGGCCGCCTGGGCCGCAACAGTTCCGCCCATCAGGCCGGTTAGAGCAGCAGTCAGCAGCAGAGCGTTCAAGGAATTCTTCATGGATTTAGACCTCGCTTCGGGTTGGGGCGGAACGCGTCCGCCAGTTGCGACTCGACAGGGCTGTTCCGGAGAAGCCGGCCCCGCACTTTCCATGGCACGCACTCTAGGAGTGCGGTCACGTGCGAAAGGTTACAAGGAACAGGGGTACACTGAAAATGAATTTCTTTGCCCCGGTCCCTTCTTCTCATGAACGGGTCCCAACGCCTCTTGGATTGGATCAGGCCCCATCGATTACCCTGATGCTGTTCCTGTTCCCCAATTCTTTCGAGTTACTTGAGGAGGCCCGGGTTGAATTCCCGCAGTTGGAATACCGTGAGCTGGGCCAGCGTATTCATTGCACTCGTCCAGAGCCTCTGCACTGCCGTCCTCACCATCAGTGCTCTCCGCGTCGCAATTGGCCTGACCGCGCTTGCCGCTGCAGGCGGAATCTACGCCCCGGCCAAAGGCTTCCATCAGGACGCCATTCGCATTCCCATGTTGATCCTTGCCACGGCCGGCGCCGTCCTCAACCTTGCCGTTCTTGCCTGGAAACGCCACCTGCGCTCCAACCCTGCAGCCCAATGGCGCATGCGCGAACGCAGTGCTAAAGAGAAACGCTCCGAGCGCCTTCAGATCGCGCTGGCCATCATCACTCTGGTTCTTGTCGGTCTCGAAACATGGACTCACCCCATGGTTCACCGAACCGGGCCGCCGCCGTGTGTTGTCAAAGGAAACTGCGTCTGAAGCGATCTCAATCAGCCGCCGCTGCGCTCCAGTTCCTCGTCGATCCTGGCATGCAGCCGCTCACTGAAACCCGCGGGCAACTCAAACACGCGATCATCGGCCACAAGCACCACCACGTTCCGCGTGGAGTCCAACACAGCCGAACAGATCTCGCACGTCTCCAGGTGCTCGTCGATTTCCGCGCGCAACACGGGATCCACATCGCCCTCAATGTAAGAGGAGATATGCTCCCATACGTGTTTGCAATCGATCCTCATGCGCGCCCCCCAAACAAGCCCTTGCGCTTTGGCGCAAACGCTTTCATTTGCGGAGCCAGCTCCTTTTGCAGCATGGCCCGAGCCCGGTGCAGCCTCACCTTGACCGCTCCCTCGCTGATGCCAAGAGCCGCCGCCGTCTCGCGGATATCCATCTCTTCGATGTCTCTGAGGATCACAATGTTACGGTAGATCTCCGGTAGCCGGCCCACTGCCGCGCGGATCAGCTCCCCGAGCTCTTTCTGTTCCAGGGCCTCAGAGGGAATCTCCCGCCAGCTGGTCAGAATCGCCGGCGTGTAATCCCCCGTCGCTTCATCGGTTTCCGCGTCCAGCGAGTCTTCCCGCCGGTTTCCCAGCTTGCGCAATCGTCCCAACCCCTCATTGCGCGCAATCGACAGCACCCAGGTCCGAAACTGCGCTTCTCCGCGAAAAAGATGCAGGTTTGTATAGGCCTTGATCACGGTTTCCTGCGCCACGTCTTCCGCTTCCGCATCGTTTTTTAAAATCGAAAGAAGCAGAAAATAGATTGAGCGTTCACACGGCCGGATGAGCTCGTGAAACAGCTCCTTTTCTCCGCCCAAAATCCGGCGTATCTTCTCGGACTCGCTCTCCGCATTTGGGCTTGTCATCGTGGAACCCAGCTTCCCTATTTATCAGGCCCGGTCGAACAATCTGCTTCTCCGAACTGCCCCCGCCTAACTCGCAAAACTGTACAAGACTTCCTTCCTAACTTTTACTATCTAAATAGAATCCTTATGCCCAAAATCACAATTGGGCTGTACAATCACTCCACGAGGATACCCCATGGCAGGAGATATTCAGCTCACTTGCAGCGACTGCGGGCAGGACTTTACCTTCACCGCTGCTGATCAGGCGTTCTTCCAGGAACGCGGTTATTCGACTCCGAAACGCTGCAAGCCATGCCGCATGGCAAAAAAAGCTGACCAAGGGGGGGGATCCGGCGGGTACCGTTCGGCTCCGTCGCAAGGGACGCCAGTCATTTGCTCCGGCTGCGGGCAGCCAACCACAGTGCCCTTCGAACCGCGCGGTGATCGTCCTGTCTTTTGCCGTGATTGCTACCAGGCACGCAAGGGTAGTGGCGGCGGTGGCGGCGGGCGCGGGCGCGGACGCTGATTGAATGGATTCCGGCATCCAGGTGAGAAAGCTGGATTGACCGAAAACGCAAGTCACACCATCACACGAAAGATCGATCGGGCTCCCTCACCCATCCACATCATTCGTCAGGGCGGATCTTCCGCCCTTTTTCAATGCTCCTCATGGCAGCCTTCCTCTGCAAAGATCGGCCCCTCGCAATTCTCCTGTTCATCCTTGCAACTCCCTCTTGCGCACAGTCTCCACCTTCCCCTCCTCAGAACTGCAGCCTCCATGTTCACGTCGACAATGTACGCAACACTCGTGGCGTCATCGGCCTGTTGCTGTTCGCAACGCCGGAGGGCTGGCCGGAAGATGTAACTCGGTCGGTCCAGCACAAAGCTTCCTCTATCGCCCCAGATACACTCGACGCCAACCTATCTTTCGATACCCTTTCGCCCGGCAAATACGCGGTCGTCGCCCTCCACGATGAGAATGCAAACATGAAGCTCGACCGCAATTTCATCGGCTGGCCCAAAGAGGGCTTCGGCTTCTCAAACAATCCCCGCATCGGCCTGGCGCCCGCTTCGTTCAACCAGGCACTTTTCCTGGTCCAGTGTCCGGCAACGGACACCACAATTCACATGGTTTACAAGTGATGCAAGCGCCTCCTGACTGGAGATGGGCGTCATGACAAAACTTTCATTTACTTCAATCATCGCGAAAGCTACACTGGCCTGACAGGTCCAATTTCCGACTTTGACCGGGTCCAGGCGTTTACATCACTCATGGCAGTAAATCGAATCGGCTACATATACCCACTTCGGACCCACGATCAGCGGAACGGCCGCTGCCGACCGCGCCCTCGATTCCATCCGATCGCCTTGGGGCTGCTTGCCCTTTCCGTTTCATCCCCTCTTTTTGCCGCAGCCAACGATGCCGGCGCTGTTCTCGCGCAACAGCGGCAGCGCATCCAGGCCGCTGACTACCGCGTGACCGGAAGACTGGTCAACGTCGATGCAAAGGGTGTCCGCACCAGCTACGGTCTCACGATCAAAGCCCATTGGTTTCCCGAGTCCTTGCGGATACTCGTCGATATCACTTCTCCCGCGTCCGCCCGCCAGCGCGTCCTGCTTGAATTGCAGCCCAACGGAGAAGAAAAGGTCTATTTGACAAAGCCCGGCGACACGGCGCCAAAGCTTGTGCCCGCCTCCCGTTGGAACGAGAGTTTCCTGAACGGCGACTTCGGCTATGAGGATTTTCTCGAGCCCGAATACTTCTGGCCCAGCCAGGCGGACCTCGGTCCCACGCGTCGTGGTGCACGCGATTGCAACCTCATCAAAAGCACTCCTGCCGCTTCTGATCCCACACGTTACTCCGAGGTCCGCACATGGCTCGACAACACTATCGGCTTTCCTGTATATGCTGAGAAGACTCTCAAAACTACCGGCTCCGTGAAGGAATTTACTTCAATCGATCTGCGTCACGAAGGTGGCGTCTGGTCAGCCGGCCAGGTACAGGTGGACGTGCGCGACAAGCCAGGTTCGACACTTCTCATCATTGATCGCGGGTCGGCCAAAGCCAACCTGACGATGAAAGACTTCAGCTCCGCCACGATGGCACACTTCGAAGGAGGTCTATGAAATTGCTCGAAGTGCTCGCTGTCTTGATGGCGGGCGTTCTTCTCGTCGGTTTTCTCTACCAGTGGATTGGTGGAGTGCGAGACCGCAGGCGTTTCGCCGGCGAGGGCCGCTGGATCGATATCGGAGGCGGCAATAACCTTTACCTGCTCGAGAAAGGTTCGGGCGGCCCCACAGTTCTTTTCGAGTCCGGCATCGCGGCCACCAACCTGAACTGGTTTCACATCCAGGAAAACGTCGCGCAATTCACCGGTACCGCTTCCTACGACCGCTTTGGTCTCGGCTGGAGCAGTCCCAGCAGCAGTCCGCGTACCCCCGGCAACATCGCAGGCGAGTTGCACGCCATGCTGGAGCGCGCCGGCATCGAGCCGCCCTACGTGCTCGTCGGTCACTCCTTTGGCGGCCTCGTTGTGCGCCGCTTTGCCATCGACTATCCAGAAGAGGTTGCAAGCGTTGTGCTCGTCGATCCCATGCGCTGCGACGAATGGCCTCCCGTCAATCCCGACCGTCAAGCCGAAGTCGATCGCGGTCGCCGGCTTTCCAATTACGCAATTCCCATTGCCCGCATCGGCCTGGCGCGCCTCGCCATCACCTCCGCGCTTTGTCGCTCAGGCCTCATCTCGCGCGCCATTGCCGGCGCCAGCGGCCAGGGCGCGCAACATGTCTTCACGCGCGTCACTGAAGAAGTGGGCAAGATGCCTCGCGAAGTATGGCCTGCCGTCGCCGCGCATTGGTCCAGTCCCAGCTACTACGCCGGCATGCGGAGCCACGTAGCGTCTGTGCCCGATTCTGTGCGCGAGATGCTTGCTTCCGAGCCCATCCGCGACATTCCGGTCCTGCTGCTTACGCCGGAAAAGTCCACGCCGCTTTCCGAGGGATGCCTCAGCCTTATCGGGGACAACGTCACACAGGTCATCGCCCCGCGCAGCGCGCACTGGATACACCTCGACCAACCGGACTTCGTCATCGACTCTATCCGGACCATGGTCGCCGCGGCACGGCCCGAACCCGCAGCCATTACCGCCTGATCGCTGCTTTTATTTCTTTTCGTCTGCCATGAAGGTGGTCCACGGGCCGGCCTTCATATCGTGGAGAATGGACCTCTCCCACGCGAACTGCGGATGCGCAACCAGGAACGGCGCAACCAGAAAGTCTTCTCCGCACGGATGCCCCGCCCTGCCGGTAAAGCTCAGCTTTGCCGCCATGTCCGAGTCCATCACTTTCCCCGTCACCGCGCCGCCTGGAACGTACGGTGCATCGCCCCACACCTTCTCACCCACGGGCGATGTATCCTGGTGGCCGCACAGGCTACGCTTTCCCGCGTCCACCTTGTGCTCAAACGAGTCGTAGTGGTCTGAAAGATAAGCTTCCGCCAGCGTCGTATCCAGCTTGCCGTAGTGCTCCTTCATGAACTCCTCGGCGCGAATGTGCCGGGCATTCATCGAGCTCTCTGGATCCTTCGGGTTGAATCCCGGTGTATCGTCCTTGATCAGTTCCGGATTGGCCGCAAAATTCGACGACACAAAGTAGCCATCCTTCTTCTTCGTCAGCGGCGTGTGGTGCAGCCCCAGTTCCAAATATGCGATCTCACCTGTCTTGCGGTCGCCCACCAGCCAGGAGTTCGCGTAACCGCCGTTGTCTCCTTTGCGCATCACCGCGGCATACTCGTCGATCGACGTTGCATATTGCATTGCCTTGCGCGAACGATCAAACTCCGGGATACCGTTTACGTCAAAGCCCTTCGCCATCGGCAGCGTGGTCTCTGTAATCATCAGGCCCGCCGCATTCACGCCAAAATCGTCCTGGCTCGTAATGACGCCCGGCTCGCCGTCCATCATCAGGCGCTGTCCGCTCTGCGGCTGAATGTCGAACACCACCGTCCAACGTTCGCCGTCTGCATACGACGACCAGTTGCTGTGCGCGATCACGATCTTGCCATCCTTTGTGGCCGAGCCCGTCGCAATAAACGCGCTGCACTTTCCCGGCGCCACCGCAGCCGGCGGATTCGGCTTGCCTTCCTTCTTGTTCACCGTTGGAAGATAGTAGTTGCTCAATTCAATATCGCCATTCAGAGCCACAATGTCCCACAGATCCAGCTTGGATCCCTGGGCATGCAGCCCTTCCACAATCCCCTTCAGCTCTTCCTGATATTCCGGCTCAATATGCGGCCACAGCACAGTCCTGGCCGAGTCCCTGAAGAAGCTCCACGGCCGCTTGTCTTCGTGCGGAGCAGTCACCGTATAGACATGCACGTTGTCATCAATCTCATGAGCCAGCAGATAGCCATGCTGGAATCCGACTTCTGCCGGCGTCCCTTCGAGATGCACGTACGTCCAGCCACCGTCTGTGAATTTGTAGGCTCCCTTCAGCCGCGCGTCGCGCATGCTTACGCCCGCAGCCGCTGCTGCAGCACCTGACGAAGTCTTCGCATCAGCATGCGTGAAGTTGGACACAGTCGCAAACGCGAGCAGGCAGATAGGCAGGGAACGGCGAAGCAGATGGGGCATTGAACCTCCTCCGTGGTTTGTCTGAACATAACAGCAATTGTCGAAAAATGCCGCAGCACACTTGAGCAATGGGAACCGCCCGAAGAAGCTGTGTTCTCGAACGAAACGACCTAGTGCTTCTTTCCCGCCTTGGGTGCAGGCTTCTTTGCAACAGGCTTGGGCGTCGGCTTCTTCTTCGCAGGCGCAGGCTTCACCTTGGCCACAGGCTTCGGCGTGGGCTTTTTCGCCGCCGCTTTCACCGGAACTTTTGCGGGGGCCTTTTTGGGTGCTGCCTCAATCTTCGCGACGGGCTTCTTGGGGGCTGGAACCGCTGCCTTCGCGGGCACCGCTTTGGCTGGAACCGGCTTCGTTGCATGCTTGACTTCCGGTTTCCCCTTTGTCGCAACCGGCGCCTTCACTTCTTTTTCTGGCTTTGCAGGCGCAGCTTTCGCAGGGACCGCCGCCTTTCCTGTTCCTGCTTTGGCGGCAACTTCCTTGCCTGGTTTGGCAGGCTTCTCCGGCGCGCCTTTCTTCTTGCCGCCCTTTACAGCGACAGGCTCTTCATCATCGTCGCCATCCTCTTCGCCGTCTTCGTCGCCTTCTTCATCCTCCCCGTCTTCCAGGTCGCCCTTGGGGATGGGTATGCCGAGATCGATCTCTTCGTCCTCGCCGCCAATGTCATCCAGATCGTCGTCGCCGCCCGCTTCCGCTGTTTCGTCCTCGTCCTCAAACGAGCGCTCCTTCACCTTCTCCACGCTTCGTTTGGCACGGGAACGCTTGATCGTCACCTGTGGGGGCGGCGCGGGCGGAGAATGCGGCTCCAGGAATGCCCGCATTTCTTCCGGCGTCGTCAGCTTTCCATCGATCAGTTCGAGGAAAATCAAATGCAGAAGTTCTGCATACTTCGGTAGATCCGGCGTAATCCGCATCTCCTGCATCAACAAATGCGGAATCTTCTGCTTGGCCTCAGGCCATACCTTCAGAAATTGCTCA
Source organism: Occallatibacter sp. (assembly GCA_035487015.1). Lineage (GTDB taxonomy): Bacteria > Acidobacteriota > Terriglobia > Terriglobales > Acidobacteriaceae > Telmatobacter. The sequence continues at coordinate 3,482 of DATHMP010000043.1, read as the reverse complement.
TAACGCTCTTTTACCGCCGCAGCGTTACTCGTAAACCCAAGCCATAGAACCGCTTCAGGATCATAGCTCGTGAATAACTTGAATAATGCCGAGGGTGCCTGATTCTGCTTTGCCAGCAATACCTTCTGAAATCCCGAAGCCAGTGCGTCCAGGCTGTTCCACTCTTCCACGAACCCCGGCCGCAGCATCTGTTTCTTCAGCGCCGACAGATCCTTCGCCTGCACTTTTGCCGTCAGCAATTGCATTTGCGCCGCCGACATATCGGGGTGCACTCCCTGCATCTGTAGTTCGGCGGCCAGGTCATGCAGCGCCTTCAACTTCTCTTCATCGGCCTTGGCTGCAGTCCACGCCGGGAACAGCTCCTTCATCCAGCCGTCGGCTTCCAGGGCCTTCAGCACCTTCAACCCGTCGTCTTCGTGGCCAATCTGCTCCAGTTCACGGCTCCGCTCATGCGCTGAAAGGTTCTCCATCACCCCTTCTTCTTTCGCATTGTCGTAGCGGGTCAGCGTGCGGGGGTCGAGATCCCAGCTCAACCGCGCGCGATAGCGCGTCGCGCGAATCATGAGGGCCGGCTCTTCCAAAAACCCGTAGTTCGAAACCAGGCGCAACGTCCGCGCCTCAATGTCCGCCGCACCGTTCAGCGGATCCATTAGAAGCCCAAACGATCCCTCGTTCAGAGAGATCGCCATGGCGTTCACCGTAAAATCGCGCCTCCGCAGATCCTCTTGAATCGACGTCGCGTGATACACCGGCTTCCCAGGCTTCGGATATTCGGTCCGATGCGTACTCACCAGGTCGACCCGCACGGTGCCGGGAAAACACAGGTAGAGCGACTTCGACGCTTCGTCTTCGCCCCAAACTTTGCCGCCCAGCTTCTCAATCGGCTTCTTGAGCTTCAACGCGTTGCCGTGGACCGCCACTTCCAGGTCCCGCACCGCGTGACCGCTCGTCAGATCCCGGACAGCATCCCCTGTCAGAAACAGGATGATTCCGGCCTCGCGCGCGACTTCGCGGAGCTGCTGAAGGGCATGTCGTTGGTCGGCAGATAGCCGGTTCTCAAGAAGGTAAATGTAGTCGGGCATCCGTTCCCTGCTTCCGCCTTCCCCTGCTCGGCCCAAGTCTCTGATGTGGTTACGCTTACAGACAGTTCAGGCAGAGGTTGCAAACCAGTACCTTAACACAAATGTTATCTGTTGGCTAGAGCCGCCTGCACTGGAAACGCTGCTTTTTCGCCCTCGACCGGTCGTCGCTCGTGCGACAATCCATTGCAGTGCCGTCCTCGCGTAAACCCGTGATTGTGCGTAAGTTCTCCCGCGACTGGGTCGCCGGTTACGCCGGCGCCGTCTTCGGACAGGATGCCCCCACCCTCGAGATCCTCGATCTCTCCGGCAAGGTCCTCTCGATCGAATGGGTTGCCGTCAAATGGGTCTGTTATGTCCGCGACTTTCCTGCCGGCGAGCAAGCAAATCCGGAACGTCTCCTCCAGAAGCGCTTCGCCGTACGGCCCCGCGCCAGCGGCCTGTGGCTCCGCATGACTCTCACCGACGGCGACGAACTCGAAGGCCTCGCAGCCAACGATCGTTCCCTGATTCAAGGCTCCGGCCTCTTCCTCACTCCGCCCGACACACGTTCCAACACGCAGCGCATCTACGTGCCCCGCCCTGCGATTCATACCCTCGAAGTCGTCAGTCTCATCGGTTCCAGCGGCCGCAAGCGGGGTCCCGCCGCGCCGCAACCCGAACTCTTCCCGGCAGATTCCGAAGCCGAATAGGCTCCGGACACCGGCCCGCACCCTCCCGTCCGCTACAATCGTTCCGATGAAACTCGGCGAGCTGGCAACCCGGTTAGGCGCGGAACTGCGCGGCGACGCAAACCTCGAAATTACTGGCGTCAAAGGAATTGAAGACGCTGGCCCTACAGAGATCACGTTCGTCGCAAACCCCCGCTACGGCGCACTTGCCAAAAAGACCCAGGCCGCCGCGGTTCTGGTTGAACCCGCCTTTCCCGAAATCTCTGCCGCGACGCTCCGGATTGCCAACCCGTACCACGCCTTCTCGCGGGCTCTCGGCTTGTTCTATCAGCCACCCGTCTACCCCGCCGGAATCCATGCCACCGCCGTCATTGATGCCTCCGCCGTGATCGGACCCGATGCACACATCGGCGCCTACGTGGTCATCGGCCCCGGCGTCAAGATCGGCCCCCACGCAACTCTGCTTCCCCACGTAGTGCTCTATCCTGGCGTTCAGGCAGGCTCTCACTTCTTTGCCCACGCCCACGCAATCGTCCGCGAAGGCTGCAGCCTCGGCGATCACGTCACGCTCGAAAACGGCGTCATCATCGGAGCCGACGGTTTTGGTTTTTCAAAAGACGACGCGGGCCACTGGGTGAAAATTCCTCAATCCGGCCCCGTCCGCCTCGGCAACCGCGTCGACGTGCAGGCCAACGCCACCATCGATCGCGCTACGGTCGGCGCCACCGAAATCGGCGCCGGCACAAAGGTCGATAACCTCGTCCAGGTCGGCCACGGCTCGCGCGTGGGCGAAAATACCCTGCTCTGCGCACAAACCGGGCTCGCCGGCTCCTCGGTCGTCGGCAACAACGTCATCCTCGCCGGTCAAACCGGCATTGCCGGGCACTGCACGGTGGGCGACGGCGTCATTCTCACCGCGCAGTCCGCCGTCAGCCATGACATTCCTCCCGGCAAGATGATCTCCGGCTCTCCCGGCTTCGACAATCGCATCTGGCTCCGGGCCGTTGCGCTCTTTCAACGCTTGCCGGAGCTCGCAAAACGGCTCGACCGTCTCGAGAAAAAGATCAACCTCGCGGCGGATTCTGATCCGAAAAAAGGCACTACCGAATGAAATCGCCCGGCAATCTTCTTGTCCTTCTTGCATTGCTTCCCTTTACGGCTTGTCACTCCAATCGCATTGAAGCGACCGTCACCAATCACACCGGCGCGCCGATCAATCTGCTTGAAGTCGATTACCCCAGCGCAAGCTTCGGCTCCGACACTCTCGCACCCAATGCCGACTTTCATTACGGCTTCCAGGTGCGCGAAAATGGTCCCCTCAAAGTGCAGTACACGGAATCAACGACCCGTGTCGTGCGGCAAGCCAGCGGTCCAACCTTGTACGAGAAGCAACAAGGCCATGTCGAAATCGATCTGCTGCCGCGCGGTACTGTCGAATTTCACACGGAACTCTCGCCGCGCCCCTGATCACGCCCCAATCCTCAAGCCAGTCGCACCCTCTTCCGCAACTCTGATGAAGGCGCGCATTCTGCCGATGAAGGATTCAGGGAATCTAGAGTGGTCTATCGATCCTGGTCCTCGATCGCCCACGCGTCGAAGCACATCGCGCGCCGCCACTACCCAGTCCTTCGTGTATTGGGATGCTTGTGCATTGTCTTTCTCGCCACCGTCTCGGTCGGCCTTGAAGACAGCGGCAATCTGATCTGGATGCCCAACGGACTTCTCCTCGCCT
>DATHMP010000042.1:0-299293 GCA_035487015.1 Occallatibacter sp. | reverse complement strand
CACGATGTTGCGATTGTGGGTGCTGGTCCAGCAGGATTGGGTGCGGCCGTGTACGCGGCTTCAGAGGGGCTTGACGCTCTAGTGATCGAATCGGAGTACCCCGGAGGGCAGGCAGGTGCAAGCTCAAAAATCGAAAATTATGTCGGTTTTCCCATGGGTATTTCTGGGCAGGAGCTTGCCGGCCGTGCTGTCGTGCAGGCAGAAAAATTCGGCGCTCAGATGCTCGTCGGTCAAAAAGTGGTGAAGATCCGATGCGATCAGCGGCCGTACCAGCTCACTTTGGAAAATGGCGCGGTCATCGAAGCACGAAGCATTGTGATCTCCACGGGCGCTCAATACAACAAGCCAAAGGTTGAGAACCTCGGGCAGTTCGAGGGACAGGGCATCTACTATGCCGCCACGGCCATGGAAGCGCAACTGTGCACAGGCGAGGAGATCATCGTGATTGGCGGAGGCAACTCTGCCGGTCAGGCCGCGGTCTTTCTGTCAGAGACCGTACGCAAAGTCCACATGCTGGTTCGCGGCAAGGAATTGTCCGAAACCATGTCGCGCTATCTCATCCAGCGAATCGAAGAGAATCCGGCCATTGCATTGCATCTCCAGACCGAGATCATCGCGCTGTCTGGCGAATCGCACCTGGAGCAGGTTACATGGCTGAATGGGGCCACCCAAGAAGAATCGGTGCATGGCATTCGCCATGTCTTCGTGATGGCAGGCGCTTCGCCGCGCACAGATTGGCTCAAGGAATGTCTTGCCCTCGACAATCAGGGGTTCATACTCACAGGACGTGATCTGGATCCAGTATTGGACAACGCGCCCCTGAAATGGCCGCTAAGCCGGCCTCCGCAGATGCTCGAAACCAGCCTCCCTGCAGTTTTTGCGGTTGGAGACATTCGTTCCGGCAACGTGAAGCGCGTTGCATCCGCCGTGGGTGAAGGTTCAATCTCAATCCATCTCGTGCATCGCGCCCTTTCTGAAGCCTAATTGGCCGCTCAGCGACTCGGTCTGTCGATCTCGCTCGGACAAGACTAAAGCCTGCGCCTTGCGCTTTCTGCGCCGAAGCCTCGCTGCATCTCTATGGCTGTTGCTTTGCCGAAGGCAACGGAACTCCACTCTGCCTTCGCGGGGCGACTCGCCCTCTCGCAAAATAGCGAGTGATGCAGCGCAGAGCGTCTGATCAGAGTTGGATGACTTTGAGCGTTTGGCCGCTTTCCGGGCAAATGAAATACACGCTGGTCTGCGTCGGGGAATTCTGCATTTGTGAGGAGTTGACTTTCTCTACCAGCGGGACGTGGTGGAGAGTACAGGTCAATGGGCCCATTCCCTCGCGACCTTGAGAGCATTGATCAAGCATGGAGACCCCCTTTTTGGCTCAAGTCTCGGGGTGTCTTGGCCTGCACGTATTCTCCCGCTGTGCGTGCAGAAAATCAACGTCGAAAAGGGGCTGTATGGTACCCGCTTTTCCACAACGGACGTTTGTCGCCTTCGAGCACTGGCTTGAAGTTACCGGAAAGGAAAGGTGATCGGAGTACCGAATCCCAAACGACACGATCGTAACCAGACCAAACACTCGCGGTAATCGCGATTTCCATTCAGAGGATTTGGGAGGAATCTAAAGTTATCAACTATAACAATAGCTGCCGAATCGTCGGTCGTCACAGTAACTCGACTTGCCGCGCAACAAACCCCTGGTGGTCACTGACTTTTGTCGGTCCAAGTGCTTTGGCAACGAATGTGTCTGGACAATGACATTGCTCCGGTTGAGGCGGCAATTCGACTTCGACCTGGACTGAGCCAGGCGGTTGAGTGCCCGGCAAAATCTGTACCATCGGAAATGAGACAAGCTGGTACGGAAAGAGCGTTGAATAGGATGCCATCTAGTACACAGCCACGTGACGAGCAACGCTTCCTTGCCCATTCAGCGGAACGACGAAGATGCGCTGAAACGCTAAAGTCCTTTTAAGCGAGTCATGAGTTCATCGGGATGAATCGGTTTGGGAAACAGCTCGAAATGATGCCCTTCCACTTCGGCGCGATGGATGATTGCCGTAGTTGCTGCCTGTCCCGAAAACAGATAGATTTTGATATTGGGAAACTCGTGGCGCAGATGGATCCCGAGTTCCACTCCCGACATCCTCGGCATCAGCACATCACTGAGCACGATGTCCGGGTGTTCCTTTCGCGCGGCTGCAATCGCTTCCAACCCGTTGTAGGCCCCGGTCGCGTCAAAGCCGTTTTCATTCAAGATGGCGCAGATGGAATCTGTAATGAGTTGCTCGTCGTCCACGATAAGCACTCGTAGCCGGCCCTCCCTGCGTTCCTTATTGGATTCTGCAAGACCTGCCCACATGGGTGGCGGCGGCATCTTGGAGAACAGAAACAACATGGCTTCGGTCAAGCCCCTTCTCCTTATGTGTTTCACTGAATCGTGATTCCGGTCATCCCTTTTTTGGGGGACGATTCGCTGACTGCGACGAGCGGCACTAGCAGGGTGAAAGCTGTACCGTGCGTATCGGGTTCGACGCTGCTCGTCACCTCGATCCGCCCACCCCACGATTCGACAAATTGTTTTACCACCCAGAGCCCAAGTCCTGTGCCAGTGCTCGGCTTCGTCGTGAAAAACGCCTCAAAAAGCTTATCGAGATTTTCGGGAGGGATCCCAATCCCATTATCTTCAATTCGAACGCGAATTCCCAGTGAGGTATCTTGCTCATTTTCGCGAAGTGAAATTGTGAGTGTCCCACCATCCCGCATAGCGTCAATTGCATTCGAGAACAGATTGGAGAACACCTGATGCATCTCCCCACGGAGTGCCTCAACAGGTGGCAGGACAGTGAAATCCTTTCGGACCTCGATACCACCGGCACGCAACCGGCTTTCGTATACGGTCAAAACTTCTTCCATCAATGCCGCCATGTCAACCTGCGACGGTGCCGAGGTATCCCGATAGAAGCCGAGAGTATGGCGGGCAATGTGCGACACACGCGTGACTTCTGTCTCGGCGATCATGAGAATTTCCCTGAGCCTCTCTGAGAGATCGCGGGATGTTCGCGCGAGATAGATCAAGTTCAGCACGGATTCAAGCGGATTATTGATTTCATGTGCGATCGTCGCGGCGAGCCTTCCAGTGGCAGCCAGCTTTTCTGAAAGCAAAAGCTGATCCTGATGACGACGCCGCTCAGTCACATCCTGAGCGAAAATGGAGATACCTTCCGACGACGGGTAGATGTTTGCGTGAAACCACCTGTTGAGGGGCTTGTAGAATTCCTCAACTCGCATGACCTGATGAGTCTCCATCGCCTCACGGTAGCTGCGTCCGAACAAGGACTCGCTGAGTCCAGGAAACATATCCCAAAGAACTTTGCCGATTGCTTCGGATAATTGCAGGCTGCCAAGGGCTGCCCATTGTTCATTCGCATAGACAATGCGCCAATTCCGATCGACCAGCAAGAAACCTTCGGAGATGCTTTCAAGGATCGCGCGATACCGGTGTTCCGCAGCTTCAGCCTTCATGCGCAGGTCCTGCTCCTTGCGCATGAGCTCGAGCCGCAGCTGATACATCGAAATGTGAGCGCCAACTCGAGCCATGAGCTCGCGAGCCGTGAAAGGCTTTACCAGGTAGTCGTCCGCGCCTGCCTCAAGCCCAGCAGACTCCGCCTCTTCTCCCGCCCGAGCGGAAAGCAGAATCACCGGAATGGTCGACGTCGCCGGGTCAGCTCGAAAGGCGCGGAGAAATTCGAATCCGTTCATCTCGGGCATCATGATATCGGTGAGGACAAGATCGGGACGACGTGTACGGATAGCAGCAAGCGCCTCAATTCCGTTGCTGGCTGAAATCACGTCAAAACGGCGCCTGAGCAACCGATCCACATATTCGCGCATGTCACGGTTGTCGTCAACAAGCAGGACGCTCGCCCGCTTTCCGATCTCGACTTGAGGCTGGCCCGGATGTGAGTCCAGGGCGTCGCTTTCCAGATTTTTAAGAAAGGCCTCTTCTCCGCTGGATCCTCCGGGCAGCCAACGCAGAGCCTCTTGTACAAAGGGAGCTGCGCCGATCGCGCTGTCGTAGGTGCCGCTGTCATGGGTGACTCTCTCGGGTGGAAGATGAGCAACGCCGAACGGGATAGAGACGCAAAAGCTTGTGCCCGAGTTAAGCCGGCTTTCAACTCGCACGACTCCGCCGTGCAGACGCACCAGCTCATCGACAAGTGCAAGCCCGATACCCGTTCCCTCATGCGTGCGCCCCGGTGCCCCTTCGATGCGATGGAACCGCTCGAATATGCGAGGCAATTCCGCCTCGGGAATCCCTGTTCCGGTGTCAACGATGGAAAGCTCAGCGGATCCGTTCTTTGCGCGCAGATTCACTTCGACTTTGCCGGTCAGTGTGAACTTGAAGGCATTCGAAAGGAGATTCAAAACGATCCTCTCCCACATTTCGAGGTCTACATATACAGGTTCCGGCAGGGGCTCACAGTTAACGAAGTAGGAAAGCCCCGCCCGTTCCATCGTTGAGCGAAAGACACTGGCCAGCTCTTCGGTCCGGCTGGCAAGATCCACTGCCCTATACGTTGCCTGAATCCGTCCTGCTTCAAGACGTGAGAAATCGAGGAGGGAGTTCACAAGTTTTAATAACCTCAGGCCATTCCGTTGAATGGTCTCCACCTCCTGCCGAATTGCCGGTGCGAACTCCGGCGCGCTTTGATTGTCCAGCAGGTTTTCGAGTGGTCCAAGCATCAGCGTCAAAGGCGTCCTGAACTCGTGACTAATGTTGCTGAAGAATGTTGTCTTCGCCCGATCCAATTCGGACAGCGACTCGGCCCGTCTCCTCTCCTGCTCATAGGCTCGCGCATTTGCCAGGCTCCCTGAAATCTGCCCCGCAATGAGTTCGAGGAAGCCGTTGTAGTTGGCGTCCAACTGACGATATGGGTTCAGTGCGGCGATGAAGATACCCGCGGGATTCTCCTGGGTCTGGCTTGCGATTGGAACCAGGAGTGCCTCCCTCGCGCTCTCGCGCCAAGGTCCGGTTGGGAGTGGACCCAACAGCGATACCAATTCATCTACTCGAATCGGCGCCTTTCGAGCCAAAAGTTCTTCAATGGGCCAATTCTCGTGCGTATCGTGCCCTGTCCTAACCGGAGGCGCGACAGGAAGGTTCGACTCGATACCCGTTGCACATCCAAGACGGGCCTGGATTTCACGGTTGAAGAGATAGGTCAACGTGAACGGCAGATCCTTTGTATTGGTACGGAGGCTCCGCTCGATCGCAGACATAACATCGCGCTCGGTGGACGTGGTGCTCAGCTCGGACGCCAGACAACGCAATGTTGTAAGACGGCGCTCGCCTATGACACGCTCTGTCTCTTCCGACACAACGCACAGATTACCCATGACGCGGCCATCGTCGCCGTGGAGTGGACTGTAAGAGAATGTGTGGTAGGTTTCTTCCCGGTATCCACTTCGTTCGAGGAAGAGTAGCAGAGCTTCATCCCATGTTGCTTCGCCGGTGTCCAGTACTCGCTGAATGCGGGGACTGATGTCCTCCCAGATCTCTGCCCAGACTTCGCGCGATGGCTTGCCGAGTGCCCAGGGATGCTTTTTCCCGAGCGTCATCCGGGCATAGGCATCGTTGTAGAGGAATGTCAGTTCCGGGCCCCATCCCATCCACATCGCAAAACGGGAAGTGAGCATGACACGCACGATTGTTCTGAGACTCTGTGGCCATCCTTCGGGATCGCCTAAAGGTGTGCCAGACCAATCGAAATCACGTACCAGGTTGCCAGTTTCGCTGCCCCTGAGGAAAACTACCTCGTGGAAAGCTGCATTCTTTGCAGCGCCTTCACCATCTTGCGTGGCATTACGAATCGATCCCGACATGGCAGGTTGCTTCCTGGACAGTGCTTTCCGGGTACCCGTGCTCGTGCGCAGGGGACTCCATGAAACCGCTTGGGACTATCGCGCGAAAATCGACGGTTGACGTCGAGGTCGGCTGAAAACCGGGACAATCTCGGATACGATGCCAATCATAAAGCAAGGGTTGCCCGTCATGAACTCCAAATTGGGAAAGGGGCCGAAAAACCGCCAGACCGAATACCGACTTAAGCAATTTCGGCGATGAGACTCGTCCTGCGCATAGGCGCAAACTCGCCGCCCCATCTTCCGCAACCTCTGCGTACAAGGACCGGGAGCCGCTGGCTAAGGGCGCCGCGTCCACAGCGCACGCTGTGGAAGTCAGGGCGCCAGAGGCGACGCCCCCTGGGAAGAGGTTTCGACGTTCTTGCGAGACAATGGTGGAGACGCGAGCGAAGGTGTCGCACCACCCGCGCGGGCCTCCGATGCCAATAGCAGCTTCAATGAACTTACGGCGGTCGATTTGTCTCATGGGGACTGATTATCGCGCAACGCAGAAGATCGCATATCCGATCGGTTTTCGTGTGCCGGATGTGTGGCGGAATCGAAAGGTTCCATGCAGATCTCTTCCAAGTGATTGCAGACCGCTCCATGCGCGAAACAAATGACATCCCATGCGGAAAGTCGACTCAATACGCAATCGTCGATGCTGTGGGCCACGATGGGAAATGCGCCGTAAGCACGACAAATACAGAGCTCAGAGTTGAGCAAAATTGATCAGACGGCGGCCTTTAATCGTACGATCATGGAGAGATATCAGCTGTAGTTTCGGTTCACCCTGCGGCAGACGGACTGTGGTTCTCTTACCAAAGCAAGAAGAACTCTGATGTCGGCACTCAACCGGAAAGACCGCCGGTGATTCTTCTTGCGCAGGAGAGGTATTTGTGTTGACAAGCAATGACGGCGTTCCCTTCGATCCCGCTGCTTTTCTTGGAAACGCCGGCCTCGGACGCGTCATCGTCGAGTTGAAACCGAAGCAGACCTTCTTTTGCCAGGGGGACGCCGCGGACTCGGTCTTCTATCTGCAGAAGGGCCGCGCAAGGGTCACTGTCGTTTCGCAACAAGGCAAGGAAGCCACCATTACCCACCTATCCCCCGGGGATTTTGTCGGTGAAGAGTCTCTCGCCGCGATCGTGGGGTTGCGTATGGCAACCGCTACCGCCGTGAATGCCTGCTCAGCGCTCATGATCAGTCGAAATGAAATGACTCGCGTGATGCATGATGAGCCTGCTTTCGCTGACATATTCCTGAAGTTCCTGCTGGCACGCAGCATGCGCACACAGGCTGACCTCGTTGACCAGCTCTTCAATTCCAGCGAAAAGCGATTGGCACGCATTCTTCTCTTGATGTCGGAATTCGGCAAGCCGGGCGAACCGGAGCCATTCATCCCGCCAATTACACAGGAAACTTTGGCGGATATGATCGGAACGACAAGATCCAGGGTCAGCTTCTTCATGAATCGCTTTCGCAAGCTCGGCTTTATTAGTTACAACGGCCGGATCCGGGTACATAAGTCGCTCCTGAACGTGGTCCTGCTTGATCAATTGCCAGACGCCAACGCTAAGAAACCGGCAATCCCTCTCACCTAGGCTGCCCGACCTCTCCATCAGGTCGACATCTTCGCCTAAGCCTTTTGAACTTGTACAAGCTCGTCAAAGATCGCTCGATACTGAATCATTGCCGTTCGAAGCTCTTCAGTGCTGGCATCAGCACGCCCAGCCCGCACTGCTATTGCATTTGCCAGGCGATATTCTTCCGTCAGGCTTGGATAGCTGACTGAAATGTCCGCTGCGCTCTGTTCGAAGCCGCCCTTGGGATAGCCAAGGGCTACCAAGAGCGCAGAGATCAATACGTCAGCTTCAGAAACGGCAGACTTCGGTTGATCGACAAAATGAGCTTGCACTGTCTTCCATTCCGCCACAAAACGTTCACGTTCAGTGTTTGCGAGAGTGCGCAGACCCAGGCTTTTCACGCGCGTTTCGCGGTCTGCCAGTTTTGCCTCCGCTTCGCGCGAAGACCCGTGCACAGCAACAGCTCGGTCGTATTCTGGCCCAAATCGGGCGCGCAAACCGCGAGTCTTGGTCGTGCGGATGAAGAAGTATGAGACAACCGCGATGATAGCGATGGCCAGCGCAGCGCCCGCAACAATCAGTTGCGTATTCGTGAAGTAATCAAGCATTAGGATCTCCTGGAGGGCCTTCCTCTGCGGCAAGAAGATTGGTTGCAGTGTCTTCCTGGCACGGGCAGCGCCGGATACGTGATCCATCTTAGGGAGCTCCACAGACATATACTGGCCAGAATTGCTCACCTGTTTCCGCCCACAGCAGGTGGATCGTGCAGCTCTCGCATCGCGCCCCTCTATGTGGAAAAGAATTGTGAGCTCATTGTTCGCGTTTTGGGAGTTGCTTCCCGCTAGGATAAGATTGATAAATTTTGGCTCGCATGGCGAGCCATTCTCGTCCGCATCAATTTGATGTCTTTCGCAAGGCCGAGCAGCCCCAGCATGCGAATGATCCAGTAGTTGAAATCTACTTCCCACCGTGCCATACCGTGATTTGCCGACACCGGATGTGCATGGTGGTTGTTGTGCCAACCCTCCCCACCGGTCAAAAGAGCGACCCACCAGTTATTGGTTGAATCGTCTTGAGTATTGAAGCGCCGAGAGCCCCAGAGATGTGTTGCCGAGTTAACTAGCCATGTGACATGGAAGCCCACCGAAATTCGAAGAAGCACGCCCCAGAGGAGCCACGATAGACCAAGTTTCCATCCTCCGACGGCACTTCCTGTTCCCAATAGCACAATGCCGGTGAGCGTGATCGGCAGCCAGTGCCAGACAGCCAGCCATCGATAAAAGCGGTCCCTCTGCAGATCAGGCGCGTAACGAACGATCATGGCGGTCTCATTATGCAACGCGCCACGCATAATCCAACCCATATGCGACCACCATTTGCCATCGCGAGGTGAATGCGGATCACCCGGTCGGTCAGTGTATCGGTGGTGCATGCGGTGGACTGCAACCCAGTAGGTTGGGCTACCCTGCAACGCCAACGCACCGCATAGCGCCATAGCGTGCTCCAGCCACTTCGGTGTAGTGAAACCCCGATGCGTGAGCTGGCGGTGATAGCTGACTGCGATGCCGACGTTCTGGCTCAAAAGCCACATTACGAGGAATAGTGCGAACGATGACAAACGAAAGAAGAAGAACGCCGCCAATGCTCCCATATGGAAGGTTGCAATCACAACAAAGAAAACCCAGTTGAATTCGTTTGAATTGCTTTGTTTCAGTTCGGCATTTGAGCAGAGGACTAGTTCCCCTGGACCTGAAATCACTGTTTGCATCATAGATTTCTTACGTGATCACATCGACGACCGCGGCCTTTTGAAAGGCCGGCATCAGCTTCGGACCGCGTACTCCCTCAATTGAGCTTTAGCAGCTTGCCGCGGAAATATCTGAGCAACATTGCTCACTCGGGGAGTGTGTCATTTCGAACCCGCTGAGTCTCTGCAGCTAAACCCTCGGGGTACGACCAGGATGATGTTCCAAGGCTTTCGATCGGTCTTGACCAGTCATACTGTTGGTGCTTCCTTGTGGCCTTCATCGTGATTCTGCCCCCAGCGCGCGCGTTCTCGCTCGAATGCGAGGATGCTTCATCGGCAGTCGTGGCAGCCGAGGATGAGCCCTATAGCTCAGACTCTGGACATGGCGGCGGCTAAGGTGGAAATTGTAAGGATAGATAGTCAAGGCCCAGGATGAAGAGGGCGAACCCTGCACGGTTTCAAAATCCTTATAGTGGCTGACGTTGCTGGATTATTCTTGGCCGCAACTGAGCATCCTACACCACAATCGGAACCGCAGACACCTGAGGGGGTCACACATGCGTGGACTCAAGATTCTCTTTTCTACCACTGCGTTGCTCGCCGGTCTGGCGCTTGCGCCATCGTCTCCTGCGCAGCTTTCCATCAACATCGGCGTTCAGCCCTCCTGCCAGTACGGATACTACGGATATGAGCCTTACGGCTGCGCGCCAATGGGATATTACGGGGCGGGCTATTTCTACAACGGCATCTTCGTGGGCATGGGGCCCTGGGCTGGCTGGGGCTATGAGCACGGCTGGGGCAGCCACCGCTTTAACGGTGACGGCGGAGGACGCTATCACGGTGGAGTTGGCCGCGTTGCTTATAAAGGATCCTCAGGGGGCGGCCGCGAAGCACGCGCCGGCAGCGGAGCAAAGCAAGAGAAGGGCGCAAGCTCCCATGTCGGCGGGACCCGACCGAGCCCAGATCATAAGGCTTCGAACAACTCAGCTCCGCGCAGTGCTGCCTCGCACGGGGGCCAAGCGCACCCAACCGGTGGTCAAGCTCACGGCGGGGGTATTTCCCCGCACAACGGGAGCGACCACAAGTAGACATTACAACGCAGCAGAAGACGGCGAAGCAGGCTAGCTTCGCCGTTTGCATTTATGGATCTATCAAGTAGCGGCCCGAGGGAAACACAGGGCGGGCGGTAACCCACCGCTGCAAGCCGAAGCCATTGCGCAATATCCCAGGGGCGTCCGGAAGAGCGCAATGGATATCTTCAATAACGTTGTCACTGCAGACCCCATGAAACCAAGCCTGACTTGCCGACATAAAAGCTCGAACACCATCTTCCGACTACTGGCGCCAGCAAACGGTAACGTGAATCTGCATGACACATCCATCCTGCGGGCAGCGCAGATTCAGCTTCACAACGGTCGGCTGCGCGACCCTTTGGGCGCGCGGGCCTCGTCAGACTCCTTGGCGATCGTAGAGGGCGCAGTCGACAGAACTTGACACGGAAGTCCCTCTCTAACCATAGCCGGAACTATCTTCGCCCGAGTCGCCTGCACTTTGACGGAGGCGCCTGGGCGCCCAAGTGGCCGCATCTTGCCACTTCTCATCGCTCGCCGCGCAGCGAAATGTGCGTTGACATCGATTTTCTTGATGAGACTCATGGGCCCGCTCCAATCACTCCGTTCACGTCCTCTGCAGCCCATGTTTCGTCCGCAGAGGACTACGGGTTGAAGTTAGCGGATGCTTCCGATCGTTGTGTTGACAGGGCTTCCAATTGCTTCGCCCGAAACGACTAGTTCCACTCGCCGATTCTCTTGCCGCCCAGTCGAGTTTTCGTTCGAAGCTACAGGTGAACTGCTACCAAAGCCCGTTGCGCTCACCGAGCCTGCCACTACGCCCTGCTGCACGAGGAATTCACGGACAGCTCCGGCACGGTTCTCTGAGAGCTTCTGGTTCATCTCATCGCCACCTACATTGTCGGTATATCCTCCGACCGCGATGTTGAGCCCTGGATATGCGATCAAAATTCCGGCAATCTTGGCTAGTTTTTCTCTCGCTCCCGATTTCAGCGTGTAGTGTCCGGTGTCAAACAACACATCCGACATGCTGACGATCAGTCCTCGCGCGCTGTCGCGTGTCTCGAGGATTTCATTCAGCCGTGCTTCCAATTGCGCACGCATCGACACTTTTTCACTGTCTGCCTTATCTTCTCCTTGTTTCGCTATCTGGGCAGCCAACCGCGACTGGTCGGCATCCGCTTGCGCCGCATCGATTGCAACAGCTGAGGCTTCCTGGCTGTTGACCATATCCGTGTGGGCCTTGGTCGCTGCATCCTGAGCGGCGGCAGCCTCGGCTTGGGCCCGCTCTTTCTGGCGCGTCGCCCTTTCGGCCTCGTCGCGCGATTGCGCCTGTGCATCGGCCGCGTCCTGGCGCTCCTGCGCCGCACGATCTTCGTCCATCCGCTTGACCGCTATTTCCCGTGCATCTTCCGCAGTTTGTACGGTCTCGCGAGACTTCGCGATTAGTTGCTTCTTATCCGAACGTCCTGCCGTTGCGTATAGGTCGGCGCTGTCCATCAACTCAACAGCACGTTTATAACTGTCTCCGGAGTACTTCTCCGCGCCTTCTGATTGTGCGATACGCACGGCATTCCGCGCTTCAAGAAACTCCAGGGGCAGCTTGGCATCCAGAACCACCGGGTCAAATTTGTAACCGGTCGGAATATAACCCCCGCGTTCCATGAGCTCATATTTCGCGTTCATAGCTTCAGGCGTGCCCTTCGTGTCAGGGCGAACGACATTTTCAAGCACGACGACATTGCTGGGCTGGCGCACGGCAAAATAAGGCTCCGCTGTGACGATCAGTGCGAACGCCTGGAGATTGGTGGTGGCAGTCAGTTTGCTTTGCGCATTGCCTCCGATCAGAACCTCTCCCAGGTTCACTGCGCGGCCGTCCGGAGAGATCGCCCACATCACGTAAGTCAGGTACTCGGTGCCAAAAGTCGTAGGACTTTGCAAATTCTCAAATTCCGCTTCAACCTCCATCGTGCCGCGCTTGCTGCGCACTTTGGCTTTTCCCTGGACCGAGGGCAGCAAAGCCGTTCCTGCCAGATCTATCTCTGAGGCTCCTCCACGATGCTGATAATTCACGGCTTCGACCGTCCGACTAGTCTCAGTGGAAGCGGACGTTGGGCCGACCGGCATGAGGGCAATTGAATCTTGCGGGCTGGCCTGAACAAATACGCTCAAACCAAGCACGCTTCCTATCACGAACAAAAGTGTGTGCTTCACGGTTACTCCTGCAGTCAATGGACTGCTTTGTTGGGTTTTGCCTTGTGTTGGTTGCCGGAGCTGTAAAGGCCTCACCGGTGCGTTCATTAATGTCCGACGCGGAATTTACTGAGGTGCTGAAACAGCCCGTAAAGATTCGCAATCCACAGGACCAGGACAATGACAACCAAGGCGTTCAAGATCGATTTGATTTGTGACTGCATTGGGATGAAACGATTCACAATCCACAGAAGGAGGCCTGCTGCAACAATTGTGATGAGGACGGTGGTAAGTGGCATCTTTGTTTTCTCCATTCGTTTCTCAGATTCGATACCCTCAAGGCATCGTCGAGAAATCATGAGCAATCGGCTCAATTAGCGGGGGAGCCATCGGAAAGAGGGAAAGGAATGCTCCGCTTCACTTTCATTCTTTCAAGTGGATGAAACAATTGCTGAGCTGTAATGCTCATTCAGCAAGACTGAGAGCAGCCGGGATGCCAAGTATTACGCCATCACTAAGGCTGGAGAAACGGCGCTCAGCCAAGAGACACTTTCCTGGCGCAAGACCTGTTTCCACTAAGGTGTCAAGTCGAGAGGAGAAAAGAGCCAGTTCGGCGAAGCTCCGATTTCACCTACGTAAGGAGGTAACCGAGAGAGGCTGTTGTCGCACGTAAGTTCATTCGTTTCAAATTTAAGCGAGCCTGATTACTTAGAGGCGGCCGCTCCCAACAATGAGCGGCACGTGCACCAATTAGAGCGTATGCTCAAAGGAGTAGTTTTTATTTCCCTTCTCGCCTTTGGCATTCCAGGCTTCGCTTCGGACGAGCATCGTTCAAGTACGCAACGGCACGACTGGAATCATCATGAGTCTTGTTCAAAAGAGGGACTTCGCGAGTCCTCAACCTTTCCGCAATCCTATGGGCACACATTTGTACCGGCCGGAAAGCCAGCCCGACGCAACAGGCTTCTCGGAGGAGACATCAGCAAATCTTCCAGCGGAGTCGAGCCAAGACTTTGAAGATTCAATCGAGCAGCCCGGCTCGATCGCTTCGCAAAATTCGTTGGTGGTTACAGGATTCCCATCGAGCCGGGGTGAGGCGCCTGCACCCTCAAAAAAGATGGATTCGTGAAATCGCATTCCGTTTTCCTACGCAACGGATGTATTCTGCCCAACCGACTGGACCCACTCAGCGAGCCGGTCGGCGATCACTGGGCGCGAATTGAGGAGCTCGACGCTCTGATTTTCGACACCATGATTCGCCAGGCGGGATGGCATTTCATGTGGATTCAGGGCCCCTGCGCCCGCAGAGGCTTTGGCAGGTCCCGCGGCAGCGCGACAGCCTATGCTCTTTGCCGCGCGCTCGAAGGAATCGCACAACGGTTCAATGCTGCGGAGCTCAATTCGATACAGACAGCCAAGTACTTTGGCGTCTATGTTGCGACTGTCACGGTGCAGCCCAGACAGATTCAGGAAGAGACTTCCCTGGACTGCCCAACGGACATCTGACGCCAGATTCGAAATGCGCTCTCACAGGCTTCGACAGCACCGTGTAGGCGCATCACGCCTGCGGTGCGAAGCGGGCTCGAATGAAAGCAGGATGCCATGTATTCCAATGAAACACATCCAGCAAGCGTGGCCAACGGCCATCCTGCGGGGTTAGCAACCTCGCTTGGACCCAAAGCTCCGCCGGATCCTTTGCCGACGCGCATTGCCTTTGTAGGGAATTATCTTCCGCGGGAGTGCGGAATTGCGACGTTCACCACCGACCTGTGCACAGCTCTTGAAGCTGAATACGGGCACGACCGTCTGTTTGCAATCCCGGTAAACGATCCAAATTCGAAATACGACTATCCAGTTCAAGTTCGCCTCGAGCTCGAGCAGGAAGAACTAGCTTCGTATGCGCGCGCAGCCGATTTTCTCAATTTCAACGGGAACGACCTTGTGTGTCTCCAGCATGAATACGGCATCTATGGCGGCAGCGCGGGCGACTACATCCTCGCCCTTCTTCGCAAACTGAAAATGCCTCTAGTGACCACTCTGCACACTGTGCTGCGAGAGCCTGACGCGCAGCAGCGTGCAGTCCTTGAGGAGATTGCGGCGCTCTCTGATCGTCTGGTAGTCATGAGCACGCTGGCCTCTAACTTACTGCACGACGTGTACGCAGTTCCAAGCGAGAAGATCGATATCATTCCGCATGGCGTGCCTGAAATGCACTTCATGGATCCCAACTACTTTAAGGATCGCTTCGGCACGGAAGGGAAATCTGTCCTTCTGACCTTCGGTCTGCTTTCTCCGAACAAAGGCATCGAGAATGTGATCCGTGCGCTGCCGCCAATTCTGGCGCGGTACCCCAAGGTGGTCTACATCGTCTCTGGCGTGACACATCCTCATATCCGCAGGCGCGACGGAGAACAGTATCGGGAAGGATTGCGAGCGTTGGCCGAGGAACTGGGTGTCTCATCGCAGTTGATTCTCAATAATCGCTTTGTGAATGCGGAGGAGCTGATCGAGCATGTGGGCGCGGCGGATGTTTACATTACACCTTACAGGCAGGAGGCACAGGTAGTTTCCGGCACACTGGCCATTGCCCTGGGCGCCGGCAAAGCCATCGTTTCGACGCCTTACTGGCATGCGAAAGAGCTACTGGCGGATGGGCGAGGCATCATTGTTCCATTCGATGATCCCGGCTCGATTGCGAAAGCCGTAACGCGGCTCCTGGACAATGATGCTGAACGCCACGCGATGCGCAAGCGCGCCTATCTCTATTCCCGGAATACCACATGGCCAAAGACTGCGCGGTCCTACATGGCGTGCTTTCAGCGAGCCCGTTTCGAACGAAGTTTACGCCCCAGACCGGCGCAGCAGGACGAACTCGCACTGCGGGAAACAGACAGCCTGCCGGTGCTCAATGCCGCGCACCTTGTAAACATGACCGACGATACGGGGATGCTTCAGCACGCCATCTTCTCGGTGCCCAACACCGCCGAGGGATACAGCACCGATGACAACGCGCGTGCTCTCATTGTGTCGAACACTTTGAATGAGGCCACACTCTACGGAAACGCCGTGGATTATGCTGCACTCTCACATCGCTACCTGGCATTTCTGTGGCTTGCATTTAACTCCGAAAATGGACGGTTCAGAAATTTCCTTGGCTACGACCGGAGATGGCTGGAGAATGTCGGCTCCGAAGACAGTCACGGCCGCTCGCTTTGGGCGCTGGGCACCGTGTTGGGCCATTCGCGGGATGCCGGATTGCGCGGTGCAGCGGGCAGGTTGTTTGAGGCTGCTCTGCCGGCGGTTCTCACTTTCAACAGCCCTCGCGCATGGGCCTTCAGTGTCCTCGGAATACAGGCCTACCTGGACTGGTTTCCAGGAGACCGGGCAGTTCAGGGAGCAAGGAACGCGCTCGCCAACAAGCTGCTGGATAGATACGAACGAAGTTGTTCGGCGACCTGGCATTGGTTCGAAAAGAGCCTGTCTTACTCAAACGCGCGGTTGTCGCAGGCGCTTATTTTGTCGGGATGGCACAGCGGAAATCGCAGGATGATCGCGAAGGGAATTGAGTCTCTCGAGTGGCTTGTCGCCACACAGCATTTTGCCGATGACGAGATCTTTGTGCCCATTGGCTCCAATGGATTTTTCGCAGAGGGGCGTGAGAAGGCCCGATTCGATCAGCAACCTGTCGAGGCTTGCGCAACGATCTGCGCCTGCATGGAAACCTACCGCCTCACGCGCCAATCCCGCTGGCTTGAGGAAGCGCAGCGTACTTTCCGCTGGTTCCTAGGAAAAAACGACCTCCAGGTCCCTGTCTACGATGCGGCAACGGGCGGGTGCAGAGACGGATTGCACCCTGACCGAGTGAATGAAAACCAGGGTGCCGAATCGACACTTTCATTCCTGATGGCTCTTCTTGCAATGCAGGGAGAGATTGTAACCAACGCACATGAACTCCAAAATGAAATGAGTGCCTCTCTTTGAATCCACAATCCCCCGCGGTTGCCGAGCTAGAGCTCAAAACAACTGGGCGCGCGAAACCAGGAGGCGGTACCGACTTGCCCCTGTTCACCCGCTATTCCGGCAACCCTATACTAAGCCGGGAAAACTGGCCTTACCCCATCAACAGCGTATTCAACGCGGGAGCAGTGCGACTGCCCGACGGAAATACTTTACTGTTGTGCCGCGTGGAGGAGCGCACCGGCCTGTCGCATTTGTGCGCGGCGCGCTCAAAGAATGGAATCGACGATTGGCGCATCGATCCTGAACCAACCCTGGTTGCAAATCCGCGCCAGTTTCCTGAAGAAATCTGGGGCATCGAAGACCCGCGCATCACCTACGTTCCCGAGCTTGAGCAATATGCAGTCGCGTACACCTCGTTTGCACGCGGTGGCCCCGGCGTCTCGCTCGCATTAACGCGAGACTTCAGAAATTTCGAACGATTTGGCGTCATCATGCAGCCGGAGGATAAGGATGCGGCTCTGCTGCCTAGGCGCATCAACGGCTATTGGGCCATGATCCATCGTCCCGTCACTTCCACCGGCGCACACATGTGGATCTCCTACTCGCCGGACCTTCGTTTTTGGGGCAACCACAAAGTCATGCTCGAGGCTCGCCGCGGGGGATGGTGGGACGCGAATAAGATCGGGCTGTGCTCGCCGCCGATTGAAACGTCGAAGGGCTGGCTGACGATTTATCACGGGGTTCGGCAAACGGCCGCGGGAAGCATCTATCGCCTGGGACTCGCGCTCTTCGATCTCGAGAAACCGGAACTCTGCCTGCAGCGCGGCGATTCCTGGATGTTCGGGCCCGAGGCTCCGTATGAATGCGCTGGCGATGTGAAAAATGTCGTGTTTCCTTGTGGACAGACCATTGGCGCTGACGGGGACACGATTCATCTCTACTATGGCGCAGCTGACTTCTGCGTGGCTATGGCAACCGGCAGTGTCCGTACTCTGCTCGCATGGCTCGATGCGCACTGCGGCGCCCACAAGAACGGCGGACTGTAACACAAACGAAGGGAAACTTGCATGGACACGACGCTCTGGAACCGACCCGCATGGCTGCCTCAACTGATCTGGTTGAAGCACAAATGCCCTGTATGTAACTCGTTGCAATTCAAACCCGCCGAACTGCGCCAGTACGATGGCCTGCTCAGCATGTTCGCACTTTGGCCCGTGCGTTGCATGTTCTGCTGGAGGCGGTTCTACTGGTTCGCCTTCCATGCACCGGAACCTGCCTGAAACGACCCCGGATCCGTCGATTGGACTGCTTCGGCAGTTGTGCTCAAGGAGAACTGAATGCTTTCGTCCTACAACCCCACATCGAACGATCTTCTGTTCCGGCTCATTTCGGAACAAACAAGGAGTGCCATGAATTACACGGTTATCGCGCAGAGTGCCTCGGAAATAGACGACGTTGAAAATGCTCCCGCAGTGAGCATGGGACCTTATCTCGCCGCCACCGACAAGACAGATCTGCTGGGGACACTCAGCGTCTATACCCAGAAAGGCGACAGCCGTGAACAAATCCGGCTTCTCTATATGAATGCGACCGCTCTCCGCGTTTGGAGAGCGATGGGCAAGCAGGCGCGCCTGGTCGGTGCTCAACATCGTCCGCCGCACGTGGCTCTCCTCGCCTATGGTGTGCCGTTCAGCAAATAATAAGTTTGGTTAGAGCCAATCACGTCACGCGCGTGAAATCACAGTAATCGTTGCGTCCGAAGGCAGAACGATGAAGGTTTTACCTGCCCGGCGTCGACCTCGTTCGCCCGCCATGTCCGGATTTAACGAAACGGATAGAGCTTTTGATTCGCTAAATCGACTCGCTGAAACGGTACCCAATGTGTGACTCCGTGAGAAGGTAAATTGGATTCGCCGGGTCGTCTTCAATTTTCATTCTCACTTGACGCACGAAGGTACGGAGGTATTCAAGTTCATTCCCGTATTCAGGTCCCCAAACCGTTCGGAGCAGCCTGGCATGAGGCACGGGTCTACCGGCGTTCGCCATCAAGTAATGGAGCAAATCAAATTGCTTCGGAGTCAGGTGAACCCGTCGTCCCTTCTTCTGAACGAGATGCCGTGAAGTATCAAGCTGCACGTCACCAATCATAATGAGCGTACTCTCTTCGTCAGCAATCCTATTGCGGCGGACTGCCGCTCGGATTCGTGCAATCAGCTCGCGAAGTTGAAAAGGCTTCGTAATGTAGTCATCTGCTCCGGAATCCAATGCCTCCACCTTGCGATCTTCGCTGCCTTGCACCGTGAGCATGACGATGGGCAATTGCGGCGTGATTTTTCGGATTGCACGGCATACCTCGATCCCGCCCAACCCGGGCATGTTGATATCGAGAAGCACGATATCAAAATGGGCAGTTCGTACCAGTGAGACTGCCTCCTCGCCACGCGCGGCCTCGATCACTGCGAATCCCAATCCTTTTAGAATGGTGCGCAGTGAAATTCGAATTGAAGGTTCATCGTCGACGATAAGTACGGTGGACTGATTTTCGTTCATTCTGTTCTCCTTCCATCTCCCGGTAATGAAAGAAAGAAAGTCGTTCCTTCTTCCGCGTCGCTGATGACCCATGTGTGGCCGCGATGCGCTTCGGCCGCCATTTTTACTGTCGAGAGACCAACTCCTGTTCCTTCGGCCATGGCCTTTGAACCTTTGCCCCGATAGAAACGCTGAAAGATCTTCTCCCGCTCGGAAATCGGAATCGGAGGCCCGAAGTTGTGCACTGAGATGGTTACCTCCGCGTGACTCTCCCATGCCGAGACCTTCACCTTCTGGCCGGCGAAGGAATATTTGGCTGCATTGTCGAGAAACTGAGCGAGGGCCATCGAAAGCAGTTCCGAATCGCCTCGGACCTTCAAAGAGGTGTTGGCAAAGACTACTTCGATGGGGTGTCCAGCCATGCGTCCGGATTGCTCTCGAAGCACGCGCCCAACCAGATCAGAGACCTCAATCTCGTCCTTCTGGAGCGTCAAATCCTCGGCCTCCAGCTTCGCCGTCTGAAGAAGACGCGTACAAAGCTGACTAAGCTTGTTGGTCTCGTTCTCGACAAGAGAAACCAGCTGCCCTTGCGATTCGTTCAAGGGCCCAACCTCTCGCAGTCCCGAGCTTGCGGTCTGAATCGCCGTAAGCGGCGTCTTCACGGCGTGGGCGAGAGAATCAAGAACCGCCGCTCGAAGTCGCTCGCTTTGATGAGCCTGTTCAATCTGAATCTCTTTCTCGAACGACACGCATCGATCAAGCGTGATGGCTGCCAAGGAAGCGAGAGCATCAGTTACAAGTGGACCCAGAGTGCCACGAATTGCGATCGCACCCACGGAGGTATTTCGGGTCCTGAGTACCCTGACCGATATTCCCGTGACGGGATCGTCGCCATTTTCCTGAAGGAAATAGCACTCCTTTGCAGTATTCTCTTCTCCCTCTCCAAGGCTTCCTGCGATATCACACTTACCTGAATTGGCATCAAAAATTGCCACACCTTCGACGGAGAATATTGTCCGAATCACCTGCGATAACTGCGGCCCAGCGGGCTGATGCAAGTTGATCATCAATGTGGAACGGCTGAGCTCGTACAGCTGCTCCATTGCCATCCGCTGCACACCTGCCTCATGAGTGCTCCGCTGTTCACGGGAGGACACCCGGCTGACGACCAGGGCACTCAGCTCAAATGCGCCGAGCGCGACCCAGTCTTGTGGATCGGTAATGTTCAACGTTAGGTAGGGAGGGTAAAACAGGAAGTCCAGGCAGGCGGCACCTATAACCGACACGACCGTTGCCTGCCAAAATCCGCAAATAATCGCCTCAGCCACAACGACGAGCAGACAAAGAAATCCCACGGGTGCCGAGTTGAAGTGCAGGATGTAACCTGAGAAACAGAGCAGAATAACTGCCCAACCGCCTCCCAAAGCTTCGCCGAGAAATCGAAGCCAACCTCCCAGTTTTCCATCGCGAGGGGTTTGAGAAGATTTCATAACTCTCTTGGATTCTGCCTATTCCGAGTAATCCAAGAATATCTGGGACATAATCAATAAACCATAAACGAGACACAAAGAATTAATGAGGATGGCGCAGAGTGGACAGCCCCGCCACCCTCTTGACCGTAGGGAAACGAGAGGCTATTTTGTCGCTGAGGCGAGGTTCTCGTAGTGTGAAGCCTCCTGATCCATCTGTCCAGCTTCATACATGAAATATTCATATCGATTTCTGGATGAGTCCACAGGGCGCGGATACTTCATAGAAACGCTGGAGATGTCTTGACTGCGGCGCTGCCATTCCGCCCTTTCAGCCTGCGCCTGTTGCTGAAGCTTGATTTGCCTGGCTCTGAAGTAACTCGCAAGCTGCCGATATTGGTCGACACTGTGGGCTTCCCGAACCAGCTTATGCAACTCCTCCTTGCTGAACTTCTGGCTGGCGGATTCGTCCGCGTATCCCAGGGTGATTGAAGCGATACTCAACGCTGCAACGATTGTGGTCGCACGGATGAGCTTCATGATTTGTTCTCCTCTTGAATCGAGTATGTCGATTTCAATCTGAAGGAGGCATGAAGCTAACTTAAGACCATTCAAAATGGTTTATAAGGCATTTGTAAGGTCCAACTCCGCAGCCCTCAAGCAGGAGGAACCGTCACGCTCGCTGATTCTCAGTCGATGAGCGACCCTTCCGGACCAAAGCCAGAAAGCGGCGCGCGAGCTCGCGAATGCGATGATCTTGTTTGCGTGCGATTGCATCTTTCGGCAGGAGTTCCATTCCAACTCCCAGAGCGGACGCACCAGCCTCAATAAGGCTCTCCGCCGTCTGCAGGCTGACTCCGCCGGCAGCGATCAGCGGAATCTCAGGGAGCGGGAGCTTGAGTGAACGAATATACAAATCGCCGCCGAGCGAAGCGGCGGGAAATATTTTTACGTAGTCTCCGCCGGCTTTTCGGCAGGCGATTACCTCCGTGGGCGTAAGGGCGCCTGGAATCGCCACGACGTTCTCTTTGAGCGTGGCCGCAACTACTTCTGGAATAAACCCGGTGCTGGTGATGAAGCGTGCTCCGGCATCAATGCATCGAAGAGCCGTATCGCCGTCAAGTACCGTTCCCGCGCCAACAACCATGTCAGGAAACTTTTTGCTTACCTGAAAAATGATTTTCAGCGCATCTGGGACAGTCATGGGAATCTCACCGATCGGAATCCCGGATGCATAAAGAATCTCGGCGCAATACAAGGCCTGATCCGCGGAATCAACTCGAATTCCGGGGAAAATGCCGATTTCCTCGATTCGAATTCTGGCTTCTTCACGCGTCATATTCTGAGTCCGCCTTTCGAAGCGTGCACGCTCTCGAATTCTGAAACAGCTATTGAATAGCTTCGCTTCCAACAGCGAGGTTGAGTTGGCCGGTCGCGGTCAAATAAGCCCCAACCAGCTGCACGTAGGCAAGCTGGACTTGCCGGTAATCGCTCTGCGCGTTGAGGAAGTCCATCAGCGAAGCACCGCCGTGTTCGTAGGCAAAGGTGACCGTGTCGCGAACACGCAAGGCCTGATCGTTGTACTTCGCCTTATAGGGCTTGAGGAGTTCAATATTGCTGCGCACCAGTTCGTAGGCCGTGTCCACGTCGCTGAATACCTGCGCGCGGGCAGCGTCGCTGGCCTGCTGACTGCGATCGATGTCGATCAGAGTGCGTTTCTTTTCGCCCTGATTTCGGTCGAAGATGCGAAGTGGAACGCTCACGCTGCCACCGATTGTCTCGGAGCCGTTCGGATTGTTGGTAGAGGAATTATTTGTGAACCAACCTGAGAAGGTCGGATCCGTAGAGCCGTTTGCCATGGCCAGCTTGTGGTTCGTAACGGACTGTTGAATCGTTTGCAGCGCCGCCTGCAGGTCGGGCCGAGCCGCCAAGGCGGCATTCCGGTAAGTATCCAGCGGCTGCAGCGCATCGATGAAGTCGAAAGTGCCCGTCACGTCGAACTGGTCTACGGGTGTGCGGTCATTCAGCATCTGCAGAAGTTGAATCTTCGCGGTGCGCAGGTTGACAATCGCGGTTTCAATCTCCGACTCGTATTGCACGCGCAGTAATTCAATCCGATCAAGGTCGATCTGGGCAAGATCGCCAGCTTTGAAACGGGTGCGGCTGATCTCAATGATGTGGTCATAATACTCGAGATCAGCTTTCGCAAGATAGAGGACGGACTTGGCCTGCAGTGTCCCAACAAACGCTGATCGCAAAGCAAACACCATGTTTCGTTCCAAGTCTTCATGCTGCGACTGCGTGATGCGCGTGCCTTCCTGTGCGCTCTCAAGGCGGAGCTCGCGCTTATGTTTACGCTCATGCAGATAACTGAAGTTCGGTTGCTCAGTGGTTCCTTTAAACGGCGTCCAGACTCCATTGTGCGGCGCGGCCTGGTTGCCGTCGACCGATAGCGTGAATTGCGGGTTCGGACGAAGAAAGGCTGTGATTTCCTCTGCTTGCATTTCGTCCACGTTGTCGGCATCCGCTTTCAACGCCGGATTGGCTGCTTCGAACTTTGCCTTCACCTGCTCCCAGGTCAATCCGCCTTGCGCAAACACCAGTTTCGACGAAGCCGTCAGAAGTAAAACAGCAAGAAGATGTCGAGACAAAGCAAAGAGGATTCGAGTTAGGAAGAACTTAGTGTTCAAGTGAAACCCCCGTTTCCGGAGCAGGAAGGGTATCTCCGTCCCTAGCGATCCAGACATAGAGGGTCGGCAGCAAGAAGATACTCAACAGGAGATCTGAGAGGAGGCCTCCTACGATGACAATGGCAAACGGACGCTGCGAATCCGAGCCGATAGCATGGGACATCGCAGCAGGAAGCAATCCCAAGGTAGCCACAAGCATGGTGATCAGGATCGGACGCAGCCGCAAGACGGCGCCTTCAACTGCCGCACCATCAATGGTGTAGCCCCGCACCCTAAGCTGATTGATGTATTCAAGCATGATGACACCCGTTTGGACTGAAACCCCAAAGAGCGCCAGGAAGCCGACACCGGAAGATACGCTGAAGTATGTGCCGGTCACAAGGAGAGCGAGTAGGCCTCCCACGCGAGCCATGGCCACATTAGCGATAATCAACAGCGCCCATTTGAAGGAACGAAACATGGCATAGAGAATGATGAATATCAAAAAGATTGTGAGGGGAACGATGAGAAGCAACCTTTTTTCGGCTCGCGTTTCGCTGTCATATTCTCCAGACCACTCCAGGTGATAGCCATGCGGTAACTGAACATTCCTGGCGATCTTATCGATGGCTTCCTTGACCGTGGTGCCAAGGTCGCGTCCGCGAACCTCAAAACGGATGGCGACATAGCGCGAACCGCCTTCCCGGTAAATGTCGTAGGCGTCATCGCGAATCTGAACTTTGGTCAACTGTGCCAGCGAGACGCGCTCTCCGGAAGGAGAGAGCAGCCGGATATTTTGGATAGCCTCTTTGGTGTCGCGGTATGGTTTCTGATAACGCACGACCACGTTGTAGACCGCCTCTCCCTGCAGGACCTGGCTGACGGGATTACCGCCGATGGCGGTCTGGACGGCATCCTGTATATCGGCCACATTGATGCCGAAGCGCGCAGCCGCCTGACGGTCAACGGTGAGATCGATATTTGGCTGGCCCGTATCGCGCTGAATTCCCAGGTCCTTGACCCCGTCAATTTTGGCCATTACGTCTTTGATCTCTTCTCCCTTTTCCTCGAGAAGGTCCAATTCCGGCCCGTATAACTTGGCGCACAGTCCGCCTTTCGTGCCGGTCATCGTTTCATCCACGTTGTCCTCAATGGGCTGGGAGAAATTCCAGAAGGCCCCAGGATGCTTCTCCACTTCGCGATCCATCGCGGCGATCAGCTCCTCTTTATTCCGATGAAAAATAGGTCGCCATTGGTCCTTGGGTTTCAAGTCGATGAAATATTCCGTATTGCCGAATCCTCCCGTGTCGGTTCCATCGTCGGGCGCCCCGGATTGCGATACGACTTTCGTGACCTCGGGGAACGAAGCGAAGACATACCGGTTTTGCTCGGCGAAGCGCGTGCCTTCCGTCTCGCCTACGCTGTTTGCCATCGCGCCACGCGCCCAGATTGCGCCTTCGTCCAAGTGGGGCAGAAACTCTGAGCCAATGACGCCGCTGAACGTCAGGAAAAGAGCGACGGCCAACGACGCCAGGCCAACGCCAACGGTGATCCAGCGATTCTCGATCGCCGACTTCACCACGCCCCGATACCGCTCCTTCAGGAACTCCATCACCGGGTTTTGCCATTCCTTAATACCACGCGGAAATAGCAGCGCTGCCAGCACAGGCACAATGAAGACCGAGAAAACGATTGCACCGAGTAATGCGAACGCAACCGTCCACGCCATGGGCCGGAATAAACGTCCTTCGACTCGTTGCAGTGTGAAGATCGGCATGTAGGCGGTGATGATAATGGCGATGGCATAGAAAACCGGGCGCTGAACCTCGTGAGCAGCATCGCGAATCATCTCCACCGACGTCTTTTGGTTCATCGTGATGCGTCGACCAGCGACGGACGCGGAATCTCCGATTCCGCCTTCAGTAAGTGCTGGTACGCCGCGACTGATATGCCGGATGATGTTTTCCATCATGACGACGGCACCATCCACCACCATTCCGAAGTCGAGCGCGCCAAGCGAGATCAGGTTTGCGGGGATATGGCTAAGGTTGAGAAAGATAGATGCGAAAAGCAACGCAAACGGAATGGTGAGCGCAACAATGAAGGCTCCGCGAAGATTACCGAGAAACAAGAAGAGGATGATCGTCACAAGGATCATCCCCTCGCCGAGGTTGTGCAGCACCGTGTGCAACGTGTAATGAAGCAGATCGCTGCGGTCGAGCATGGGAATGACCTTCACACCTTCGGGCAGGATGTGATTGTTGAGCTCGTCCACCTTCTGGTGAATCCCTTCAATCGTGGGGCCTTCTTCGGCCCCCTTGCGCATCAGCACGCCGCCCTGGATGACATCTGGCTCATCGACAATGACGCCGTCAGGACGATGATCGGCCCTGGCCATGTGTCCCAGCCGAATCTTTGGTCCCCACTCCACGACCGCGATGTCCTTTACGCGAACGGGAGCGCCATTCGCGGTGGTTAACACCGTATTCTCGATATCCTGCACGTTGCGGTAAAGTCCGAGTGCGCGGACATTCAGTTGCTGCAAGCCCTCTTCGACGAAGCTGCCGCCGGCGTTTACGTTGTTATTGGTAAGCTGGTTCTCCACCTGGCTGATGCTCAAGCCATAGGAGATGAGCTTGTTGGGATCGACGCGCACCTGATATTCGCGCGCGGTGCCCCCGAAGTCGCTCACATCCACGACATTCGGAACTTTCCTGAATTCCTTGTACAGAGTCCAGTCTTCGATGCTCCTCAAATTCATCAGGTCATACGCCGGATTCGTGCTCCGGATCGTGTACCAATAAATCTGGCCGGTCATGCTCCAGTCCGTTCCGATTTGAGGCTGCACTCCCGCAGGCACACTCACCTGCGTGAGCCTTTCGAGCACCTTCTGGCGATTCCAATCGTTGACCGATTGGTCGTCGAAGATCAAGGTGATCAGGGAAAGGCCGAAAATCGACTCCGATCGCACCGTCGTGAGGTGAGGAATTCCAAACACCTGAATCTCAACTGGAACCGAGACTTGCTGTTCCATTTCTTCTGCGGAATGCCCGGGCCACTGGCTGATGACGTTCACGTAGTTGTCGGCGATGTCCGGATAGACCTCGACTGGCATGTTGTGAAACGACACCGCCCCCCAGCCGAGTAATAGCACCCCCATCGCGAGCACCACGTAACGATTATTGAGCGCAAAATCTACGAGATTGCGAATCATGAAATCTTCCTCAGGCCTCGAAGTGGAGCGTCATTCATTGTCGATTACATTTTGGAGGTTGATCGCGTTGGTCACGATCTGCTGGCCCGGTCGCAGCCCGGACAGAATCTCCTGCATGTTGTTCGGCAACTGTTCGCCGCTGACGACCTGAACTCGCTTAAACCTCTCTTGCGCAGGAATGAAGACCCAATCGCGGTCGTGCAGATGTACGATCGCGGACGATGGGACAGCCGGGTAGGTCTGCTTCTCTTTGCCAAACAAAGTGGCCGTAGCGAACATGCCCGGCCGCATCATCTCGCCTGGGTTGGCCACTTCAATGCGGACCTTTGTTGTGCGAATGTTCGGATCGAGAATCGAGCCGATGTTGCTGATCGTGCCTTTGAGAACTTTGTCCGGATAGGCGTTCAGCTTGATGTCGGCTGGTTGCCCGACACGGACGTCGGCCATGTCGTTCTCGTAGACGTCACATACGATCCACACAGTGGTCAAGTCAGAAATGGTGAATGGGTTGGGCGTAGAGTAGGCTTGTACGACTGCCCCGTTCGTCACTTCCTGATCAGTGATCACGCCGGAGACCGGGGCGACGATATCGACGATCCCCTTGGGGTCATTGGGGTCTGTACCGAGTAGACGAAGGTGCTCAGTGGCGGTATCGAGGGTGGTCTTGGCATCGTCCTCGTTGTCTTGCGCAACCTCCAGGTCTTGTTGCGCGATGGCGCCGTGATCGAACAGAATTTTGGCTCGATCCAATTGCTTGCGCGCCAGGAGCTCGTCGGAGACAGCCTTGCGGTAGGCGTCGAAACCTCCCGAAATATCGTCGCTGCGAACACGCAGCATGAGCTGGCCCTTCTTTACTGCGTCGCCGAGCCGGGCACGTATGTCCACGATGCGGCCTGAGGCAAGAGAAATCACTGGAACCGTTCGGGCGATGTCAGGAAACACAGTGCCGGTGACGGACAATTGTGACGGAGCCTGGTATTCGGTCGCTGTCACGATCGGATACCTCTCCGGATGCTCAACGGCAAAGAAGGAAACGTCGACTCCTGAGATCACCTTCGCCGGTGGCGGAGCCTCGTCAGCTGCATCGGCCGACTTTTCCTTGCATGCCGTAAGGCCAAGAATGGAAACAAGGAACACAAGAGCGGTAAGGGACCCGAAACTTCGATGCTTCATGTCTTGTCATCAACCTCTGCAACCTTTTTCAAGCTCTGTGCCAGGAACATTCACCCTTAGTCCGAGCGGTGATCGAAACAGAACGGAAGAGGCGCGACCCCGCGGAAGGCAGTACCAGGGCCTTCATTCCCCCCGGTACCGCCATGACTCGCGCCGTGTAGGCTTTTCCGATTGCTCGATTCCGATCGAACGCCGGGACTAAAAACGAACCATGATCGCCAGCGTCGAGACCGTCTGGTTGGTTCTCAAATCGGGCCACCAGATAAAGCTCGTTCCACCCGGCGTTCCCGCCGCAGATCCAGCGCCGCAAGCCGATTCCGCGAGCGCCAGGTTCCCGTAGCCAAATCCGGAGGCCCCACCCGATGCGCACGCATACTGCGACGGCGTTCCATTGTTGCCGCCCGGAGGAGTGATGCCACCGTGGCCCGTCCAGTACGGAACGTCAGAGAAGCGATAGCCAGTCTCCAGACGGAACGTGATGAACTGGCTCGGCATGTAGTCGAGCGTCACTGTCCCGTCATGCATCTGTGCGCGATCGCCGCCGTTCTCCGTGAAATAGGGAGTACCCGT
Source organism: Occallatibacter sp. (assembly GCA_035487015.1). Classification (GTDB taxonomy): domain Bacteria; phylum Acidobacteriota; class Terriglobia; order Terriglobales; family Acidobacteriaceae; genus Telmatobacter. The sequence continues at coordinate 271,221 of DATHMP010000042.1, read as the reverse complement.
CACCGCGGTGGCTCCGTTGATCGGCGGCAGCAGAGTGAGGTAACGGCCGGGGTTGTTCATCTGGCCACCGCCGAGCGTGACTGCCCAGAGGTCCTTCTTGAACCAGTAGCGGTTGTACATCATCCAGCCGACAAAGGCCTGCTTGGGCCGACCATTCTGAGAGTTATGGCAGTTGACACCGCCCGTGTAAGTGGAAGACGAACCCATCTCGGGCGAAGCACCCGTTGGGCTGAATGGGCCACTGGCAGGACCGCCGCCGTATTCGCAGCCCAGGTCGCCTGTGACGGTGAATGCAATTTTGTCGAGAAAGGCCTTGGGCTGGTCGTAAACCTTGACCTGCGCGCTATAGTCGGCATGGATTCGGGAACGTCCAGGGTAGCCGGCGTCGTCTTCGCCCAGACCATAGTTATTCCAAACGAAGTCCAAATAGTTTGTCGGACGCCAGAGGATCTGTCCGCCGAGGCCTGGCTTGCTGTTATAGCGGGCGTACGATTGCCACCCGTTGATGAACCATGGCTCAATCTTGAGCTTGCTCGTCGGAAACCACTGTACACGGAGCCCATTGAAGAACCATGGAGTATTTGAAGAAACGAAGGATGGCTGATAAGTCCAATTGTCGAAGTTGTAGTAACTGAAGAGGCCGATGTAAGAGACGAAGATGCCGGCGTCGACGTTAAGGCCATGATTCACATCCCAGTGATAACCGCCCCAACCCTCGGAAATGTATTTGTAGGCGCCTACAAGATCCCAGTTGCCGCGGCTCACGCTGCCGTCGTTACGCGGCGTCGTCGTGGCAAACAATCCATTCATTGTCAAAACGCGACCTCGCACATTGTTGATGCGAATGTCGCCGCCAATGCTCAACTGCTCAAGCTGCCATTCATCCGCACGAAACGTCTCTGTCGAACCTCCGAGCGTGTCATCTTTCGGATGGTTGTAATCGAGGTTGTAATTCGCATCGGCGCGAAATTCGGGCGTAAAGTACTTCGTCGACATCGGGCTGTCAGAAGCGTGGCCATTACTGTTGAGCCAGGTCCAGTCTCCGGGAAACGGCTCGCCCTTCTTTGTTGTCTGGGCTTCGATCTCGGGAGGTGTTTGTGCAGCGGGTGCCGCTGCATCCTGTCCCGCTGCCGACGAGCTGACCCCAGCCGGCACCGATACGGCCGAACCTCCTGCCAGTGCCGCTGTCGGGCTTCCGGCAACTAGCTCCTTGGCGGCAACCTTCAATTTCGCGGCATCTTCGCTGTCGGCCACCGCGGCTGCTTTCGCAGCGCTCAATTCGTTCTTGAGCTCATCAATCTGCCTTTGCAACGCATCGATTTTCTCGTCAACAGTCGACTGCAACTCGGGTTTTGGTGTCGCGGCCGCCGTAGCTGGGGCATTCCCTTTGTCGGCTGGAGCGGAACTTTCCGCACTGGCCCGCACATTGGATGCCGATTCACTCGGTGCATCCGACTGTGCGAGGGCCAGACAGGGTAGAGTCATCGAAACTGCTGCCAGTACTAAGGCCTTCCGGGCAATTGACTTCATTTTCACCTCTCCTAAGATCTTCGGCAGTTTTCAATTCTTTGAATCGTGGAGACCTTGTTCGCGCCACGCCTTCTCCAATGCGCTTCGAGAAGATGTACGTCTCCGATCGATTTGGCCCGATAACTCGTCTAATCGGGGTGGCGCTTTCCTTGAAGCCCGATTTGACCAGGTCGATTTACAATCACGCCTCGCATGCAGAGTCATTTGAATTGGCTCGTCATAAGTAATCCGTAAGGTCACCGTTCAATGTTTGTAAGTGCCTTCCGGAAGACGTTATCTCCCAACTGTTTTGAAGCTGAACACACTCGTACGCGCGTCCAGCGTCCCCGACGTTGGTCTGTAGCAGCTCAAAAGACTTTCAGTTGTAAGGCATGGAACCGACTGCGCTCGCAGACGGCGGATTCGCCGCATGCGCAGAACTTCTGCTCACACCACAGTGTTGGTAGACGACAGCGATGATGAATGCAGAATGAAACAACAGACATGAAGAAAGCATGAAAGCGAGCTCATAAATTTTGGCGCCATCTCACGCTCACGATTCGAAGACTTGTGAAGATCCCCATTGCCGGACTCAACCTCCAGAATCGGACTATGCTCGAGGTGCGAAATCCCTTTGCGGCATGGCACTTTCGACCGTCGCGCTAATCGGGAGCCCCTTGTCGCTTCGCACGACATTTTTCTTCCGAAATCTTTCCAGGGAGATGCCAGATCCGAATATTGACTTGTTTGCTTCGAGAAGCTGCGTAATTGATGAATGGACCGCCGTTAGAGTCCTATCACTGCGCTCTGGATATTTGGGCAAGCAATCACTGCAGCGCCTTATGGAATCCTTAGGCGGTATTTAGGCCTTGTTTAGGTTTGGCGGTCTACACTTCAGTTGCGATTGAGGGAGGCTGGATCATGACCGCACCAGTTATCGTATCCGCAATTGTTGGCGGGGGCGTATCTTTGTTAGTTGCCGTGTTCACCAATTTTTATCGCGAAGCACACGGTCGCAAGCGATCGGTGTCGGGTTCTCGCAGGATCTGGGATTGATTCAATACTCCCGTCAGGTTGGAGGTACTGTTACGCCAATTACTTTTTCCTGCTTTGGATCGCGACCAAAGCAGTGAGTGACAGGGAAGCTCTCAGCCTGCGTTCATCCTGTCTACTTGGTTGATCGCTCGCGACGTGGCAGCCTATGCGACCGGCAAGTTGGGCCACCAACGCCTTCGACAAGTAACTTTCGAAGCTGTTAAAGGCAGGCTTCGTCCGATTCCGAGAAGGCTAAAGCTTCGAAATCGCATGCATGGCGGCTTCCAGAATTCTATCGAGACCTTCTCAGCACTATATTCTGAGAAAGCTCGATGGAGTCGACGGAAGCGAATGCCCCCGATTGCCTACCTTGAATGTTCCCGTTGCGGCGCTCATATCGCCGCAGATCAGCCGCAGACCGTCTGCACCGCTTGCGTAGATCAACCCGCCGGTTCGCTTTATGTACGGTACGACCTGGCTCATCTGCGCGGCACGAAACCCCAAGAGGTTGTGGACTCCTCCACGAACGGCTGGCTAGGGATGTGGCGCTATCGCGCCGTGTTGCCGGACGTAAAACCTGTGACCCTCGGCGAAGGCTGGACTCCACTTCTCGTGAGCAAGCGCTACGCAGGAGCATTCCTGAAAGAAGAGGGAGCCAACCCAACAGGAACGTTCAAGGCACGTGGTTTGGCTATGGCCGTCTCAATGGCGCAGCACTATGGGCTGCGCAAACTGGCTGTGCCTTCCGCGGGCAACGCGGCAGGTGCGCTTGCCGCTTATGCCGCCGCGGCTGGGATTGAGGCTCATATCTTCATGCCGCGCGACGTCCCCTTTGCCAATTACGTTGAGGCGAAGGCGTACGGCGCGCATGTTGAGCTGGTGGATGGTTTGATTTCGGATTGTGCGCGGCTTGTGAGGGAGCGCAAAGAGAAAGAAGGCTGGTTTGACATCTCGACTCTCAAAGAGCCATTCCGGGTAGAAGGCAAAAAGACCATGGGATACGAGCTGGTGGAGCAACTGGGCTGGGAGTATCCAGAGGCGGTGTTCTATCCGACAGGCGGCGGCGTGGGGCTGATCGGCATGTGGAAGGCCTTCGATGAAATGGAGCAGTTGGGATGGGTCAAACCCGGCAAGCGCCCGCGCATGATCGCCGTGCAGTCTGCAGGGTGCGCACCCGTGGCGCGGGCGTTCGACGCAGGTGACCACGTGAGCCAGATGTGGCACAATGCGGCAACATTCGCAGCCGGACTGCGCGTTCCCAAGCCCTACGGCGATGCCATCATACTTGAGATTCTGCAAGCGTCGAACGGAGTTGCGATGGCAGTAAGCGATGAAGAGATCCTCGCATCCATCCTTGACTGGGCGCGCAATGAAGGGATCTTTCTTTCACCGGAGGGAGCCGCAGTCACCGCGGCTTATGACAAGCTTGTTGCCAATGGGGTTCTGAAGCCGGAAGACCGGGTGGTTCTCTTCAATACCGGCGCGGGTTTGAAATATACAGACGTGACGGCGCAGGCAATGCAATTGAAGCGCTTGACCGGCGATCCGCAGATTGTGTGATGCAGAGTGCGAAGGGAAATTAATGTATCCATCTTCCGACCTCGGCGTGATGGATCGGGACAGGCGGAACGAATCGGTCGATGACGCCCACAGATAAATTCGCAAAACGAAACAAGCGCAGCCCGATTTCGTTGGCCTTTTCCCTGATGGCTGCGGTTCTTTGGCTTGCCGGTGTGGCGCTGGGCTTCGCCGGTTTGCACACGCCGGGAGTTCTGCTGCGCGTGGCCGGGCTGATCTTGTGTGCCGGCGCCTCCATGCAAGGGTCTTCCCTTCTGTTCTGGACATTGTTTGCCATGCCGGCCGGAGTCGAGCTTGGCCTCGATGCTCCGCACGTTGCCATGCAGGTCCGCGTCCTTGGCGATCTTTTCCTGCGCCTGATCCGCATGATTGTGGCTCCGCTTCTGTTTGCGACGATTACAACGGGAATTGCCGGCCACGGCCAGCTTCGCAGTATCGGACGGGTCGCGCTCAAGGCGCTTGTGTACTTTGAAGTAGTCACTACGCTGGGGCTGATTCTTGGCGCGGCGGCGATGATTCTGTCTGGCGCCGGTTGGGGCGTGGTTTTGCCCGCCACTTCGATTGCACCGACACTTACGCAGCCCGTGCAAGGTTGGCAGCAAATTTTGTTGAATATTTTCCCGGAAAACATTGCGCAGGCGGTGGCGCAAAACCAGGTGCTGCAGATCGCGGTCTTTTCTGTCTTCTTTGCAACGGCCCTGGCCATGCTGCCGCAGCCCAAACGAAGTCCTCTGCTTGGCATATTGCAATTACTTGCCGATGTGATGTTCCAGTTAACGCGGATCATCATGTACCTTGCGCCTGTCGCAGCAGCCGCGGCGCTGGCATCAACTGTGAGTGCCGCCGGACTAAGCACACTGCTGCCGCTTGCACGGCTCGGAGTGACCTACTACGCGGCGCTGATCGTATTTATTGTGGTGGTGCAGATTCCGACGCTGCTCATTTTTAGGATTCCGTTGCGCCCCTTCATTGCGGCGGTGGCAGAGCCCGCGTCGATTGGTTTTGCCACAACGACATCGGAAGCGGCGCTTCCGCTGGCAATGGAGCGCATGGAGGAACTTGGCGTTCCACGTTGGATCGTCTCATTTGTAATTCCTGCGGGCTATAGCTTCAACATGACCGGCTCGAGCGTCTATCTCTCAATGGCCGCAGTGTTCTGTGCACAGGCGGCGGGCATTCATCAATCCCTGGGGCAACTGACTGCGATGCTGGCAATTCTCATGTTGGCCAGCAAAGGCGTCGCCGGCATTCCGCGCGCAGTGCTTGTTGTTCTATTGGCGACGGCGAGTGCCGTTCAGCTTCCGACTGCGCCCATTCTTCTGATTCTTGGCATCGATACCTTGATGGACATGGGGCGGACGATGATGAACGTTGTGGGAAACTGCATCGCAAGCGCGGTAATCGCCAAGACCGAAGGCGAGCTGGCAGTGAAGTGACTCTCTACCCGGCGCCGGCCACACGCGGCAACCACATTCGATGCACAACTCGACGGTCCTGGCCCTCTTGAAGGCGCTCAAATACGAGAGCGGCTGCATAGCCCTCGATCCCATCAATGTTTACCAAGGCCCAGCGGTTGGTCTGTTTGGCGCCTATACGAAGTACCGCAGTTTCGTCAGGAAAGAAGGTTACTTCAAACGAGTCGAGCGGATGTGTCAGGCCTTCGCCGATCGCCTTGATGAACGCCTCCTTGCGGGTCCAGCATTCGAAGAATGCCCGCGTCGCCGCATCTGGATCTTGCAGCGCGCAAAGACGCTGAGCCTCCCGCGTGGAAAAGAAGCGCCGCGCAACTTCGTGCAGATCGGGCATCGAACGTATCTCTTCAATATCGACTCCGATCTCGCCGTCATGGCTGAGCGCGATCAGCGCCCTAGCTCCCGAATGCGACAGATTGAACGATACGCTTCCGTTTGCAAGCCGAGGCTTCCCATGGGGACCCGTCACGAATCTGAGGTTGACTGGATCGACCCCCAATGTTTCCGCAAGGATATGACGGAGAGCGGAACGGCAGATTACGAATCGATTGCGATCCCGAGAAAATTTGAAGCGACTCGCACGGTCGAGTTCCTCTCCGGAAAGTATGGGTGCCAGTGCAGCGGCAGTTGCAGCTGAATGCTCCAGTTCGATCTCCCAGAGTTGAATTTCTTTTCTCAATGACCTTCCTCGCAGCCATTCGTTGAGCATCATCGATGAGACAAGGCATGGTCAATTCAGGGGTCGCGACGCAGCGGTCCATTCCGGCATTGCCAACGCGGACTCAAGGGCGATTTGCGCATTACCGTCATTTATTCATGTGGAATGGAAGCTGTCCTTGCGGGATTATCGCAGATCCATATTTTCTTGCATTGTCCGATGTTCGGCATGCTCGGCCGATTGAGAAGGAGATCAATCTGTTGCACCTCGAACTCGCGCAACCATGGCAAGTCTCCGCAGGATGTGACGAGGTTCTTTGACATTGCAAAGAATATCGGCGCAGGAATGGCACAACTGAACGATGTGGATAACTTGGCAAACCTATACAACTAACGTTGTAGGCAGTTGATCGAAGTAGTAACTATGGTTTGCACAGGTATTTTAAGAGTGCAACAAATTGATATCAAAATTTGATATGTATTTATGTTAGAAAACTTCAAACACCACATCCATTGACGGGCATCATCCCCCATTCGCCAAAGCCGGAGCACGAGAGCACGACCGATGAGCCGACCCCACCACCCTTCATCGCCGGAAGCGGAGTGTGCTTATCCGCTCGAGCGTGGACCGCAAGAATTTATTGAAGATCAGGTAGCTGGAAATCCGAATGCAGTTGCCGTTGAAATGGGCACCGAGAAGCTCACATTCGGTGAGCTGAACGTGAGGGCCAACCGCCTGGCACATTTCCTTCAGAAAATGGGGATACGTCCAGAGCACGTGGTCGGTGTGCACCTGGAGCGTTCCATTGAGATGGTGGTGTGTCTCGTCGCGATTCTCAAGGCCGGCGGCGTCTATCTTCCGCTCGATCCGAAGTTTCCCAGGGAGCGCCTCGAATTCATGCTCGAGGATGCCGACGTTTCCATCCTGCTGACCGATGCGGCCTCAACGTCGGATGTCCCTTCGTGCCGGTCAAAGGTTCTCGTGCTTCGAGAGCTGAAGGAACAGCTTGCCGCCTATCCTGGAGAAAATCCATCGCTGATCAATCGGCCGCAGGACCTTGCGTACATCCTTTATACGTCCGGCTCGACGGGCAAACCCAAGGGAGTCATGGTTCCGCGCCGAGCGCTCGTGAATTTCCTCCTGTCGATGGCCGCTGTGCCTGGAATGTCTGCCGGAGATTCGCTTTTAGCTGTCACGACAATTTCCTTCGATATTTCTTTCCTGGAGATGCTGCTGCCGCTGGTTACGGGAGCGCGCCTCGTTGTGGCGGCAGGGGAACAGGCCGGCGATCCTTCAGCATTGAAGCGACTGCTGGATGATCACCACATCACGGTGATGCAGGCCACGCCCACCACATGGCGGATGCTTGTTGAAAGCGGCTGGACGGGCAAGCCAGATCTGAAAATTCTTTGCGGTGGAGAAGCACTTACCCAGGACCTTGCGGAAAATCTCTTGCCGCGCTGCCGCGAACTGTGGAACATGTACGGGCCGACCGAAACCACCATCTGGTCTTCTACCGTACGAGTTATATCGGCCAAAGACATTTCTTTGGGACCTCCGATCGCGAACACCTATTTTTTTGTCGCCGACGAGTCGCTTCAACCCGCTCAACAGGGCGCAGTTGGCGAACTTCTTATCGGAGGCGAAGGGCTTGCGCGCGGGTATCTGAAGCGCGAGGAACTCACTCGAGAGAAATTTGTTCCGGACGCATTTTGCGGGACCGAGGGCAGCCGGCTTTATCGTACCGGCGATGCAGTCCGCTCCCGTGCGGATGGAACGCTTGAATTCCTGGGCCGCATGGACCACCAGGTCAAGCTGAATGGGTTCCGCATCGAGCTGGGCGAGATCGAAACGATTATTGCGCAGTTTGAGGGAGTTCGCCAGGCAGTAGTCATCGTGCGCGAAGATCTGCCCGGCGATAAGCAGCTTGTGGCCTACTACACGGGTGATCGGGACCTGAATATCGGTGCAGTCCTGCAATCGGTCCGCACCAAGCTGCCGGAATACATGGTGCCATCGGCGTTCGTCTGGTTAAACGAGTTTTCGCAGACGCAGAACGGCAAGCTCGATCGAAAAGCTCTTCCAGCGCCGGCCCGGATGAGGCCACCGCTCGCCCAGGGATTCATCGCGCCGGCCTCCGCACTCGAAAAGAGAATGGTAGCTTTGTGGGCGGAGTTACTCCGAATCGATCAGATCGGTGTTGACGACAATTTCTTCGATCTGGGCGGCACTTCACTTGCTGCCGTCCGAATGGCAAGTGCCTATCAAAACAGGTTTGGGGTTGAAATTCCGCTTGTAAAGATCTTCCAGTATCCGACCGTGGGACAACTCTGCCACTTTCTTGAAGGGCAATTCTCAAAGCAATCCTCAGTTGGCGATGCGCTGGCGCGAACGGAACGGCTGCGCCGACGTCCCATAAGCGAGACCGGCGAACGCGAAGCGGTGGCGATCGTTGGCATGGTAGGAAGATTTCCCGGCGCCGACAATCTCGAACAGCTGTGGCGCAATCTATGCGAAGAAAAGGAATCGATCTCGTTTTTTGCACCTGAAGAAATTGGGCCTGGGCTCGATGAGAGATTGCGGGCCGATCCTGACTATGTTCGCGCCCGGGGAATTATTCATGGCGCTGAGCTGTTTGACGCGGGCTTCTTCGGTATCAGCCCTTTGGAGGCAAAGGTCACCGACCCGCAACAGCGAGTTTTCCTCGAGCTTGCGTATCAAGCGCTGGAAAATGCGGGATACGATCCGGGCCGCTTTCCTGGTTTGATCGGCGTTTATGCCGGACTCGGCGACAACCACTACTACACGACAAATCTGTTGACACATCCAGATTTGCTCGCTGCCGCAGGCAAGCTCGCAGTCGAATACGGAAACCAGAAAGACTATATTGCGTTGCGCACGGCATATCTCCTGGATTTGCGCGGGCCAGCAGTCAGTTTGAACACCGCCTGTTCCACAACGCTGATTGCTGTGGATCAGGCATACAGGGCGTTGCTGGATTACGAATGCGACATGGCCATCGCCGGTGGCGTAGATATCACCGTGCCGCAGAAAAGCGGGTTCCACTTCACCGAAGGCGGTACCTTCACGCGCGATGGCCACTGCCGTCCGTTTGACGCCGATGCAACCGGAACCATGTTCTGCGATGGCGCGGGCATCGTTGTGTTGAAGAGGTTGTCAGACGCACAGAGAGACGGTGACCGGATTTATGCCGTCCTTCTGGGCGCAGGAAAGAACAACAATGGCGCCAGGCCGGCTTCATTTCTTGCTCCCAGCGTGGACGGACAGGCGGAAGTCATTGCCATTGCGCAGGCAAACGCCGGCATCGATATTGAGACCATCGGCTACATTGAGGCCCATGGAACCGGAACGCCGGTTGGCGATCCGATTGAGATTCAGGCGCTTGCAAAGGCGTTCGAATATAAGACGCAGAAAAAGCAGTTCTGCTACGTAGGCTCGATCAAAGGCAACATCGGGCATCCAACCAACGCGGCAGGCGTGGCTGGACTCATCAAAGCAGCCATGGTGCTGGACCGCGAGCAGATTCCGGCAACCCTCCATTTCAAGAAGCCAAATCCGCGCATTGATTTTGCCAACAGCCCCTTCCGGGTGGCAGACAAGCTGATTCCCTTTCCCCGCCGGGAGACGCCGCGTCGCGCGGCCGTGAGTTCGTTTGGATTCGGCGGGACCAACGCACATGTCATTCTTGGCGAGGCGCCGGAAGCCCAGGCAAGCGGTGGGTCGCGGCCGATGCAATTGCTCTTGCTCTCTGCCAGGACAGCGTCGGCGCTTGACGCACATTCCGGCAACTTCGCTGAGTATTTTGAGACCGCGAGCACACGGGATTTTGCCGACGCGGCATTCACACTGCAGACGGGTCGCAAAGAGTTGGCGATGCGGCGGTTCGTGGTGGCTGAAAACCCGACGGAAGCTGCTGCCCTCTTGCAAAAGCCGAATCCGGCGCGCTGCGCCTCCCGGCGTTGTGAGCGGCGCCGTCCGCCGGTTGTCTTTCTTTTTGGTGGTCAAGGCACACAGTATCTCAACATGGGGAAGAACCTCTATGAAGGCGAGCCTCTGTTTGCCGCCCTCATGGACGATTGCAGCGAAATCCTCAAGCCGCACCTGGGTCACGATCTTAGCGACATTCTCTATCCGAAGAATGGAGATCGGGAGACGGCGGAAACTTCGCTGCGCAATACGCTGTTCACGCAGCCTTCAATCTTTGCGATTGAGTACTCTCTTGCGCGGTTCTGGCAGTCCGTTGGCGTTGAGCCGGCGCTCATGGCCGGTCACAGCGTTGGGGAATTTGTTGCTGCCACCCTGGCGGGCGTTTGGAGTCTTGAAGACGCGTTGCGCATCGTCGCGCTGCGCGGAAAACTGATGCAAAGCCTACCGCGCGGCTCCATGATGGCGGTGCGAGCAGCCGCAGCAACAGTGGCCGACCTGCTTCCGCCGACGATCTCCATCGCAGCGAATAATGCGCCTTCGCTGTGCGTTGTTTCCGGACCCGCAGAAGATGTCGATGCTCTTCGAATTGTGCTGGAGAAGCAGGAGATTGTCTGCCGTCCGCTGCACACCTCCCATGCATTTCACTCCGCAATGATGGATCCAATTCTCGATCCATTGCACGCCGAGATTTCGCGCCTGACCTTGCGCGCACCGTCGTTGCCGTTCGTCTCTACTGTTACAGGAGATTTGATCGCCGACGCTGAGGCTACCGATCCGACGTATTGGTCACGGCACGCCCGCCGCACGGTCGAGTTTTCCAAGGCGGTTCAAACGCTGGGACAGATGGGCCACGACCTGTTTCTTGAGTGTGGTCCGCGAGCGACGATGTGCGCCCTTGTCCGCCAACATTTCACTGCGCGCGAGCAATGCACGGTGATTCCAACTTTGCCCGATACGCACGAAGATAATCGGGAATGGGTCTCGGTGCTCTCTGCCGTCGGATCCCTGTGGCTGAATGGGCTCTCCATCGATTGGGGCGGCTTTTATGCCAATGAGAATCGACGCCGGATTCCTCTGCCCAACTATCCCTTTGAGAGGAAAAAGCACTGGGTCGATCCGGCTCCGACGCTGCCTTTGCCCGAGCAAACGCTCGATGCCGTTGCGCAGACTTACGCAAAGGACGGAGATGGAACAGAACTCTCTGCGGCTACAGAAGCGGCGAGCCCCGTCCCTCCCCAAACCCGGGAGGCGCGCTTTACGGCGAAGGTTTTGGAAATCCTGGTGGGTGTATCCGGCTGCGATCTGGCCGATCTCTCGAGCTCGACCACGTTCCTCGAACTGGGATTCGATTCGCTTTCGCTGGCGCAAGTTGCGGTGGGCATTGAACGCACCTTCGGACACAAGGTCGGATTTAACAAGCTTATGAACCAGTTGCCGACAGCGGAGGCTGTTGCGCAGCATCTCGATGCGGTTCTACCGGCGGATTTCTTTGGAGTGCTCCCAACCCCCAAGGTTCAACATCCCGACCAGGATCGAACGACACTTCTGAGGACTGCTGGGGAACAAGGCGGATCCCATGCCCACACCGGCGCCGGCCTGGAACGAAAGAGCGCCCGACAGAATGGAACGGGGAACCACAGCGCAACGGGATCATTAGGCTCGCTCGCGGAGCGCTCGGCGCCCACAACGGTTCCGCAACGGGGAATCTTTTACTCTTCCAGTCTTTCTCAAAACTTGTCGGCGTCTTACAACGAATCCGTAACCGTGCAAATCGAAGGACGGATCGTGATTCCGAAGCTCATACGTTCGCTTGAAAGACTGGTCGAACGTCATGAAGCACTTCGTGGATATTTCAACGATGCGGGGTCCGATTTGCGGATCCGACCATCGATGGCACTGCATGTTCCTGTCAAGGACATCTCCGGCGGCGCAGATGATATTCGTCTGCAGTTGCTGACGCGTTTGTCCGTCGAAGAAGCAGCGCAGCCCTTTCAGCTGCCGGACGGACCCCTGTTTCGCGGGCTCATCCTGCGTCTTGGCGTAGGGCATGCAGCGATCGTGCTTACGGCCCATCATGTCGTCTGCGATGGCTGGTCCTTTGACGTCTTGATCCAGGAATTCTGCGCCCTCTACTCAGAAGAACTCTCGGGCAAGCCGGCTCGTCTCAAGACGCCGCCGAGTTTTGTTGACTACGCAGCTGCGGCATCATTGCGCGAGAAGAGTTCGGAATTTCGAGCCGCGGAAGCATATTGGCGCATGAAATTTGCAGACGGATTTCCCTCGCTCGTACTTCCCACAGATTTCCCGAGGGAGGCGCTCCGTGCCCACAGCGCAAAGCGAGTCGATCGCCTGATTGGAGCTCCCATTGTTGTGCAACTTCGTGAAATTGCCGCACAACAACGGTGCAGTCTCTTCGCGGTGACGGTTGCGGCATTTTCGCTGCTTCTGGCTCGCATTTCCAAGCAGCGCCGCTTCATCCTGCCATTTTCGCTCGCAGAACAACCGATTCTAGGCCGGATGGATCTGGTGGGTCATTGTGTGAGCCTTCTGCCCTATCTTGTGAATCTGCACGACGATGAAGATTTAAACTCCTATCTGGCGCGCGTGCAGAGAGAACTATCAGAGGATCAGGAGCACTTCTCCTACACGACGGTTCACCTTTTGGAAGATCTCATTCAGGTCCGTGCCAACCTTAGTTCGCCGGTTCCTGTGGGCATGACCAGCGTAAGAAATTTTCGCCCGGATGAATTGGTTCAGCACGGTTTTACATTGAGCTATGAAGCCAATCCGAAGAGTTTCGAATCCTTCGAATTGTATTTTTCTTTGGTTGATTTGAACCGCGAAGCTGAACTGCAAAGCCACTTTGACACTCAGCTGTTCAAAGACTCCACCATAGAAACATGGCTGGCCGACTTCCAGGCGATTCTCGCTGATTTGATTTCACGTCCCAGCCGGACTGTTGTCGAGGTAACGCAATGCGCTTCCGCATCAACGGCGGAAAACCTGCAGCCGATGTATGTTCTAGCGAAGGAGAAAGTCGACCGCTCTGAAGCGGAGCGACCGGAACACGGGCTGGAACGCTCCGCGATGAACAGCGTTCGAGCAGAAGTTCGCCCTGGCGTTCTGACGTCCGCGCAAATCAAGAGAAATGGCTCGAGTAAATCCCGTGTAGACGAGCCCGGCAACTCAGTGGAGCAGACACTCGCTGCAATCTGGGCAAGGATCTTGAACGTCAAGAAAGTCGCCCTTCACGATAACTTCTTTGAGCTTGGCGGTCATTCTCTGCTGGCAGTGAGGATGATGAATGAGCTGGAGAAGGCTTACCATATTCGCTTACCCCTTGCTGTTCTCGTGCAGGCTCCCACCGTTGCAGCGCTTGCCGCGCAGCTCCGCAATGAGGAGTGGGTTCCCTCATGGTCATCTCTCGTGCCGATTCGTCCGGAAGGTTCCAGAGCGCCGCTCTTTCTGATGCATTCGCACGGAGGAAACACTCTGGAATATCAGACACTCGCAAATCTCCTTGACCCAGAACAGCCCGTGTATGCCCTTCAGGCGCGTGGGCTCGATGGGCGTATGGGTAAAGAGAAAACCATTGAGGAGATGGCCCAGGCATATCTTGAGGAGTTGCTGAGCATTCAACCGGAGGGCCCCTATTTCCTGGCCGGATTTTGTTTTGGCGGCATTCTCGCAGTGGAAGCTGCAAGACAGCTGCGGGCCGCAGGCAAAGAAGTGCCGCTCGTTTTCATGATCCAGGCGGCGCACCCGGATGCCCTCCGATTCAAACCCGGAACGCCGCTGCCATTGAAGTGGTGGTACCGCTTTACAAACCGTGCCGCTCTCGAACGGGACAATCTGTCGCACCGCCGGCTGCAATACTTTGGCGATCGGCTGCGCTATCTGGTCCGCACGGTGCAAGTGAATGCTGCGATCGCGTTGGGCAAAGTAAAGGTCGACGGCGAGGTGGATTTGTCCGGCCTTCCGCTGCATTACATCCTGGGAGCCCTGGGAGCTCGCCATTCCAAGGCGACAGAAAGATACGTTTCCGGCAGTTATAACGGAGATGTCGTTCTCTTCTCTGCCACTAAACAGCTACGCGGTCTTGATTCAGACGAGTTTCTGGGGTGGCGCAAATCCCTCAAGGGCAAGATCGACCTGTGCAAGATCTCTGGACACCAGCAAAATCTATTGCTGCCGCCCAATGTGTTCCAATTGGCGGAAGAGCTCAACACCCGATTGAGAGCGATTCAGGTTGATCGTTCCTCTGAGAAGAAAAATGTGGAATCTGACATTCCACAGATGATGGGATTTGACTGAAGCCAGCGGTCCGCTCCGAACCGGTGAACATCGACCATCTTCGCCCTGTACGCCCGACTGTCGCCCCCCCCTTCTCGTTCCATTCTGTTCAGTTGCTCGATCGGTTCGCAGCGCAACCATGGCGGCCCGTTGCGTTGATCCGGTCAAAATATTGCTGCCTAAAATTGCGATTTGCTGAACGGGCATACCCCCGGGGGTAGGGGGAGGGGGGGTGCCGTTTTTTCCCTTTATCCCTTACATTCCCGGCTGGTTAGCGCCAGATAGAACGCTTCTATACCGGGCTTAAACCCACATTTGCTGCAAAAAGGAAGCGGCGACCCGGGTGGGATCGCCGCGTTTCTTTTTCTCAATCTGAGTCCAGTCTACGCGTTGGGAATGTATTGGAATGCAATGGTGCGCGGCGATTTCACATCGTTGGTAACGCATGGGTTCCATTTTGGGAATGGACAAATCAGTCAGCGAGTCAGAGATGCGGGGTTAAGGTGCGGTTCGAGGGCACGTTGCTTGCCAGAGTGTTCTTCCGGGCCTGAAAGACGCGAACTGTCGAAGCCGAGTTTCGCGGGGTGGAACTTTCCCAAGGACGGGACCCCGCCGTTACGGACCCGGCCCTCCTTGCTCTTTCCGATAAGACAGGACGAGTTCGTTGCCGGTTTGGCCAGGCTTTCACTTGAAGAGGTAAAATTTGGGACAGCCATGAATCGTCGCGAACTGATTCGCAATTCGTTGTTGACTATCGGCGCGGCGGCGACCCTCCATCCATCGGTCGAGGCGCTGGTGTTTCCGGCAGGGGACAATGCGTGGCTTGAGCTGTCGCGGCCGGATTGGAAGCCGGTGTTCCTGAGCGCGCAGCAGAATGAATTGCTGATCTCACTCAGCGAGGCCTTGATTCCCGCCACGGACACTCCGGGGGCGAAGGCTGCTTTCGTCAATCGATTTCTTGACCTGCTTCTGTCGGTTCTTCCTTCCGGGGCACAGCAGGAATTTCTGAGTTCACTCCAATGGTTTGACGCGGGGGCGCAGCAGCGCTACAAGGCGGGTTTCGCAAGTTTGTCGAGCGAAGAGGCAAACGATTTTCTGAGCCTTGTGGCCTGGCCGCATACGGAGTATCGATGGGGCGAGCGCGACGCCGAGTTTGACGGCCACGCACACTTTGAAAAGGTGAAGAGCTGGGTTGCGGCAGCGTATTACAGTTCGCCGATTGGCCTGCAGGAGCTTGGGTGGGATGGTTGGGCTGCGCGGGGAATTTTCGAAGGCTGCGAACACCAGCCTGGAGAGCACCAGGATGCGCAATGAGGGGAGCGGCTCAGGCAATGCCGGATGATCCACTGACCAGCAACTACGACGCAATCGTGGTGGGTTCCGGAGCCACCGGTGGGTGGGCAGCAAAGAGGCTATCCGAAGCCGGCTTGAATGTCGCTCTTTTGGAAGCGGGGCGCGAGGTTACGTCGCGGGAGTTCACGGAGCATAAGCCTCAATTTCAGTTGAAGTACAGAAGTTTTTCGGGCGCCGGTGAATGGCGCAAGACCCGGCCGATTCAGACGCAATGCTATGCGTGCACCGAATACAACTACGACTGGTTCGTCAACGATCTTGAGAACCCCTACAGCACGCCGGCAGACAAGCCCTTCAGCTGGCAACGCCTGCGTATTCTGGGCGGCCGGACACTTTGCTGGGGACGGCAAAGCTATCGCCTGAGCGACCTGGACCTGAAGGCTGCGAGCTTTGATGGGTATGGCCAGGATTGGCCGATTTCGTACCAGGATCTTGCTCCTTTCTACGACATTGTGGAGGACTATGTGGGAATCAGCGGCGCATCGGAAGGCAATCCTGCGCTTCCCGATGGGCGATTTTTGCCGCCGATGAAAATGACCTGCGGAGAGGTTCACTTCAGAGAATCGATGTCGAAGAATTTTCGGCGCACGGTCACCATTGGCCGGTCCGCCATCATTACGCAGGATCACAATGGGCGATCGGCCTGCCACTATTGCGGGACGTGCGAACGCGGCTGCACTTCCTACTCTTATTTCAGCAGTCCCTTCACCACGGTCAAGGACGCGCTGAATACCGGCAAGTGCAGGCTGTTAACGAATGCGATTGTCGCGCAGGTTGAAATGGATGCCGCGACGAATCGCGCCACCGGCGTGACTTTTGTCGACGGCGCGACGCGCCAGACGAAGACCATCCGCGGAAAGGTCGTGATTCTCTGCGCGCAAGCCCTGGAATCGACGCGTATCCTAATGAATTCCGCAACCGGCACGCACGCAGGGGGCCTTGGCAATTCGAGCGGATTGCTGGGACGGGGGCTGATGGATCACTCGACGGGCGCGGGGGCAAGCGGGGAATTGCCGCAGTTCCAGGATGCTCCGGATCCTTACAGTGGGCCGCATCGGGCGAACGGCATTTATGTGATCCGCTATCGCAACACATCGAAGGCGACAAAGCATCCGGGGTTCCTGCGCGGGTACGGATTTCAAGGGTCTGCGGGCGCGGTGTTCAACCAGGGCGCGGCGGGATTCGGAGCCGCATACAAGCAGGCAGTGAAGACCGGAACCTATCGGATCTCGCTGGGCGCGTTTGGCGAATCGCTGGCGCGCAACGAGAATTTTGTGTCGATCGACCCAAAGCTCAAAGACAAGTGGGGCATTCCGGCGCTGCATATCTCCATGACCCATGGAGAGAACGAGCGGGCTTTGCACGAAGATGCAGCAGAGAGTGCGGCGGAGATGCTGGAGGCGGCCGGAGCAAAGAACATTGAACTGCGATCGACCGTAGCGGAACCGGGCATGGCCATTCACGAACTGGGAACGGCGCGCATGGGCCTGGACCGAAGCTCGTCGGTGACGGATTCCTATTGCCAGCTTCACGATGTGGAGAATGTGTTCGCGATGGACGGCGCTTGTTTTGTGTCCTCGGGATGCCAGAACCCGACGCTGACCATGATGGCAATCACGGTGCGCGCGTGCGATCGCCTGGTTGACCGCTTCAAGAAGCACGAGATCTGAACCCGCAGGCTCCTGAGTACGGCAAGTTAACAACGGATCTGCACAGCGAGCGTTTCCAGGCTGTCGGCTCTTTCGGGTCCGAGTGTTCGTGAGAAGATACCGCGCTGCTTAAGGGGTGTGCTCTTTGGGCGGTCCGAGATAGCGCAGATCGACGAGGGTCCAGTCGTCCTGGGCCGGATAATCTCCCTGAAACTCAGCTACGCGGTCGAGGATGGCATCAATGCGTTCGAAGCTTGCGGCGGCGAGGAAGCGCTCCTGGCCAAACTCCTCTTCCGCGGCGTTGAATGCTTCAGGAATTCCGTCGGTTGCGAGCAGGATACGTTCGCCGGGCGCGAGCTGGGTCTCAGCAAGTGTGTAGGCCGCTTGCGGAAGCAGGCCAACAATGAGGTTTGTTTCGGCGAGGGGCTCGGCAAGAGTCATGGAGACGCGCAGGGGGGGGACGTGGCCGCAGTTGATGTATTCGAGGCGGCCGGTGGGGTGCAGTTTCAGCAGGACGAGAGTAGCGTATTTGCCGACGCTGCGTTCGCAGAGAAAGTGATTGATGAGCGCGGCGATCCGGTCGAGGGGCTGGCCGGTGAGCATTTGCGCGTGAATAATGCCCTGGAGTGTGGCCGCGACGATAGAAGCCGGCACACCTTTGCCGGAAACATCGGCGATGACGAGACCGAGGGCGTCGGGCAGAATGATGGCGTCGTAGAAGTCGCCGCCGATTTCGCGGCACGGAACGGTGCGCGCCTGCAGCGCGGCATACGGGGTTGCGGGCAGGGTGACGGGCATGAGCCCGGCGTGAATGCGCGCGGCGATGGCGAGCTCTTCTGCCGCCTGGCGAGCCTTCTGCTCGCTTTCGGCCAGCAACGCGTTGTCGAGCAGGATCGCAGCCTCAGTGGCGATGGTATCGAGCAGTTCGTGATCGAGCGTGTCGAGGCGGCCGGCACTGATGCGGCTGTCGAGATAGAGAAGGCCAAGCAGTTGGCCCGGCTGCCGGCCTGACTGGCGGGCGGGCGTGTGCGCGGCGTGCTGTGCCTGTTCCCCGGCCGCGACACGCCGGCGCAGCGGAATGCAGTAGATGGAACGAATCGAGTTGGCCAGGACACTGTCTGTCGGCGAGGACCGGGTGTCGGACAAGGTGTCGCTGATGGTGAATTTCGAAGAGTTGTCGATGGCATGGCTGATGGCGGAGCGGGACACGGTGGAGTCTTCGCGCAAAACTTCGCCGGCGGCGCTTAAGCCGAGGGCGAGATGCAGGTCGGCAAGCCGGTTGTCTTGCGCCGGGGATGACGCCGCGGGCGATTTGAACAGAAAGACGAAACCGCGCTCGACGCTGGTGAGCTGAATGGAAAGCTGGAGCAGAGCGTGAAGAATGTCGTGCGTTGCGTAACCGGCGTTGAGCCGCCGGGCGGCGTCGAGAAGGAAGTTGAGCTGGCTAATTTCCTGGGCCGGCGTGCGCTGGCCGACGGAGATCTGTCCAAGGGTGCGGAGCAGATCGTCGGCGAGCGAGGGGCGCAGCTTGCCTTCGTCGAAGATATGAAAGCCGAGTTTCATCGAGCCGGGTGAACCGAACTGCAGAAAGTCCCCGGAACGAAGCAGCGCGGTGCTGACACGCGCGCCATTGAGATAGGTACCGTGAGAGCTAGCCAAATCCTCGATCTCGAAGCCGGTAGCAGTTTGGCGCAGGACCGCGTGACGGCGCGAAACGAAGCTGTCGGTCAGCACGAGATCCTGGCCGGGATTGCGGCCGATGGATACGGAAGGCTGGTCGAGCGAAAAGGTATGCGCGCCCTCGGAATTCGAGTAGGTGAGCACGGCCCTTCGCGCGGCGGCAGTCATGGGAGGATCCTATCGAATGGACCGATTACGGATGCGGTGCGGCGGCGGCTTCAATGTCGGAGGGCTGAAGCTTGTTGACCGGAATGCGGCGGCCGCCGATTTCGACGACGGCATTGTGGAGCCCTTCGCAGGAATTGATAAGGTTTTTGATCGAATTGATAAAGTCGGCTGCCTTGTTCATGACGATGGGCGCCACGGTGATGAAGGTCATGACCGCGGAGGCGATCGCGAGCGGGTCTCGGCTTTCCAGGACCTTGGCGTTCGATTTCTCCACGCCCGGCAGTTTTGCAAGTTTGGATTGGAGTTGGTCGGCGAGTACGGAGGCATCGGCTCCGGGCGCAATGTCAAAGTGGAGAGCGAGATTCGCCATGCATGGCCTCCGAATGAATAGGAACAGTCAGGTGTATCCTACAGCTTATCCCGCCGTTTGCATGCTTTGTCCTGCGAGCAAGCTATTGGATGTGTGGTTTTGGTGGCGAGAGAACGGCGTGTGCTCTGCCGGCTTGCGGGACGGACCGGCTGGATTTCGGGACCCAGCGGATTGATTTCAACAGGATTTTGTACGCAGACGGCTTCCCTTCCCCTAACGCGCACGGTTTTTCTGCCGGAGCAGAGGTGGAGCAGCAACGATGGCCGAAGTTCCCTCCCCGGATGTGACGCAATCGCAAGGTGTCTCACGAGACTTCGGCGCAGCCGGGCCGATGGACCCGGACGCAACGCGCGCACCCGACACAGCCCAGATGCGCGGCGCTACGGAGCCGGCTACGGGCCATGGTTCGGAACCCTCCTCTTCGTCCAGTTCAACGCTGCTGAAAACGTGGGGAAGCTTTCAACTCCTGCAGCTGCTGGGCCGGGGCGGCTTTGGCGAAGTCTATCGCGCGTGGGACCCGGTGCTGGAGCGCGAGGTTGCGCTGAAGCTTCTGCTGCCGAGGGGTCTGGACGCGGAGCAGGAGTTCACGGCGATTCTGGGTGAGGCGCGGGCGATGGCGCGGGTGCGTCACCCCAACATCGTTCCTGTTTACGGTGTGGACCGGCGCGATGGGCGCGTTGGGTTCTGGAGTGAGTTTGTGCGCGGCCAGACGCTGCAGGCGTATCTTGCGGCGCAGGGCGCTTTGGATGTGCGGGCTGCAGCGCAGACAGTGGCGACACTTTGCGACGCCTTAGGTGCGGTGCACGCGGCCGGGCTGCTGCACAGGGATATCAAGCCGGGCAATGCGATGCGCGATGAGAGCGGCCGGGTTTTGCTGATGGATTTTGGGCTGAGCCAGAATTTGCTTGCAGGCTCGGGATGGTCGGGCACGCCGGCCTACATGGCTCCAGAGATCGCTGCCGGGCAGGCATCGACGGTGCAGGGCGACCTTTACGCGATGGGAGTACTGTTGCGGTTCCTGGCAACTGGCTCACCCACGCCGCAGACTGCACTTCCGCCGCAACTGGAGGCGATGGTTCGGAGGGCTACGGAAGCGGATCCGCGGATGCGCTATGCCAGCGCGGCGCAGATGGGTGCGGAACTGGCCAAGGTGGCGCAGGCTCCGCAGAGGATCGAAGAGCCGGACCCAAAGAATTGGAAGCAGGAACGGAAAGACGAGAAAAGGGCGAGAAAAGAAAAGGACCGCGGGCCGCTTCGCGCGCTGTATCCGATTGTTGGACTGGGGATCGCGTTCTGGTTCACCTTTGGACAGCACTGGTGGGCAAATCTCCATAAGGCAGGGATCTCGTTGGCAGGGCCGGGCTACCAGGCCACGCTGTCGGCGAATGAGGCGCTCGCGCGGTATGACATCCCCGGAAATACGGACAAGGCTATTGCGTTGTATGGATCCGCGTTGAAGCAGACGCCGGACGATGCACTGGCCGAGGCGGGGCTGGCTCGCGCCTACTGGCGGAAGTATCTGGATACGAGCGAAAGCCAGTGGGCGGAGGATGCGAACCAGGCGGTTTCGAAGGCGATGGTAATGAATCCCAACCTGGCGCAGGTGCAGATGACTGCCGGCGCGATGCATGCGGACGAGGGAAAGTTCGATGTCGGACTGCAGGAGTTGGAGAAAGCGGCGCAGCTCGATCCGAACAACGCAGAGGTCCACGGAGTGCTGGGCAGGGCGTACCGCCAGCAGGGGAGGATGGACGACGCGAAAAAGGAGTACGAGCAGGCGATTGATCTGGACGATGACAACTGGCGCTGGCCGTATCTGCTGGGGGCGATGCAGATCGACACCGGGAAGTTCAGCGATGCCGAAGCGAGCCTGAAGACTGCGCTTAAGAAGACACCGGAGAACGCGCGCGTGCTCTATGACCTCGGGCTGGTCTATTTGAAAGAGAACCGGCTCGATGACGCGAGGAAGACCTTGGAGCATTCGCTCAAGATGGACCCGCGGGCCGATACGATGATTTCGCTTGGAATTGTCTATTTCCGGCAGAATGACTTTACGGACGCGATTGTTACGTACAAGCGGGCCGTGGATGCGGCTCCGAAACAGTTCGATACGTGGGGCGACCTGGCAGAGACGTATGTCGCGGCAGGAAATCACGAAACCGAGGCAGCAGAAGCGTTCCAGAAAGCCGCGGCGCTGGCAGAAGAAGAGCGCAAGCGCACGCCCAACGATTCGTACACGATTTCGATGCTGGCCAAGTATTACGCCAGCCTGCACGATGCGACGCGCGCGTTGCCGCTTCTGCGCAAGGCCGTTGCGCTGGCGCCCAAGGATCCGGATGTGGCGGAGCGGGTCGCAGAGGCCTACGAAGTGCTGGGACGGCGTAAAGACGCGATCGAATCCCTAACAAAAGCATTGCAGCTTGGCTACTCGGCCAACTACGCTAAGGCGAGTCCGACGTTCCAATCGCTTCGTCACGATCCGGATGCTCCCCCAGCGATCCGGGAATCTAGCGTATCGAAGTAGCAATGGAGGAAAGAATGAGCACAAAGCAAGTTGAGATTGCACAGGCAGGCGAATCACGGCAAGCACAGCCGCCACAGGTTTTTGTTGCAGCGGGGGAGCAGATTGAGTTTGTGAACGCGGGCAGCGGAGGCACCCTGCTGGTCCTCACGCCGGAAACAGCTGCGATTCTGTCGCCCAAACCAACTTCGCCGGTGACCATTGCCGGTGGCGCCAATGTGACCTACACGTTTCTGGCGCCGACAGGGAGCGGTTATCTCGCACAAGTGCTTCCCGCAGGCGCAACGCCCGGTCCAGTCCAGGGACAGGGCGCCGCTGGAACAGTGCTGACGATTTTGCCGTCGACGAATCGGGATCCCGGCAGCCGTACGGGCGGCTAGAACGTACGCAAGACCAGCAGAGCTTGCATCCCGGCCTGACGCGCCGATCTTGTCCTGATCGCCGTCGGGTCAGGGGCGAGCGGCCGGTGCGCGTTTGGCCTTGGCCGCCTCGGCTTTTGCCTTGCCCATGGTGTTCTGCTGCTTCTTCCTCGTCTTGCAAGCCTTGCTGAGCGCGGTGTAATCGATGTTTTCAGTTCCCGCGATCATGGCGCCTTGACTGGCCGCCATGTCGTCGATGAAGTTGCCGATCATGTCGCAGCCCATGTCGAACAAGGGAAGCGGCAGCTGGATTTTCTTCAGATCTTCCGGCAAATAGGGATGGAGCGTCCATAGGTGCAGCGACGCGCTGGTGGCCACCATGCGGTTGGGGTCGTTCATATCGCTCTCACTGGTGACCGGTGGATAGGTTCGCACCGCTGAAACAAGATATTTCGAATCGGCGCTCATCGCGATCAGGTCGGGGCTGTCAGGAAAATCAAACAGGTCAGTGTGCGTGGAAGGTCCGGCGACGCTGGGGTCTGCCTGGCGGCTGCCGGGGGCGGGAGGCGTCTTCGCTCCAGGGTCCTTCTGTGATGGATCCTGTTCGAGGGTAGGGGGCAGGGACCACAGATTTACGTTTCCGCTGGTAACAATGGCCAGTGCGCTGCCATCGGCCGACATCTCGACGTTTTCGATCGGGCCATTCATGAACAGATCATCGCTGTAGTCGAAGGTCTTGCCATCCGACGGACGATAGACCGCAAGCAGATTTTTACCGGAGAGAGCGAGAACATCCTGTCCCCCGATGCTGGAGTAGGCGAAGTTGTCGGCAGCGAAGGGCGTTGGTGTGGCGATCGGATTGGGCTGGGTGAGGTCCACGGTTGCCACCCGGCCTGAGGCGAGAAAACACATGAGATAGTGCCCGTCGGGAGTGATGGCGAGCTCAGTCCCGTTGCCTGAGGTTACACCCGGCAGCTGACTGGCTTTGCCGATCACTCCATTCAGCAGCATCAGCACTTTGTTGGCTTCCTCGTACGCCATGATGGTTCCGTGCGGCTGTTTCGAGATCGCAAAGAGGCTCTGTCGCCCGGGAGGCATAGGCATCTGCGTGGATTTGCCGGCGACCCATAGCATTCCGGAATTCTGTTTTGTGTTGAGAAACACGATGGTCCCGGAGCCCGGGTCGCAGCCGAAGGGCTGAAGATCCGCATTGGCAGGCAGAGCGAATCCTCCGTAATACGCCTGGCTGCCGCGTAGGCTGAATAAGGGGTGGTCATTCTTGTCCAGCATCACCGCGCACTTGCCGTAATTACGGAACGAAGGATCGATTTGCGAGCGATAGACTTCGCGCAGCGCAAGCGCGCTGTGCAAGTGATCGAGGACGGACTGATTGACGGTTGTGTTGTTGTGTGTGAAGTCGAGGCGTAGCAGAAACGACCACCTCTGCTGAATGCGGACGGCTTCAAGCGCTTCGGCGATGGCAAGAATCTGGCTATTGCTGTCGAGGTTGGCTTCAGCATCATTCCCGGCAGTGAGTTCCTGCTGGCGCAAATGGATAATGGAAGCGACCAGGGTGCCGATCAGAAGGACGGGCAGCAGCAGCATGAGCGCGAAGGAACGCATCATGGCGCGGCGGTGATAGGCCCGGCTGGCCGCAAGAAGGTTCTTCTCGTCGCCGGTGAGTTTTCGCATGTGAGGCAGGCCGCGGTTGACGGTTCGGAAGTCGACCTTGTCGAGCAGCGCGCCTTTTTTGTTGTCCTGCCCTTCGCGCACACGTCCTTCGAGGATGCGCCGCGCACGCGCACCCGGCAATTGCGAGTGCATGAAGTTATAGCGCACGAGGTGCGCCAACGTATCGTGCGCAAGAGCCGTGGTCTCAACGGCGGGAGACTTGTCTTCTTCCGCTTTTGAACCTCCCGGCTCGGCAGCCGGCTCCACGAGCACGTAGAGGTCTTTGTTGGCGCCGAGCAGCTTCGGAATGTCCAGCGAAGTGTTGTATTTCTCGGTAAGCGTGGAGAGTGGAACAGGGATGGACGTGCCATACTCCGAGGTGTGTTCGTAGAGCAGGTCGAGTTCGAGCCCCTGTGCAATGTCCGGAATGTCTTTGCGTTTGCTGAGATCGACCATCGTCTGGTCGTAGAAGCCCTGCAGCGGATTGTCGCGGCCCTCGAGCTGCTTGTAGAGATCGGTGTCGTAGATGCGCGCGCCGTCTCCATTGAGCTTTGCGTCTTTCCACATCTGGTTGAGGATGATTTCAAGCACGGTGGCAATCGGCGAGTCACCGCGCAGAAGCTCGCCGGCGATGAGGGATACGAGCTGTGCGCGATCAGGGAAAGCGATCTTGTACTTGTCCCGCGTAAGCCGGGAGTCGGCGGGCCCGGTAATAATTTGTGCGATCGCGTCGGGTCCGAGCCGGTCGAGCCAGAAGCGTTCAAGGAGAGGGGAAGAATTGTCGGTGGCGTCGCCTGCAAAATTTCCGCTGATTTCGGCCAAATACTCCTTGCGAAAACTGAGCAGCAGACGCGCCGGAGTGCCCGGCGCCTGTGATCCAAACAAATCTTTGACAAGGGCAATGAATGCGCCGATTTCGTCGAGGGGAGTCTTGTACCGCGATGGGGTGTTTCCATCCTGCGGTGGGACGAAGTGGGTGATGGCTTCTTCAAGCTGATCGAGAATGATGAGGCTTGGTTCTGCGCGAGCCAGCCATTGTTGAACCAGGGAATTCCACCAGGCATTGTCGGGATTGAGCGGGGGCGTGACTTGAAGCACTTCGGCAATGGTGGAATGGAAATCATCGATCAGGTCCGTGCTGCGCCGCCGGTAAGCGACACGGAAGCCGTTCCCAAGCCGAGGCAGGAGTCCAGCATTGAGAAGCGAGGACTTGCCTGTTCCGGATTGACCGTAAAAGAGTCCGATGGGCCGCGCGCGATGAGGGGAAAGCACCCAATCGTAGAGGCCGCGAATTTCGTCATTGCGGCCGAAGAAGAGCGCGGCATCGTTTTTAGTGTGGCCCTTGATCGTGACATAAGGGCACTCGGGCAAACTGTCGCTGTAGCGCTGCGGAAGCGATGGCATTCCCACCAGCGGATCGGCGGCTGAATCGGTCAAGCGCCAGGGTCTTGCGGAAGAACTCTTGTAAAGAACCCAGGGAAAAGCGGCAGTGTTGCGCGGGGCGTCGTCCAGTAGCTCGTCTGTCGAGCGCATGGAGGCGTGTGGCGCTTCAACCTGGGGAGTGGATGCGGCAAAGAGCCCTTGGTAGGCGAGCCTGACGGCGTTTGAAGCGATCTCAAAGGCATCGTCGACGGTGTTTTGTTCCTGTGCCAGCGCGCGGTAAAACGCATTGGAAAAGGTGACGGCCGCATCGTCGTTTACCGGCGTGACGGTGGCAACCACGTAAGGAACGCTCGCGGAGAGCCGCTGCGCCCATTCATGATTCTGGCAGGAATTCAAGAAGGCAAGCTGCAGGCTGTGTTGACTCGAGAGAAAGCCATCAAGGGTGCGTCCATCCACGAGTCGCTGATCCGGGCTCTCGGCAGGGAGCCAGAGCCCCTGGCTGTTCGAGTGGCCGCCATAGTGGAAGAGAACAACGCGGTTGGCAGTGAATGAATCGATAAGACTGGCGCGCCGGGTCTCGGCGCCATTCAAGAACGTCCATCCTCCGAGCTGCTCGCCGGGGGCCAGTGCGGCGTAGATGTTTTGCGCCTCCTGGCTGAGCTGGAGACGTGCGAGTCCGGTATCACCGGCGGGATTGTCTGGATTGGCGAATGCAACGAAGACGACTGGAGGAGTGGATTGACTCATGTGCTGGGCACAACTCCCGTCGCAGATTGCGGCGCGGGCGCGGGGTCCCGTCGCACGGTGTTTTCTTGCGCGGCCTGAAGGGTCCGCGTGATGTGCAGGGCGATGCGACGCGTAAAGAAATCATGCTGAGGCGTTGGGTCCATTGTCCCGCGCGTTGCATTCGCCGGCGTGCCCATGGGGTCCAAAGCGAAGAGGGTCGCATCAAACGAGTCGGTGGAAGCGATGAGGAGAATATAGTCGGTAGTTTCTGTCGCCGATCCTGGGATGGAGGCGTGGAGCGGGCTGCCGGAGCGTGTGTATACAGGTTGGTTACCGGGGTCGAGAACCTGCGTCTGGGCACTGAGCAGTCCGGTCATGATGCTGTAGTCCGCGGAAAAATACAGGAGCGTGACATATAGCCTTTTAGACCAGTTGTTTTTGATCGAGGCCGTGTAGGTTGGTCGGCCGTCCGGCGTCGAATACATGCTCTCCTGCACGGGGCGATAGCCGAGCTCGACGAGGTCGGTCGGCGGGCAGGAAAAGCTTTTCGCCGCTGCCGTTCCGGGATTCGCAGTAAACGTGAAATCAACGGCAGAGGCGGGGATCTGCGTGCCGGGGTTAGCCAGGGCCAGGCGCTTTTTCCAGATCCCCGCGTGGTCAAGATCAGACGCATTTACTGCAACAGCCTTGTATTGCGATCCTTCGTCGAGCGCGGGTGCAGGATCGGGCTGGAGCACGGCGGTTGCAGGCTGCACCTCGGTGACAGTGACAAGCGAAAAAGCCTTGCCGGAATCGGCAAGGTCGACATCTGCCGCGTTGAGCGGGTAAAGAGCAAAACGGTTGCCGGCAGCGATGTTGAGCGTGGCGCCGCGATCGAGCTGCCATTGATTGGTGGTATTGCTGAATCCTGCAATGGCATAGTCGGTTCGCGTGGCGGCATCGAAGCCAAGGAACAGGTCGTCGAGCATGTGGTCGCCGCTGGAGGACTCGACCTTCGGCGACTGCAGAGGCACGTCCACGCTCATGGCGGCGCGCGTGAGATGCATGAGCTCGCGGTAGCCGAGACCGCCGTTCGTCCGGCTGAGAGTTTCTGAAAGGAAGAACGTAAAAGCACCGTGGTTCTGTCCCGTGTTTGGATCGATGTACTCCTGCGCAGTCTGGTCTGTCTCACAGGCGGCGAGAAGGATGTGCGGACCGTTGCGATCGGGTTTTGAGCAGGCAGCGGCGGCGAGAGTAATCGGGTTGGAATTTTGCGCGGGGTTGGGAAGACTGTGCAACGCCGCCTCGAGCGCAGCCGGATCGGCTAGATAGTTGGCAGCGGGCTGGGCATCGGAACGAACGCCGATGCGCCGTATCCCGACTGCGCGGTCCATTGAGCCCGAGTGGCAGGAGTCAAAAATCGTGGTGAGATGAGCTCCTTTTGCCGTGACCTCAGAGATGAGAACTGCCATGTCTTTGTCGACCAGGTCGAGGCCGCCGGGCAGGCGGCTGTCGTAACAGACAATCGATGAGTTCAGGCCGCTCGGCTCAACGGTGGAGAACTGCCCACCAGTTGGGACCTGCGAACCGTGGCCGGCAAAGAAGAAAAGTGCAAGGTCGCAATCCTGCGCCTGGCCCAGATGCGAGCGGAAGTTGTCGATGACGGCCTGGCGCGTTACCGCAGAGTTTTCAATCCGGAGCAGGTGGAGAGACGCTGCATCGAAACGGGCGCGGAGCATGGCTTCGACCGAGTCCGCGTCGTTCAAACACCCGTCGAGCGAGTCAATCGGCGGAGGGTAAGCGTTGATCGCCGCCAGCAGCGCGTAGATAGCGGGCATGAAAAGTCGCCTCCGGAGTCTCGAATGGGGATTTGGTTGAGTGCAGAGGGGAACGCGAATCCAGCTAATCACGGAAGGGCTGCTGAGCGCCAGAACATTCTTGGCTACATGAGCGGCCTGGCAGGAGCACGCAATGCTTCCCTGCTCTTCCGGTCTTCAACGGTCCTGAGTTGGACGCGAAAGTGCTGGAATAGCCGCTTCCCTGCTCACTTGACATCAGATAGCTGAAGAGTGCCATTCGTCTCTTCGGCTTCCAATAATTGGCTGACGATCGATTGCTGTCGCTCGTCGAGAGCTTCGATCGTGGGCTCGATGTTGAATGAGCAAATGCGAAAGTGAATCTCACGAATGGGTATGAGCGCGCCTCCGCTGTAGGTGATGTACGCATTGCTCATCTCCAGAACGGAGTACCCTGCTTTGGGGTCACGGCTCGCGGCATTGGCAAGAATCTTCGCGGCATTGGAAGAACCAAAGTTGGCATCGTCGAGAGCGAGCCGGCAATTCTGAACGGTCAGAGTTTCGCCCTGCTGTTGCGGGTGCACTCCTTCTCCCACACCCGATGCGGGAGCAGCGGGGATGGGTTGCGGCTGCTGCGATGAAGCGGCATTGGCTGCTTGATTCAGTGGGGTGTTGAGGCAGTTCGGCAATGAGGCAACGCTTTGAGTTTCAGGCGCAAATCGATAATCGACCATCTGAATCGCCGTGTTCCACGCACCGGGAAGCGTTGGATTCGCCTTCAGCGCCCTCGATAGCGCTCTGGAATACGCGGCAGCTTTTTCTTGATCCGGCGGGGTTCCCTGAGCCTTTGCTGTTTCAATCTGTGCGCGAAGGGACGTTACGGCAGCCTGGAGCTGCGCGGGCGATTTCGGCGAGGCAAGTTGTGCAACCGACCGTCTCCAGTTATTTGAAAGGTCATCTTCAATCGCGTTGACCTTGTTGCCGACATGAATGGACCACCCAAGGGCGGCTAGAGAAATGAGGAGGAGAGCGAGAAAAAGCCGTCGTGCGGCTGCTTTCGATTGAGAGAGTGACCGGCGCAACTCAGAGACATTGTTGGAAAGCGTTTCGAAGTCTTTTTCTGAAATGGCCATGAGTCAACTTCTCTTTCTTGTGTTGCGATGAGCGGATTCTTCGATGAAACGGCTATTTTCACTCTGAAGTATACCGATGCGCTCGATGGACTGCGAACTCCCCCTGGATCGGGAACCGCATGCCTGCAGGGGTAGGAAGATGAATTCGCGGCATGCAGAAACGCGAATCTTGCCGCGGGAATTCGAATCAGATACCTATGCCTCTTACGCGAGCGCAACGGCAAGGCAAGCGTTTCCTCAATCCCGTGCCTACTGGGATTGGAGGAATGTCCACAATGTTCAAGATTGGTCCCGATTTCTTCTTTGGCGGAGCGAAGCGGACACCCAAGGGAGAGCTGGGACCATTTCCCACCGATCGCAGTATCTATGACTCGCAGCCGTCTTCCGGCTTGAGGATCACCTGGTTTGGCCACTCATCCTCTCTGGTCGAGATCGACGGGGTTCGCATTCTGATCGACCCGATCTGGGAGCAGCGCGCGTCGCCTGTGCAATGGAGCGGCCCCAAGCGATTCTTTCAGCCGACATTGGCGCTGGAGCAGCTTCCCGCGATCGATGCAGTACTGATTTCGCACGACCACTTCGATCATCTGGGAGCGGAATCGGTTGCGCGGCTCGCACTGTGCCAAAACGACGTGCGCTGGATTACGCCGCTTGGTGTAGGCAGCTTGTTGGCGGCCGAGGGAGTGCGGGCCGACCGCATCACGGAGCTCGATTGGACTGGGACGACAACGGTTGGCCCGCTGACGGTGACCGCATTGCCGGCGCGGCACTTCTCGGGGCGTAGCTTGTTCCATCGCTTCCAGACCCTCTGGGCATCTTTCGCTCTCATCGGGCCCAGGAATCGCGTTTACTATGGTGCCGATTCGGGCGAGTGGGACGGCTTTCGCGAGATCGGCGAAAGGTTTGGGCCCTTCGATCTGACGATGTTGGAGATTGGCGCTTCGAACCCCTTGTGGGCAGACATTCATATGGGGCCTGAGGGCGCCGTGCGGAGTTTTCGCGCACTCGGCGGCCAAGGCTTGCTGATGCCGATCCACTGGGGACTCTTCGACCTGGCGCTCCACCAATGGACGCAACCGATTGAAAGTGTCTTCAGCGTGCAAGGCCTCAAGCTGTGGTCGCCGGCGCCTGGTGTCCCAAGTGAGGTAGTGCCGGGGATCGAGATTCGGTCTGAATGGTGGAGATAGCCCGGCGCTTGATGGGTCCAGTCTGATGTCTTCGGCTTAGAGCAATCGGCCTGCTGCGCGCAGTCGTCCGTATCTCATTTCTCCCGGTTCTTCGCCTCTACCTTCTGGATGATGGCTCGATAGATGGAGTGGATTGCGCCGGACGCTTCGATCTTGCGGGCGTTTTCCCGGTGCCGTGGGTGCGCAGCCAGCTTTGCACGATAGATTTCGTACTCGGCCATAGTGCCGACATCGATGGTCGCAAAGGCCTCGCTGGTTGCGCCGGCAAACTCGGTAGGAGCGTAATACCCCGTGATGCGGCCGCCACTTTCGGTGATCGGTTCGAACTCGGCTTCAGCATATGCTCGCCAATCCGCCAGCTTATTGGGATCGATGGTATAGCGCAGGAATAACGTGTACATGAGATCCTCCTGAACCCATTGGACGCCTGCTGCCGGCGTAAATACTTCGGCAGTGGCCGAAGCATCGGAGAATAAGTGCCCCCATACTGTTTTTATGAGTGATGCGCTCGCAAACGCGGCGAAATTGCTGGCCGAGCCGGCCCGCGCGGCCATGTTGATTCAATTGATGAATGGTCGAGCCGTGCCGGCCGGAGAACTGGCGTTGATGGCCCATGTAAGCCCGCAGACAGCAAGCGAACACCTTGGGCGGCTCACGGAAGGCGGATTGGTCATTGTGCGACGCCAGGGACGGCATCGCTATTATGGTTTGGCCAATGAAGAGGTCGCCCATGCCGTGGAATCGCTACTGGTATTGACCGCTCCCTCGGGCGCGGGCTCGCGATCAGAGTCAACTGTGCCGACTCCGGGAACCTTTGAACATGCCCGCACCTGTTACAAGCATCTGGCCGGCTGGCTTGGAGTCGCGATCGCGGACGCGCTGCAGCGTGAAGGTCACCTGGCGTCGACGCTCAACAGAGCTTTCGCTGTAACCGATCGCGGACGGATCTGGTTTGAGGAAAGAGGAATTGCGATACCCGCTGCGCCGTCCCTTCCGGATGCAAAGTTTGCAAGGGCGTGTCCCGACTGGACAGAGCGCCGATCTCACCTTTCCGGCGCGCTTGGCGTTGCCGTCTATGTTCGGTTTACGGAGCTTGGATGGATCGCGCCCATGCGCACATCGCGCGCGGTGCGGGTCACATTGGAGGGCAGGAGAGCTCTGCAAAAGCATTTGCATCTTGTCACCGGCTAGGCTGGGCCGATGCTTCTTCGCAAAGAGTCTCCGTCGCTGCGCCGGCTCGAGCTGCGCTAGAGCTGCCGTTTAGTGGACGACAGCGCTCGGAGCCGAAACCGGGCGGACATTCATGCCTTCTTCGTCAACCTTGACGCCCGCCAATGGCAGAAATACCTCAAAGACTGTTCCAGAAGACTGAGAGCGTCTCGAAGACCGGAAGCGAATGGTGCCTTCGTGCTTCGAGACCAATGACTTTGAGACCCAAAGGCCCAGGCCGGAGCCCTTGAGATCTTTGGTGGTGAAGAATGGATCAAACATCTTGGACTGTACAGACTCGGGAATGCCGCTTCCTCGATCGAAGACGGTTACACGTGCCCCGAGCCGGTCTCTGCGCACGACGGACTTTAACCGGATGACGACCGTTGTTTCAGGACGCGCGGCCTCGGCGGCATTCCGAATCAAATTTGAGAAAACCTGAATGAGCTGTCCCGGAAACCCCTGCAGTTCCAAGACAGGCGGAGGATTGAAGAACAAGCGCACATCGCGTCGTGCTGCCGACCGTTCATGGAGCGCCACGACTTCTGCCAGGAGAGCGGCCAGATCGACCTTGATGGGGCGCTGCGTATCCCGATGAAATGCCAGCGTCTGCTTTGTAATGCGAGATACGCGTGCCAGTTCTATATTCGCTTGCCCTAGAAATCCCTGAATCGATTCCAAGTCGTTTGACGAACTGGCCAGGTAAATCAGATTGATGAGTCCTTCCAGCGGATTGTTGATCTCGTGGGCAATTGCATTCGCCAGCCTTCCCGTGGCTGCAAGTTTTTCCGCGGTCCGCAGAGCGTATTCCGCCAATTTGGAGTCCGTAATGTCTGTCAGGACCAGGATTTTGCCCTCTTCTGCATGATCCGCCACCACGGAGCTAACGGATACCTGGATCGTCCTTTTTCCAATCGGATGCTCGGCGCTGTAGCGGTGAGCGCTGCCGTGCAGCGGTTGGCTGGTTCCCAGGAGACGCTCCAAAAACTCCGCGGCACTTTCGTTCTGGGTGATGGACGTTGTGGCGCCGCATAACTCTGCGAAGGCGCGATTCCACTGCACCAACCGTCCTTTCCCATCGACAACGGCAAGCCCCTCAGCCAGCGCATCAAATGTGGTCTTCCATTGATCTGCTGCCTTGCGCGCAAGCGTTTCGGCATTGCGCAAGCGCAAAAGCGCGCGCACCGTGGCAACCAGAACCATGCGATCAATGGGATGCGTGAGATAGCCATCCGCGCCGGCTTCGAGCGCGCGCACGCGATCTTCACTGGAGACAAAAGAAGCCGAAATCTGCAGGACTGGAATGGAGGCGGTGACCGGGTCTCGTTTCAGACGTTGGCACACCTCGTATCCCGAAACGTCCGGCAAGTGTACGTCCAGGATGACAATTTCCGGTTGGCTGCGTGCCATCTCCAGCGCGCTTGCGCCGGTGCCCGCCTGAAGGCATTCAAACCCCGCGCCCTCCAGGACACGGGAGAGAATATATCGGTTTTCGTCCCGGTCGTCCGCAACCAGGATACGTGTGCGAGGCGTCTCAGGCATCGGCCCCTCGCAAGGTGCTACCCGGTGCCAGCCCGATCGATTGCGCCCAGTTCAAGAAGGGTTGCGCTGAAAGTCGCGTCGCGATGTCTTCTTTGCGGATGACGCGCGCCTGCCATGAGTCGAGCTGCGATTTTTCTGCTTCGGATAGAACCTTCGAAGTGTAAATAAGAACGGGAAGGTCTTTTGTAGCAGCTTGAGAACGCAATTGCCTGAGGACCTCGAAACCGCTGATGTCGGGCATCAAGAGATCGAGAATTGCCGCGTCCGGCGGGTTTTCGCTCAGGGATGCGAGCGCCTCAGTACCGTTCGATGCCTCGCGAATATCGAGCCATGGTTGGTCGAGAAGGTCGCGAAGAATGTAGCGCGAGACTTCGTTGTCGTCGACCAAAAGTAGCCGCACGACACCCGTTTTCGACGTGAGCTTGCGCAACGATCCAAGGAGAACTTCGCGTTCGACAGGCTTCGGCAAGAAAAGACTTGCTCCCGCAATTCCTTCAAGATCGGGCGCCTCATGAACGCTGGTCAAAATCACCGGCACTTCCGGCCATCGGTCTCGGAGACGGGACAAGAAATTCAACGACTGCTCTTCCCCTATATAAAGGTCCGCGACAACGGCGACCGGAATATGTCTCACGACCCAGGATTCAGCTTGCGAAAGCGTCGAAGCGACGATGGGCTGGAATTCTGAATCGCGCAGGTAGGTTTCCAGCACATGCGCTGTTTGAGGATCGTCTTCGAGTAGCAGGACCGGCGCACGGTGAAATTCAGGAGCGGGCGGCATTGCCGAATCTTCGGCGGAAATCGATTCTCCGACATAAACCGACGGCAGCGAAACGAAAAACGTTGAACCGTGCCCTGGTTTGCTTTCGAGCCATATTTTCCCTCCCAGCAGCGTGGCCAGATTTCGGCACAGCGGGAGCCCGAGGCCTGTGCCGCGGTAGCGGTCCTGCAACGAGTTCTCAACCTGGCTGAATTCCTTGAAGATCGCCTCAAAATGCTCCGGCGCAATGCCGATACCTGTATCTCGGACCGTGAAAAGGACGGCCTGATCGTCCAGGACAGTCGACGACACGGTCACCTTGCCTTTTGGTGTGAATTTCAGCGCGTTCGAAATCAGATTCCGCAATATTTGTGAAACCTTGCCCTCGTCCGTGCGCATCGTAGGAACGCCGTCTGCGTCCTCAAAGATCAGTTCTACCGAGGTGTTGTCCGCCAGAAGCGGTTTCAACATCCCTTTCAGCCCGCTGAATAGTTCATGGACTTCGAACCGCTTGGACCGGATGCGGATCTTGCCGGCTTCAACCTTGGCCAGGTCCAGCAGATCGTTCACCATCTCCTGCAAATCGCGAGCCGATGATTCGATATAACGGACCTGCTTGGTCTGCTCTGGCGTCAATTCCCCATCGATCCTGTCCATCAACAAGCGCGACAAAGAAATGATCGAATTGAGCGGCGTTCTGAATTCGTGAGAAACATTGGAAAGAAACTTGGTCTTCAGTTCTGAAGCTCGACGAAGGTAGTCTGCCCGCTCATCCAGCTCCGCGTAAAGCGCCACAACACCACGATTGGTATCTTCGAGCTCGCGATTGAGCAACTCAAGTTCATCTTGCCGCGAGCGGAGTTCCTGCAAAGTCTTCAGCAACTCCTGATTCTGCTGTTCGATTTCGTCAAAGGGGCTCTGAGGAGCCCGCGATTCCATATTCCGATGCAACTCTCGCGCGGTGCGAAGGGTCCAGATGTCGCGGTAGTGCGGGATTCGCTTGGCCATGCGAACCGTGGTTCCCTGGGGCGCCGTCTGAATCTCGAATTCATCCATCAGACGCTTGGTACCAAGAATCCCCATTCCCAGACCAGTCTGGGATCGATAGCGCCCCTCCAGAACTTCATCGATATTCGGAATTCCCGAACCGGAGTCTGATACGGTCACCTCTAAACGCTGCGGCGTTTCGAGCTCCAGCGCGAGCGTAACCTTGCCATTCCGCGCGTACCGAAACGCATTGCGAGCGATCTCAGAGGTCGCGGTCGCCAATCGAATCTGATCCTGATTGTCTAATCCCAGTTCGGCCGCAACCTCACGCGCGCGCTGCCGCGCATGAACGACGTCGCGTTCTGTAAGAAGGGCGATATGTGTAATTGGAACCGACATGTTTCACGCTGCCTTCACAACCACAACGCTTGCATCATCCCGCTCGCGGCGAAAATCGCGGACTAAAGCGCCAGCGATCACCGATGGATGCCTACTGATTAACCCTGGATACGACGACAGGTCCCACTTCGACTGAACTCCATCGGAGTGCAATACCAACACCGCGTCCGGAGCCCATTCCGACTTAAATTCCTGAATCCTGGGGACAGTCAAACCCAAAGTCCCATTGTGCGATACGAGACTCTTGGAGCCATCGCGGCTATGAAGCACGCCGGAAATATTCCCCACTCCGGCATAAACGAGCGATTGCTCCTTGGGGCGAATCTCGACAATTGCGGCAACTGCGCCGCGAGTTTTGCGCAACGCGTCGTGTACGTGGTTGAGGATTTCGCCCGGGCCAAATTGAACTCGCTTTCGAAAGGTTGCGATCGCTTCTTTGGCAGCTTCTGCGGCCCCGATTCCGTGTCCCAGCCCGTCTGTTAGAAGGACCAGGGTGCGTTCCGGGGTGCGATGCGCATCCCAGCCGTCTCCACAGTGGCGCTCGCCGTGAATTGGCACCGCAATTCCCGAGGTTGGCAAACACTCTTTTGATGCAGCTTGGCCCAATTCCAGCAGTACGATTGTGCCGCTTCGGCCTGTAAGGATTTCAAGCGATGTGGCAATCCTCTTCATGGCCCCCATCCCACCGCCCATGGTGCCGCCGGTCGAATAGCCATCGCTCATTGCGCGCGCGACATCCGCAATCCCTGCACCTTTATCCAACGCCAGAATCCGCGCAACCGGTCCAGTGGGTTCCTTGAGTCCTTCGAGAAAAACGTGGCCACCACCGCCATGGAGGAGCACGTTGCGCGAAACTTCTGTTGCCAGCAAAGCCATTTCTCCAGAACGAGTTTCATCCATTCCCAAACGATGGGCAGCGGTCAGCGCGGATCGGCGCACCTCACCAACAGAGCTGGCGTCGGTTACTGCCACCCAATCGCTGAAGGCTATTTCCACCGCGTCACCGAAATCTTCGTCCCCTTGCCGACAACTGATTCGATGCTGAATTCGTTCACCAGGCGTTTGCTGCCCCCAAGACCCAACCCCATGCCCGAACCGCTGGTATATCCATCCTTCAAGGCAAGCTCAATGTCCGGAATGCCCGGGCCCTGATCCTCGAACTCGAGGCGCAACCCTGCCTTGACGCCGGAGCTGATCTCCTCGATGGTCATTTGGCCGCCTTTACCGTGATCGAGGACATTGCGCGCGAGCTCGCTGGCGGCAGTCACCAGCTTCGTTTGATCCACGAGGCTGAATTTCAGTTCGATCGACCACTGGCGAACCTTTTGTCGGGCAAATACCACGTCATTCGAGTTCTTCAGTGGCAGTACATCACGCCTCTGGACGCTCATCGCCTGATCCTGACTGCGTGTCAGTCGCCGCTCCAAAGAGCAGTTCCATCCCCGCTTCCACACTCAACGCAGTTCGGACGCCAGGAAGCGACATGCCGAGCTCCACAAGGGTAATCGCCACAGCCGGCTGCATGCCGACAACGACTGTCTCTGCCCCCAAAACACGGGACATGGCTGCGATGTTTGCCAGCATCCTGCCAATAAAGGAATCGACAATCTCCAAGGAGGAGATATCGATCAAGACTCCCGTCGATCCCCAATTGGAAATGCGTTCGGTTACGTCGTCCTGGAGCTGAAGGGCCAGCTTGTCGTGCATGTCCACCTGAATCGTAATCAGAAGGAGCGAACCCATGCGCAGTACGGGGATCTTCTCCATTTAATCCTCCTTCTTCGCAAGGAGATGGCTCATCGCATTCACGGGCGCCGAGGACTTGCGGACCACGGCCCGGCCGCTCCGATCCAGAGCAAGTGCCAGCGCGTCTGAGAGTTTCGCCTTGGTGACGACGTCCTTCAAGTTGATCCCCAGATGTACGATGGTCTGCGCGATCTGCGGTCTGACACCGCTGATAATGCATTCCGCGCCCATCAATCGTGCCGCTGTGATGGTTTTCAGCAGATGCTGGGCAACCAGGGTGTCCACGGTAGGAACGCCCGTGATGTCGATGATCGCGTACTTGGAGTTGGTAGCCACCACGGTTTGCAGCAGATTTTCCATCACAACCTGGGTGCGCGCGCTGTCGAGAGTGCCAATAATTGGAAGTGCCAGAATCCCATCCCAGAGCTTGACCACCGGGGTCGAAAGCTCCAGGAGTTCCTGCTGCTGCCGCAAAATCAGCTCTTCGCGCGAGGCAACAAAGGCCTCCACTGTGACCAGAGAAAGCCGATCGAGCATCTCGGTTGCCAGCCAGATTGTCTCCAGAAGTTTTTCGCCATTACCTGAGAAGGACCGGCTGATTGCGGTAAAAAGCGGCTTCTTGAGGGAAAGAACGAAAATCGCGACGTCTGACGGCGAGACTCCCTGGCGCGCGCGCGTGGCAGAGAGTTCCAGCAGCAATTCGCGCGCCTTGTTCCAGCCCGCGCCGGAAATTTCAGATGGTCCGCTTGTTCGCACACCCGACACCACCGCGCTGAGCAGCGAGCGGCATTGTTCATCAAGTTCCGTCTGGCTCATGAGATCCGAGCGTTGTACGGACTTCGACATGTCTCGAATCCATTCCGCCCGGATCGTTTCTTCGTTTTGCGAGATGATTTCAGCTAAGTCATTCATTCGAAAATCTCCTGCTTGCGCGGGCGCAAAAAACTCGCGGTGGACATGGTTGACCGTTTAGATGCTGATCCCGACGGGATACAAAGGACGAATTGCAAACAAAGTACTTCAGAATAAGGCCGGGAAGAATTCGCAGTGTCAAGCTTGAAAAAGTGCAGTCAGGGCCTCCCGAAATGCCTCGGGGCCTTCCCATTTTGCGACGAAGGCATTCACCTTGAAAAGCGTGCACATCTCGCGTTGGTCTACCCCCAGAATCGACCACACAATGAGAGGTATCTTCGACAAACGAGGTGTGGAGTGCCAGTGCCTGAGAAGCTCGTAGCCGCTCTCGTAGCCGAGATCGAGGTCAAGAACGATACCGTCGGGCAGAGGTTCTTCCCCCTGCAGGCCCTTTTCCAGGTATGCAAAAGCGGTGTGAAGCGTCGAATGCGCCTCGATTTGCTCAATTCCGAGAGATCGTGCCGTGTCCGCAGCAAGACGAACGTCTGTGGGGTTGTCTTCTACAATCAAAAGACGCTTCATTGGATTTCCAAAAGTTTAGTAGTGAGTGACACAGAAGTCTACGCTCTTTGGCTAAGTCACAACAAATACTGATGTTATCGACTTTCCTGTGAAGAAATAATTGAGCTTAAAAGTCGCCAAGCCCCTAACTCTCTTCCCGTAGGGTCGGGACATGGAAGGCAAAAAACGAAGCGGTACCCAAACCCCTCACGCTTGATTTTGGCGAGCACTCTGGCCGAGGTTCTTGCGGACCCGCGGGCGCGGCGAAAGCCACGATAGTGGACCCTGCTCATTCGCCTCTCTTTTCAGGTTCGCAGCTTGTTCAGCAGGTCCGTGGGGTGGACCGGCTTGGCAAGGATCTCAAACTCGTGGCCATGTTCGCGCGCCTTTTCCAGCAAATCAGCGGTTGCGGCCTGTCCCGAGAAGAGCAGGACTTTGATTTGCGGCAGGAACTCGCGGATTTTGATGGCTGCGTCGATTCCGTTGAGATCGGCCATGATCACGTCGGTAATCAGCATGTCCGGGGCAAAACTCGAGGCAAGCTCGACCGCCTTTTCTCCCGAATACACAGACCGCGCTTCAAAGCCGCTCTGGTTAAGGATCATGGCGAGCGTATCGGCAATCACTACTTCATCATCAACAACCAGGACCTTGGACATGATGCGTTTTTCGTCCGCCACCGGCATTCCCTTCTCTTCCTTGGTATACGTGAGTCTCTGCAATCCTGGCAAACGAAGGGCGGTCTGGTGGTCTCTTGCCGTGCTACCAGCTTTTCTTGATCAAGGCGTCGACGGC
Organism: Occallatibacter sp.; assembly: GCA_035487015.1. Taxonomy (GTDB): domain Bacteria; phylum Acidobacteriota; class Terriglobia; order Terriglobales; family Acidobacteriaceae; genus Telmatobacter. The sequence goes on along the minus strand of DATHMP010000042.1, from coordinate 231,902 downwards.
GAACCCGCCGTTTGGATCCCGGGTGGCGCTCACGGCCACGCGCGGAGAGACCTGATATTGGCCTTGAACCGTTTGTCCCTGCGTGGTGGCCACGTTGGTTGAAAAGGTGACATAGAGATTCCCGGTGACGCGCTGCCGGATGGTCAGGTTGGCCCCCGGAGGACCCGCGGCTGTGCTGCCTGCTAGAACGGGACTGATCGAGAGCTGCGAAATCCCGGCAGCCTTGGAAATGCGGCTCGTGACTTGACTTGAAACCTGAGATGCCACCAGAGATTCGGCCTGCTGATTCGCCGGGGTTGCGTTCATTGCACTTGCTTCTGTAGTTTGCCCAAACGCCAGCAGGTTGATGATGTCTGCGGGCGGAAGCGCGGGATCGGAGCTGTATTGAGTGCGCAATTGATCCGCCGGCCCATTGAAACGCAGGTCGATCTTGTATTCCTGGATCGTCGTGGTCAAAGCAACATTCAACACGGGATCGGTCATTGCGGGATTGATAAACTGCACCGTGCCACCCGTCAAAACGAACCTTTCGCCATTCAGAATCACGTCGCCGCCATTCAGGTTGACGCGCCCGAGAATTACCGGCTCTGCCGCCGACCCGCGCACCTGCAGATTTGCGGATCCCGCGACGCTGAGTGAGCGGCTGACCAGGTTGGCGGTGCTGGATGAATTCACAGCAATATTCAACCTAAGGTCTTGCGCAAATCCGGAACCAACCGGCGCTGATGCGCCGCCGGAGAACTGATCGAGCACAGCTTGCAGATCAAATGCCGGCGTAAACGACAAATCGGTAAGACTGACGGACCCGCCAAGAACCGCATTGGTAGGCGAGCCGGTCAAACGCAAGTTCGCGTCGACCGATTCGCGGACACCCTGCGGATACAACATGCGGACCCCCTGACCGGTCGCGACCAGGTCAAATTGGATATTCGGCCTGTACACAATTGCGCCTTGCGCTGTAATGGGTCCGCCGCCGATTGTGCCGTTGAATTTTGCAATCTCCAATCGATCCGTAGTTAACTTCAGAACTCCGTTTCCATGCTGCAGGCCCACGGGCGCACCCACCGATGCGAGATTTGCGTCGACCAGGTCGATCTCGCCGCCGAACTCGCCCGAACCGAGGGAGCCGTGCGAATCGATATTGAGTTTGATCTGCCCCGAGCTGCGTAAGTCCGGATCGAACAACTGTGCGAGCTGCAGATTGACGGTGCCCTGGGCTTTGAGCGCCATGGGCGCGCTACTGTTGATCGGGATTGAACCTTGAAGTTGCAGGTCGGTATCGGTTCCACGGATCGTTGCGGGTTGGATGGAAATAACGCTGTCTTTATAGTCCACGTGGATTGGCGCCGTAGCCGCGAGTTGAATCGTGTTGCTGTATCCGACTTGCAAAAGCGGGATCGTGACGTGCGCTTCGAGCTGATGCACGTTCTTCAAGGGACCGTGCAGAGTGGCATGGATCTCTGCCTGACCGTTCATGCTCTCCGCCTGTTCGGGTGCATACACAGCCAGAAAGGGCTGCAACGGAACTGCCGGCGTGTCCAAGGTGGCATCTGCCAGATAATCGCCGGACAAATTGACACGTCCTTTGGCGTGAAGAGGCGTATTGGCAACGGAAGATGCCAGCTCTGCATTGGCGACGCGGTTGGCGACATTCATTTGCAGCTTGATGGCCGAAAAGGTTTGCCCCTGAATCGCCAGCCTGGGAATCTGCAAATTCGCATCGACGTCCGGATTATCGAAGGACCCCTGGCCGTGCGCCTCGATCGCAAGAACACCTTTGGCATCGATGTTGCGCACTTGCAGTGCTTGTAACTTGGCAAGATCGATGCCGCTGGAACGAAGTTGGGCGGTAAAGGTTCGGTCCTGCGGCTCGACGGCGACATGCCCGTCGATCGTGCCTGCCGAGAGTTGCACCGACAAGTTTCCCTGTGCTTGCTTCCCGGTGCCGGTGAAATCCAGTTTGGCCGAAGTGATGGGCTGTTCATACGCCGTGACCTCGGTCAAGGTGATATTGCCATTACCTGCCGGGTTCATCATGTCCCCGTGGACATTGACCTTTGCGTTCAGCGTGCCGGAAATGGGTATGTGTTGGCCGGTGAGCTTCGCGAGCTGGTCGACGCTGACTTGCGACGCGTTGAGCCCGGCCTGCAGGGGGCTCTCCCTGCTGAACGACCACTTCTGCAGCCCTGCGCTTACATTGCCGGTGATCCGCCCGCGTGTCGTTGATTCCAGGTCGAGATTCTGCAAAGCGGCATGCGAGGAGCTCACATCGATTCCACTGCGTAACGTCTTCCACTCCGTGTCGTGAAAGCGCAGGTTTTGCGCGTTCAGTTGACCCGTGAGGTGCGGTTCCACGGTGGATCCCTGGACTGTACCCTCAAACGTGGCCTGGCCTGCCAGTTCCAACGGAGAATTTGCAGAAGGTTGAAATAGTTCGACAATCGAAGACACTTCGCCAAGATCGTTTGCCTGCAGACGCACGGAAAGGCTGGAATGGCTGCTCACGGCGCCATTCAGATCGACGTTGGTTTGCGCAGTGCGCAAATAGCTGTGATCGAGCGTCAGTTCGTGCGCTCTGTTCGCGTAGGTCCCATGAAGGACGGCGGCAAGCGGGATGACGGTCCGATCCGCAGTTGAAGCCGCGGAGCCAGTTTGCTTCGCAGACGGAGCTTCTGCGATGGCTGCTGACGATCTGAGGGCCTGTCCTTTTATGGTCGCATCCACATGCGCCAGCAAATCGTCCACCGTCCTTCCCCAGGTGGCTGTTGCGGTGGCATCTGCAGTGCCGGTGAGGGCAACATCTTTTGCAGTCGAGGACTTTCCGAGAGCCTGTCTCAGCTGAGACAACGAAATGCGGCCCAACTCTGCTCGCATGTTTGAACGAGAATTGCCGCCGATGGCCTGCATGGTTCCCTGTGCCCTGAGTTCGCCTCCGAGAATTTCAGCCCGCAAGTCGCGCAAGTTCGCGGTCCCGTTGGCAAGAGAATAGTGGCCCGCGAGATTACGCGCTGCGGCTCGAACCGAAGGAGAGCTGAACGCCAGTTCGCGGCTGGAAAGATCGCCATTCACCGTGAGCGCCTGAAGAAAGGACTGGTTCGAGGCCTGCTCAAAGCGAAGCGAGCCGGACGTACGAAGCAGCCCGGTGGGCAGCGATGGCTGATTGAGAAGCTCTGCCATTGGACGGCCGTCCACAATCGCTAGATAGGTGCCCTGAATGGAAGGGTTGCTGTAGTTCTTCAATTCCGCAGAGACGACGAGCTGCGAAAATCCGCTGGCGATTTTTGCCTGCTTCAAGGTAAACGTGTTGCGCGTCGCTTCAAATTCGGCTTCAAAGTTGTGTTGGAATGGGCGAAGCGACCCGTAGTTTAGCTGTCCATCGGTATATTTCAATGTGCCGCTATAAAGCGCTTGAAGACTGCTGTAGGAGGCGCGGAATTGCAGATTATGGAGGTCGGCTGCCAGGGAATTCGGCCGATCGTTGTAATACACCTCTCCGCGATCGATCAATGCGTGGCGAATTCCTAAATCGAAAATGTCTGTGTGGCTTGATCCGCTGCTTTGGAGTACCGGAAGATTGGATACGCCGTTCTTGTCGACTATCAACCAGGCGACGGGATGATCGATCTGCAACCGATCCAGATACCAGGACCTTCTCAGAATAGAGACAACACGAATTCCAACGGCAACGTGATCTGCCTGAAGCAGCGCAGGGTTTGGATAGGGATTCGCGCCGGAGACGCGCAGCCCATAGAGATCCACGCTGAGCGTGGAAAAGTGCAGCGTAAAGTTTTCCAGTAGCACTGGAACGCCTAACGCTTCACTCGCTTTTCTTTGCGCCAAATCAAGCAAGTACCGGTGACCGCGCTCGCTGTTCACCAGGGCGGTTGCGGCGATCAGGCTCACGAGCGACACCAGCACAAGACAAGCATCGACCCAAACGAACATCCTCAGCCATTTGGGGCGCGCTTTAAACTTTGCCGCCTGAGCCTGATCCAGCAGTCCCCGCAATTGATCGCGCATACTCATTCAATTTGCCTCTTAAAATGCCTGGCCGATGCCGACAAAATATTGCGTCGACTTGATGCCGGAAACAGGATTGAGATTCTGTCCGAGGTCGAAACGGATCGGCCCCACTGGCGTTGCGAATCTGATTCCAACACCTACATTGTTTGAATAGAGCGATGCAAAGTCGTGGAAGCCAACATTCGGAAAAACATTGCCCCCGTCGTAGAACGTCACGAAGCTCAAGCCTTTTTTGATCGGCAGCGGAATACGCGCTTCCGCATTCACGATCACCATCTCGTTGCCACCGGCCGGAACCTTGATTTTTTCGCAGTCTGTGCTCGATCCCGTGCTGCACACATCCACTTGACGCTGGGGTCCCGCGCCGTCGAGTGGAAATCCGCGCAACGAGTTGCCGCCGCCGCTGAAAAATGCTTCGCTCAACGGAACAAAACTGTTGTTGAAGGGCTGCGCCAATCCGATGCGCAAACTCGACGCCCAAATGATGTGGTGGAATTTCTCCCGATAGATCGCAGCTTGCCCGGTGAGTTTAGCGAAGTCGACACTCGAGCCGAGTTTGGAGGTGTTGAAATCGAGCTCCATCGATTCCAATACACCCTTGTGTTCATCCAGGGGATTGTCGCGCGTGTCCCGTGTTATGTTCGCCGAAACCGTCGACAGGCGGACATGCTGATCCTGCGCGGGCACAAGACTCGGAATGAGCACCCGCGGCAGATCGACCTGGCTGAATCCATATTGCGCAAAGAAAATGTCTTTCTTCGCCCGATCGAGCGGCCGTTGAAACTGAACGGTGGCCTGCTCTTCTTGTGAAGAGAAAATCGGGTTCTGCTCATTGCGTTCCACCGAGACAGACGATGTTGCTTTCCACGACGACCAGCGAAAACTCGGATCGACGTAGTAGAAGGCTCCGCGCTGATCGAGCCTGCCCGCAAATCCAGTAAACGAAAGTGATTCGCCTTTGCCCCGCAGGTTGTTGCGTGTGTATTCAATTGTTCCGCGCGGGCCGTAGAAGGTCGTTTCGCTCGTGGTGAAATTGGCGGGAAGGCCGATGGGAGGAAGATTCGGCAGAGCAACAGTTCCGCTGGGAATGCTGCCTCCTCGCTCGATGACCTCAAATCCCAATCCATAGGTGAATTCGTTGCGCTTTGCCTCGTGCACCTTCACCAGGACGTCATCGCTGTCCTGCGTGGTTATCGGTTCCTTGGGATCGATTTCCGCCCAGTCAAAGACGCCCGTGTGATCGTAGAGCCTGCTCCCGGCACCCAGAAGCGCGGACTCCGTGAGGGGCTGGCCGGATTTGATCTCAGCGGTGTCGCTGTTGATCAGGCGCTGGTCTGTATGAAAACGGCCAAGTGTTAGAACGTCGCCGGTGATCACACGCGGTCCTTCATGAATGTGATAAACGACATCGATCCGATGCGGTTCACTTTTGGAAACCTGGCGTGCGGTTTCGCGCAGACCCGCCATCAGGTAACCGGCTTTCAGGTAATTCGCGAGGATGCTCGCGCGGTCCTGCTGAACATGAGACTGGGAATAAGGCTGGCCCACCGCAACCTTCAAGCCGCCAGGAGCAAATTGTGCTTGGGGAAATGTGCGCGCACCGTCAATGGCGAGCGAGTTCACGACGTCGCGTGGACCCTCGACGACGCGAAACGACACCTGGACATCTCCCTGGCTGCGCGCCACGACCGAAGTGACCTGCACACTGCTGAATCCCTCGGACTCGTAAACCGCCTTGAGATTCTTGACGCTCGCCTGCACCAGCTGGTCGCTGAATTTTCCTGGAGAAAAAAGCCGCTTCTTTGCAACTGCAATCCGCGGCGTGAGTTCGGACGATGGCAGGGCTTTGTTCCCGCTCAAAGCGATTCCGGCGACTTTGTGCTTCTTCTCTCGTGTGATCCTGTAGAGAACGAGTGCCCGCTTCTGGTCGTTGTTGAGCTGGGACTCGACCTTCACATCGAAGAACCCCTTCGCCTGAAAGTAGGAGATGAGCGCTTGCTGACCCTCGTTCACTGATTCGTCGTCGACGCCAATTCCCTGATAAATCGGCAGCAGTGAATTTCGTGTCCAGGGCCAGAGATGCGCACCTTCAATGCGCACGGTGGTTGGCGCTCCCGGGTCGATGCTGAAATGGATGTCGGCCCGGTTGGAAGCGCTCTGGAATTCGGCGCCGGAAAGCTTGACTTGCGCTCCCAGATAGCCCTGTTTCTCCAGCAGCTTTTGCAGGTAGGCATTGGCTTTTGTGAGTGTCGAGTGATGATAGGTTTTGCCTGGCCGGATGGCTGCGGCTCGCAACCTCGCTGACAGACTCATGAGCTTGTGTTGCAGGAACACATTGTCGTCGTCGGGCGCACCCTGGATGTCAATTGATCCGAATTTGGCGCGAACACCGAGCGTGGTACGAAATTGCACGTTGGCTATGGCATGCCCCACTTCTGTGTCAACCTGCGGTTCTGTCGCGGCGGTGAAATAGCCTTCCTGCTGGTAAAAAGTGACGAGGTCGTGCGCGTCCTTTTCCACTTCTTCCTGATTGAACGCTTCCTGGACGGGAAAATTTGCGGCCTGCAGCAACTGCGAATAGGGGAACCGCTGCGCGCCTGGAAATGTGAAGATGCCAAAAAAGTCCGTCGGCTTCACTACAAAGAGAATTCCGATGCCATTGATTTGCGGTTCAACTTCGGTCTGCACGGCCGCGAAGTGGCCGCCCGCCTTCAAAGCCGCGGCTGTCTTTTCCACATTTTCTTTGGAAAATGGCTGTCCTACTTGCTGGACAAAATACTGGGTATATTGCGCCGCGGTGAATCCCGGACGACCCGCAACTTGAATTGAAGAGACATTTTGCCCTTCATAGGAGGCGAGAATATCGCCCTCATCCGATGAGGGCCTGGCGTCGGGACTCACGGATTGCGATCCCTGCTGTGCGACGGTCGTTTTCCAGGTGGGGAGAAGGAACAGGATGCACAAAAGGAGGCGCGCGTGATGACGGAACCGAGGGAAGCGCTTGAGTTGCACCTTCGAACGGTGGTCCATGCGGAGATCGAGGGGGCTAACGTCGCACGTCACCTCTCTTTAAGATGCCCAAACAGTGTGGATGGTTTGATTCGGGCTGCCAGAGGGCGACGGGCGGCGAACTCTCAGTAAATGGCGGTATCAAGCGACCGCAGCCCAATCGGGCGGCATCCATCTTTGATGTGAAGTCGCCCCCTGTACACCAACCCGCAGCGCCCACTCAGGCAAAAGGCCAAATGGAAGAGCCGCTGCGAGCCGGCATGTGGCAGAGAACAGCGAATCTGGCATCTGGCCTGGCCGCGCGCCATGCGTGGCGTTTCCACGGTCTTTCGTTGCGCATGCTTGCAAAGCACACCTGGAAAGCTGTACTTGCCGATCGGCTGTTTGGTCATGCGGCGGAGCTCGGCTTCTACTTTCTCTTCGCCTTGTTCCCGACTCTTTTCTGCGCGGGCACAATTCTCGGCCTGGCCGCTCGATCGGCGCACCAGATCTCAGACAAGCTTCTCGATTATCTTGCACTCGTGATCCCGACCACCGCTCTTGGCACCGTGCTGAGCATCTTCAACGAAACCACCGCCGGCGCCAGCTCGGGAAAAGTCACATTCGGATCGATTGCGGCCATATGGTCGGCATCCGTTGGAATTTCGGCAATCCAGGACACGCTCAATGAAGTCTACAAACTCAAAGACACTCGCTCCTATTTCGCCGCCCGGATTTATGCCATCGCTTTGACCATTCTTCTCACATTTCTTGTGACGTTGGGACTGGGCTGCATGTTCAGCGGAGACTTCTTTGCTGCGCTCGCAGGCCGGTTTGTCCCTTATCCGATGATCGCGGCGGTCACTGCATTTGGAATTCGCGTGGTCGCCTGGGCTATCGCAAGCTGTCTGCTCGCGGTGTCGTTTGAGGTTCTCTATTGCTGGGCACCGGACCGACGGGAACGACGCTGGCGCTGGTTCACGCCGGGTACGACCGTCGGAGTTGTCGGCTGGCTTGTGGCTTCGCTCGGCTTCCGCGTCTACATTCATTTCTTCAATACCTACACCATCACGTATGGATCGCTTGGCGCGGTGATCATTCTCCTTATGTGGTTTTATCTCTGTGGGCTTATGCTGCTGCTTGGCGCCGAGATCGATTTCGTGATCGACGACGCTGTCGGGATCCCGAGCCCCTACGCTCCTCGGTGAATGAAGGGACGCAGCCTGCGAGAGCGTCTCACGCTGGAGGCAAAGAAAGAACAAACAGCGCAGGAAAAATGACAATGAACATCTTTGTCCTCAATCCCGGCGGCAATTCACTCAAGGCGGACCTGATTCGTTGTGACGCCCACCAGCGTCATGCATTCGAGGGACACGAGCTGTTGAGCTTGAGCGTTGAAGGCATTGGGAAAGAGCCGATTCTCTCGCAACTCGAGAAGAAGAAGCCGATCGCGCGCGAACCAATCAAAGCCGGCGACTACACCGATGCGGCTGCGTCTCTTTTCAAGTGGTATGAAGAACATAACGGCCACAATTTGCCGGCGCTTGAAGATTTCAACGCAGTAGCCATTCGGGTTGTGCACGGCGGAACTGAATTCCACCAGCCTGCGCTGATGGATGCGGCAGTAGAACGCAAAATTGCCGAACTGGAGAAGCTGGCACCTCTGCACAACAAGAGTTCGATTGAGGTCGTGGGGCCGGTTCGCAGCAAACTGCCGTCAACACCCATCTGCGGAGTTTTCGATACAGCGTTTCATCGAACCATACCGGACTTCGCATCGAACTACGCGATTCCCCAGGAACTGGCTGCCAGGCACCACATCCTGCGGTATGGGTTTCACGGCATCTCCCACCGCTACCTGCTGGAGCGCTATGCGTATCTCGTCGGCAAGCAGCCGGAGCAATGCAGCATTGTCACGATGCATCTGGAAAGCGGGTGCTCTGTGACTGCGATTGAACACGGCAAATCCGTCGACAACTCGATGGGCCTTACGCCCCTGGAAGGCCTGATGATGGGTACCCGCTCCGGCGACATCGATCCCTCCATCGTTCCGCTGCTCATGCGCGAGGAAGCCATGAGCGTCGACGAAGTCATGACGCTCCTGAATAAGGGATCAGGGTTGCTCGCGGTTTCGGGTGTTTCCCTCGATACCCGCGTTCTGATGAAGCAGTACGACCAAAATCCGCGGGCGAAGATGGCAATGGATATGTTCGCCTACCGCTTAAGAAAGATGGTTGGCGCGCACCTGGCGGCCTTGGGAACTGCGGATGCCATTGTTTTCGGCGGCGGCATTGGGGAAAACGGTGGTTTTGTTCGCCAATTTGTTTGCGACGGACTCCGTAGCTTTGGTGTTGATCTCGACCTTGAAGCTAACAAAAACTTGATCGACGCCGAGGGGCGGCTCTCGTCGGCAGACTCAAAGATCGCGGCATGGGTCATTCCAACAGAAGAGGGCCTCGAGATTGCCCATGAGTGCTGTCAACTCATGGGCGCGCGGCAATAGCCGCTCCGAGTCTCTTTTCGAACAGGTTTTCTGCATGATTTTGCTCCAGCCTCTAGGGGGCCATTCCCGCTCGGATCGTACCTTCCCGGCAAGTGGATGGACTGAAACCGACATTCCTGCTGTTACACTGCTTCTCTCCAACGAAGGAGGCAGTCGAATGAGCACAGCGAACTTTCACCCCAAAGTCGACGCGTACATTGCAAAAGCTCAACCCTTCGCCCAGCCGATCCTTGAGCACTTGCGAAAGCTTGTACACAAAGGCTGTCCTGAAGTTGAGGAAACAATCAAGTGGAGCCGCCCCTTCTTTGAATATCGCGGCGCCATTCTCGGCAACATGTCAGGATTCAAGGAGCACTGCAGCTTTGGTTTTTGGGGCGAGGAGATTGGTGCCATGCTGCGCGAAGCCAAGACAGTGAAAGACGGCGCCATGGGCTCACTCGGCCGCATTACCCGTCTTGACGATCTGCCCTCGGATAAGCTGATGCTTGATTGGATCAGGAAAGCTGCGGGCTTTGTCGACAGCGGCCAATACACCAGCCCCATTGCGGCGCGGCGCAAGGTGGTGAAAGCACCCAAGCCTGCAGTGGAAGCACCTCCGGAGTTTGCCGCAGCGCTGAAAAAGAATAAGAAAGCTTCCACCGCCTTTGCGGCCTTCAGTCCCAGCTGCCGGCGCGAATACATTGAGTGGATCGCCGATGCGAAACGCACCGCAACCCGCGACGATCGCATTAAGACCGCGGTGGAGTGGATCGCCGAAGGCAAACAGCGGAACTGGAAGTATCAAAACTGTTGATGCGGCTGGTTCGCGCCGCCCCCAAAAACACTCCAATTCGAACAAGAAGGCGTCGGCCCAGCGCATAGGGGTGCGTTTGCGCGAGAGTGTTCGCCGGCCTCCGCACCCTGGTAATGTGTCGAATCACACCTTCGAGTCATTTAGGGTTTCGCTCACGTATGTCAGGATTCCGGCATGCGAGTCGATCTGATTACTCAGTCTTCCGGTCGCGATCATTCAGGTGTGGGCGTAATTCCCTTATCGCTCACGATCCGTCCTGCATGCGGCCTTCCTGGGGATTACGAATATAAAACAGACAGCAGAGCTCTTCTCCAGTTGCTTCGGAGACAGACGGATCTTCCTTCTACGGTTCTCGAACGATTCGAGGGGAACCTCGGTTCGCTGATGAGTGCTCGACTCCTGGGAGTCGAACTGAGCGATGTGGTCCTCACCGAGATTGGCTATTTCATCGATTAGAAGTGCGCGGCAAATAAACTTAGAATCCCTATCGATTGCAGTTCTTGGCAAGGCTTAGATCCACATATCCGCGCATATAGATTGAACTTCACGCTTCGGCTGGAAGCCCTGTTTCCTTGCTGTTCCGGCTCTTTGCGTCTCAAAGCGCGCTGAGCTTGAGCGATCCCCTCAGTCAAAGTGGGAATCTCAGACCGTGCTTTACAAGGCATCTGGGTACTTTGGGCACCCGCACGGCTCTCCGGATGGCCAGAAATCCGGCTCTGCGGGCAGAAACCCTTTTATTCTGTCTACTTCGAGGGCCATTGCAGTTGCTATACGCCTCATATTCGGCAAGGCAGCCTGCCGCTGAGTTTGAGCACATATTTCTAACAGGTGGGCGAACGGGAAAATCAAGCGTGTCAGGTCGGCCGCTTGAAATCGGCAAATAAAGTATTTGGAGTTAGAGAACACCTTATCGATATGCGTATCGGAACCTGCTCGATCAGACTTCCCCAAGCTCAGGGTGCAGGCGAGAAGAACGATCCCTCTATTGCCTGTAAGCCTTTTCAGTTTTTCGGAGGTCGTCTATGACTCCGCGAGGCAAGGCTTTTGTGTGTCTGATCCTCGCAGGCGCGGCGGCAAGCGCCTTCTCCACGTTCCGACATCCGTCGGTCCAGTGGTTTCACTTTTCCGTTTACCTGGTTGCGGTTCTTCTAAGTTCCGGCATGAAAGTAGCCTTGCCGAAGAGCGAAGGCACCATGTCGGTGAATTTCCCGCTCATTCTGCTTGGAGTTCTGCAGCTGTCTCCCATGCAGGCGACTGCGCTGGCCGTCGCGAGCGTGCTTGCACAGTGCCGATTTGGCGTCGTCAAGCAATTCACGGTCATCCAGATCCTCTTCAATATTGCCAACGTGACAACGGCAACCGTTCTCTCGTGGCATACCTACGCGCTCTCTGTGCATTGGTTGAACGGCGAATCGGCGCCGGCCCTCGCGATCGCGGCCACTGTCTACTTTTTTGCGAACACCGTGCCGGTTGCGCTCATCATCGGCATCGAATCCCATACCGCGCCGCATAAACAATGGCTCGATGAAATCCTCTGGTATCTGCCCTTCTACCTCGTCGGAGCGCTGCTCGCCGCAACCGCCAACTTTATTGGAGTGAAGTTCGGTTGGTTTACTTCGATGCTGCTGATCCCGATGGTTTACACCGTCTACCGCGCTTACCAGGCCCAGGTGTCCATTGTGCGGGATCGCGAACGGCACATTGTCGAGACGGAAGCACTGCACCTGCGCGCAATTGAAGGACTCGCCCTGGCCATCGAGGCCAAGGATGAAAACACGCATCGCCATCTAATGCGCGTGCGCGTGTACGTCTCCGAGTTGGGAAAAGTGATGGAGCTGGACAAGCCAATGATGCAGGCGCTCCTGACTGCCGCTCTGTTGCACGATATTGGCAAACTCGCGGTTCCCGAATACATCATCAACAAGCCTGGAAAGCTGACTCCCGAAGAGTTCGACAAGATGAAGATTCACCCGGTCGTGGGCGCGGACATTCTGGAGCGCATTCAGTTTCCCTATCCAGTGGTCCCCATCGTGCGTTCGCACCATGAAGCATGGGATGGCAGCGGCTATCCGGATGGGCTCAAGGGCGAAGAAATACCCATCGGCGCCCGGCTGCTTACGGCGGTGGACTGCTTTGACGCCCTGGCGTCGGATCGTCCCTACCGGAAAGCTCTGCCCCTGGATCAGGCAATGGCCTTTGTGAAGAGCAAGGCCGGGATTCAGTTCGACCCCCTGGTGGTCAAGCTGCTGGAAGAGCATTTCCCCCGCCTCGAAGCAATGGCGTGCTCGCAGATTCACGAGATGCAACCCCTTCGGACAGACCTGACGGTGGAGCGCGGAGCGGCTCCCGCGGCGGGATTCGCTCAGGAAGGTCCGGCCCAAGGTGGTTCGGCATCGATCGATTTGCCCAAACTCCTCGCAGCAGTCAGGAAAGAAGCCGATTCCCTGCTCGCCTGGACCGAAACCCCGGGCCTGGCAATCACCGTGGACCAGCTCGGCCGGTCGATGAGCAACCGCCTGCGTTCGCTGTTTCCCTTCGATTGTTTTGCTCTCTACACAAGACGCGAAGATGTCATCTACCCGCGCAGCATCCACGGTGCGGGTGCCGGCGCATTCTCCGATCAGGCCGTCCCCGTGGGAGAAGGCCTGTCAGGATGGGTAGCCATGAGCCACCGATCGATTCTGAATGGCAATCCAACAGTCGAGATCAACCATCGCGCGGAGAGCGACTTCTTTACTCCAACGAGTTCCGCGCTTTCCATTCCGCTGTTCGATGCGAACGGTGTGCTGTTCGCTGTTCTATCGCTTTATGCCAGGACTGCCGCTGCATTTTCGCGAGAGCACCTAAGGCTGCTGGAAGCGGCTCAACCCTGCTTCGCATCGGCTCTGCTGAACGCGTTGGAAAACGAAACGAGTGCGGCTGTAAGCCAATCGAGCCGCAACGCGCCTCAAGGTCGTCTCAACGCACGCGACGAGACGGCACCCACAGATTCCAGCTCTGGTGAAATCGCGCCTGTCTTGCAAGTCGCAAATCCCGCATGAGGCGCTTTCTCTCCATCTGCCAATGGATCCTGCGCGCAGTCTGCGTGATTGCGCTGGTCATGATTGGCACGACGCTCCTGGTCCGGTTTGCGCCCGGCTACCTGAGCGACGCAAGAGAAATGGACGCGCGCTACGCCGGAGAGGCAAAAGTCGAACTATCAACTCTTGCCATGCAGAGCCGATCGCCATCGCAGATGGTACGCGCTGAGATCCAAACCTGGTTCCATGGCGACGGAGGCATCTCCCGCCAGTATGGCGTACCGGTCCTGGAGTTGATTGGCCCGCGGCTGGCAGTCTCCGGCAGCCTGCTTCTGCGAGCACTTGGGTGGTCCTGGCTTTTCGCCATAGCCGGCGCACTCCTTTCCAGTTCCAGGCGCCGGCCGTCGTTCCTGTGGCAGGTTCCCTTCACACTTCTTCTCGTCATTCCCACGGCAGCGCTGGCCACGGTCTGCCTCATTGCGGGGATCGGCGGCCCGGTGCTGGTGATGGTGTTGTGCCTTGCGGCGCGCGATTTCAAATTTCTTCACTCCACTCTGCGCAGCGCGTGGCTCGATGGGCATGTGCTCCATGCACGGAGCCAGGGGCTCACGGGCGGACGCATCCTGATCGGACACATCCTGCCGAACCTTGTGCCTCGGCTTGGCGCACTGGCTTCCCTTTCGATCGTGACGGCGCTCAGCGCGCTCGTGCCTGTCGAGGTGATCTTCAACGTGCCTGGTCTGGGCCAGCTGGCATGGAATGCCGCGGTCAATCGCGATTTGCCCGTCCTGCTTGCGGCCACCATGATCATGGCCGTGGCAGTCACGTTTGCCGGAATGACGAGACTTCAAACCACGAATTGGAACAACGCATGAACGTGCGGCGCATTGCGTTCGCGCTTCTGCTGGCCGTCGTCACCGCGGCCGCGGCAATCGTGATGCGTCCCGGTGCGAGTTATGCGCGGCAGGATCGCGACGCGCTGTTTGCATCGTCTTCCTCTGACCACCTTGCGGGAACCGATGCGATGGGCCGGGATCGCCTGGTCCGCGTCTCGGCTGCCCTGCTGCTCTGCCTGGCCGGAGCTGCTGCTGCCGCCGCACTGTCGACCTTGGCAGCCGCAGGTATCGGCGCCTTTGGCGCAATGGGACCCAAATCCTTCGGGTGGCTCACGCTTCTTGCTTGCGATGCATTTCTGGCGCTGCCGTGGATGTTTCTGCTCATGATGGTGCGCTCCGCAATTCCACTTACGACTTCGCCGACAGCGTCTGCCGCGATCACGTTTCTTGTGCTGGCCGCGCTGGGGTGGCCTGCCTGCGCGCGTGCCGTTTATCGAGGGACAAAGGAGTTGCAGAAGTCTGAGTGGATGCTCTACGCAACGGCCAATGGACTTCGTAGAACACAGATGCTGCGCATCCTTGTTCCCAATTTGCTGCCGCTCTTGTTGCCGCAATTTCTCATCAGTGTCCCGGCCTTCATTGTTGCCGAAGCCAACCTCGGCGCACTGGGTCTCGGCATCGGCGAACCTCTTCCTTCCTGGGGCGGCATGTTGCTGGAGTTGAACAATTCGGCAACCCTTCTGCAAACAAACTGGATCTACCTGCCCGTCGCACTGCTGACCGTCGTCCTCCTGCTTTTGGAGGCGATCACTGTGGAGGGTTCTTGAGGGATCGGAGCCACATTCTCGCTTGCTGCGCCCTCGTCGCCGGATTTGCCGCACCCGTCGTGTGCACTGCCCAGGCGGCGCAGCGTCTGCCCGGTGAACTTGCATGGACCGTCGGCTACGATCCCAAAACCTTCGACCCGGCCAAGGTTGATGACGAGGAATCCGAGCTGGTGCGATATCTTACCGCCGGAGTCCTTCTCCGTTTCAATCGCTCCACCCAGCAGATCGATCCAAGCCTCGCAGAGAGCTGGACACTCTCGCCCGATGGCAAGGCGTTGACGCTGAAGCTCCGCTCCGGCCTGCGTTTCTCCGATGGCAGCCCGCTCACCGCAAAGGACGCTGCCTGGTCGATTCGGCGTGTCCTCGATGCAAACACCAAGGCGCCCGTCGCCGAAGAGTTTCTCGACGCCTCCGCGGTCACGGTGCAGACTCCTGACGAAAAAACCATCGTGGTTCATCTCGCCAAAAGGGTTGTGGGAATTGAAAAAGTCTTCGATGAGATCGCCATTGAGCCTGCCAATCGGCCGAGTGAAGCGCGCGTCACGGCGGGCCCGTTCTTCCTGGGCGATTACCGCAGGCTGCAGTACATTCGCTTGAAGCGAAATCCTTATTACCAGGGCAGCAAAGACGGTCTGCCCCACGCTTCCGGCATCCGGCTCGATGTCCTCGAGAACCAGGAACAGATGATCCGGCTGTTTCTCCGCTCCGAGTACGATTTCATCGACAATCTCCCGCCCGACTATTTCGAATTGCTCAAGCACAAAGCTCCCAACACGGTGCGCGACATCGGACCCTCGCTGAATACCGAACAAATGTGGTTCAACCAGGCGCCGGCATCGCCACTGCCGGATTGGGAAAAGAGCTGGTTCCGCAGCCAGGCGTTCCGCGTCGCTGTCTCGCAAGCCATCCATCGTGAGGATCTGGCTAGAATCGCCTACCTTGGCCACGCAACGCCGGCTTTCAGTTTCGTCTCTCCTGCAAATAAGACATGGTTCGATCACAACCTTTCCGTTCCCCACATGGACCCATCCGAAATCAAGGCGATCCTGGCGCGTGCCGGATTTCACCTCGAGGCCGGAACGCTTAAAGATGCGCAAGGTCATCCGGTACGGTTTTCGATTTTGACCAACACCGGCAATGCCGCTCGCGCCAAGATGGCCACGCTCATCCAGCAGGACCTGGCCGCGCTCGGCATGCAGGTCACAGTAGTCACCCTCGACTTCCCTGCTTTGATTGAACGCCTGATGCACTCCCAGGACTATGAAGCGTGCCTGCTCGGGTTGGAAAACGTCGACCCAGACCCCAACGCCATGATGAACGTCTGGCTGAGCTCCTCGCCCAATCATCAATGGAGTCCGTCAGAGAAAACTCCGGCGACCCCGTGGGAAGCAGAGATTGATCGCGCCATGGATCTGCAGGCAACTTCAAACAAGCTTGCCGAACGAGTGCAAGCCGTCGATCGCGTGCAACAAATCGTCGTTGACCAACAGCCATTCATTTATCTCGTCTACCCCAACGCGCTGGTCGCGGTCTCTCCCCAACTCCTCGGCGTCCAACCGGTCGTGCAGGAGCCCAGAACGTTTTGGAATGTCGAAAACCTGTCGGTCCAGGGGGCGCGATGAGTGGAGCTCCTCTCATCCAGGTAGCGCTCGACGCTTCGTATCGCGGTAAACCTGCGCTGCGCGCGATTCGCTTCGAGTTGCAACCCGGCGAAGTGCTGGGCCTTGTGGGGACAAGTGGCGCCGGCAAAAGCACCCTGGTGCAGTCGTTGATGGGCCTGCTTCCCTGGCGAGGAGGAACCGTGCATGGAAAGGTCCTGCTCCACGGCGAGAATCTGCTGGAGCTGAGCGAAAGTCGCCTGCGCGCGTACCGCGGCCGCAAGATCGCTCTGATTCCCCAAAGTCCCACCGCCGCGTTGAATCCCGGGATCAGCCTTGAACGACATTTTCGCGAAGCATGGAACGCCCATGTAACCGGCAATCGCAGCGGCTGCGAAGCGAGAGTCCGCGAGTTGCTGGCCAAGGTCCAGCTACCTCAGGATCGCGAATTTCTCCGTCGCCGTCCCGGCCAGATCAGCGTGGGACAAGCGCAGCGTATTCTCATCGCGCTCGCATTGCTGCACGGTCCCGAACTGATCATTGCCGACGAACCCACGAGTTCACTTGACCCAGTGACTCAAGCGCAAATTGTGGAGTTGCTGCGCAGTCTGAATCGCGAACTCGGCGCCACTCTGTTGTATATCTCGCACGACCTGGTCTCCGTTTTGCAGCTGGCCGACCGCATTGCCGTCCTCGACGGAGGCACCATTGTCGAGTGTTTGCCCGTGGATGGGATCGCCGAGGCCCAACACCCGGCAACCCGGGCGCTCTTGCAGGCGCTGCCCGTACCCCCTGAGGTACTGCTCCAGTTTCATCAAAATAAACACTTTGGGGTTGGAAGAGATCACTTAGGTAGTTACTAAGGAAGGTTACCTAAGCTCGCCTTTGCACCATAAAAGCGCCATTGATATCACCCCTGATATCGGCCAAGATATCCCTCGTAGCCAGAAAACACTCCTGAAACTTCCCCAAGAATTTCAGGGGGCCCAGCGCAATCCGGGCGCTTTAGAAGAGCAGATATCTCAGTTGAACCAGAGGGGTCGAATGTCACACTTTAAATTGCGTAAATTGTTTATTGCCTGCGTTTTTCTCAGTTGCGTCAGCGGTTTTAGCGCCACCAGCAGCAAGATCTCCCCAGATCTGGCCGCATTGAAATCCCAGGGAAACGTCCCGATCATCGTCCAGTACAAGAGCGCCCCTTCATCGCTCGAGACGGGCTTGCTCGGGCTCCTGGGTGGAGTGGTTACCCTTGCGCTTTCGACGATCAATGCGCTGGTAGTAAGCGTTCCTCTCGGCCAGCTTAACTCCCTCGCTGCCGACCCCAACGTCACATACATCTCGCTCGACCGGACAGTGAATGCCCGCGAGTCTGTCGACATCACGGCTGCGGAATACACGGCCGAGCCCATCAATGCTCCCGCCGTTTGGGCGAAGGGCTACCAGGGCACCAACATCGGCGTCGCCGTCATTGATAGCGGCATCACTCCAGTGGCGGACCTTACCGCCAATTCCTTGTCGCTGCCTCTCGGCCAGCCCGTCCTCGCTCAAGTTCTCGCCATGGTCAACGAGTCGGCGCCGTGGAGTTCTGGACGGATTGTCTACAGCCAGAATTTTGTGAAGGGTCAATACGACGCACTCGACCACTACGGACACGGAACGCATGTAGCCGGACTGATCGCCGGCAACGGAAACCAGTCGGCCGGATCGCAATACTTCAGAACTTTCCGCGGATCGGCTCCTAATGCGAACCTCATCAATCTCCGCGTGCTCGATCAGAATGGCGCTGGAACTGACTCTGCAGTCATCTCCGCGATTCAAGAAGCCATCGCTCTCAAAAACACCTTCAACATTCGAGTCATCAATCTTTCCCTGGGCCGGCCAATCTACGAGAGCTATACGCAGGATCCTCTGTGCCAGGCCGTCGAACAGGCCTGGAAGGCAGGAATCGTTGTCGTTGTCGCTGCGGGTAATGATGGCCGCGATCTCAATCTCAATCCTGAAGGCTACGGAACCATCGATGCACCCGGCAATGATCCTTATGTGCTGACGGTTGGCGCAATGCGGACCATGGAAACACCGGCCATCAACGACGACTTGATCGCCAGCTATAGCTCAAAAGGACCGTCGTTCATTGATCACGTGGTCAAGCCGGATATCGTTGCACCCGGCAACCTTGTCACGAGCCTCCAATACAACGGCGATTCTCTCGCCATCGATAATCCTTCGTTCTTCACGCTTTACTCCTTCTATGAAAACAAAGGTGCAGAAGCGCCCTCGCAACAGTACTTCCCGCTGAGCGGAACCAGCATGGCAACGGCAGTAGCCAGCGGAGCCGTGGCGGATCTTCTGCAGGCCGCGCCGCAGCTTACGCCCGACAAGGCAAAAGCGCTCATCATGGTCAACGGCAACCGCCAGTACTTCCCCGCCACCAGCAGCGTTACCGACGATGGCATTACCTATAACGCGAACTACGATATCTTCACCATCGGCGCAGGCTATCTCGACATCGCCAAGACCATCAGCGCCGCATCGGTGAACAGCGGCTCCGTGCCGGCCGGAACTGCGATGTCTCCGATCGCCGTCTTCAACACAACCACCCAGGTCACCTATGCCACCATCGATCCTTCGGCTCTTTGGTCGGTGAGTGGAGCCTGGTCGGCTTCGAGCGTCTATGGCAACAACGCCTTCATCCCCTCAACCCAGGGCACGACTGCGCTGTGGGGCAAGAGCTCGATCTCGGGCAGCAGCGATCCGGATGGATATACCGCACTCTGGGGCAAGACCGCCCTGTGGGGCAAGAGCTCGACCGATGCGGAGACCGCTCTTTGGGGTAAGTCCGGAACGGGAGCATCCTCCGTATATCTCACTTACTAGGTCAACCAGCTCTTCTTTCGCGAAGCCCCATCGGCCATTCCGCCGGTGGGGCTTTGCTAACTCCGATCAACTTCGCGGCGATCCAATCGTTCTACCCCCGGGCTGTCGAGACGCCGCCCAGTTATGCACAACCGCACCAACCCACAATGCTCCCGCAAAGAAATTTCGCATAGCAAATCCTTGCTATACAAAAAATATTTTCCCGTTTACCCGCAAATGTTCCGTTTCTAAAACGCGCCTCGCAAATTCATGAATCAAAATGGCGCTGGTTTTCAGAGCTGACTTTCAGCCGGTTGCCGTGCAGCAATGCACAACGCATAGCGAAACAACTCAGTCAATGAAGCGCCGCATCTACCCACAGTGCCCCTAGTGAGGTGGGTGAGAATGGCCAACAGGCTACCAAGATTGCACAAAATGCTTTTCGGCGCGTCGACCCTGACGTTGCTGACGCTTCCTCTTTCTGCGATGGCGCAAACTCCTTCGGCCACGCAAGAGCAATCTGCGGCGACGCAAGACCGACCGACCGACCGGCAGGATGCGCAGACCGATGACATCACGCGCCGAGACTTGGCGCGATTTGATCAATTTCTCGACAGCCATCGCGAGGATGCCCAGCAACTCCGCAAGACACCGTCGCTGGTGGATGACCCTCA
Source organism: Occallatibacter sp. (assembly GCA_035487015.1). Classification (GTDB taxonomy): domain Bacteria; phylum Acidobacteriota; class Terriglobia; order Terriglobales; family Acidobacteriaceae; genus Telmatobacter. Next base: position 211,787 of record DATHMP010000042.1, on the reverse strand, counting down.
GTTCCTGCAAAACCACCCCGCGCTCAATTCATACCTCCAGGACCACCCCAGCGTGAAGCAGGAGATCAGCCAGCAACCCGACACCTTCATGCGCCTCGAAGATCGCTACAACCGCGACGCGAATCTGCGGGACCGGGATGCCGGTGGGCAAGATCGCGATGCCGACCATAGGGACGCAGACAACGATCGTGATCGCGGCCAGGACAGAGGCGGCGAACGCAGAGACCTGGCAAGCTTTAACCACTTCCTTGATGACCACCGTGAGATCGCCGAGCAGGTTCGCAGGAATCCATCCCTGGTGGACGATCAGCAGTTCGTTCAGAGCCATCCGGCGCTCCAGACCTATCTCCAGGACAACCCCGGTGTTCGTGACCAGCTGAGGCAGGATCCGAATGCCTTCATGCATCGCGAAGATGCCATCGATCGCGACAACAACATGCGTGATCGGGATCAGGACGGACAAGGTCGAGACTCCGATCGTCGTGAGGTCGTGAACTTCAGCCGCTTCCTCGATAGCCATCGCGAAATCGCAGAGCAAGTTCGCAAAGACCCCTCTCTGGTAGACAATCGGACCTTCGTGGAAAACCACCCAGTCCTGCAGGCCTACCTTCAGGAGAACCCCGGAGTTCGTGACCAGCTGCGGCAGGACCCGAACGCCTTCATGCGGCAAGAGGACGTGCTTGCCCACAACGAACACCAGCGCGACAACGACCCGATGCGCATGCACATGGCCGACTTCGGAGGATTTCTTGGCAACCACTCCGACATCCAGAATGACCTGTCGAGAGACCCATCCAAAGTGACGGACCATGACTACGTGCAACACCACGCAGAACTGAACACCTATCTGAACGCCCATCCTGATGTGCGCGCTGAACTGATGGCTAATCCCCAGGGCTTCGTGCAGGGAGCCCAGCAGTTCAGCAATAACAACGCCGGCGGCGCTGGCATGAATGGCCGCGGCGCGGGTACCACGACCACCACGGCAGGATCGTCGGCGGGAACTGCTGCAACACGGCCGACGTCCACTCCGAAACCGAACCAATAACCACTCCAGGGGGCGATGCGGGAAGGCCGGAACCTGGGCCTTCCCCGTCGCAGTCCCGGTTGCCGCACATGAACGTTTTGGTTCCGTCCGCAACGCCGAGAGGAGCATCTCTCCTGTTCGGTCGACAGCTTTAGACAAACGGAGGCGTCATGAATAGGAAGGGTACGCTCGTTCTTTTGCTTGTACTCGCTTCGGCCATTCCCTTGAGCGCGCATGACAAAAAGAAGAAAGATGTGGAAAGGGGCATCCTGGAGAAAATGGACGCTGTTCCATGCGGCGCGAAACAAACAGGGTTGGCAGGGCTGGGAACTCTGTGGGCATCCGCCGGTATCACGCACATCAACTCCAACGAAAAGCTATGCCCGCAATACCTGCTGCGCACCGATGACATGGATTATGAAATTCGGCCACTCGATTTGAAACACGCGACGATTCTGCCCATCGGACACGAAGGCGCGTTCAAGATCAGGAAGAATGAGATGATTCTCTCCCTGACTCAGGGAGACGATCAAAAGCCGCGAAGTTATGAAGTTGTCTCGATGAATCCGGCAAACCCAGACACTGCCGGAACCGGGTCCTCGAACGTGTCACCCAACAGCCAGTAACTTGCACGTCGAAAAAATGCCAGACAGTCACGCCCCTGCGGGAACGATCTCGTAGGGGCGCATCATTTCATTGTCTTCGTGCTCGAGAATGTGGCAATGCCAGACATACCGGCCCGGATAGCCAATGAAGGGGACAATGATGCGGGTGACGGTCTTGGAGTTCACCCGGACTGTGTCCTTCCATCCCATCTCGTTCGGTTCGGGCGGCATCAATGGACCGGTGTAGCGGAGCTTCTCCGCGGTCATGTAATCGAACCCATCGAAGCGCCGGCGATCCAGGATCTGAAAACGCACCATGTGCAAGTGAATCGGGTGCACATCGTCCGTCAAATTCACGAACTCCCAGATTTCCGTAGAGTTGAGGACCGGCTTTTCGGTGATCGGAGCGTGCCAGGGCGTTTTGTTGAGCAGCATGCCCATGGATTCAGCGACCATGTTGAGATTTTCATCCAGCGTAAGTCGACGCGTGCGCACCGCGGCGGATTCGGCGATGCGCGGAACAGACCGCAGAGCTCTAGGAAGCTCGCTGGCGTCCGACACCTCGGACGCACCGACGCGAAACTGCATAAGCACGAACGGTTCGCTCTGGAGCAGGACTTGTGCGCCGCGGAAAGCCGCGAAATCGATGACAATGTCGGCCCGTTCGCCCGGCGCGATCTGCAGATGCTGGATCGCGACGGGGGCAGGCAGCAACCCCTGGTCAGAAGCAATCTGGTGCATCTCCCCGCCATTCGATAACGACAAGCGATAAAAACGGCCGTTCGCCGCGTTGAGAATGCGGAAGCGATAACGCCGCGGCTCGACCTCGAGATAGGGGAAGAGCTTGCCGTTGACGAGCTGCGCTTCACCAAACGCCTCGGGAACCCACGGCCGCTCAGCGTCGGAAGAGACGGGATAACTCAACTGGCCATCGGGCCGCAAATCGCGGTCCATCAGCACAAGCGGAATTTCAAATTTGCCGCTGGGCAGCTGAAGCGCGTCTTCGATTGGATCGCGCACGATATACAAACCAAAGAGTCCGGCATAAATATTCAGGCGATTGATGCCCATGGCGTGATCGTGGTACCAGAGCGTGGCAGCATCCTGCTGATTGGGGTAGTAGTAGGTGCGTGCCTTGCCTGGAACATACCAGTCTTCGGGATAGCCATCGCTTTCAGGAGGGGTCTTGCCGCCATGGAGATGAACGATTCCACGCGTTTCGGGAACGCCCTTATCTGCGCCATGCAGCGAGTGATCGATGGGCAAGAAATGTTTTTGGGGTAAATCGTTGGCCCATTCAATCAGTTGCCCCTCGTGGCTGCGCGTGTCGAACAGCAGGCCGGGGACCGCGCCTCCATAAGACCACAAATTCGTCGGCGGCAGATCGCGATGAAGCTTTGCGGAGATGGCACGCATGGCGACGCGATAGAACGGTACGCGCGCGCCGGAGCCGTCGGGAGCGGCTCGATGCTCGACAGGTTTTGCGATCTGGGGTAGCGGCAGCGGGTCCACAAAGCGGGCCAGGCTGCCCGGATCGAGATTGGGAATGGCGGGAGGAACCGCATGCGGCATCGCCTGTGCAAGCAGGCGGGGAGCCCATGCTCCGGCAGTGATGAGACTGGATTGATTGATAAACTTGCGGCGGGTGATCAAACGAGAAGCTCTCTTAAGACAACATACAGGAGCGAAGGCACAGGAGAATTACCTCCCGTGCCCTGCTGTGCCGATCGATGAATTGCCGATCGATGGATTGCGAATGGGCTACCAGCCGGATCCGTGGCCATCCTCCATCACGAGACCAGAATTGGGATCGAGCAGATAAGCGCCGTCATTGTTGAGATGCGAGAAGTCGAACATGTTGTCCAGGGAGTTGGCGAGTGAGTCGAAGGATCCCTGACCAATGCGTTCGCCGCCGAGCCAGTTGTCTTCAACAAAGCGAAGGATCGAAGTCTGGTCGGTAATCGTGTGATCGACAAAGTTGCGCTTGGCCCATGGAGAAACCGTCAGCAGAACCAGGCGCGGACCATAGCCGCAACGGCCTTGTGCATTGGTAGTGCCCGGGCTCACGCCCGCAAGCGCGCTCGTGCCGGTCCCGCAGGATGGCTGACCGTTCACGATATCGGCATCGGTCGCGGACTGGTTCACGATTTGGCCGATCTGGTGGTCGTACCAACCGTCGGAGTCGTCATAGGCGATGATGACTGCGGTCGAATCCCAATCCGGCTGCTTCTCGAGAAAGTTGATGGTGTTGACCACGAAGTTCTGCTCGTCAAGAGGATCGGAATAGCCCGCGTGGCCGTCCTGATACCCGGCAGCCTTGAGATAGGAGACTTCAGGGAAATTTCCAGCCTTGACGGCCGCACAGAAATCGTTGATGTCGTACTGATGGTTGGCAGCATCGGAGTATCCGATCGTGGCAACAGAACTGGGCCGCGCGTGAGTTGGGTTGGCAGTTGAAACGTAGTACTGGAAGGGCTGGTGGTGCGGAATGTAATCAGCCTTGAGCGTATTGGTGACCGCGGAAGTCGTGCTGCGCTTGCAGCCCGTGGTGCCGTTCGCATTCACCGTCTGCAGGTTGAAGCCGCCTTCAAAAAAGCCCCAGGTGACACCCTTCTCGTTGAGCAAATCGCCGATGTTTTTGCTGCTGAAGCGGACCAGTTCTCCGGTGGTGGTGGAGCAGACATCGCCCACAGGATCGGCATCGCTGATCAGAGTGAGGCCGCCATTGCCGTCGCCAATCGTCGAACCGCCGGGATTCACATCTTCGGTTACGCCATTCAGCTGGCCTGAAATAAGGTTCACGGCGCCGTCGGTCGAGGGTCCAAAGTTTGTGCCATAGGAGTTGTCACTCATGGCATAGCGTTGGGCATAGTTCCAATAGCCGGTGACCGTGTTGCCGTCGTAGTAACCCATGGTTAATCCGGTCGTGGCGGCAATGGGAAGATTCGCAGGCGGCGGACCAGCGGTGCCGACAGAAGCCGGAAACGCATCCATCAGGCCGCGATCGAACGCCATCTGCTCCGGCGTGTAGTCATGGTCCTGGTCGGCGGTTGCCGCTTGGCTGCGATCAAGACGGAATGGGTTGGTCGCGCCCTTGCCGTTCACCGTATTGGTGGCGTTGGGATTGTTGGTCAGCAGCGTACCCGAAAGGCCGTTCACCGACGGAGTTCCAGGCTTGGCGATGAAGCGCGGCTCACCACGGGGATTGGCAGCGTACGGATAGGTGGCAAAGTAATGATCGAACGAGATGTTCTCCTGAAAAATAACCACGAGATGCTTGATCGGGGTAGCGGTGGGGCCTCCATTGCCTCGACCTCCGGCCATTGCCGGAGTCGGAAGCGAGCTGACAGCGAGCAGCGCTGCCAGTGAAGTTGCGGCAAGTTTCTGCATTCGACCTCCTGGGTCATTCTGGGAAATAGGGACTCGGCATTTGTAGGAGGTCGAGATGGATTTCTGATGAAAAGCTCGTGACTGTCCGACAAATTCAAAAGGCTCGCATGTTCGTGGATAACAGTTCCAACACAGAGTGCCGTTTCGCAAAACAATCCTCCGCGCGGGAAGGTCCGTCCTTGGTTCGGCACACGCTCCAGCCTTCGAGGGAGGTCAGACTCCGGCGATGCCTTGAGTGATTTTGGATATTTCGCGTCCCAGAAAACACACGGATTCGATGCGAAAAACGTTTGCTCGCACCGGCCTTCACACGCTAGCTTTATTGGGTGTCAAGGATCTCCGCGCTTCTGACGTGATCTTCCACCCCAGGCACTCGGTCCTCCTCTGGGCCGTCCGGATCAATTTTGAAACCCCGCTGGTTGAACCGGGCCCGTGAAAGGAGAAAGCTTTGCGAGAGACAGTTGTCGAGGTGATGATTTCTTCGCTTGCGCTCACTGTGGAGAGCCTCCTGTTGCGTATTGAGGCACTCCAACAGGTGATCGAAAAAGAAGCGCCTCATTTGAAGATTTCGGCCGACGAAATGGAAGTCGATCTGCAATCTGCATTCATTCGCAAGCGCTGCGCCGCGCTGCGGGCGCGAGCGGTCGAGGCCATACGAAACGGCAACGAGACCGAAGCAGGCAATTGCATCTCTGACCTCCGAGGACTTGCACTCCATATCCTGGCCAGCGGGCGCGGTGTCTAGTCGTTCGCTCCCATAAAATTCATCCTTCCGAGCATGCCGGGCCGGCGATCACCCTGCCCGCAATCTTCCGATCAGTCTCGGCCTACCCTCCTCGCGGCGCACCGTTTCCGCATTCCTGAACCCACCGATCGTCACAAATCCCTTCTTGGACACTAACCCTTTGCTTCCCCAGTCTTTAACCGGCCAGTAAGACGTGGCAAGATAGTAGCAATGCGCACAACACCGGCTCTCTTCCCAACCCTGCTTCTCGCGTCTGCTGTTTGGGGTTCTGCCAATCTATCTCTTGCTCAGTCCACCCAGGTCACCCCTGACATGGTTCAGACCGGCAGCGACATACCCGCCAAATGGAACGAGCCGCATCCCGGCTTCGACTACGAAAAGCGCGATGTGATGATTCCCATGCGCGACGGCGTCAAGTTGCACACCGTCATCCTCGTTCCCAAGGGAGCTGCCGGCCTGCCGATGCTGCTCGAGCGCACCCCCTACGATGCCAACTTTTTCACTTCCGACAAGCCAAAAATGCGCGATGCGGTTTGGTCCGCGCAGGTAGAGTGGGCAGAGGACGGCTACATTCTGGTCGACCAGGATATCCGCGGCAAATATGGCTCCGAGGGCGACTACGTAATGACCCGGCCTCCGATCGGACCTCTGAATCCATCCAAAACCGACGACACCACCGATGCCTGGGACACCATCGACTGGCTCGTCAAGAACGTGCCGGAGTCGAACGGACGAGTCGGCATGATTGGTTCCTCCTACGACGGCTGGACCGTCACCATGGCCCTCCTTGGACCGCATCCGGCACTCAAGGTTGCCGCGCCAGAGAGCCCCATGATCGATGGCTGGATGGGCGACGACTGGTTCCATTACGGTGCGTTCCGCCAGGTCAACCTCGACTACTTCACTGGCCAGTCGAGCCGCAAAGCCGCGGGCACCACAGTGCCGCGGGAAGGCGCAGACGACTACCAGAATTTTCTCAATGAAGGGACGGCGGGCCACTGGGCTCAGATCAACGGCCTTGACCAGTTGCCCTGGTGGAATCGTCTGTCAGCCCATCCGGCGTACGACATCTTTTGGCAGCTCCAGGCTCTCGACAAATTGGTCGTCGAGAAGCCGGCGAACATCCCCACCGTTTGGCTGCAGGGATTGTGGGACCAGGAAGATATGTACGGCGCAGTGCACACCTGGGAGGCACTCAAGCAGGCCGGGCACGCCGGCAACAATCACCTGGTGATGGGTCCCTGGTATCACAGCCAGATCAACCGCTCGGCAGAGAACCTGGGACCGCTCAAATGGAAGGGCGATACAGCAGCCGACTTTCGTCGCGATATCTTGATTCCCTTCTTCGACACCTATTTGAAGGACCGTAAGCCCGCGGAGGCGCTGGCTCCCGTGCTCATCTACAACCCGTCAGAGAAGCACTGGGATAAATTCTCTGATTGGCCGGGAGTGGACGAGAAGCACTTGACGCCCTTGTATCTCGAAGAGAATTTCGCGCTCGCGCTCGACAAGCCAAATGGCGGCGAAGACAGTTACGTCTCCGATCCCGCAAAGCCCGTGCCATTTCTGGCGCCGCCCATCGAGGCCAACGGGGGCAAGCGCTGGCAGACTTGGCTCGTCGAAGATCAGCGCGCCGTCGGCACGCGCACCGACGTTCTCTCCTACGAAACGCCTGTTTTGGACAAGCCGGTTCGCCTCGAAGGCGCGCCGCTTGCCGACCTGTTTGTCAAAACGACCGGCACGGATGCAGACTTCGTGGTCAAAATCATCGATGTTTATCCGCCAACCTACGCCGAACAGCCTGAGCTCGGGGGATACGAATTGGCGGTCAGCCTCGACATCTTCCGCGGCCGCTATCGCAAAAGCTTTTCTGCGCCCGAGGCGATTCCGGCGGGCGCGGTACAGGAGTACCGCTTCCGGCTGCCCACCGTGAACTACAAATTCAAGCCTGGACACCGCATCATGGTGCAGATTCAGTCGTCGCTGTTTCCCCTCTACGACCGCAATCCCCAAACCTTTGTGCCCAACATTTTCTTCGCCAAGCCGGAGGATTTTCGCCCGGCGATCATGACCGTCGAGCGTAGCCCGCAAGCCGCGAGCGCAGTGTTGCTGCCCATTGTGCAGGAAAAATAAGATGGAGCAGATGGCCCGGGTCCGCTCGGGCCATCGCGCTCTTCCGCGTCACGTCATTTTCCCGACCCACTGGCTTCGCCACGCCGGTGCGTCGAAAGGATCCGCAAAATACTGCGTTTCGTGCACGACCTTGTCCGCGCGGAACTCCATGATGCTTACCGTGAACGCCGCACGTTCCTTGTAGACGATCCTGTACTCCGTGATCCAAAGATCACCCTGCCCCACAATCCGCTTCACTTCGAAACCGGAAGGCTTGCCGGGATGATGGCTGCGCAGAGCCTGCAAATTGCTCCGCCCAAAGATGCGCTCGCCCGATTGCGGATAATCGCAAATTGCATCCTCTTCGTAAATGGCGTGCTCCGCGTCGGCATCGCCCGCCGCCGACGCGCGCCAGTGTGCATCGAGTGCCGCACGTATCTGCGCCTCTTGCATCGGTTCCTCCACAGAGTCTGCGTTCTTCAATTGGAACTGCTGCGCGGAATGAAACCTGGCACGCCGGTCTTGACCACGTTGTTGAGCCTCTGCCGCGTCTCAATGTGGTTGATCTCATCCAGCGCATCTTCTGGAAGTTCGGAAATATCGAAATTCTCGCGCGCACGAGCCGCAGATTTGGGCGTGGTCAGCAGCGCCGTGCCTCTCTGCACCGCCCAGGCCAGCAGCACTTGCGCCGGAGTCTTTCCAACCCGGGCAGCAATCGCTGCAATCACCGGGTCTTCAAGCGGACCCGGCCTGCTGCCATGACCCAGCGGCGCAAACGCCAGAAACACAATACCCTTCTCTTTGCAGAACTCCAGAAGCTCCTTCTCGGGAAGATACGGGTGGGACTCAACCTGGACCACGGACGGTTTGATTCTCGCCGATTCGTACAGAGGCCGCAGCATGTCCAGCGTGATATCCGACAGTCCAATGGCTCCGCACTTGCCACGGTCCACGAGACTCTCCATGGCTCTCCAGGTATCGAGCAACGTCACCCCTTCGTCGTAAAGGATATTGCCGTTCGCGTCGCGGGGATCCTGCTCATCTCCGGGTTGAAAAGCAAAAGGCGTATGGATGAGATAGAGATCCAGATAATCGAGCCTGAGTCTCTCGAGACTCGCTGCGAATGCCGGTTCCACTCGCTCGGGTCGATGATTCGAGTTCCACAACTTCGTGGTGACAAAAATATCCTTGCGGGCGATGACCCCTGCTGCGAGTCCTGCCTGCAATGCGTCGCCTACCGCGCGTTCATTCCGGTAGCGCTCCGCGCAGTCGAAGTGCCGAAATCCCGCTTCCAGCGCATCCCTGGTCGCAGTCAACGTCACAGCCGCATCGGGAATCAATGTGCCAAATCCAACTGCGGGTATCTCCCCGCATTCATTGTTGAGCGGGATTCGCTTCATCCGAAGCTCAGCGGGATCAGTCATGCACTTCCTTAGACCGTTTGTCCTGCCTCGCAGCCACTCCAGCTCAACCAGGTAATGATGCGCGGGGCAGAATTGACTTTGCTCCTAAGTGCCCGGCGTGACGGCAACCCAACCTGTCTCGCCGCTGCCGCCAGGAACTTTCAAGATGTCAAACGGAACGCCGGTCACAAAACCGCCCTGGATCGGAATCGGCGCTGTCGTATACCCGTGATCGTGGTAGTTGATCTGCACGGTGATACCGGTCTCGGCTCCAATATTGATCACCACCGGGGTTCCTGCCGGATAAGGAATATTGGATCCCGGTTCCGCAAATTGCGAGTACCAGACATTCTGAGTAACGGCGCCGGCTGAGCAAAATACCGAGATCTCTGAAAACGCATGAGTGACTGTATCCATCACCAACGTACCCCCGGCAAAAACTGTGCCGTGCGCGAAAAAACTGAGGCGGATTTTGCTCACGATGCCCTCCTGCGGCTGATTCTAGCATCGCGTCAATCGCCCACTCCGCGCGAATCACCGCCCAACGCAAACGAACGTCCATATACAGCTCGATGCAGCGGGGTGGTCCTCTCTCCGTTCCTTCTTCACCACACCGCATCGATCCCTGTGGGCCGGCGCATCCGCATCCTGCAGCAAACTCCAACAGAAATGCACGAAGTGTCCGGCATGGGCAGGTGGGCCGGTCAAGGGCGGCCATGATCCGCATTGGGCACGAACAATCTGTGCCACGTTCATCGCGTTGTTTTTGATGAGCGCGCGGTAAGGAACAACCAACCCGCCAACCCACTCACCTCATTCCCAAAATGGAACTCACCCATGACCAACGATTCCAATCCCTCGCGCACCCTTGCACTCCAATACCCCTCCAACGCGTAAACTGCTATCAGACGTAGCAAAAGAAGCGCGGCGGTCCCCATCCGGATCGCCGCTTCCTTTTGCGGCAGATGTTCGTTGGAGCGGATGCAGCAAATGTGCGCATAACCCCGGTATAGAACTGTCTTTCTCAGCGTTAACAAGCTTGGAATCTTCGGGATAAGGGCGAAAAGTGGTACCCCCCCTCCCCCCCTCCCCTGGCGGCATGCCTGTTGACCGGATCGCAATTCTGGCCAGCGAATATTTCGCCGGATCAACGGCTCGCCCGGCATGTCGAACTCCACGAGCCCACTACTCTGCCCGTGAGACTGTCGAACTGGCGCCAAGCGCGGCTGCCTGAAAGCCTGCCCTGAGCGAAGTCGAAGGGGCAAATCCCCCGTGCGGACAGCACCTGTGAATCTGTGGAACTGTGAGGTCGTGAAACTGTGGGCTCTTGCGCGCAGCGCGACTGCCCGGATGGCAAATTCCCCGTGCGGCCAGCACCGGCCGGTACCGCCGGCTAATCGACGCAAAAACCGCTCAGTTCGCGTCGTTCGCAAGCAGAATTGTGACGGGCGGAGAATTCAGCAGCTGCTCGTCGAGAATCAACACTGTGCTCACCTGTCCGCTGCTGAACTGGGTGGCGGCACTCATGTAAATCGGTGAAGTCGTTGTCGTCGTGGTTGTTGTCACTGCTGTTCCGGCAGGCGCAACCGCAATCACGTACGTATCCGCTGTCACGTTGATGTAAGGAGTGACGGTTCCCGGAGCGACCGCGGCCAACAACGGCTTTGCGTCGGCGATCGTCGATCCGTTGGGAATGAGGTAGACATCCACGGCGCCTGTTACGTTGGCCTGCTGCAGAAAACGAAACGAGACATCGCCGCTCGGAGCCGCAGAACTCTGGTCCGTGAGCAACGCTGCGTTATAAGTCGTTCCCTGGTCGGTAACATAGATGGAGTATTGACTGGCCGCCGCAAAGGTTCCGCTCAACTGTTTCAGCGGCGTCTTGGAATTATGCGGGTCAAGATTGACAGTTGCTGCGCCAGGTCCAAGAAACGCGTAGTTGCTCACGCTTGGCGACACAAAATTGAGCGCAATGGGAACCGTTGCGACGTAGGCGTCCATCGCCGGCGCGTTTTTTGATGCATCAATCACACGCACCAGCGTGGCAGGACTTGAACCGGCTACGGTGGTGCAGCCGTTCAGGCAGGCTGAGCCCAACGAGAGCGCGCCGGCTGCTAAAGCCGTACCTGTGAGACAACGCAATGGATTGGTCAATCTGTGCATGCGCTCCTCCTCAGGGCACCCGCAGCGGACGATACCCGTGTACCGGAAACAGTCCTGTCGGACCGGACTCAACGCCCAGAGGCTGCGGACGGAACAGGTAACGAACGAAGAAGCCGACGGTCGAACTGGCATAGTCTCGCGTGTTGTTGAAATTCAGATATCCGCCCGTGTACCAGTGATCCGCGATCGTGTAAGCGCCTTCGCCCTCAAAGTTGTAATTTCCGCCAACCACAGTCTGCGCGGGATACGACAGATTGCCCTCCGCAGTTTGCAGAGCCGGATCGAGCGGGAAGAACAATGAGGATTCTTCATTGAATGCCTGCAGGCCGAGGCTCGCGGTCACTCGATAATTGAACTTCTGCTGAAAGTGGCCGGTCATGGAAACAGGGATGCTCGCGACAACATAAGCATCGGGACTGAAATAACCTCCCTGGCCGTAAGTGAAGTAGCGCAGATTCTGGCTGTAGTGCATGCCGAAAAAGTTCATGCCCACATTGAGGTTTCCAAACTCAGGGTTGTGCCACACACCCCAATACGCTCCCACATCTCCGTCAAATCGGGAATTCGTGGGAACATGAACGCCCGTGATGTGCTGGCCGCCGCCCTGGAGATACCAACCCGAGTGACCATCGCCGGAAGCAACCTGCAGTTCTCCACCCGTCGTGATCACGCCTCCCCACACATTGCCCGGATAAGTCGGACCTTGGCTTCCCTGGTCGCGTAGTCCGGCATACGAAAGCTGCGTGTCCATAATTGGTGCGCGGGAGAGCGTCAAAGTGAAATGGCCTGAAGGCGGATGAACATAAAGTCCGCCCGTCACGTTGGAAATCAAAAAGCCTCGCGGCGTGGTGCCGAGGGAGCCAGCGAAATCGCGCGCGCGCAACTGCAGTTCTCCGCCGAGCCCTGATGCCGACTCCGACACGGGGGTGGACGTGGATGGAAGTGTTCCCTGCCGCAGCGTCGAGGCGCCCGTTGCAGCGCCGGAATCGAGCAATACCGGCTCGGTAATCAACGTCAGGCGCGCCATCGATCCAAGCGTGCCGGACGCCTCTGCTTCGGATGAGTATGCTGCGAGTTGGTCATAGCCGGCTTGTCCGCTGCGGTACGCAACCCCGGACGATCCTCCAAACCAACCGCTCGATGCGCCGTTGATCATCGCGAGTTGATCGTTGATCTGTTCGCGCGGCGACTTCAGCGGTTGTGCCGCAGTTTTGGTCCCCGTCAATGGAGGCAAGCCCTCGGAAGCCGGTGCAGCCAGGTTTGACTCCGGCGCAGTATTCTTCAACCCGTTGCCTTGATTGATCGGAATTCCCGGTATGAGCTCGGGCTCCTGCCCGGCAGAGCTCACTTCGAGATTCGTCGATGCCGCATCGCGATCAGTCATCTGCCCGGTTGTCGCGGATTCGGAATTTGTCACAGGCCTTGTCGAAGTCACGCTCAACGGCTGCCGGTACGAAACATCTCGCGTCACGAGCAAGCGCGCGGCGTTTTCAAGTTCGATCGCGGCGCTCTCGTCATCGGCTTCGACATCGGGCGGCGCAGCAGACACCTTGCTGGCCGATGCATATCCAAGCAGCGTACGATCTGTATCCTCCTGGCGAAGGTCCGGATCCCTGCCGGCGGAATCGAGAGTTGGCACAGCCTGGCGCGAAAGATCGTTCTGCTGACTTCTTGCGGAACTCTTGGATCTCGGTTTCACTGGCGGCGCTGTGCGAGCAACGGTGCTGCAACAGCCATTCGCATCGGCGCTGGCCGTGCGGCTATCGAAGGGAGCATCGTGATCGATCGTACCGCTGTCCGAAAATCGTTCGTTGCGCGAAGCCGATTCAAGCCGTATGCCGGTATCGGGGGCGGAACGCTGCGCCGCATTCCATCCATCCAATCGGTCTTCTTGTGTGGATTGCGCGAAATCTCCCAACGTGGAAACCTCCTGCAAAGGAGCGTCTTGCCAATCAATACTGGCGGACGCACCGTGGCCGGAATTGGTCGAGCGCGTGTTTCCCGTGCCGCTGGCTTTCGGCGCGAGAAGGTTCATCAGATCTCGCGTGGGAGAATCAAACTGTTGCGAGCCGCCGTTGCCGTCGCCGCCGGGCTCCGAGAACAATCCGGCCGGCGTTTCGGGCCCCAAGGCCGCCAATGCAGCACGATAATATTCTGCGGCGCGCTCAGTGTTTCCGGTCGCCTGCTCATAGTCCGCAGCCATCTTCAGAATCGCCGCGTTGTTGGGGAAGCGGTCAAGCGCGGTCTCAATCCACGTCGACGCACGCTTCATATCGCCCGCGGCCAAAGCTGCGCCGATGGCGCCCTGGTATTGCGGAAGCGTGGCGCCAGTCAGATCGAGCGATGCGTAGATCGCCACCGCACGCTTGGCTTCTCCGGCCTTCAGATAAGCGCCGGCGAGCGCGTTGAGCACATCCACGTTGTCGGGGATGGCCCGGGCCGCGGTTTCGAGGATTGCGACTGATCGGCGATGATCACCGGAAGCAGCCGCGGTTTCTGCGCGACGCACACTCCACGCAGACAGCAATTGGTTGAGGTTGCTGCGCTGAGAGTCATCGAGTTCGGAAGAACCCGTGATGCTGGACGCAAGCGCATACAATTTGCGGTCATCCCCCGTCTTAAGGAGGGCCCATCCCAATTGAATCTGCACGTCCACCGGTTCGGGCAAATTCTGGTCCGCGTAGACTGCGGCCAACCGGTCAAACGTGCGCAGAGCATCGTTGTTCTGCCCGACCGCGAGTTGGATCGAGGCCAGCGACTGCAAATATCCGGGATCTGCTTCTAGGCGAAGACGAGTGAATTCAGGCATGGAAGCCTGCTCATGCATTGCTTCGCGATCGTGCCCCGCTTGATGCAGCGCGTTCAGCAAGCCCCGCCATGCCGCAGAATTGTCTGGATGATTCGCGACCTCGCGGTGATAGATCGCGTAAGCATCCTGTTGTCTTCCATCGGCAGCGTACACGTCCGCAAGTTGAATCTGAATGGAGGAATCCGGCGCGTCGACCAGAGACAGTGAGCGCTCAAGATAACGCTCCGCTCTCTTCCAGTCATGTTGTGACTGATAAATGGACCCAACCAGCGCGAGGAATCCGGAATCGTTTTGAATTTCATTGAAGGCTGCCGGTGGGATCCGACCGATCGTTGCGAGGGCCTCCTCGTCGCGGCCCAGCTCATGTTGCGCCGCAATCACAGCGCGCCACGCTGGAACGCTCTCTGGATCGCTGTCAAGTACCTGGCGGTAGAGCTTCATCGCCGGCTCATAGCGTTTCGCCATCATGAGGAGAGCGGCATACTGCATCTGGCGATCTGTGGGCATGTCTCGGCCCTGGTCCGGAAACGGCAACGCAAGAGCCTTCGTGAGCACAGTGTCAGCATTCGCCTTGCGGCCAAGAGCAAGATCGTCTTCGGCGAGAGCCCGAAGGTAATCCGGATCGGTGTCCAAGCCGGAACGGACACCGGCAGGCATTCGATCATTGGTCGCCAGAGCGTCTTGTGCATTTCCGGCCGCAGACTGAGCCAGGAACAACCCACGCCAGGATGCGGCTCGATTGGGGCCCGCATGAAGTGACCGCTCAAACTGATCGGCCGCCTCGGCGTAATCACCCTTCTGCATCCGCGCTCCGGCCAATGCTTCAAGCGCCTCTCCACTGGATGGCTGCACCTGGAGCGCGGCGCGGTAGGCCTCGATGGCTGCATCACTGTTGTTGTGTTGCAACGCATCGTCGCCCTTTGCCATTTGTTGATAGAAACGGGAAAGCGAGATTGCCCCGTCCAGTCCTTTTGCTCCCGCGGCGCGCGCTTGATCAAAATAGTTCTCCGCAGCGGCAAAATCCTTCTCCTTCATGGAGACGTAGCCCATCCCACTGAGCGCGGGAGCGTCTTCAGGATGTTGGGCAAGCAGATCCTGGAAGCGGCGATGCGCTTCTTCAATGTGTCCCTGGTTCAGGGCTCGATATGCGGATGCTTCCTGCGGGTTGCCGACTGGAGCACTCGAAACCTGAGAAACCGCAGGCGCTGTTTCATTCCACTGCTCGGCGCGATGCAAGGCATCCTGAGCGAGGGAATTGTCGGGATAGCGCTTGAGAATCTCCATCCCTTCGCCGCGCGTCTTGGGATCGTACGTCAGGATCCGACCCAGCGCGATGTCATAGCGTGTATCCGCCGGAAACTGTTGCGCCAAGCGGCGAAGTCCGCTCGTTGCGTCCTGGCGGTTCGCAGGAATCGCGGCTTCCGTATCGTAGTAAGCCAGTGCCGCGTCGCCAGCCGGCGGCTCATTGCCGTAGATATCCCGATAGATGCGCAGGGCCTCTTCATATTTGCCGCTTTCTACCAGACGCCGCGCCTGATCCAGTCGCACAGCCGGGGGCTGCACATGCGGCATCCCCACGATCTGGGCAATTGTGGCACTCGTTCCACCCGCTGCACGCAACCGGTCCAGGTAGTTCTGCGCGTCTTGCGTTTTGCCGAGTTGCATGTCGGCGCGAGCAATGCCGGCCAATGCATCTTTGCTTTGCGGATCGGAGAGAAGAACCTGTTGCCAGACCTGAATCGCCATGTCGAGATGACCATGCGACGCAAGACCCTGCGCGCGGGCAAGCAAGGCGTCCTCAGCCGAAGGAGCAGAGAGAAGGCGTCCAGGTTTGCCCAGGATCGCCATACCCAGCGCTGTGCACACCAGCAATCGACTCATCGTGCGCTCTAGTTTTGCCATCGAACCCTCAATTCTCCGTTGGCTGCGAACCGAAAGCGTTGTTCCTGCCAACCCAGCGCAAAGAGCGCAAGGTTTTGATCGTAATAACGAGGTCTTTTACCCAGTAAGAGAGTCGCTGAATCTGTGTCGGCTCTAATACGCTGCAATTGCGCTTTGGCCGCCGACTGATTCTCGCTGCTCAAGAGAAACGGTACGAGCGCCGCTGAGAAGCCCACCGGCCCGCTTCTGCTGAGAATCCTTCCTTCCGGGCTGACGATTTCCGGTGGCACAGCGTTGGCACTCATCCACTTGGCCATGGGAGAAAAGATCTGCAAGATTTTCTCCGCACCCGGCGTCTCGCGGTCCGTCATTCCGGCCCAGAGGTAGACACGAATTGCGTCGTAGCTGCCGCATGGAGGATGCGAAAGATCGCCAGGATTCATCGTTGCAGAGAAGAATCCGTCGGTATCCGCCACCCAATCCATCGCGAACCCCGCGGAGCTTCCTTCGTGCAGCAACTCGGGCAGACTAAGTGCCATCTTTCGCCATGGACCTTGGGGTTCCGCTTGCGCCGCGGCAAAGAGAAGGGGCAAAGGCGAGTAGCTGGCGTTGATGACCCAGTGGCCGGACGAGGAAAAGAGCTCCACTCGACCTGGCATCAAAGCCGGGATAGCGCCTGGAAGAGTGGCGACTTCCAGTTGCGCGATCTTTGACAACAAGCCCTTCCCTGAAGCCGTATACGCAGGCTTTTGCCAGAGACGGCCTGCCTGCAAAAGGCTGTATGCGATCCATAGGTCGGCATCCGCGGCAGAGTTTGAGTCCAAAACGCGCCAACCTCCGTCGCCCCCCTGGCCCCAACTCCACGAAGGCAAGTTGGAGGCAAGACTGCCATGCGACAAGTTGCTCTCAGTCCATGCGCGAATGCGCTCGAAGGAGCCTTCGTCATTGCCAACCAGCGCGAAGAACATGGCGTAGCTCTGCCCTTCGGAGGTCGTCATGTTATTCCGATCCGGGTCAATTACTCGCCCGTCTGCATTGACAAAGTGCGACAGATAACTGGTCCAGAATGGCCATGAGCTTCCGCTTGCTCGCAGCGCGAGTGGCGAGAGAAAGATGGTCAAGAGTACGATTCCTGATCTCATGCTTTGCCCACCGCCAGGCGTGCCTGAACACGGCGATCGAGCCTCGCTCGCGCCCACGGCACAACAAAGAGTCCAAGCACAAAGGTCAGAACCACAATCAACCACGGGAACTGGCGCAGTCGATAGCGAATGAGGGACCACCAGCGCAATTGCCCGACGTAGTAGACCTCGTCTCCAATTCGATAGGAACTGAACGAACGCCCATGGAGCACGCTGACCGATTGACTGATGTCGCCGGAAGCAGACGCGGTCATGAAGGAAGATGCAAAAACCTGTGCCGCATCGTCGTTCTGCAAAGTGATGCTGATGATCGAGCGATCCGGACTCCACGGAGACTGAATCTCCTGGATCAAGGCGTCAGGAGTTTCGGCCAGGCTTCCAGTCAACGCTGAGCGGTCTCTGGAAGCGCCCAGATCACCCCACCATTTGGGGCGCATCTGGGCAACTTGCCACCACATGTGCTCCGCGGAAGTGAGAATGCCGCCCCCGTTTACCACGTCGAATTCATTCCCATGGGTTGAAACCGGTAGCTTGGAATTGAGTTGCTCCAAGGCGGACTGATCACTGGATGTTCCCAGAAGCAGAAAGTCTTCACCTGCGCCGAGGTTCGTCGAATCCCCAACCTGCACGCGAGTGGCAGGGTATCCTGTCTGCTCTCCAAAATAGGCAAGAAGCATCAAATAGACGCCAATCTCGTGCGCGGACACATCCTTGGGCAGGATGACCACGGTCTGTGAAAGGTCGGCGTAGCGCGTAAATGGGAAGCCGGCGTTCGCAAACAGTTCGAGATCGGGCATGATGGCCCAGTGGTGCAGGCCTTGCACGCGCAAAAGCGAACTGCGATTGATTGTTCCTTGCAGGTTGACCGGCGGCGCCTGCTGACACTGCGGAGGCTTCGGCGCCTGGTAGTTGTAACTGAAGAGAAACGTATTCGCAAACGGGCGCAGATTCTCGAGTGGGACATTAACTACCCCAGATGCCGACTGTTTTGTCTGGTTCCCGCGGGGCAGCGGAATCTCTCCGACAATCGAACCATTTGCCTTGATTTGAAGTTGCGCACTCTGGGGAACTTGAGTGGAGTCGTAGCTGTAGTCCACGCGCAGGGGAATGCTGGTGCGATCGCCGTAATAGAGATCGGGCGGAACACGCAGGTAGATTGGCAGCGAACCAGACGCATCGGTCTTCTCTTCACTCGCAGAGTACGGCCATAATGGCGAAGGCTGATCCGTGCTAATCCAGAGTGGGGCGTCATCCGGGCGGCGAAGCGCTGGTGCTTCCAGCGTGGGCACCGACAGACTGCGGCCTTGAAGGGGAAGCATTTCCAGTGCCAGAGCGCGCACTGCCGATTCAAGCTGGGTTGCATCTTTGCCGCCAATCACCAGCACTTTACCGAGAGGGTCGCTTGGGTTGGCCCGCATGGCAATTACGGGGCCTGATCCGTCTACGTCAAGGGCCGGAGGCAAATCGTCAGGATTCTCGACGAGCACGATGACGTTGCCGTGTGGCAGCGGGCCACCGAGGTTGACCTGAAATTCCAGCGGCTTTGATTTGGCGCGCACCCCGAGCCACGATGCAAGGACTCCTGCCGCAGTCAGGGCCTGACGGCTTGGCTGGCGGAGAAAAGCAACCGCTACCGAGGCAGAAGAACCTGTTGCCTCCGTGTCAAAAAACGGAAGCGGCAACAGCTTGAGGTCGTCAGCCAGAGGCAAATGTGAGCCGGAAAGCTCCAGGCCTGAGGTCGTTGCAACGCGTGCCCAAAGCGCAGGATTGGTGGGATCTTCACAGGTCTCCGCATAATGTCCGACGAATTGAAGCACCAACTCGTTGTTGCGCACCAAGAGATCGGCTGGTAGCGAAAGACTTGCCGTTTGAGTGCGCTGCAGATCGCTTGGGCTCGCCGAAGGAGCGAGAGACGCGATAAGCGTTCCGTTCAGCAACACATTCAGATGGCTCAGCTGTGCAATGAGTCCGGGTGAAAAGGCATAGTGAAGATTCAACGTGGCCTTTTCCACGACATCTGTATAAGGCAATGTGAATTGAACGCTGCGTGACGAGAAATTACCTCGCAATTCGACAGTGTCCGAAATCCCGGCGTCTTTCAGCGACAGCGTGGAATGGAATTCATCGGAGTTGTCAGGCGCAAGTGCAGCTTTGTTCGCATGCGCGCTCTTTGATTGTGCGGAGGCACACAAGGCCGAAAAGAGAATCGCTGCAAAGAGAAGGAGAGATGCCCGGGCGCCCGCCGAAGCAAGTTCTTTCGAATGCTTTTTCCTGGGAACAAGCGAAAGAAGTGCGTATCGAATGCCGCGAGTCGAAAGAATCATCAGTCGGCCAAGACTGCGCAGGGGCCGGTCAGACTGACGTTTCTCGACTCGCGTCAACCATGTATCCGCGCCCGAGAAAAGGACCACAGTGAGCAATTCTTCTTCTTCAAGGGAAAGTTTGTCATATTGCAGGCGCACCTGCATTCCATCCGTCTTGACGACCGTTGCCGGAAAGCTGCCTTCTTGATTGCGTACCGGATAAACGATGCGAATTGGGTTTCCTGCGCGAAGGTCGACCGGTTCCTCGAGCAGGATTGAGGCGCCTCCCAAAGAGAGATTGACCGTCTCTCCAAAAATGGGAGGCCGGCCTTCGATATGAACCTCCACAGGCCGGCGCAGATCCACACGAATATCTTTGCGAAGCTGGCGCGATTCCATTGCCACAGCATTCGCGGTGCCGATGATAACAATGTTGAAAAGGATCCAAATGACGTTCATCACAATGGTCCCGGGATGGTCCGCATTCCAGTAGAAGAAGCGCACCGGCGCGATGGCCAATCCGAGAAAGTTGAGGAACAGCAAGATCATGTAGGGACGGGCGATATTGGTATCAAAGAAACTGTCTTTGACAATTCCGCCCTTCGCCGTGACATTGAATTTGCCGAGCTTCGGATTAATGAGCGCGAAAACCGTTGGCCCCAGAATGTACGGCGCCAGAATCGTCTCATACACCTCGTTCCAGAAGGAATAGCGGAACTTGCCTTGAATCCTATAGTTCGTCACGTTGGAAAGAAACAGGTGCGGCATGGCATACGCAAGAATCGCAATCCAGTAACCGGGAATGTTGATGCGGCCGAGAAGCATGTACACCAGGGGCGCCGTCAAAAATACGAGACGAGGCACCGCATACATGAAATGGATCATCGCGTTGAAATAGCAGATACGCTGCGTCCACTTCAGCCCCTTCGCAAAAAGAGGATTATCGGTGCGGAGAATCTGAATCATGCCGCGGGCCCAGCGAATGCGCTGTCCCACGTGGCTGGAAAGACTTTCTGTGGCCAGCCCGGCGGCCTGAGGAATGTTGATATAGGCCGTGCCCCATCCCCTCATCTGCAAGCGTAGCGAAGTGTGAGCATCTTCGGTTACCGTTTCTGTCGCAATGCCGCCAATCTCATCCAGTGCCGTCCGGCGCAAAACTGCGCACGATCCGCAGAAGAACGTCGCATTCCACAGATCATTGCCGTCCTGCAGGATTCCGTAGAAGAGCTCCCCTTCATTGGGAATCAACATGAACTGATTGAGATTTCGCTCGAAGGGATCGGGCGAATAGAAGAAGTGTGGAGTCTGCAGCATAGCAAGTTTCTCATCGCGCAGAAACCAGCCCAGCGTAACCTGCAGAAAACTCCGAGTCGGCACGTGATCGCAATCGAAGATCGCGACGAATGGCGATGACAGCCCTTTCAGCGCCTGGTTGATGTTTCCGGCCTTCGCGTGCTTGTTGTCAGTTCGCGTAATGTATCCCACGCCCGCTTCGTTGCAGAAGGCGCGAAATTCATCCCGTCGACCATCGTCGAGCACATAGATGTGCAGCTTCTCTTGCGGGTAGTCGATGTTCAATGCGGCAAACGCTGTGGATCGAACGACCGACAGCGGCTCATTGTAGGTGGGAATTAAGAGGTCGACGTGAGGCCAATCTTCCAAACTCCGGGGTAAAGGAACGGGAGGTCGGCGCAAGGGACGCGCGGTCTGGATGTAGCCAAGAAAGAGGACCACCCATGCATACGTTTCCGCAGAAAGCAGGATCAGCATGAGGATCAGATCGATCCAGGCAACATGATGATTGGGATCGGTTACAGTCTGAAACACGGTGAGAAAGCGCCAGTAAGCGTATCGAGCCGTTGCCAGCATGGAGGCAAATGCAAGCGCGAGAGTCACAAGTTCAGAATCGGATATGCTGTTCAATGCGAAAGTAAGGGCGATGGTGAGGATGCCGAGAACCGCTTGCTGCGACCAGTTGAAGTCAATAGTGATGCACTCGAAGGCAAGAAACAGAAGAAAGGCATAAACCAGCATGCGCCCAAGGCTCGCGGTGAAGCTCGAGCCGGTGCCAAGCGCCTTCCAGTGTTCCATAATCCTTTTCATGCCTGATTCCAGGGCGCGAAGGATCGCCGGGTGCGGCTGACGGTTACTGCTCTTTGAAAAAGAGCCGCAAGCTTCATCGAGGCACTGGTTATCTCAGCTCCCGCCGCATAGTCGATTACCGTTTTTCTTGCGGCGATGGCTCCTGACGCCTCGGGGTCATATCCGATCGAGAGCGGCAGCAGGCGACCGCCGCATTGCCGCAACACCAGTTCACGCGCGCCCTGATCGATCGGGTTCTCGGGATCGAATTGATTGAACAAATAGAAAGGAGACGGGACCTCGACTCCCATGGACCGGATCGCTTCCAGTGAACTCTCCACCTTGGAGACAGTCAAAATCGAATTGAGATCCGGTAAGAGCGGTATGAGAAGAAATGAGCACTTCGCCAGAATCAGAGGCATCAGGTTGAGCGAAGCCGCCCCAAGGTCAAAGAGAGTCCAATAAGACGAATACATTTCGTTGTTGACTTCGCCGTTGAGCCACTCGGCCGTAACATCGTCTGCCCCAAGAATTCGCATGGGAGGACGCTGAATTTCAGGAGTGAAATAGGTATGAAGTCCCGGACTCAAATCGTTTGCCCCAAAATAAAAAGGGAGCAACCCGCTGCCCGACGCGTCGATCAGTAGAACCCGGTCACCGAACGTATAAAGTGCTCTCCCAAGATTTGCGCACAAGGTTGTCTTTCCCACTCCACCGGCCACGGAATACAGCGCAATGACCGGCCTGATATCTGTTCCCTCGGTCGAGACGCGCTCTCCTTGCTCGAGCCGACTGGTGCTAGTTCCCGGCCTGGACGCCGGAGGAAACTCCATCGAACCGGATGAGGGGGAAAACTCCTTAGGATGACGCAGCGGCGCGTGAGGCGGTGGAATCTTCGCGGCTGAAACTGCTGCATCGAACGCGGATTGCCGAAAGCCTTGTGCTAAAGGATTCTGGGGTTGAGGTGCGATTTCGGTCGGCGCGGGCGGCGATTGAAATGTCGCCTGCGCTTGCGTCCCTAAGTCCACGGGAGCACGCCGGATTTTCCTTTGCCGGGAAAAGTCGCGGTACGTCGCGTCATCTACATTTGCCCAAGAATAAAGGCGCGCGACGTCCTTTGCGAGCTTGTCGTCGGCTTCGCGCGTCTCCGATGCTTGGTGCTCTTCGCTTCCCAAGGTCCAGACCCGCCTATGAATAATCTTCACTACACCCACTCGAGAACCGCACGCAGAGGGTGAGGAATGGGCAACTCGCTCTAAACACAATAGTAACAAAGATTAAAGTACCCAAGTACAATGATTTGCCAGCACTTGAGCACCATAGTTTCTTACTTGGTTCTCCTCAATTTTGCGGATTCCTTGAAAGAGGAAAAGGAGATCAGATCGTGAACGGGTAATGGGAGTTAACTGGATCAGCTTAATCCCGATAAGTGATAGCAAACATGCTTCTTTGGACCTGCGAATAGGTTGCGAAGGTTTCATGGTGAGCGACTTCACTTACTTAGGTCCGCCCACGGCTTTGAATCGAGGTATCCGGAAACTTCTCAAGAGAATAAGGTTGGACACTTCTTTGTCCCGATTCTCTCGCTTGACAGGGCTATCCGCCTGTCTCAATATCTGGTGTCCGATTCCTTCGACCATGCCGCAGTCCGAACCTCGAACCGGAGATAGCCAAATGTCAGATTCAATGTCGCGACGCACCTTTGTGAAGGCGCTAGCTGCCAGCGCGGTAGCGCAGACGGTCTCCGCGCCGGGAAGGGCGGATGAGAGGTTCGCGACAACGGGAATGTGCACTGAATGGGCTTACTCGAGCGGGAAGGGATACGCGGATCCATTCAATCAGGTGGAAGTGGATGCCGTCGTTACTCTGCCGTCGGGCGAGGAGGAACGTGTTCCTGGCTTCTGGTCCGGCGACTCAACTTGGCGTGTTCGCTACGCCCCGCCCGCCGCTGGACTCTACAAGATTCGATCTGTGTGCAGTGATCTGACAAACAAGGACTTGCACGGTCAGATGCTGGAAATGAACGTTCAGCGATATGGCGGCAACAACCCACACTACCAGCATGGTGTTCTCAAGATCGGAAGCGAACTACGACACTTTCAGCATTCCGATGGCACACCATTTTTCTGGCTGGGAGATACCTGGTGGATGGGACTCTGCCAACGGCTCAACTGGCCCGACGGATTTCAGACGCTGACGGCAGACCGAGTACAGAAAGGCTTCACCATCGTCCAAATTGTTGCGGGGCTCTATCCCGACATGGAGCCATTTGATGACCGAGGCGCCAACGAAGCCGGATTCCCGTGGGAGCAGGGCTTCTCGCGAATCAATCCGCGATACTTCGACATGGCCGATATTCGTATACAGCACCTTGCCGACCAGGGCTTGGCGGCCTGCATCGTCGGATTCTGGGGATATTTCATTCCTCGAATGGGATTAGCAAAGGCAAAGCAACATTGGCGCTACCTGATCGCACGTTGGAGCGCCTATCCCGTCGTATGGTGTTTGGCCGGCGAAGGGACGATGCCCTACTATCTTTCCAAAACACAGGCGCAGGATGCCGAAGATCAGCGGCAGGGATTGACCGAGCTGGCGCGCTATGTCCGCGCGATCGATCCTCACCATCATCCCATCACCATTCATCCATCCAACTCCTCGCGCTCTTGTGTGGATGATCCCTCAGTGCTTGATTTCGATATGCTGCAAACAGGTCACAACGACAGGCAGAGCGCTCAAAACACAGTTGAGACAATCAACCGTTCCCTCTCTGCAAGCCCCAAGATGCCGGTGCTCGTTGGCGAAGTCTGTTATGAAGGCATACAGGAAGCAAGCCGGCAGGAAGTTCAACGCTTCATGTTCTGGGCGAGCCTTTTGAGCGGCACGGCGGGGCACACGTATGGAGCCAATGGCATCTGGCAAGTGAACACGCGAGATAAGCCGTATGGGCTTTCACCCCATGGGCACTCCTGGGGAGGTCCTGCGTGGGACATCGCAGCGCAGCTTCCTGGTTCGGGTCAACTTGGCATGGCAAAACGACTTCTATCGCACTATTCCTGGTGGAAACTGGCGCCTCATGCAGAGCTGATCGAACCGCGGTGGAACAAAGAGGACTATTGGAAGCCATTTGCCGCTGAAATCCCGGGAGAAGCCGTTCTCGCGTTTACCCCGGCCTCTTACAGCGGCGCGGCGTTTAGAAATCTAAAGCCCGGCTCATATCGAGCCTTCTTCTTCAACCCAGCCGACGGATCGGAAACTGAGATCGGAACAATCACGCCGGATGCCGACGGCTCCTGGAAAATTGCGGAGGTTCCGATTTTTCAAGACTGGGTGGTCGTTCTCGAAAGCAACGCCTGAGTTGTTCCGCCAGGAGCGGGACATGAATCTAGCCTGGATATTTGATTCGATCTTGCGCAGGATGTCCGCTACCCGATGCGGTGGCGCAGATATCGATTCCAATACATCAGCAGCCCAGTAACGGTGAGCACAGCCAGGCTGATACCAAGAAGGAACCAGAGAATTTTGAAAGAGAGTCCCCAGAGCGTACCGAAGTGAAGCGGATGCATGGACCACATGATCCAATCGCCGACAGTGTGATTGTCGCCGTAGTGCCACACGTTGAGAACACGCCCGGTGGCCGTTGCAATGGTCACTATATCGCGGTGCGAGAAGTCGCCCGGGTCGCCCAAATCCATTTGAGCGTAGACCACGGGTCCAGTCAGAGAAGGATCGCTGAGCCCGAAGAGTCGTCCTCTTGGTGAGGCGCTCTGTGCCGAGGAGATGATTGTCGCCAAAGACGCCCTGGCGGCCGGATCGGCGGATGGAAGCGAAGGCAGACCAGGCGACAGCATTCCACGAAGCGGGAATACAGCGTTGACCGCGGACTCGAACGGGCGATACCAGGCAAAATAGACGCCGGAAATTGACCACCAGAAGAGGATGCCAAGGGTCCAGATGCCGATTGCGTGGTGCGCATCGAAATTCACCCGGCGCCAGTTCGATCGCAAGCTGATCTTTAATCCTCTTGTCCAGTTCTTGGGACCGGGCCACCAAAGAAATATGCCGGTAATGCAGAGGACTAAGAGGATCCCCGCTCCGACGCCATTCACCTGAACCCCGTATGCACTCCCGAGCAGTAAATAGAGGTGCAGATCGTGCACCCAATTCACCCAGGTGCGCGGATACACATGGATCGCGCCGTTCACGGGGTCTGCGACAAAAGCGCGTTCTCGATGCGCTGAGTCGGCAGCCTGAATCAGGTATGCCGGAACTGTGGGCGAAGGGGTGGTGATCATGCTGGCCGCGCATTCAGCGCAAGCCTCATTGAAACTGCGCATCACCGCTGGAACTGAGATCGTACGCGAAGCATCGAAGCGCGAGAGGCCATGCGGAAGCGTAGCCGATGTCAGTTCGTCTTCAAAAACCAAGACTGCGCCGGTGAGGGCGATGATCACTACGTAAGCCGAGAGCCCGATGCCTGCCCAGAGGTGGATCTGGAAAAGCGCCTTTCGCAGAAAGAGCTTGCGGGGCTTGTTGACGAGATCGCGAAAAAATGACATGCGGGCACCGAAACGTACGATTTACATTCCCAGGTGCGCGTCATACCAATCAAGAATGCGCTTGAGCGAATCAATCTGGTGCTCGCGCTCGGTGAAGATGTGAGGCTCGCGCGGATAGGTCACCATCGTCGCTTCTTTGTTCATGAAGCGTAATCCGTGGTAGAACTCCTGGCCTTGGGAGGGCGGCACGCGCGGGTCGGCTTCACCGTGAAGCACCAGAACCGGGGTGTGACACTGACTGAGATAACGCACGGGAGAAAGTCTCTCATAGACCCCAGGATTGAACGCCAATGGCCCCAGGTAACCCTGCAGGAAACTTGGCGAGATGTCGGTCGTGGTTGCCATGCTGTAAAGGTCAGTGACGGCGGCGCCAACCATTGCTGCCTTGAAGCGATCGGTGTGCGTAACTGCCCATGAAGTCATGAACCCACCATAACTCCAGCCGCCAATCGCCATGCGGTTTGGATCAGCGATACCCTGTGAGATGAGGTAGTCAACTCCGGCCATGATGTCTGCGAAGTCGCTGCCGCCCCAATCCTGATAGTTGGACTCTGTGAACGCGGGACCCTGACCATCGGAGCCGCGCGGATCGGGAAGCAGAACCACGTACCCGTGCGAAGCGAGCATGGTTGCGTAGTTGTACCAATTTCCGTTGAATCCAACAACCCATGCCTCTTCTGGTCCCCCATGAATGTGAACGATGGTTTTGTATTTCTTGCCGGCCTGGTAATCCGGCGGCAAGGCAACTACGCCGTAAACGACATGGTGGTCGGCTGGATTTTGCCAGGAGATTTCGCGTTGCGTTCCGAGTTTCCAATTGGCAACCTGGGGATTGGTCATCGTTAGAGAATGGGCAATGCCGTTCGCTAACGCGTAAATTTCTGCAGGCGATGCCGGATCCTCTCCGAGAAACGTCAGATTCTCCCCGTCCCGGCTTGCCTCGAAATCTTCTGCTGTCTGAGGCGCACCTGCAAGAGGCTGGACCGTGAACGAGGCAGTATCGACAATTAATTCTTCGCGATGAGCGCCAAGATACTCCGAGACGAGAAGTCGACTTCCCGGGCCGGCCCATTTCATTTGGGAGACTGTACCCGGCAGCTTATTTTCGAGCTCAATCTCCTTGCCATCCGCAATGGTAATTACGATGTGGAGATCTGTGACACCACGTGCAGTGAAACGAGAGAACGCAATGCGGAGCCCATCATGCGAAAACTCAGGCGAAGCATAACCTGAGTGTTCTTCGATTGTCCGCGTCACGGCCCCGGTTTTCGCGTCTAAGAGAACGACTTTGGAGACGCGCCAGTAATCATCGAGCCGCGGTGTGGGCGAAACGCGTGCCAGGATGGTCATACCGTCGGGAGACCAGTCGACAGAATCCACGTTCAGTGGTTGTGTTGTCAGCAAGCGTGCCTGGTGCTGGGCGAGATCGTAAATCCATAACCGATCATAGTGATAGTCACGGTCCACCAGCGTCTGGTCGTTCTTGGCGGTTTTGCGCTCGCGTTCTTCCGGTGTGTCGCTGTCCGTTCGGATGAAGGCGATGGAGCGTCCATCGGGAGACCACTTGAAAGCGCGAATGTTGCCAGGAAGGTTGGTGAGGGGTTCAGCCTCGCCTCCTGTGAGAGAAATCCACCAGAGCTGCTGCCCTTTCGCGGAATCTTCGGCGATCTCCTTCGTCCATTTCGAATCAGGCGCCACATCCTTTGCTTGTGTACCCGGTGCAAAGGAGAAGTGATAGGGAGAGTCTGCGCCGCCGGCGAGCGGGTTCTGACGATCCGACAAGAAGGCGAGATGCGATCCGTCCGGCGACCAGTCAGGTGCACTCTCCGACGCTCCGCTGAACGCGAAGGGATGCGCTGCTTGAGAATGATCGGAAGGTACAAGCCAGATGTGCGCGTCCGCATGCTTTCCGGCGGCCACCGGCGTGTGCACTGTGTAGACGATGAGCCTTCCGTCAGGCGAGATTTTTGGCGCTTCCACGCGTTTAAGGTTCGCGATGTCACTTGGCTGCACTGCCGACTTTTGCGCCTGAACCGCAGGTACGGCGAGTAACGCCAGGAAGACTATTGGTCGCATTAAGGAAGCTCCGGAAGGTGAAGTTGCCAGTTGAGAAACTCGAGTTCGCTGGCAGATTGCTCAATTTCGGCAGACGCGGGGAGGCTGCCCGAATGTCCCGACTTTGAATCGTAAAGCAGAAGCACAGGTTTCCCCGAAGAAGTTGCATCCTGCAACATTGCGGTCATCTTGCGAGAGTGAGACGGGTCGACGCGCGTGTCGCCATCGCCGGTGATGAGAAGGACTGCCGGGTAGGACTGACCCTTTACGACGTGATGGTAAGGAGAGTAGGCATAGAGAGTTTTGAACTGTGCTGTGTCGCTGACGGAGCCATATTCGCTCACCCACCAGCGCGCAATCGAGAATCGTTCATACCGAATCATGTCAATTAAGGGGTAGCGGCCAATAGCTGCACCAAACAGCTCAGGATGCTGCGTAATGCTCGCAGTGACCAGAAGGCCCCCGTTACTTAGACCCTGAATAGCGAGGCGCTGTGGCTGGGTGTAGTGATTTGCGACGAGCCACCGCGCCGCGTTGGCGAAGTCATCAAAGCAATTCTGCTTCTGTTCCAATTCGCCCGCGCGGTGCCAGGCTTCGCCAAACTCGTTTCCTCCTCGAATATTGGCTACCGCATAAACTCCGCCGCGTTCCATCCATACTGCTTCTTCGGCGGAAAACGTGGGCAGCTGCGCCCAGTTAAAACCTCCGTAGCCATACAGCAAAACAGGGAGATCGCCATTGGGTTGAACATCTCGACGATGCGCCAGAAACATGGGCACTCGCACTCCACCCGTTGAGTTGTACCAAACCTGCTCGACAACGATATCGCGAAGACCGGGAGGCACTGAGCCGGTGGAAATGGATTGCGGGCCTGACGCATCGCCGGGCGCCCAGGAGTGAAAGCTCATGGGAAAGGAGAAGGAAGTAAATGAGAAGCAGAGAGTAGGAGAGCTCGAATCCGGATCGACCAAGGCAACCGACCCGAGCGCGGGCAGCGGGATCGCAGGCTGCTGTTTCCCATCGAAAGCAAACACTTGCAATTCTGAATGGGCGTCTCGCATGGAATTGACGACGAGGCGATCGCTGGTGAGGGCGATCGTCTCGAGCGTCGAGCTCTTTTGCTCAGGAACCAAAATCTTCCAATGCGCTTGCTCAGGATGCGCCAGATCCGCGATAAAGATCTGGCCGTTGCCGGCCCTCCAGTTGGTAAGAATGTAAAGCGTGTGCCCTTCGATGGATCCATTAAACGTTGCGTCGATGCCGGCGACGACGGTCTGGAATGGCGACCTCGATCGAAGGTCCTTGACATAGAGATCCGTTGCGCCCGATGCACCGTGCAGAACAGTCACCAGCAGATAAGCGCCATCCGGAGAAAGGCTTGCGGCAAGCAGTTTTTGAGCGTCAAGTTGTTCGCCGTAGAGCAGCGTGTCCTGGACGACCGCTTGTCCAAAACGGTGAATATAGATACGCGGTCCAGCATCTTCAAATCTCACATAGTAGACCGCTGAACGATCGGGAGCGATGGGTAAAGACCAATAAAGATAGCGAGCTTCCGGCAATACATCGGTGAGATCGATTCCAGATTCCAAGTCACGGAAATGGATGCTGAGCTGATCGCGACCACCATGGCGAACACCATAGGCAAGCAACCTCGCATCTGCCGATACGTTCAGCAACTCCACCGTGTCCGAATGATCGGTGCTCACGATCGCCGGGTCGATGAGGAGCTTCTCCGCGCCGGAAAGACCTTCGCGCACGAAAATGCTGGCTTGCTGTTGCCCCGCAGGCTTTCTCTCGATGAAGTAGTGATTACGACGGAATAGAACGCGGTGAATTTCTTCGACATCGACCAGTTCCCGAACCTGTCTGCGAAGTGCCGCCATCCCTGGACGGTTCAAGAGCAAGCTTTCCGTATATTGTTGCTGCGAAGTAATCCAGTTACGCGTTGCGGGGCTGGCGCCGTCTTCGAGCCACTGGTAAGGATCGGCAACGGTCACCCCGTGGAGTACCGCGCTAGTTTCCTGAGCAACAGTCTGAGGTGGCGAAGCACCCGTAGTTTGAGCAACGAGCGAGACTGCAAGCGGATTCGCCAGGTTCACGCCAATCCACGCGGCGCAGAGGGCTGACGAGAATTTGTTCATCGAAGGAGTCTCCCGGCTTTGGCGGAAATGTCAAGCGGAGCCGACAAGGTCAGCTCCGCTTCCATCCAAAAAGTTAGAACCGCAGTTTCATCGCAAACTGAAGCGATCGTGAAGCTCCAATTTGATACAAGCTGCTGAAGCCTCCGTCGGCTCCGCCTCCGCCCAAGCTTGAGGCAAGGGTCTCAGAGGAAATACCAAAGTAAGGATTCGGTATCGTACTCACGATTGTAGTTCCGTCGGATCCAAGGGTTGATCCGGCGAATACGAGATTGCGTCCGTCGTTCACGCCCACGTCGCCAAACAACGGGTGGTTGAATACATTGAATGCCTCCGCTCGGAAGAGCAGGCTCATTGAGTCGTGAATTGGGAATTCACGACGGAGTGCGATATCCTCCTGCCAAACATTGAAACCGCGAACCGCGTTCCGAGCAAGATCTCCCTGGGTAAAGGTGGTCGCAGGAGCACTGAAGGCAGCGGCGTTGATGACCTTGCCGCCTGCTGCGCCCGGTGACGAAATCCACACCGGCTTTTCTGCAACGACATTGGGGCGTTGATCGATCGCTGCGCCGTTCCACAACAATCCAAACGAGTAGATGCCTGTGGTGATGTTGATGGGATCAGCGCTATTGGAGCGGAAGAGACTGTCAAAGGCCCATCCATTCGAGACATACTTCAGGAATGAATTTCCGTCTCGAGTGCCTGGGACCTCATATGTGATGGCGTTGGTGAATGTATTTCTCACGTCAAAGTCGCTGTTCCCATAGTCAAGGCTTGGCGCGTAGACGGTGTGATACGGGGTCGGCACGGCCACACCAGAGCCGTTATCCAAAGAGTGGGCCCATGTATAAGTCGCTAGGAACTGCAGGCGTCTCCAGGGCTGCTGTTTGAACTCGACCTGCAACGCATTGTAGTTCGAGTGATCGTTGTTCGTTGTGACATCGAGATATTGGAAGTTTGCGTTGCCGCCCATTGCTGGTTGAAGCATCTCGTTGCGCAGCAGATTGTTTCCCACGTTGCCAACATAGCTCAGGCGCAAGCTCCGGCTCGAGTCGAAGTCCTGCTGGAGCGAAACATTCCACATGTAGACACGCGGATCCGCCAGGTTCGGTTCGAAGGCAAAAACAAAACTGTAGGGCGGGTCCAGGGTGATCGGAATTGGAGCGGCTTGAGCCTGGGTGAGCGGATAGCTGTACCCTCCAGTTCCGTAGAAGTAATTGGTACGTGAATAGGGGAAACCAAGCGTCCCCTGGGCGCCTTGGGCGTCGCCCAAGCCATAGAAGATGCCCCCACCCCCTCGAATCACTGTCTCGTACCCTGGCTTCTGATGAGCCACATACGAGATTCCGAGCCGGGGAGCAAAATTATGCTTGCTCGCATCCCACAACGGAGTTCCCTTGGGAGCGAGAGAAACATTTGCCGGATCGTTCAAATTGAGTGCGGTGTAAAAAGGGTGCCCCGAAGCCTCGCTGGGAGGCGGATCGTAATCCCAGCGCAAGCCGTAGTTCAGCGTCATTCTCTGGGAGAGCTGCCATGAGTCCTGCCCAAAGAACGACAGGTCGTTGAAGACCGGCTTGAGCTCAGAAGTATTCGTCGAGTCAACGTTGGCGTAGTCGAGAGCGTCCGACGGATTGGCCGCCGTGACCATGTCCTGAACACTACGGAAGTCGTAGTTAATATCCCACGGGCGATAACCATTGGTCGGCGTCAAGTGCCGGACATCCGCGCCGAACTTGAAGTTATGTTTGCCCTTCGTCCAGCTCAGGGAGTCAACATAATTCAGTTGCCGCTGGTGATTGGTGGCATCGTTGCCCACATAGTAGTCTGTCGTGCTGTCGTCGAAAAAGACAGCGAATACCGAGGTGCTGACGTTGTAATTCGGATTCGACTGGAATAGGTAGCTCGAACTGGGCACCGTTGAGCCCCCGAATGCAATGGGAACGACGGTCGTCGAGCCCTTGGCATGGCTGATATTGAATCGGAAGTCGTTCACCAGCGAAGTATTGAAGATGTACGTTGCGCCCGCTGTAATTGTGTTTACGTTGGAGGTTGTGCTGCTGTAGGTTGAGGTCGAGTAGAAGTCAAATGCCCCGTACTGTGCACCGTTCGATGGCGCATCGTCGCCGCGCACAAAAATATTCAGCTTGCTCGTCGGGTTATAGTCGAGGCGCACGCTGGTCGCGTTCAACGTGGATGGATTTGAAAACGCGGCAAAGAACTGGCCCGTGAATTGTCCGGGAAGATCAAAACCTGCCGACGGCAGGGGATAAGCTTGCAGAAGCGGAAGAATCGTGGCGTTCGCGAGACTTCGCGCATAGGAAGTTGGAACGATATTGATCTTTGTTTCGGGGACACGAAGGCGCAAGCCTTCATAGGAGCCGAAGAAAAAGAACTTGTCCCGCAGAATCGGGCCGCCCACCACACCGCCGAAGTCGTTCTGTTTCTCGGCGTTCCGTGGAATGCCTTCTTCATTGTTGAACCAAGTATTCGCATCAAACAAGTCATTGCGCACATACTCAAAAGCGGTGCCGTGAAACTGATTAGTACCGCTCCGCGTAACAATTGAAAGCTGGCCACCGGGGCTTCGCCCGTACTCAGCATCGAAAGAGTTGGACTGGATCTTGTACTCCTGCATGTCATCAACAGAGACGAGATTGTTGTATCCACCATTGTTACTCGTCGCTGGGGCCGCGCCGGCACCCGCCGAACCCAGATATACGTTGCTTCCCTGTGTGATGCCCACGTTGGCACTGACGCCGTCAATTGAGAAATAGTTGGCATCCGTACGCTGGCCGTCGATGCTGAACTGGCCGGAAGCGGTGTAGTACGTCTTTGCCGTTACGTTGCCAGGAGTGAGCGAGATCAGCGCCTGAAAGCTGCGCCCGTTTAAAGGCATATTCTCGATAAACTGGCGATCCACTGTTGTTGCAACGGCCGCCGAAGTCTCAATCTGTTCGGTGTCGGCTTTCACGGTGACCGATTCGCCCGAACCGCCGACAGAAAGGCTCACATTTTCCGACAGCGTGTCCTGCGTGTGGAGTTCAATATCGGGAAGGATGCTGCTCTTGAAGCCCGATGCCGTCACCGCGATCTTGTAGTGGCTTGGCCGAAGACTCGAAAAGGTATAGTCGCCTTTTGTCCCGGTGCTCGCGGTTCGGATCACATTTGTTGCCAGATCGGTGATGACCACCGAAGCGCCCGAAACCACAGCGCCCGAAGAATCTGTCACCTGTCCGGTAATCGTGCCGGTCTCATTTTGAGCCAGGAGCAATGGGGAAGAAAGACCGGCCAGCAATACGAAAACAAGAATGAATTGAATACGACTTCGCGTCATAAAAAACCTCCGGAGTCTCGCAGATTTGACTTGCTTGTTCGTTTACCAGGGCCTAGATAAGATCGGATTAACTGGATGAATGCTCTACTGCTGTTCCTTTTCGATAGTTGATCAAGACATTCGTAGGAGATTGTGCTTACGAATCAATGCAGCAACCGCGCGGTCGCTCGAAGCGTCGTGTTGCTCTAGCTCTTCTGCCACGGCAAGCGCATCTTTGATCGGCTCATCTTGACCGAGTTTGAACTTGGCTTCGACCTTGCTTACGCGAATTCTGAAACCTGTGATCGCCGGAAATCGCCGCGTCATCTCGCTGCGGGGAATTTCATTTGTGCGCCATCCGTTGGTAATAGGCGATTCCATGCGCACGGTTAGGTCCTCCAGGTGCGCATCCAAACCCCTTTCGTCCATCATCTCCACGGTGCCTGTGCAATGTACCGCGGTGTAGTAAAACGTTGAGGGCATATCCCGCCGCGGGTACCAACTCGCAGTGACATATGTCCAAGGGCCTTCGAAAACCGCCAGCACCTGAGCATCTGCCAACTTCTCAGCATGCTCATTGCCGCGAGCGATATGTCCCAATAGGTGGGTTTCACCAACCTTGCTGGAGCGATCGAGCAGGAGGGGCAGGTTGGTTGCATAAGGAACTTCTAGACCGTTGCTTAGAAGCAGTGCCCACGGATGCTGCTCGATTAACTCGAGCGCATCCTGCGGCGATGTCGGCTTCCAGCACGGGCGAACAAACATGAAGAAAACTCCTCGGATGAATTACTGCTTTACGATCTGTCCGCCGATCACGGTCAAGACAGCCTTGACATTCGCGATTTCGACAGGATCCATATGAAAAATATCCTGCGATAGGACGGTAAAATCCGCCAGCTTGCCTACTGCGATGGATCCTTTGATACCATCCTGACTCTCGGCATATGCAGAACCCACGGTGTAAGCATGTACGGCCTGCGCGACCGTGATCTTCTGCTCCGGAAACCATCCATTTGGATTCTTGCCATCGAGGGTCCGGCGTGTCGTGGCGGCGTAGATTCCCGCCATCGGATCAATGGGCGCCACAAACCAGTCGGAACCGAATGCCAATGTCGTTCCAGCGTCCAATAGCGATTTGAAGGCGTATGTCGTTTCGGCGCGTTTGTGGCCAATGCGGTTCTCTGCCCATCTTCCGTCGTCAATGCAGTGATAGGGCTGCACCGAGGCGATCACATGAAGTTGTGCAAACCGCGGAATGTCTTCGGGACGAAGATGCTGGGCGTGCTCAATGCGGAGCCGGCGATCCGCGGGACCATTCTCCTCTTCCAGGCGCTGGTACAAGTCGAGAATTGTCTTGTTCGCACGATCGCCAATGGCATGCACAGTTACGTGGAGCCCGGCGAGGTCAGCGGCCTTCAAATCGGCATAGAACTGGTCCGCGTGGGCCAATTGCTCCGTTGGCAGGCCCGAATTTCCAGGAGCGTCGTTGAATGGCTCGAAGAACCACGCCGTTCCCGATCCGAGCGAGCCGTCAGCGAAGGCCTTGAGTGAACCGATCACAAGCGTGTCATTGCCGAAGTTGGTCATCGCCCCGATATTTGCGAGCAGGCGATAGTGGTCAAGTGGAAAGCGCGCGGAGACCCGGACTTTCCACTTTCCCGCTACGATTAGGCGCTGGTACCCGCGTACAATCAGTGCCTGCATATCGGCAGCACGTGACCCGGTAAAGCCCATGTCTTGAACGCTCGTAACACCGTTTTCGATTGCATATTTCTGCGCCGCAAGGAGAGCCGCGTCGACTTGCGCATCCGATGGCGGGGGGATCACGCGTTCCACCAAGTCCTTCGCTGCATCCTTGAAGATGCCGGTGGGATTGCCAGACTTGTCGCGAACGATTACACCGCCGGGAACGTCTGGGGTGTCCTTCGTGATGCCGGCGAGCTTCATTGCCAGAGCGTTTGCCAGCATCATGTGTCCGTCTGATCGATTGACCCACACGGGGTTGTTTGGCGACACAGCATCGATCCACTCATGCGTAGGTAACTCGACCGGTGCCCATTTTTCCTCATCCCAGTTTCCGTCGACAATCCATTCTCCAGAGGGCAGGGTCTTCGCGTAGTCACCGATGCGCTGGGTGAATTGTTCCTTGCTGGTCACGTCACGCAGTTGCACACTGGCGAGGCTTTGACCGCCCCAGAAGAAATGAACATGTGCGTCATTGAAGCCAGGGACCACGCGCCGCCCATGGAGATCAATCACCTGGGTCTTCTCGCCGGCGAGTCGTTGAATCTCCTTATCGGTACCGACCGCAATGATGCGGCCCTGCGCAACGGCAAACGCTTCAGCCTCAGGCTGTTGGGGATTCTCCGTCCACACACTTCCATGCACGGCGAGAAGATCCACTTGCGCGTGGAGAGGCAGAAAGGAAATACCGCATAGCAACAATGTCAATTTTCTCAACACGCGTAATCCAATCTGTCGTGACTTGCTTTAGAGAAGTGAGCGGGTAGCAGGAGATTTCACTGAGACTACTGTCGCGCAGAACCGATTGGGGTTACCAGGTTCTTCTACGCTAGTATGAATCGTGGACCGAGTAAAGGTCCAGAAAATGAGCCTGTGATGGTGCCAGTATGCGCGACGGCCAGATGAAGCAGATAAAGAGAATTGCGCGGATTACCATCGATCGCGCCGATTCTCGTTCGATCCAGACCCAGCTAACGAGTCGATTGAAACAAATGATTCAATCCGGCGAGCTACTGGCAGGCGAGCGACTTCCATCGACGCGGGAATTTGCGCGCGATCTCCTGGTCTCACGCAACACGGTTGTGGCTGCATACGAAATGCTGGTGGGTGAAGGCTACCTGGATTCGGAACTACGCGATGGGTTCCGGGTCAACCAGGCAACGCAGGCGTTTCAAGCGATTCCATTGCGTGGGTCGGAACTCCCGCGGCGGGAGCGGGATTCCCGCGTACCGGCCATGCCGGTTCCGTTTCGCCCGACGCAGCCAGACGTGAGCCTGTTCCCACTTGCGATTTGGAATCGGCATCGCAATCGCGTATTGAAGGAAGGAAACTGCCTGCTCCAGTATCAATCGAAGTTTCCCATCGGGCTGGACCGACTGAGACGTAATGTTGCTGAATATCTCCGCGACAGTCGGGGAGTGCGATGCAAATGGGATGAGGTCGCGATCACAAACGGTTCGCAACAGGCTCTCTTTTTGCTTGCGCACCTCCTGCTCTCGAAGGGTCAGATCGTTTTCATGGAAGATCCGGGATATCCGGGCGCCCGCAATGCGTGGCTCAACGCCGGAGCGACAATTTTACCCGCTCCGATTGATGGCGAAGGCATCCAGTTGCCGAACGACGAAGCATTGAAGGCAGCGCTGATCTACGTGACGCCGTCTCATCAATTTCCCACCGGCACTTGCATGTCGCTGGCGCGCCGCCTCGCGTTGCTGAAGGCCGCGCGTGAAACAAATGCGTGGATTGTTGAAGACGACTACGACGCGGAATTCCGATACACAAGTGCACCGCAGCCGAGCCTCCAAAGCCTTGACGAAAGACGGCGAGTCATCTACATCGGGTCTTTCAGCAAGACGATGTTTCCTGGCTTAAGAATTGGATATGTCGTTTTGCCGCCTTCGCTGGTAAAAGTCTTCACGGCGCTCAAGTCGACTGCGGATGATTACAGCCCACTTATCGATCAGGCAACTCTCTCCGCATTCCTTGAGAGCGGAGCCTTCTATGCACATTTGCGTCGCTGTCGCCGACACTACGCCGAGCGGCAGTCTGCCTTCCTCGAATTGGCAGCGCGACGACGTCTTCCGCTCCGTTTTCCTGTTGTCGGACGCGGCATGAATCTCGCGGGGTTTCTGCCTGAAGGCATGAACGATCAGGATGTGAGCCGTAAGCTGCAAGATGTTGGCCTTGACGTTCCCCCGCTCTCGCGCTATTCCGTCGGGCCGGTCGCGCCTGGGCTTCTCTTCGGTTTAGCGGGCTTCGACAAACAGCAGATCCAGAAAGGTGTCGCCAGGATGGCCCGCGTCTTTGAAAAATGATCCATACGACAAGGTATCGCTTGGCAGAATCGCAAGCGAACGACGGCTCAGATTCCTGGACTACGCTTTGAACCACTGGACCGCGACCAGCGGCAAAGTGAAAATCTTGATAACGGCTCGGTTCGCGTCATTGAAATGCGCCTCGCCATTCCTGCTTTATAAGTCAATCAACGTCCTATGTCCCAATTTAAGTAGATCGGATTGCCAAGGAGAAGAATCTTTCTGTCCGGTCCGATCAAATCAGCTCTAAACCAATGGCGTCGGCCGTCACTCGTCCATGACGCACGGAACGGCTGACCGTCTACCGGGGCTGCAACGGCGCCTGACAGCGGCTTGCCGTCCTGGAGTATGACGACTTGCCCCGCAGCCGCCCCGACGACATGGACTTCGAATGAAACTTGAGCTTGGGAGGAAGCGGAAAGGTCGTCTCCCATGTGAGCCACAGTTCCGTTAGCGCTGCCTGTGAATTCGAGAATGCGGTCCGAAGTTCCCATCAAATCGATGAACACGTGACCCGCTCGGATCGCGGCGAGAATCGCCGGAGTAGAGAGTTCCGAAGCCCAGACGACCGTCGTGGGACGGCCAATGGAGCCATGCTGGTCAAGAGGGGTCATGGGCCGATGATTATCGCTGCCTCCGATCGCGGTGAGGCGATAACCTTCATCGAGCTTTTGTTCCCAGAAAGGAATGCCGGAGAAGACATCATCTTCACTCCCTCCATTCACGGCTTCAACGGCATTCAGCAAGCTCATGTCAGCCGGCGGATTGGGTGTCCAACCGCAGCCCATACAAACTTCGCCAGTGGGTGCAAGCGGGTGGTTGATCGAAACGAGCGCGTCGAGTTTTTGCGCGTTCCGGAGCAGGACGTCCATTTCAGGAACTGTCTCGCTGCCCAAGCGAAAATCGAGAAACTGTGTGGAACCCAGAAAATTCAAGTGCGCTTGGAAAGTAGTAATTTCGCGTCCTGGAATCAGAAGAACCTTGTCGAAGTACGGTTGCAATTCGCGCAAGTCATCGTAGTGCGACGTCGCGTTGTGATCAGTCACGGCAATAAAGTCGAGCCCTCTGCGCGCAGCAGCGTC
Organism: Occallatibacter sp.; assembly: GCA_035487015.1. Lineage (GTDB taxonomy): Bacteria > Acidobacteriota > Terriglobia > Terriglobales > Acidobacteriaceae > Telmatobacter. Next base: position 172,923 of record DATHMP010000042.1, on the reverse strand, counting down.
GACAGTGAAGAAAACCGGGCACGGGACGATCTTTCCCGTCTGGCTCGGACATTGGCCGTCGCTGTGCGCGGTATGCATGTGCAAATCCCCCCGGTACCATGCGGGTCCGACACGCAAAGGGGCACGTAGAGCGGTGGGCTCATCGGAAACGAGACCGCTGCGGGTAAAAAACACCTGGGCCGTGTAATGGGAAGTGACACCCGCACGGATATTGGGAACGCCGATGAGCAGATTCCATGTTCCGGCCGGAAGAACACCGGGGAGACACGACGGTGTTGCGTCGGAAAGGCCCACGGTCAACATGGATTTGTTCCCGCCACTCCAGCAGCGGAGTTGGGTGGGATCGAGCAGGCCAAGATCGAGCGCTGTATGTTGCTGTTTCTCGGTATACGTGAAAGTGAGCGTGACGCGTTGCACGCCGGCGGGAACCTGAAACGGAACCTCAATGTACGTCTGTGCCTGTGCACCTTTCACATCGCCCCGTAGGACGATATCTGGCGCGGAAGCTGCCGGCGCCTGTGCCTTTAGGACATGCGTGCCAGCCAGGAACAGATGGACGACGGCAACACAAAGATAAAGGTTCGCATAGAACCGGACCATTTTCATTTGCCTTTGTAAATTGATAGTGGTCGAGAACCATCGGAAAAAGAATCGTCGGATCAAACATCGGGCACCCCCGCCGCGAGGATACATTCGCTGCGAAGGTGGGCGTCCGGTGTGCTGACTTGACGTTAGTAAAACAGCTTCAACGCGAGTTGCAGTGTGCGCGCGCCAAAATTCTCATTACTGTTTTTGGTGGCCGTAATGCTGCTGAAACCGCCGCTCGTAAAGTTCAATTGACCCGGTTGCGCGAACGGCGGCGTGTTGGTTGTGTTGAAGGCCTCAGCTCTGAACTGTAGCCGCGTCGACTCCGTAAAATTGAAGTTCTTCAAGATCGAAGAGTCGAGGTTGCTAAAGATCGGTCCGCGTGCTTGCTGCACCTGCCCACCAAGAGGCGAGTAATCAGTTTGTCCCGCGGTGGTCGCAGGTGGTGGATTGACAAAGGCCGCTGGGTTCAGCCATTGAGTAAAATTGTGCGGACCAGAGTACAAAGCCTGGCCTGTCAGATCTGCGGCGCAACCAAAGTCTGCACTGGTGGCATTTGGGCAGGTCACTGTGAACGGCTGGCCACTTTGATAGGTATAGAAGAAGTTGATTTGCCATCCTCCGACAATGAGATCGGCCGCTTTGTTCATCGAAGCTCCAATCTCACGGCCGCGTCCGAACGGCAGATTGTAGCTGCCGGAAAGGTGATACAGATTCGCGGCGTCGCTATCGCAAAGGCCGTAGTCCCCCTGAATCCCGAATCCGGGGAGCCATTCTGCGCGGTAGCTGTCATTGAACTCTGAAGCCTGGGTGTGCTGATCGCTCATGCACTTGCTCCAGGTGTAGTTGCCGAGCAGAAACAGCCCGAAGCTCATTTGATGTTGATACGTGACCTGCAGTGAGTTGTAGCTGCTGTTGGCGTTGGTTGTTTCATACGTACTGTTGCGGCCGAAATCGGGAAATGGGATTGAAAGCTGTGCGTTCGTTCCATTGGGCAGAATCTGCGTATTCCCGTTGTTGTATCCGAGAATGTCGAGGTGTCGGCCTTGTGTGCCCACGAAGCCAACCTGAATGGCGTCATGTTTCGTGAACTGATCTTCGACAGTCAAGTTTTCGGTCTGCACCAACGGCGTTTGGAAGTTCAACTGACGCCCATAGAGGCTCAACCCAAGATAGTTTGGATTGGTATAGGGCGTCGGGCTTTGCAGTACCGTGGGATTCTGGAAGTCGAACTGCGTGAACGTATTCTCCATGGTCGCCGGCGTCCCAGGCGAACCAAGCAGAAGCGGATGATTGGAGTCGGGCGCAGGAATTGTCTGGGTGTAGACGAAGGGATAGTTGGTGCCGAGCGTTCCGCCGTAACCCAGGTTGCCCAACGCTCCATACGCAGTGCCGAAGCCACCGCGCACCACCAGGTTGGGTTGAATGCGATACGCGAATCCCATGCGTGGCGCGAAGTTGTCCTTCTGGTCATTGCCCAACGCCGGGCTGGCATTGCAATTAATGTTGATATTGCTCGCAGACGTCACGGTGTTGAAGATTGTTGCCCGGGCGACAGCGCAGCCCTTGCTCGACATGTAATACGTGCCGGAAGCGCCGTTCCCTCCCACGGGGATGAAGTTGGCCTGATATCCACGCGTTTCGGTATAGGGCGTGAAAAGATCCCACCGTAAACCGAGATTCAGCGTAAGCGCTGGGCTCACTTTCCAGTCATCCTGAAAGTAGGCGCCGATGTACCACCGATGGTCGTCGGTCGCCGAAATGTTTGAACCGGAAAAGCTGTTCATACCGCCCACATTGTCGACACCATTCCCAACGCCATATTCGTAATCCGTAGGCGCTACCAGCAAATCGCCAATGCCGTTCAAGCCGGTACCTGTAACAGCGATGCGGTTTGGCACATCGGTATACATGCCGTTGAAACTGAAGTCTCCGCGCCCCTGGGGCGGCTGCGAAATATTCCCCTCGAGATCATCTACCTGAATACCGGCTTTCAACGTGTGGTTGCGGACCACCTTGGTCACTGCGTCAACACCTTCAATGCTCCAGACATACTGAAGAGTTGGAGTATAGTTGCCAACACCAACGTGTGTGAGCCCGGCAATCGTTGTTGGTGGAAGGCCGCCGTTGTTGGCAACCTGTGGAACTCCTTGAATTCCGAAGCTGGCCGGAATACCGAAGGTGTTGCCAAAGAAGGACTGCTGCAGCTTGTCCGAATGCACCATGCCAACGTGCATGTCATTGGTCATTGTCGGAGTCAGGATGCGCGTATACCCGGCAGCCCAGGCATAGGCCGGCAGGCTGTCGTTGCGGCCCCCGGTTTCTCCCACCGCTTCGCCCGGCAGGTTCGAGGGGACCGTCACGTTAAAGAGGCTTCGGTCATAAACTCCGAACAGCCTGTCCTTCGGCGAAATGTTCGCGTCAACGCGAATGTCCCAGGTGTCGGTGTTCTTGTATTCGAGAGGAACATAGCTGGCAAAATTATTCACCAGCAGGGGCGTGCTGGTTTCCGGAGCCGGATAAACACCTAGAAGTTTCACGGCATTGGGATCTTGGCGACTGGTAGGAATCACATTCAGACTCGTCAGCGGAACGCCAGAAGCATCCTGCGTAAAGTCTGTGGTCGTGTTGCCCAAGAAGCTTGAGCAGCCTCCGCCCGCAGTGCAATTGAAGAACGGATCGCGCACATAAGCGTTCGGCGTGCCGCTGAGTCCGGTTACCGGGTCGACGCCGGAGGCAGGAAGCTGACGCGTGGTCGCCGGATCCAGAATGGTGCCGTTTGCGAACTTGCGTCCCATGGCATCGGAATACGTGCCTTCAACGCCGGGCGAGCCAATATTTCCCGTAATGTTGTCCTGCAGGTTTGTGAATCCACTGTTGACCATGTTCAAGGTGGGTACGGTTTCGCCGCCCGCTGGCTCCGGCAGTACATACCGTCCGCCCTGGTAGTCAGCGAACCAGAACAATCGGTCCTTCCCATGGATCACATGAGGAATCTCAATCGGCCCCCCGGCCGTAAACCCAAATAGGTTCTGGTGATACTCCGGAATCTTCTTGCTGACGCAACCTGAGGACGAGCAGGTCCGGTTGAAGAAGTAATTTGCATTCAAGTCATTGTTGCGGAGATATTCCCATGCGTCGCCGTGGAGACCATTGGTGCCCGACTTGATGGCTGCGTCGATGACTCCGCCCGTGGAGTGGCCAAATTCAGCCTGAAAATCGCCACTCTGCAGGCTGAATTCCTCAATGGCGTCAGGCGGAGGCACGATGGCGGCATTCGACAGCGTGTAGTTGCCGCCGTAAACCTCAATATTGTCGTTGATTCCGTTGAGGCGGAAGTCATTCTGCCAGTTGTTCACGCCGTTCACTGAGAAGTATGCAGAATCCGAGCTTCCCGCATCCGCCGTCACTCCAGAACCTGAAGAGGTCGATGGCGAGGTCGATACACCGGCAGAAAGCTGCGCCAGCGAACCCCAATCGCGGGTGGCAAGCGGCAGATCGTTGACAGCCTGGTTGGTAATGGTCTGGCCAAGTGCAGCGTTCTCCGCTTCGAGAAGCGGAGCTGCTGCCGTCACCGTGACGCTCTGCTGCACATTACCCGTCGTGAAATGGACATCCACTGTCGTAATTTGCTGTACATGCACGATGAGTCCATGCACGACGTATTTCTGGAACCCTGTCCTCTCAGCCTCGATCGTGTATTTGCCGGGAAACAGGTCATCAAATACGTAGGTTCCGGTAACCGTGGTCCGCGCTGAAATCCGCGCGCTGGTCCCATCGTTGATCAATGTGACCGAGGCGTCCTGTACCATGGCGCCGGATGGATCCTCGACGGTCCCGGTAATCTCTCCGCGATCAAGTTGGGCCGTCGATTGGCCAGGGAAAAAGAATAGAGAGAGCAAGCCAAGGATTGTGAAGAACTGCCTAATTCTGAATTTCGCGGGCGCTTCCACTTTTTGCCTCCAAAGAATGTTTATCCTGCGGGGAAGTTCTCAATATTTGCCAGGCACACTTTCGGCCAGCACGACGGTAGACCACTTGCGGCGTGCGGAGAAGTGTCTACCCTGGGTAAGTACGGTGTATACACTCGTTAATCGCAAGCTATCCAGCACCCGCATGCCCGGATAACATGCTGATTAGACTAGGCTTGTTCTAGCCATTAATTGTTGCTAAACTGGTTCGGCTCGATCGTTCCCATCAGCCCCGTTCACAGAACGTTTACGGTAATTCGGTACCTTAACTTCTGCAGTTCAATTGGCACGCGCACGCTCATTGGGAGATCACCGAAATGGCACATCCCAGCGCTACGCATCTCGCGCCCCGGGTATCGTTGCTTCCGGAAAACAAACGCGATCTGCTCGATCACGATCCAAGATGGTGCCTTGCCCAGAGAGTGGCTGTTGGAAGCCACTTTTCCCGATCAACCCTGCTCTCGAATTTCCTTCTATTCATCGTCACGGAAACAATCGAAGGACGAGCAAGCGAGATTACCGAGCATCAGATCGGTGTCCAGGTCTTCGACCGGCCGCCGCACTATCGAACCATCGAGGACAATATTGTCCGCAACTATGCACGCCAACTGAGAAAGCGCCTGGCCGAGCATTTTGCCGGTGAAGGAAGCGCGGAGTCCTTGCGAATCGAAATCCCGCTGGGCGGTTATATCCCCGTGTTTCTTCCGGCCGCAGAATCGGGTTCCGGCGGGCAGACACACGCATTCCCGGTTCCACTCCGCGTGGAAATTCAGACCGAACAAGGGTCTGCGCCGGCTCAGGCCCTCTCTACTCCTCGTGTTTCCTCGAGAAGCCAAGTCTGGTATCTCGCCGGGGCTTTGCTTGTTTTGTACAGCTTGGCACTCGTCGCGATCACCTGGTATATGACGGGCCGGGTCTCGAGGCTCCATCATTCTCCTGAAGCGGCAGATCCTCTCTGGGCAGCGCTTTTCGACGGACCCGCAAACACTTATGTGGTGCCCGCCGACGCAGGGTTCAACCTTCTCGAAGACCTGTCGCACCGGCCGCTTGCTCTCGCCGATTACATCCAGAGAGGTTACATGGGCCTGCCTCTTGGGGGAGTGGACGCACACAGCGCTGCAGACCTGCGTTCGCAGGAATTTACGAGCTTTGTTGATTTCCAGATTGTCGCTGCTCTCGCCAAAGAGCCCAAGTACGATCCTCAACGAGTCATGCTTCGGTTTCCGCGCGACCTGCGGCTCGACGACTTGAAAAACGCCAACGCTGTCCTGATCGGATCAGTCGGAAGCAATCCTTGGGCGTCCATCGTTGAGAACAGTGCAAACTTCAGCATTGTCTACAACCCGGAGATGCAAGGCGCCACCATTCTGAACGCGCACCCGCAGCCTGGAGAAGCGCGGTCGTATGCGAGCCACTGGAACGAACCGGCCCACGAGACCTTTGCCCTCATCGCTTTTCTTCCCAATCTCGGCGGAAATGGCCATTTGCTTCTGTTACAGGGATTGGATGTAGCGGGAACTCAGGCAGCAGCCGAAGCGCTCTTTCATCCAAATGCGATCGCTCCGATTTTAAGCCGGGCGTCCCGGACTGACGGGTCGTTGCGACCCTTCGAGATCCTTTTGCGCTCCACCAGCATCGAGTCCAATGCAGCCGGGACTCAAGTCATCGGCAGCAGGATCTACTAGTCAACGCATCGATCCGAAGACACACAATCGCTAACTCGACATCCGATTTCACTGCCCCATCACTTTTGGATCGTGGTATCGGTCTTGCTCAACTTGCTTGAAACCTGCGCAGGCGTAGGAAGGTCGCTGCGATCCCAACCGCCGCCAAGCGCCTGAATCAGTTGTACCGAGGCTGTCATCTGTTCAGTCCGCAGCGTCGCCTCCGTCGATTGGTCCGAAAGCAAAGTGGTTTGTGCCTGAACAACATCAATATATGGGTCAATGCCGTTCTTGTAACGTGCGGTTTCCAAATCCACAAACTTTTGCGCAGACTGCTCGGCCGTGTGCTGTTGCTCCATCTGGTTCGAGAGGATACGCAGAGATGCGATCGAATCTTCCACTTGCTGGACCGCGGTGAGTACAGTCTGCCGGTAGGAAGCCACGTCTGCGTTATAGGTCGCAACGTATTGATTGACAGTAGCGCGACGCAGTCCGGCGTCGAAGATCGTCTCTGGCAGTGTCGCACCGACAGACCAGAAGCGGCTGGGCCAATCGAACAACTGCGAAATGAGCGAACTCTCTGTGCCTCCGGATCCAGTGAGGTTCAAACTCGGAAAATATGCCGCTGTAGCTACGCCAATTTGCGCGTTGGCCGCTGCCATTTGACGTTCAGCGGCTGCAATGTCGGGCCTGCGTTCCAGCAACTGCGAAGGCATCCCCAATGGAATGGGCGGTGGGTTGGCATCCAGCGGCTTGGCCGGAATGGAAAATGTGGACGGATTCGTCCCGATGAGCACGGCAATCGCGTGCTCATATTGTGCACGCGCGACCGCGAGATTAGTCTGCGAGGCCTGCGCGTTCTCGAGGGTGTTCTCAGCCTCGACGACGGACACCTCATTGTCGATGCCGGTGTTGTAAAGGCTCCTGGTGAGATCGAGAGACTGCTGGTCTGCAGCCACCGTGCGCTTGTAAAGATCGATAAGCGCGTCCTGGCCGCGGACTTCAAACAAATAGGTAGCCAGACTGGCTTGCTCGCTGAGACGTTCGTTTTCGAGGTCTGCTGCGCTCACTTGCGCAGAGTATTGTGCTTCTCGAATCTGATTGCGGATCTTGCCGAACAGATCGGGCTGCCAGGATGCATCGAGCGGCAACGACCAGACGGTGCTCTGTGAACCTGCCCCCGAGGTTGCGCCTGTGGCTCCGGTCGTCGTAACTGCACCATGCTCAAGGTTGCTCGAGGATCGAGAGCGTTGGAAACCAGGCGCAACGGAAAGCGTGGGAAAAAGCTGCGCTCGCGCCTGTGCAATCAGCGTCCGGGCTTCCATGTAGTTCTCGAAATACTGTTTGATGTTCTGATTGTCAATGTTGACCTTGTCTTCAAGGTCGTTGAGTTCGGAGTCGTTGTAGATCTCCCACCACTTCCCTCGAAGCATGGCATCCTGCGGCTGTGCCGGCTTCCATTGACCAGCATCGACAGGCGGTGTCGTGGTTTCCTTGTACTCGGCCGGAGGCGCCTGCGGCAATGCAGATGGAACCGAATAGTGCGGTCCAACTCTGCAGCCACAGAAGACAGCGGCGGCAACGGAGAGCACAAAGATGAGCCGGCGATCTGAAAAAGATGCTTTGAAGTTCAGCGTTCTTGGTCTTTTGTCCATAGCTCAGTTCGACTCCGAAGGTACAGGACCGTTTGCTAGTTGAGCCGGATGATCTTTCGAGGCAAATCGAAGGCGTAACCGGTCGAGCGTGAGGTAAACGACCGGTGTGGTGTAGAGCGTGAGCATCTGGCTCACGATGAGGCCGCCAACGATCGTGATCCCCAGTGGCTGACGCAGCTCTGAACCGGTTCCGGTGCCGAAGGCCAGAGGAAGTGCGCCGAAGAGTGCTGCCATCGTCGTCATTAGAATCGGCCTGAAGCGGAGCATGCATGCCTCAAAAATAGCGGCCTCGGTATCCATGCCGCGCTCCCGCTCGGCCTGCAGCGCAAAATCGATCATCATGATTGCGTTTTTCTTAACAATTCCAATCAGCAGCACAATTCCGATGATCGAAATGACATTTAGATCCTGATGAAAGAGCATCAGGGCGAGCATGGCTCCAACACTTGCCGACGGCAGCGTGGAAATAATTGTGAGGGGGTGAATCAAGCTCTCGTAAAGGATGCCCAGCACTATATAGACCGCGAGCAGCGCCGTGAGTACGAGATACGGTTCCGTACTGAGCGACTGCTGATATGCCTCCAGCGTCCCCGCAAAGACACCGTGCACGGTGGAAGGTGTTCCGAGTTGCTGCTGCATCAGGCTGATCGCTTTCACTGCATCGCTCAGCGAAAGCCCTGCCGCCAGATTGAACGAAACGGTGACGGATGGAAACAGTCCCGTATGGTTTAGCGCCAATGGCGTTGTGCCCGAGCGCGCTTTGCTGAAGGAGGCAAGCCGCGAGTTTCCAGTCGCTGTCACGCTCGACGCACTGGCGTTATGAAAGTTCACGGTGTTGAGCCCGGCAGGCGATGCCCAATACTGAGGTGCAACTTCAAGAATCACGTAATACTGATTCAGTTGCGTGTATATCAAAGAAACTTCCGATTGGCCAAATGATCCGTAAAGCGCGCTGTCGATGGATGAGGCAGTCTGTCCCAGTCTTGCCGCAGTAATGCGATCGAAGGAAACCATTTCGTCGAGACCGCCAGTTTGCTGGTCAGAGCTCACATCCTGCAATCCAGGCAGCTTCTGCATCGCCGCGAGAAGCTTCGGTCCCCAGGTCTGCAAGTCGCTCAGGGAGTCTGCCTGAATGGTGTATTGATAAAGGGCGTTGCTCGATCGTCCGCCGATGCGCAGATCTTGAGAAGCCTGAAGAAAGGCCGACGCAACCGGGAGCCGGTTGAGTTGCGGCCGAAGCCGGTCAATAATCGCAGGCGCGCCTATTTTGCGTTGCGATAGCGGCTTGAGCGCAATAAAAATGCTGCCGGTATTGGTTGCGCCATTGCCGCCCGTGAAGCCGATTACATTTTGAACTGCAGGGTCCTTCTGGATCGTATTTTGAATCACCTGCAGGGAATTATTCATCACTGCAAAAGATGCATCCTGCGGTCCGCGCGCATTCCCCGCCAGAGATCCCGTGTCTTGCTGCGGAAAGAATCCCTTTGGAATGCGAAGCACGATGACCACATTCAGCGCGATGGTGAGCACGAGCAGGATAAGCATGAGCGCAGAATTGTCGAGGGCCCAATGAAGGCTGCGGCGATATCCGTTTAGGACACGGTCAAAAAAGCGCTCGGTTGCATTGTAGAGACGTCCGTGTTTCTCTTCCTTCGTGCTTTTCAGCAGATACGCACACATCATAGGCGTCGTCGCCAGCGAAATGAGCATGGAGACAAGGATGGCTGTGGAGAGGGTCACAGCAAATTCGCGGAACAGACGCCCGACAATCCCGCCCATTAGCAGCAAGGGAATGAAGACCGCAATCAGTGAAATGCTGATGGACATCACTGTGAAGCCGATCTCTTTTGCGCCAAGCAGGGCTGCCTCGAAGGGCGCGATTCCTTCTTCCAGATGGCGTGCAATGTTCTCCATCACCACGATCGCATCGTCAACTACGAAGCCTGTCGAAATGGTGAGCGCCATCAGCGAAAGATTGTCGAGGGAATATCCAAGCAGGTACATCACCGCGAAGGTGCCGATGAGTGAAACCGGGACGGCAACGGCCGGAATCAGCGTCGCACGGCCATTGCGCAGAAACACAAAGACAACACCGATCACCAGAAATACTGAAATGATGAGTGTCCGCTCCACATCCTGTACGCTCGCGCGAATGGTGGTAGTGCGATCAAGCACAACTGTGACATCGATTCCTTCGGGGATGGAGGCCTTAAGCGAAGGCAGTCCCGCATAGATTCGATCCACTGTCTCGATGATGTTCGCGCCAGGCTGCCGAAAGACGACCAGATTTACGGCGCGCTTACCATTGAGATAGCCCGCTGCGCGCACGTTTTGCGTTGAGTCGATAACGTCGGCAATGTCCGACAATCGGACCGCAGTTCCATTGTGATATCCGATAATAAGCGGCTGATAATCGGCGGCGTGCGAGATTTGTCCGTTTACCACGATGTCGGCTGATCGATCGCCGTCGGTGATCTGCCCGCGTGCGAGGTTGGAGTTCTGAAGACTCAACACTGACTGGACGTTCGCCATCGTCAAGCCGTAGCTGGAAAGCTTGTTCGGATTGACTTCGACGCGCACGGATGGCAATGCGCCGCCACCGGCGTTTACCTGCCCCACTCCCTGGATCTGCGAAATCTTCTGCACCATCACCGTGGAGGCTTCGTCATAAAGCTTGTCGGGGCCGTAAATATTCGACGTGAGCCCAAGGATCATGATCGGCGAATCGGCAGGATTCACCTTGCGGTAAGTTGGATTGGCCGGCAAATTGGCGGGCAAATAGCTACGCGCTGAGTTGATGGCAGCTTCCACGTCGCGCGCCGCACCGTCGATATCGCGACTCAGGTCGAACTGAATGGTGATCGACGTGCTGCTCAGGCTGCTGGACGAGGTCATCTCTGTGACGCCGGCAATGTGCCCGAATTGGCGTTCCAGCGGCGTAGCCACAGACGAGGCCATAATCTCCGCACTGGCGCCGGGCAGACTGGAGTTGACAGAGATTGTTGGAAAATCAACTTGCGGCAGCGGAGACACAGGAAGAGAGATGTAGGCCACGGCGCCGACGATGGCGACCGCTGCTGTAAGCAATGTCGTGGCGACAGGCCTGTGGATGAAGGGCGCGGAAATATTCATGCCCTGCCCTCTTCAGGAACGGGCTTCATGGCAATCCCGCGAGATCCGTCGGGCGATTGGTCTCCTTCGTTCTTTGTTGCCTTCTTCTTGGAAAATCGCTGCGCCAGATCATCGAAAAAGATATAGATCACCGGCGTCGTGTAGAGCGTGAGCACCTGGCTCACCAGCAGGCCGCCTACCATTGCAATACCCAGCGGTCGCCGCAGTTCAGATCCGATGCCCTGGCCGAAAGCCAGCGGAAGACCACCGAGCAGTGCCGCCATGGTAGTCATCATGATCGGCCTGAAGCGCAGAGTAGCAGCCTCGAAAATCGCCTCGGTGGAATTCTTGCCGTGCTTTCGCTGCCCTTCCAGCGCGAAATCAACCATCATAATGCCGTTTTTCTTCACAATGCCTATCAGCAATACCAGTCCGATGATTGCCACCACGCTAAGATCCTGCCGAAAGAGAATCAGCGCAAGAAACGCGCCGACGCCGGCGGACGGCAAAGTGGACAGAATAGTGACCGGATGGATGAAGCTCTCGTACAGAACGCCCAGGACAATGTAGACCGTCACCAGTGCCGCCAGGATCAACAACGGTTCGTTGGAAAGGGAGTTCCGGAAAGACGCGGCCGTGCCTTGGAAGTCGGCTTGGAGACTCGCCGGCATGTTCATGCTCTTTTGAAGCTTCGAGATGTCGTCAATCGCCGCGCCCAGCGAGGCATTGGGGGCCAGATTGAAAGATACCGTGACAGAAGGAAACTGTCCCTGGTGGGTAATCGAAAGAGGTTCTGTCGAGGTCTCAAAGTGAGAAAAGGCGCTTAAAGGGACTGCATTTGCATAGGTGGAACTGGTGATGCCGGCAGATGCCGCCCCCCCCGTGGAACTTGAAGTTGAACTTGGAGTCAGTGCGTTGACCGGCGGAGTAAACAAGCCTGCAGAAGGAGTGTACTGCGCAGTCCCCGTGAGGGCGTTCGATCCTGCCGATGTCGATCCGCGCCCCGAAGAGGTTGACGCTCCGGCGCCCGTTGTCCCGCTGGCCGCATTGGCCTGAATGAAAAGGTGATTTAACTTGTCAGGATCAAGTTGAAACTGGGGCTGCGCCTCGAGAATGACGTGATACTGGTTCAGCTGCGTATACATCGTGTTGATCTGGCGCTGACCAAAGGCGTCGTACAGCGTGTTGTCGATGGTCGTGGGCGCAATGCCCAGACGAGACGCTGTGACTCGATCGACTACGAGCGAGACCGCGAGACCGCCCAACTGCTGATCTGTGGCAACATCTTCCAATCCCTTTAACTGCTTGAGCTTGTCCACGAACTTGGCGGTCCACTCATTCAACTCGACCTGATCGGGGTCCTCCAGTGTGTATTGGTACTGCGTGCGGCTCACACGGTCATCGACGGTGATGTTCTGGACTGGCTGCATGTACAGGGCTATCCCATCCACATTTTGCAGATTTCCCTGTAATCGGCGAATCACGTCGGCAGCGCTCATGTCGCGCTGATTCAGCGGCTTCAGGTTGATTGAAAACCGGCCGCTATTGGTTGTCGTGTTGGTGCCGTCCGCACCAATGAAAGACGATAGGCTCTCCACTGCAGGATCGGCGAGGATCACCTTCGATAACTCCTGCTGTTTGGCCATCATTCCTTTGGAGCCGATGGTCGCAGGCGCCTGCGAGATGCCTTGGATGACACCCGTGTCTTGAACCGGAAAAAAGCCCTTTGGGATGATGATGTAAAGAAAAACTGTGAGGACAAGCGTGGCAACCGCGACCAGTAGAGTAAGGCGCTGGTGTTCGAGCACAGTGCGCAGTGTCCGTCCATAGAAAGCGATCATCCGCTCAAAGACCCGCTCGGATGCTTGATAGAACCGGCCCTTCTGAGCCTCAGGATCGTGGCGCAGAATCCGGGAGGCCATCATCGGCGTAAGAGTCAGCGAAACGACTGCTGAGATGACGATTGTCACCGCAAGCGTCACCGCAAATTCGCGGAAAAGCCTCCCGACCACATCTCCCATGAAAAGTAGCGGAATAAGCACTGCGATCAGCGACACAGTGAGCGAAAGAATTGTGAAACCAATCTGCTCTGCACCCTTGAGTGCGGCCTCAAGCGGTGGTTCACCTTCTTCAAGAAACCGAGAGATGTTTTCAACCATCACAATCGCATCGTCGACCACAAAGCCGGTCGAAATCGTGAGCGCCATCAGCGAAAGATTGTCGAGGGAATACCCCAGCGCGTACATCGCTCCGAATGTGCCAACCAACGACAGCGGAACGGCAACGGATGGGATGATGGTGGCATACAAACTGCGCAGAAAAAGAAAAATGACCAGAACGACCAGGGCAATCGTGAGCAACAGTTCAAATTCAACATCGTCCACAGATGCCTGAATGGGCGTCGTGAGATCGGTGAGCGTTGTGACATCAATGCCGCTGGGCAGATTTGCCTCAAGCTGGGGCAAGAGATCCTTGATGCTCTTCACTACACTGATCGTGTTGCCGCCGGGCTGGCGCTGCACATTCAGAATGATGGCCGGTGTCTGATTCATCCAAGCGGCCTGCGTCGTGTTCTCCACTCCATCCACAATGTTCGCAACATCGGTTAGCATCACCGGCGACCCGTTGCGATAGGCGACGACAACCTGTCTGTAATCCTTGCTCGTTACAAGCTGGTCATTCGAATCGATCTGGTAATCCTGCCGTGGTCCATCAAAATTGCCCTTGGCGGCATTTACGCTGGCACTTGAAACTGCCGTGCGCAGATCCTCCATATTGATTCCGTAGGAAGACAGCGCCGTTGGATTTGCCTGGATACGAACTGCAGGCTTTTCGCCGCCACTAATGCTCACCAGGCCGACGTCCTTTAGTTGCGAAATCTTGGGAGCAAGCCGTGTGTCCACCAGGTCTTCGACCTGGGTGAGCGGAATCGAGTTGGAAGTGACCGCCAAAGTGAGTACGGGCGCATCGGCGGGGTTGGTCTTGCTATAGATTGGCGGCGTGGGAAGATTGGCAGGCAGGAAACTCTGTGCCGCGTTGATGGCCGCCTGTACTTCTTCCTCAGCAATATCGATGTTCAATGACAGACTGAACTGCAACACGATGACCGAATTGCCGCCAGAACTGGTCGAAGTCATCTGGCTCAGGCCTTGGAGCTCGCCAAACTGGCGTTCAAGCGGCGCAGTCACAGTGGTCGCCACCACATCGGGGCTTGCACCGGGATAGAAGGTGAGCACCTGGATGGTTGGATAGTCGACCTGCGGCAGTGCCGAAACCGGGAGCTGCGTGTATGCCACGATTCCAACCAGCAGAATGGCCAACATCAACAGCGCCGTTGCAACGGGCCGCAGAATAAATGGGCGAGATGGGCTCAAGGGGCGCTACTCTCACTGTTGTTCGCGGGTGCTGCCGATTGCTTGGTAAGCCGCACCGACGCATTCTGTTGCAGCTTGTCAAAGCTCGAATTGGCCACAATCTCGCCAGGATTTACTCCCGTCACCTGAGTGGTGTCGCCGTCTGTTACGCCGGCTTTTATTGTGCGCATCTCCGCTTTGTTGTTCGCAATCACGTACACAAACGATGCATTCCCGTTATGTTGAATCGCCGACGTCGGAATCAACGTGACATTCTTCAGCGTGTTCACAAGCAGTCGGACGTTAACGAATTCGTTGGGATAAAGAGCACCCCCCTTGTTGTTGAATTGCGCCCTTGCTTTCACCGTCCCTGTCGTCGTATCGATCTGGTTGTCAAGAGTAAGCAACGAGCCTGTGGCCAGCTTCTTTTGTCCACCCCGGTCAAAGGCATCCACTGAAAGCTTCGCCTTTTCGCGCAGATGAGGACTCACCTGGCTGAGCGCATCCTCGGGAATGGTGAAGATCACTGTGATGGGATCGGTCTGCGTAATCACGGCCAGAGTAGAGCCGCCCGACGAAGAGACAACGTTGCCGGGGTCCACGAGACGCAATCCAATGCGCCCCGATATGGGCGCGACGACATGGCAAAAATCCACTTGCACTTGGTCATACTGAACCGTGCCTTGATCCTGTTTGACCGTGCCTCCATCTTGTTGAACGAGTTTCTCCTGGTCCTCGAGTTGTTGACGCGGGATTGCATTGCTCGCCCACGCAGCCTTATAGCGATCCAGGTCCATTTGAGCTTGAGCGAGAACACCCTGATCGTGCTCGAGAGTCCCCTGCGCCTGGAGAAGATTCGCCTGGTATGGCCGGGGGTCGATCTCAATTAGCTTTTGGCCCTTGGTAACAAATTGACCTTCGCGGTAATCCACCTCGGTAACAATCCCGTTGACTTGGCTCGTGATCAATGAAGTGTAAATCGGGGTGACCGTTCCGATCGCGTCCTGGTACACGCCAATATCGCCCTGTTTTGCCGTTGCCGGAACTACAGGAGCCGTACCTTGAAAAGATCGGCGGCCTCCGGCACTCTTCTGTGTCTGGTCATGGCGATGCAGCACCCAGTAAAAGGCGAACCCAAAGAGAAGCAAGATTGAGACCCATACGATGATCCGGACAAATGGCCGTTTTGGGTGCTCAGAATCAGGATGAGGGGTTTGGTGCGCCGGATCGGGAGCCGGCTCGTGCGAGTCAATCGGCAAGGAATCTCCTTTGGGTTTTGCACCCGGTATTATCCCTTATGTCAATTCTGACGTTGACTGCCCCGGATAAAGTCTCAGCAGGGCGGCAGCCCGGAACGCGAAGTGGTTGTTCAGTTTAATCTGTCCGGGGCAGGATTAAAAACTCCGCCAAATGTCACATTCCTTCGCCGCCGTCCGGCACCGCGAATTAGCCCGATCCTCCCTTACTTTGCCTGATCGGCGAAGAACGGAACTGTTCGCCATGACGGCTGCCGCCATCAATCCGAAAGAATCCGCATCCTAAGATAAGGAGATGCACAATTTTGTCGGTTTTCTTCCCGATCCCGCTTAAAATTCGCTCATCCGGGAAACAGACGGACAAATTTGGCCATGCAAGGAAGGGGTGTCGAATCGAGAGGGCTAGGAATGCGCCAACCCCGGGGGCCAATCCCTCAGCAACTCAGTGGTTCAAGCTCCTTTTAAGGTCACTCGGCCCAGGAGTGATCACGGGAGCCGCCGACGACGATCCTTCCGGAATCGCAACTTACTCTGTCGCCGGAGCGCAGCTTGGAACGAGTCTATTGTGGACTGCCCTTCTGACGTGGCCGCTGATGGCCTCCATTCAGATTGTGTGTGCGCGGATAGGAATGGTCACAGGGAGGGGACTTGCGGGAAATCTAAAACAACGTTTTCCAAAGTGGTTGCTAAGTATCTTTGTCCTGGCCCTGCTTGCTGCGAACACAATCAATATCGGCGCAGATCTCGCTGGAATGGCCGACGCGGCCCAAATGCTTTCAGGATTCAGTTCTCGACTCTATGTCGTTCTCTTTGCCGTCCTCATCGCATGTGCAACAGTCAAACTGGGCTATAACCAAATTGCGAACGTGCTCAAGTGGCTTGTCTTGGTACTTTTTGCCTACCCCATTACAGCGTTTGTGGTCGGCGCAGATTGGGGACAGGTAGCTCGCGCGGCACTTGTTCCTTCGATACCCCATTCAAGAGACGAATGGTCCATGCTGGTCGCAATACTGGGCACCACCATTAGTCCCTACCTGTTCTTCTGGCAAGCCAGTGAGGAAGTCGAAGAGGAAAAGGCGGCTGGACTCACCAGTATCGCTTCCCGCAAGGGCGCCACAATTCAGGAAATTCAGTTGCGACGAATCGATGTCGGAGTTGGCACTTTCTTCTCGAATCTGGTGATGTTCTTCATCATTCTGACGACCGCAATCACGTTGCACCGACATGGAATCACACACATCGAAACCTCCATCCAAGCCGCCTCGGCACTCCAGCCTTTCGCCGGGCGATTTGCCACGGCACTATTCACTTTGGGGATCGTCGGAGTGGGTTTTCTTGCAATTCCTACTCTTGCAGGATCGGCCGCATATGCCTGCGCGGAAACTCTGGGATGGCGCCAGGGGCTCGACAGGAAGCTGAAACAGGCGCGGGCATTCTATGCGATCATCCTGTCGTCGACCGCAGCGGGCGCGTGCCTGACTTTTGCGGGGATTAATCCGGTAAAAGCTCTCTATTTGACAGCGGTGATCAACGGGCTGCTCGCGCCATTTCTGCTGGTGGCGATTCTTATCGTTGCATCCGACAAAAAACTGATGCAAGGGCAGCCCACACCTCCGCTGGGATGGATTCTTGTCGCAATCACAACCGTCGCCATGTTCGCCGCCGGCATCGCCATGTTCGTGGTCTGATTCTTCTTTAAAGGAGCGGCGGACGCAAACAGACTTTAGCGCGGCCGCCGCGAGCTTTCACCCGTGTTTCGAAGCAATGAAGCGACCGCGGTTTAGCGGAATACTCCAAGCAGATACGCAATCAGAAGGATCAGCAGAATTGTGCCAAGGCCGATTCCCGCTCCGCCGCCGTATCCCCAGCGGCCATAACCGTAGTAGCCTCCGCCGCCGCCTAGAACCAGAACCAGGACGATGATAAGAATGATCAGCATTTTCTTCTCCTATCTCAGGCTCTCGCTGTCAAGTGCTCCCCGACGCAGAAACCCATAAAATCTGACGTTGCACGGGAAATCAACTTGAGCAGGTTAGCCTGTTTTCTAATGCTTCATTGCCAATTCGGGCTGTCCCAGCGTTTGCTTCAGCTGCCCGGCCCGCTCTGTCGACTTGTTTTCACAATTCGGACTCGGCTTGTTGACGATTTGGCCCGCCATGTCCTTCATCACGCATCGCGCCAGGTACAGGCTGTCACTGAGTTTGTCTCGGGTGCTTCGCTTCATGGTTCATTCCTCGCAAATCAGGAGATATGCTCGAATCGAACTGAGTTTTCATCCGGAGATGAATCCGCTCAGCAAATCGTCCTCTATCCGGTCGAAACAATGACGTGAGACGCGCTGAGTTTGGGCTGCTGAGTAATTCCTTACTTCACAACACACATATAGATGCAGTTTTCATTAAATACATTTTCAGTTTTCCTGAACTCTGCAAAATATTTCGCGGCAAACGTTTTTTTGCCCCGTTTCCGGATGCACTCTGGCGTTCTTCAAGCAAAGTACAGAAATAGATTTTGCGTCAGGCAACCCTTTCTTGAGGTCGAGTCCAAGTCGCGCGACTTTCGCGCGTCTCATTCCGGGCATTACGCCTGTCCGAGCGAGCGACTGCAAGGCTCGAGCTGAAACGAATGCTTCGATAGTTTCTTGTCCAGTGGAGCCAAAACCTGCGGATGGGGCCGATTCGCGTAGATCGACTATTTTTTCTTTCTAAAGAATTTCCAGAAGCCGTAGCAGGCGCCAAGCACGACCAAGCCGAGATAGATGGAAAGGACCGGTGTGGACCAGCCTGCGAGCGTACGTTGCCAGGTTCGAATAAATTGGCGGCCAAAGGAAAATCCAAGCCAGCTGATCAGGCTATATCGAATCAAGCGCGCGATGCCGAAAGCCCCCAAAAAGCGGTTTCGGGGAACACCAAGAGCGCCTGCCGCGAGCAAGAATGGCAGCAACGGGATGGGTGGTGGAAGCAGCGCGGCAACGCCGACGGTAATGGGACCATGGCGCTTGACCCACCGACTCACCGGCTTTAGATGTTTCGGCCTGACGTATTTCTCCAGCGCAACTGCGCCGCCCTTCTGCCCGGCGCGCCAAGTCAAATAGCCGCCCGCAATCGAACCGGCCACCGCCCATGCAACAAACGATACGGCAAGCACAGACGACGTATATGGATGCGCAGTGAGAATAAGGAGCAGCAGATCGGTGCTGCCCGGAAGCGGTATTGGAATCATTGAAGAATCAATGACTGCAACTCCAAAAAGACCAATCCCGCCAAGCCCTACCAGCCACGTCAGCAGACGGCTTGAGGCCTTTGAGCCTGCACGGAGAGCGAGAAATTCTGTCAGTCGCGGCGCAAAGCTCACGCCTACTTATAGCAGACAGATGGCTCTTGTCGCTGAGCGGGGCCCGCTTGGTATCACTTCTTCAGTTCACTGCTGCCATCCGCCACCCAGTGCACCATAGAGTTGCACAAGCGTGAGTGCTTCACCCTGCTGGGCGTTTACCAGGTTGAGTTGTGCCGTATACAGATTCGAGTCTGTCGTAAGAACCTCAAGATAGCCTGTAGAACCACCCTGATAGCGGATCCGCGCCAGGCGCGTTGCATCTTGCGCCGCATCCACCAGTTTCTCCTGCTGCTCGCGGTACGCACGCTCTTTGTCTAACGCGATCAACGCATTGGACACATCGCGAAATGCTCCGGCGATGGTTTTCTGGTAATTCAAGACCATCTCCTGCTTCGTTTCCTGCGACAGTTGCAGCTGCCCGCGCAATTTTCCGCCCTCAAACAGCGGTTGGGTCAGCGTGCCAATGCCGTAAATCGTCTTCCCGGCTGGATTGAAGATGCTGGACAAAGTGTCGCCACCAACCCCGCCCGAACCGGTGATTGAGAGGTTGGGGAAAAACTGCGCCCGGGCGACTCCAATTTGCGCATTCGCCGCAACGAGTTGCGCCTCCGCCTGTTGGATGTCCGGACGGCGTTCGAGCAATTGCGAAGGAAGCCCGGTGGGCAAGTTTTGCGGCGGAGGAATCAGCGCGTCCGGATCGTTGTGCGCCACTGGTCCTGGGTTCTCACCGAGAAGAAGGGCCAGCGCATTCTCGTTTTGTTGAATTTGCTCTTCGAGCTGTGGAATCTGTGACGTAGCTGCGTAGAGTAACTGTTCTGATTGTCGAACGTCCGAAAGCGGCACAGATCCACTACTTTCCAGGGTCTTCGTCAAATCGACCGAATCCTGACGAACCTTCAGCGTTTCTCTTGTGATCTCCAACTCGCGATCGAGAGCGCGGATCTGGAGGTAGGTCGTTGCCACCTGTTGCACAAGTGTGAGTTGGACCGCCCGCTGAGCCCAGGACTGAGACAACAGTTGTGCTCGCGCGGCCTCTGTCTGCTTGCGATAAAGACCCCAGAAATCCGGCGTCCATGCAGCCGACAGGTTGAACGAACCATCGACGAGCGGATTGGGAATCTGCGATCCAAGCGAAGAAGGCAACGCGGCGCCAATACCAGTCCCACCCACGCTTAGGGTTGGAAACAGCTGCGAGCGGGTGATCTTCACTTGAGCCTGCTGCTCAAGAATGCGCTGCGCCGCAATGCGCACATCGTAATTGTTCGCGAGAGCCTTGCGAATGAGCTCTTGCAATTCAGGTTCGCGATAGACGGCAGTCCAATTCTCGTCGCCGAGAGACGTCTTGGGGTCGGAACTCACTGCAACATCATCTGCGCCGCGGAAAGCTGGCGGAGCCGTGTAATTTGGCCGAACGTATTTTGGACCAACGTTGCAGCCCGAAAGCAAACTCAATGCGAACAAGGCTGCGCCGGTCAGGCAAACCTGTGAAACACGCGAATATTGACTCACGCCTGGCCTCCTTCAGTCTGCGCATGAGCGACAGAAGGTTCAGGGGCCGTCGGCGGTCCGCAGAGGCCGTGCGATGAATCCATCGTCGTTCCCTTTCCTCCTCTTGCGAACCGGTGCGAAAGATACTCAACCACGGCAAACGTCACGGGAATGAAGATGAGGCCTAAAGCAGTGGAAAGCGTCATTCCGCCCACAACGACAGTCCCGAGGATCCGGCGCGACGCGGCGCCTGAGCCACTCGCCGTCCACAACGGAAGGCATCCCACAATGAACGCCAATGCCGTCATGACGATTGGCCTGAAACGCAGCCTTGCAGCGTGAAGCGCTGCTTCGCAGATACTTTCTCCGCCCTCGTAGTTCAACTTTGCGAACTCGACAATCAGAATGGCATTTTTCGCAGACAAACCGATCAGCATGATCATGCCAATGGTTGCGAAGATGTCGTTCTCAAAGGCACGTGCGTGCAGTGCGACGTATGCGCCGAGGATCGCTACCGGCGTACTGAGCAATACACTAAAGGGCAACGTCCAGCTTTCATAGAGTGCCGCCAGAATCAGGAACACGAAGACGAGCGAAAGGCCGAAGACTGCCCAGGACGGGACCCCTTTCTCCGCCTGCTCTTCTTGGAATGACATTCCCGAATAGTCGAACCCCGCACCCGCCGGCATAGTCTGGTGGAAGACCTCCTCGAGTGCCTTTCGCACTTGTCCCGAACTGTAGCCCGGGGCGCCCGTAATATTGAGTTGCGCCGCATTGAACTCGTTGAATCTGTAAATGAATTCCGGCCCCGTGATCCGATTAACCTTCACGAGAGAACTCAATGGAACCTGGCTGCCATTCGCGCTGCGAACATAGAACTGGTTAATATTCGCGATGTCTGTTCGAGAAGCGCCCTCGGCTTCAACATACGTCTGCCACTGACGGCCGAAGCGGTTGAAGTAGTTGACGAGATAACCTCCCATGAACGTCTGCATCGTCGTGTAAATGTTTGAAAGGTCGACTTGCTGCTGTAACGCCTTTTCCTTGTCCACATCGACATAAAGCTGCGGCACAGCAGGCTGATAAGAAGGAATTGCAGCGGCGATCTCAGGCCGTTTGGAGAGGGCCCCAAGGAAAGCAAAGACGCTCTTCGTCAGCGTTGCAGGATCATCCGATCCAGACCGATCCTCAAGGATCATGGTGACGCCTCCAGAAGTACCAATGCCTGGAATCGATGGCGGTGGAAACGCAAAGGCGATTCCGTCAGGGTCGGCCGCGAGCTTTCGCTGCAGATGGCTCTGGATGTATTCGAGCTGTTGCTCCCGCGTTTTGCGTTTATCCCACGGTTTCAGGTTGACAAAGAAAAATCCGGCGTTGGTGCTCTGTACCTGGGTGAGAAGTGAAAAGTTGGTAACAGCGATGACACCTTCGACCCCTGGAGTCTTCAGCAAAGCGTCTGTTATTTTCTGTTCGGCCGCGTCCGTCCGCTGGGCAGAGGCGCTATCTGGCAGTTGAAGCGCAAGGAACATGTATCCTTGATCTTCCGTGGGGATGAAACCACCCGGGAGACTGCTTCCTAGATAAGCGGCAAGAGCGCCAACCACTACGAGGCCGATCATCGCAAGCACGGACTTGTGAATCAGCACCCGTGAAGTGTCGATGAAGCTGTCTGTCGCGCGTCCAAAGAGTTTATTGAAGGCTCCGAATCCTCGATTCAAGAGGTTGGGCTTCCTACCTTCTTCTCTTGGCTTAAGAAGCAGAGCTGCGAGTGCTGGAGATAGCGTGAGAGCATTGAACGCCGATATCAGCACCGAGATGGCAATCGTGACTGCGAACTGTTGATAAAGACGGCCCGTGATGCCGGGAATCGCAGCTGTTGGAATAAAGACGGCAGCCAGGATCAGCGCGATGGCAACGACGGGGCCTCCCACTTCTTCCATCGCTTTCTCTGTGGCCGATTTCGGGTCCATGCCTTCGTCGATGTGGTGCTCAACGGCTTCTACCACAATGATTGCGTCGTCAACAACAAGGCCGATCGCAAGAACCAGCCCGAAAAGTGAAAGCGTATTGATCGAGAAACCCAACGCTGGAAAGATGATGAAGGTTCCGACGAGTGAAACCGGAACTGCTAAAAGCGGAATGAGGGTCGCGCGCCAGCCTTGGAGAAAAACAAAGACGACGAGAACAACCAGCCCAAGCGCCTCAAACAGCGTGATCAGAATCTCGTGAATTCCAGCGGTGACGGCCTTGGTTGTATCAAGAGGAATGCTGTACGTGATGTTCGGCGGAAACGTAGCCGAGAGTTCCTTCATCCGCTGCGACACTGCGGCCGCAGTTTCGACCGCATTGGAACCCGGCAGTTGGTAAATAGCCATGACACCCGCGGGCGCCTGATTGTAGCGGCCCGAAATGGTGTATGCCTGGTCGCCCAGCTCAATCCGTGCAACATCGCGAAGATGCAGAATCGAACCATCTGGGTTGGCACGAAGAACAATATCGCCAAATTCCTCGGGCTTGACGAGCCGACCCTGGGTCCTCACGGTGTAAGTGAACTCCTGGCCCTTGGGGATCGGCTCGCCGCCAATTTGTCCCGCCGGATTCACATTGTTCTGCGTCTGGATAGCGGCAATCACTTCAGGCGCTGTAATCCCCAGCTTGGCCATCTTGTCCGGATCCACCCAAACACGCAATGCGTATTGGCCGCCGAAGACCTGCACGCGCGACACGCCTTTCACACGGGCAATTTGGTCCTGCAAATTAATGATGGCGTAGTTGGTGAGAAAGTCCTGGCTCAGTCCGCCGCTCGGCGAGTTCACGGCCACGAGCATCAGCGGCGATGTCAACGCCTTCTGAACTGTCAGCCCAGCGGTAGTTACTTGTGCAGGCAGCTGCGACTGTGCCTGGTCAACGCGGAGCTGTGCCAGGACCTGGTCAATATTCGGATCGGTTTTGACATCGAAATCTACGAATAGTTGAACTACGCCGTTGTTTGCGCTGACGGAGTTCATGTAGATCATGTTGTCAACACCGTTCATCTGCTGTTCGAGCGGAGTCGAAACGGCCTGCGATACGGTCTTCGCATCGGCACCGGGATAGGTTGCAGTGACCAGAATCTCCGGGGGAACAATGTTAGGATACTGCGAAATTGGAAGCGTAAAGATCGAGACGGCACCGACAACCACCGTAATAATTGCGATAACGATCGCCACGATGGGACGGCGAATGAAGAATTTCGACATGAATCACCTTCCCGCCGGCTGGGTTTCGCTGGAGGTTGCGGAGGCCGCTGTCTTCGTTTCCTGTGGGCTCACAGGCACGCCTTCGCGCAGCTTTTGCAGGCTGCCAACAATCACCTTGGAGCCCGGAGCAAGCCCGCTTTCGACAACCCAGCTGTTTCCGTATTGCGGTCCAAGTGTCACGTTATTCACGTGAACCGTTCCGTTCTGTGCGACTGTGTACACCTGCTCAAGCCCTTGAAACTCAGTAATGGCAATCTGCGGAACCAACACCGCGTTGTGACGAATCTCCGTCTCTGCTTTCACCCTTCCAAACTGCCCCGGACGCAGAATATTTCCCGGATTCGGAAATGACGCTGCGATGCGAATGGCTCCAGTCTGAGCATTCAACTGCCTGTCCACAAATGCGATCGTCCCCTTGTGCGGGTAGACCTCGCCATTCGAAAGGGTCAATGTGAGCGGAATCTTTGAAGCGCCTTGGATCAATCCGCCCCCGGCGATTCGCGCCTGCTGAACAAGCGAGAGATATTCACTGTCGCTGATGGAAAAATAGACCTTGATCGGATCGAGTTGCGAGACAGAAGTAAGTACCGACTGAGTGCTGACCAGGTTTCCAACCTGTGTGGTCGCCTGGCCTGCGACACCGGTGATAAGCGATCGAACCTTGGTAAAACCCAGATTCAGTTTCGCCGTGTCCACTGCTGCCTGGGCCGTCTTCACGGCAGCTTCAGCCTGGAACTTCTGCTGTACTTCATTGTCTAATTGGCTTTTCGCAATGGCGCGCGCTGCGGCCAGCGGCGTATCCCGATTCACGTTGATTTCTGCCAGGCTTAGTTGCGCCTGCGCCTGGCCTAGTTGGCCTTCCGCCTGTTCCAGAGCCGCGTCGAAGGGCCTCGGATCAATCTCGAAAAGGACCTGCCCCTCCTTCACTTCCGATCCTTCGCGGTAGCTTTGGCGAATTAGATAGCCGTTCGCCTGTGGCTGGATCTGGGCATTCACGTACCCATCCATCGTCCCGACCCATTCACCGTTTACGGGAACGTCACGTTGCACTGCTTCCACAACCGCAACTTTCATCGGTTGTTGCGGGCCAGCATTCGCGGCGTCAACGTTCTTGCCGCATCCGGAAACTAGTCCAGCGCCGAGGATCAAAGCCCCATATACCAGCAACTTGGCTTTGTTCAAGACATTCGTTTCTTCTCTGCGTCGGTCGATTGCGAGCATCTTTACTCTCCGTTCAGCTCGAGTCTCTTCAGTATTGAGTTGTCAGCTTTTGTGGAAGCCGCGACAAGCATGTCCCTCTCAGATGTTCCCGACACCGCTCCGGATTCACCAATCGCTTGGGGCGAGATGCAAGTGGACACAGCAAGCCACGAAGAAATGGGCATCCGGCGATCGGTCTGTATTGGGCCGCATCTCATAATGTACTTCGATAGTCTTGGCCCGCGAATCGGCAAACTCATATGAGTCGCGGAGGCAGGTATACCGAAAACGTGCGAACATCAATCAGCCCATGCGATCGACTGAACCAACAGCAATGCCAACACCACCCGGCACAGGCCAGAATTCCGTCTCTTTCGGGTTTGAAAATACATACGCCCGCTTGCCTGAGCGCTTTTATGTTCGCGTAATCCCAACGCCGGTGGCAGCCCCGCGCTTGGTCCAGCTGAATGCAGATCTCGCTCGCAAGCTTCGGATTGACCCGGTCGCGCTCGACAGTCGGGAGGGGATCGAAATTCTCGCCGGCAATCGTGTTGCTGAGGGGTCCGAGCCCTTGGCGGAAGCATACGCCGGACACCAATATGGGCACTTCGTGCCTTCGCTTGGAGACGGACGCGCAAATCTTCTTGGTGAAGTGATAGGGCACGATGGCCATCGCTACGACATCCAACTCAAAGGCTCCGGCCGCACTCCCTTTTCTCGCGGGGGCGATGGAAGAGCTGCACTGGGCTCCGTTTTACGCGAATATATTGTGAGCGAGGCGATGGCTGCTCTTGGTGTTCCAACGACTCGCGCACTCGCTGCGGTGACCACCGGAGAACGAGTGCTGCGCGAGACAGCACTACCTGGAGCCGTGCTGACCAGAGTGGCTACGAGCCATTTGCGCGTGGGCACATTCGAATATTTTGCGGCGCGAAAAGATATTGATGGATTGCGTACGCTGGCCGACTTCGCAATTCAGCGGCACTATCCCAACGCACGACAGACCGATCGGCCCATTCGCTCCTTTCTCCGTAGCGTCATTCATAATCAGTCCAATCTTGTTGCGCAGTGGATGCTTCTCGGGTTCATTCATGGTGTCATGAATACTGACAACACCTCAATTTCCGGCGAAACCATCGATTACGGTCCTTGCGCCTTTATGGAAAGCTACGATCCTGCCACTGTATTCAGCGCCATCGACCAATTCGGTCGCTACGCTTATGGCAATCAGCCTCGTATTGCACTCTGGAATATGACGCGTCTGGCCGAGGCACTCCTTCCGTTGCTCGTCCTTGAATGTGGGACGGAACAAGCTGCCCTGGACTCTGCCAATGAGGAGCTATTGGTGTTTGCACCCACGTATGAGACTGCCCGGCTCACTGGCATGCGCCGTAAGCTCGGTCTTTTTTCGGCGCGCGAAGGGGATGCCGCACTCATTGAGGGCCTGCTCGAACTGATGCTTGCCAATAAGGTCGACTTCACGCTGACTTTTCGTCATTTGTCCGAAGCCGCAGATGGATCGGAAGGAGACGCCATGGTGCGACGCCTATTTTCCGACGCGACCGGTTTTGAGTCCTGGTCCACTCAGTGGCAACGAAGACTGGAAGCGGAGTCCGATTCGGAACAGGCACGCGCTGCATCGATGAGAAAGGCGAACCCGGCATTTATCCCCCGCAATCACCTCGTCGAGGCGGCATTGAATTCCGCAGTTGATCGGCAAGACTTTCAACCGTTCGAAGAATTATTGGACGTCGTCTCTCACCCCTTCGAAGACAGGTCAGGTTTGGAGCGGTACTCGGCACCCGCTCTCCCTGAAGAATCCGTGACCCGGACTTTCTGTGGCACTTGAATCTCCCATCCGATGAGGCGCGCTGTACACCGATGCGCCCGTTCTTTGGATCCAATTATCCCGTTAAGAACTGAGGGCCGCGGGATGCTATATTCTGCTCGGAACGACCTTTATCCGAATTCAGGAGTGCCCGGAAATGCACGAGGCTGCCGGAAACCAGACTTTCATCACGAAGAGCGTTCTGCATATTCAAGAACAGTTGGCAAATCCGACGCCAGAACTTACAGATGCGATCGCAAAAGGTATCGGATCGACTGATCCGGCGGTAATCGAGAGATCGAGAGTCCAGCTTTCGGCGCATTTCAATCAGATGGCTCAAAACGTCAAGGCCGAGCCCTCTCATCACGACAAGCATTACGTCTCCAGATTCGAAGAAGTCGGCCTTTTTCAATCAGCCCTATCCAGGATTTTTTCCACGGTCCCAAATCTCCAGAGCTACGGAGACTGGAATCCGCTTTGGATCATTACGGAGATTGAAGTTTTTGAGCATAAGATAAAGACCCTCCTCGGCGAAATTCATCAAGACGAGACTGGCAAACGTCAGCCCGCCTGGGCAGCGATTGTCTCCGAACTTCTGCGCTTAAAGGCATTCGACGATCGGGCGCCCTATCCGCCAGGCATCCCCGAACCTGTTATCTTGCCCGAACAGTTTGAAATGGTGCTTCTCGCAGACTGGGGCGGCGATAACGATGCGGCTAAAAGAATCGCGGCTGTTGTTCGGAAACAGAACCCTGACTTTGCCATTCACCTGGGGGACATTTACTACGGCGGAACACAACACGAATGCGAGCGATTCCTTGCCATGTGGCCGATGCGCGTGAACATGTCGGACCCCACGTCGCCGATTCAGCCCAACGGAAGCTTTGCACTGAATGGCAACCACGAAATGTACAGCGGCGGCGAATATTTTTTCAGCACCGTTCTACCGGCATTTCAACAGAAACAACCTTTCTTTTCTTTGGAAAACGAAACGTGGCGAGTCATCGGGCTGGACACTGCCTATTCGGGCGGCAGGTTGAAGCCGCAATCCCCTGCCGATCCATTGACCACTCAATGGAATTGGCTCGCAGATACGCTCAGAAAGAGCAAGAAGGCAACGATATTTCTTACTCATCACCAGCCGGTTTCGGCTCATCATGATGAGTGGATCGAATCGCAACCTCTACGCGATGACATAGATGCCTTGTTGCAGCTCGATGGGATAGGGAACGATGCGATTTTCGGCTGGTTTTTCGGGCACGAGCATCGTTGCGTACTGTACAAGGATTCGCTGATCCAGTTCAACGCTCGGCTCATCGGAAACGGTTGCATCCCCCACGAAGTCCAGAAAGAGAAGGCATCTGACTCTGGATGCACGGAGGCGGACTATTTCAACCGGAAAGAAACGGCTCCTGGAAGTGATACGGCCGTGTCCTCGTTTGTGAAGCTTTCCTTCAGTGGCCAGCAGTTGAAGGTCGAGTACGTGGACGAAACCTTTGTCACGTGGGGCGTCGAGACATGGTACGCCGATAAAGGCCGGCTCGCCGGAATCAAATTCGTCGAGACCGACGGCGTTTCTCAATAGGCTTGATGCACTAGCGATTCTTCAAGGAAAATTGCGGTGGACTCCAGGCGGCGCTGTTCCTGAGATAGGGAACTCTGAAATCAGGGTTGCTGCGGCTTATCCTGCGGCGTGTCCTTAGGGGTTCCATCGGCGGGTTTGGGCGAAGACTCCGCTGAAGGTTTGCTTGCCTGTGCCGGAGCAGCGGCCTTCTGCCGCCTGTCTGCTGCTTTCTGTAACTCAGCTTCCCGCTTCTTCTTTTCTGCGGCGGCCTCGGAATCGCTCACATATTGGAACATCTGCACGCGCCCCGGTTCCTGTTCAGTGGTGAATACTCTGTTCTGTTTATCAATCGCCACGCCGATCAGCGACTTGAACTGACCTGGCAATTCGCCATGCCCCGTTCCGATATAAGTCAGAAGTTGGCCTTCTCGATCGAATACCTGCAGTCGGTCTTGCATCTCGTCGGCTACCCAGATGTGCCCATCGCCATCTACAGCAATTCCCTTGGGTCGGGCGAAATAGCCAGGGCCGTCGCCGTGTTTCCCAAACAGGCTGATGAAGTTCCCATCCGCATCAAAAATTTCCACGCGATTATTGAGCGTGTCTGTGACGTAGACATTGCCATCACTGTCCAGTGCCACGCCCTGCGGAGCGCCAAAGTCTCCGGGTGTCGTGAGAAAGTGGTTTTTTCCCGCGGTGCCGATGCGCCGCAGAAGCTTCAACGAGTCTGCATCGTAAACGATCACCTGGTCCTGCTGCGTATCGACAACATAAAGAAAGCGATTCTCGGTATCGATCGCCAGGCCTACGGGGTCAACAAGCCCTTCAGTCACCTGATTTTCGACCTCGTGCTTCGCGTTGAGAATAAGGACGCGATGCATCTTCCCGTCGGAAACAAACAGCCGGTCGTCGTCATCTATGGCAATCCCGTTTATCCAACCAAAATGGGCCTCGTAACCATTGCGAATCATATCGGTTTCGTGAGTCTGGGTATTGAAGACGAAGACAGCCCCAACTCGCTGATCGGCCACATAAACCTTCCCTTTGGAATCGATAGCAAGGCCATAGGGACCGATAAGTTGAAAAGGGAAGGTCTTTGGATTGAACTTTTCCGTTTCAGATTGGCCTCCAGCCAAGCGATCCATCCAGCTCGCCTTGGGCTTTTCCGTTCCAGCCTGCGTGAAGTCAATCTTGGAGCCCGCAAAGTAATCGAGCCAGCGTACGCGCGCGACGTTGGGCGGGCTGGGCCAAACCAGCTTCGCCGGGTCAAACGGAAACTTTCGCGGACCCACCTCTGCGGTGGCCGCGGTGTCCACCTTCTTCTTTTTTGCCGCAGAAGCCAAATGCGAAAAACTCAGGCTCAGCGCGAGGAGCAGAAAGGCAGTTGCGGCCTTCTTTGGGAACGAGTTGAAGAGGAAGCAGTACATCTCAATCTCCGATTACTTTCCAGGCTGGGTTGTCTCTTTCATGTTGAGCCGGTTTTTGTGGCAGTTATCGCAGAAAGCCATATTGTTGGTCTGATCCTTCACAAGCAGATCCGCCTGGGACGACGCGTGCGATTGGTGGCAGGAAAGACAACTCAACGGAGTCTTCACCTTGCTTTGGTCCGCGGGATCCATCACGTCCGAAACTGGGTGATAATCCACAGGATGGCCAAGACCATAGCGCAAAGGCAAAATTGGAACTTTATTTTTCTGGTAGTAGTCTTCCGGTAGTCGCACTGCCCCGTTAAAGATCGTCAAAAGGTGATTGGCTTCGTCATGCTGCGGAGCGGAGTCGGGACCATGGCACTCGAGGCAAAGGGCATTGCCTTTGGCGCGCAGCAAATGATCGTTGTCGCCGCCATGAGGCGTGTGACAAGTGGAGCATCCCTGCTCAAACGCAGGCTGATGGTGCACTGGCTTCTTGCGCAGATCATCGATATCGCTGTGACATCCTAGGCAGATGTTCACTGGATCCGTTTTTGGCAGGCCCGGATGCTTGCTCGCGTGCGGGCTGTGGCAATCGGTGCAGTCGCCTGCGGCGCCGGGATGCGGCACCTTCGCCGATTCAATGAGCTTTGCCTTGTCGTCATGGCATGTCACGCACAATGCCTTGACGTCGGTCTGCGTCAGCACAACCTTGCCGTCTTTGGCAGGCTGGTGGCAGGTGTCGCACCCATTGCCCTGGAATGGCACATGCTGAAACTTCGCCATCAGTTTGGGCGAATCCGATTGGTGCGGATCGTGACACTCGATGCAGTTCGCTGTAGCGAACGGTTGATTCTGATGAGCCTTCTGCAAGTCCGCATCTTTCGCATCATGGCAGTCCAGACACAGTGCCGGGGCAGACTTGGTCAGGTGAAACCGGTTTTCTTCTGTAGGCTCTGCGCCCGACTTGTGGGTGAGATGGCACGTGTCGCAACCGCCATCGAGTGCAGCGTGGCGGCTTCCCTTTTCCGAAACATGCAGCCCGGTCTGATGGCAGCTCAGGCAGAGATTCTCCTTTTCACCTCCCGACGCAGGCTTTACCAATTGATTTTTGTTGTCGCTGGCATGGGGATCGTGGCACGTCATGCAGTCGCGCACGGCCGGCGGATGTACCGTTCCCTTGATGTCGGCCGCTTTCTTATCGGCATGACAGCTAATACACAAAGCTGTCGGTGAGGCCGTGATGAGCTTTACGCGCGTCACATCCTTGGTGACACGAATCTCGTGACAACTCAAACAGCCCGTGGCCATCGCCGAATGAACTGATTTGCCTTTGGTCTTGTCCTCATGGCATTCAAGACACTTCGCGGAGTCCGTGTTCTTGTCGAGCGGGACGGGATGGACCGCGGCGAACGCCGGAATAGCCAGGAAAACGAGCAGCCCACAGAAAAAAGTGAAGCGCGACATCCTCCTGAATCCTCGCACCGAGTCGGGACCTGAGAAAAGCGCAGAATCAATGAGTTCACTCATAATTTGCCGTTGCCGATGCGATCCTCAGGATCACACTACATCGAATATTGTCAATTACTTGCGAGTCGTACTCTGCACGACATGTCAAGTCTGCTCTGCAGGTTCAATTAGATAGGCAATGCACTCTGGCCACCGTGATTCAGATCACACAATGATGCTTTCGAACGAAGAAATTCTTGAAGCACCACGCGTCAGGCGTTCTCGCCTGCCCCAGTTCCAAATTCCTTATCTCGGCTGTCCCCCAAATGACACTTTTTTCGACAACCTTCCGTCCACGGAATCCGTTTCGTGCCCCATCGCTCAAGATAGACACCCCAATGTCGATACAGAACTTGAAGAGCGGGAGGTGGATTGATGAAACAAGGCGTTCGCATCGTGGTGGTGCTCGTGGCCAGCGTGGGATGCGCGGAGGCTCAGATCGTCTCACCTACGACCGATGTACTGGGCGCCCATCTCAATTACGGCCGGGGATGTACAGCTTGCCACGCTCCGCACAGTGGCTCATCCGGCAACGGCAGCACCAGATCAGCAGATTCCGGTACAGGCACGGCGGCCTTATGGGGCGAAGATGCCAGCGCTCTTTATGGCAAGACGATCCTGACCGGCGGAGGACAATACCTGGAAGTCTTGCCCTCGAGTATGTCTGCAACCACTCCGGACGTTGCCGGCATGATTACCTGCCTGACCTGTCACGACGGCAATTACGCGCAGAATGCAATGATGAGAAACCGAGTCTACGAGTCGTTGCCTTCGACCTATGGCACAGCAAACAACATTCCCACTCTGCTGGGCGACAACGGCTCCAGTATTGGCAGCTATCTGAATGAGCACCCGATGGGGCTCAATGCTGCCGTCAGCTGCGGAGGAACATCGGGTTGGGATTGCTCTGAATCGAGCGGCGTCATCAGCATGAAGGGTGCCAACTCCAGCCGCTTCGTCACCAACTACGGCTTCTTCGTCAAACTGGGCGCATACAACAACAAGGCAGTCGTTGTGTGTACCACCTGCCACGATCCACACGTGATGAGCGTGGTCAACGTCGGAAAAGATTCCAACTCGGGGCTTCCGTCCGGCACCTATGCAACGATGTTCTTCCTGCGCGCCCCGTACAACCCCAGCGACAGCAATCCGCTATCAAACCAGACCGCGCAATTCTGCCGCCAATGCCATGCCGACAAATCCAACGAGATGAACGGCAGCACTGCGGGAACAGTTCTTTAAACTTCTTCCTCAATTCGAGGCCCTGAGAAGATTTGCATTTGAACTACCGGCGTACAACGGGTGCGCGCCTCAGGCTTGCCGTGGTCACGGTTCCATCCGGATTGTGCGCCGTAGCGTGGCATACCAGAACACACGTGTTCGCCGCCCGGTTGTAGGAGACCGGTAGTCCGCCGTTCGGCGCTACAACATTCATGTCGAAGTTGATGAGACGCTCGCCGCTGATGGTGGCACTGTTTGCTCCCATGCCGTGCGATGTGTGACAGGTGGAACAGCTGAATCCGGCATTGATATGTGAACTGTGTTGGGTCCAGCTCGTATTCTTCACAATCTGATTGGCCACATCATGGCATTTGGCACACAAACCGTAGGGCCCTGCGACGCTCAGATCGGGATTGGGGAATAGGTTCGAAATGAGCTGTCCTGGCGCAGGAGCCTGGCTGAATTCGTACCGGCGCTCCAGAATGTGCGTCCACTTGGATCCATGTGGGCCATTCGCCCCCGTACCGCCAAATTCCCGATTGTCATCGCTGTTGTGACAGTCCGTGCACAGAATCTGAGTACCCATTGTGCGTCCCTGGGTAATTCCGTCCAGGTTCAACATCGAGGCAAGCAAACTGGGTTGCGGCAATGCACTGGTGCGAGGATGCATGACCGGATGGCTCGACGCGGCAGACGCCGCAAACTGTGGGACCAGGTTCAGTGGGTCTCCGGCCGATACCGCGCGAACTGGGAAGTATCCATAAATGGGCTGAACCTGTTTGCCGGCACTCGTTCCGTGGCAGCGCAGGCAGTTCTCATATTGATTGACGGCAGGCGCGAGAACGCTCACTCCGTCCGTTCCGCTGACTCCGGCAACATCCTTTTGCGAGATTCGAATCAAGGGTGGCGACGGAAAAACTCCAACCGCCTCTGAACCATGTCCGTTGTGGCAGTCCACACAGGTTGCATGGCGATTGTTGTTCAGCAGCGTAGCCTCGGCGGCATCATGAGGATTTGACGATGTTGGGAAAGGATGCCCGATTTTCGGCGTCGCATATTCGGCAAACACATTCGCGTAGGCGGGCATCGGCGAAATATTTGTTCCCCCGTTGTGGCATGCGATACAAGCTTGCTCGTTTTGCCCGCGTAACAACCGCGCTGCGCCGCTTGCATTGTGCGGTGTATGGCAGGCAATGCAGGCTGCGCCACCTACAGTGCTGTAACTGCCCAGTAGCGCTTGAGGTGAGATTTTGCTCCCCGAAAGTCCATGGGCACTGGTAGCCCAGTCGACCAGGGGATTTACTTGCCCGCCGATTTGCCGAGTAGGATCGTGACACGCAAGGCACAGTTGCCCGCTGGAGCTGTCTTTGACCAGAAAATTCTGCGACACCAGGTCCGTCGCCTGCACATGAGGATTGTGGCAGGTCGTACATTCAACATTTCCGTTAATCAGCTTGACCGCCCCCGTGGGATCGCCGGTCTTTCCCGTTGCCGCCAGCGAAGATACAAGGTGGATATTGTCCTTGATTGGCAGCGCAAGACTGAATGGATGCGACATCTGCAAATTGCTGCCAAACACGTCGGCAGAATTCATCGATCCGCGCATGGTCACCTGACCGTAGGCAACTGTCGCTCCAACAGCAACTGTTCCGTCATGGCAACTGAGACACTTGTTGCTATCAGAACCGAGCATTGGCGGCACGCCCGTATTCTTCTCCGTCGAACTCGAATAGATCGTATAGATTTGCGTCGTCAGCTTCTGATTCCAGAGCCCGGTGTTCATGCCGGAGTGCGGAGCATGACAGTAGGCGCAAGAGTCCGTGCGCGCTCCTGTGACCGGCGAAGTGCTTCCAGGTCCCAGATTGTGCATCCCCATTACGTCAGTCCCGACTTGAGCAGACAAAGGCTTGGCGCCGAGCGGGATGACGAGCAGCACCCATGGGAGAAAGCGCCTCATTGCATCCCCCCGCCTGCTTGCGGTTTCACACCAAAATACTGAAATTCCTGGACCCGACGATTGAACGAATCCACAACAAACACATGATCTTCGTGATCGATGAACAATCCGGTCGGCAGTTGAAACTCGCCCGCATGCGTGCCCCTCGCTCCGAAGTAATACAGCAGCTGTCCCTCACGATCGAACACCTGGACAACGCCCCAGAGCCCATCCACGAGATAGATATGGCCTTCGGAGTCCACGCTGATTGCCTTTGGCCGGAACAGGGCACCCGTGCTGTCGCCGATTTTGCCGATGGCAAAACGAAAAACGCCGGACCGATCGAATGCTTGGACTCGAAAGTTCATCGCATCCACGACCAGGAGATCCTCGCCGTCCAGGCGCAATTCCGTGGGAAGATTGAACTCACCGTGGGCTTCGCCCGATTGGCCAAACGTCTTGAGAATGTTTCCCTGCATATCGAGGATGAAGACTTCGTCCCGCAGCGTGTCGGTCACGTAGATTCGCTGCGCAATGGAATCGACCGCGATTCCGGTCGGCCGCTTGAAATACCCTTCATTCCCTTTCAGCTTTCCAATCGCACGGACAAATCTTCCGCTTGGCTCAAAGACGAAGATCTCGCCCGCATCCGAATCCGTGACATAGATGTTGTCCTGCGCATCGACTGCTACACATTGCGGCGTCAACATCCCACGATTGTTACGGTCTTTGTGTTCGATGAATTTGTATTTGCGCTCGACAAAATCAAACATGTGAACGCCTTGAGCTCCAGGATCGGTGACCAGCACGCGGCCGTGCGAGTCCGTCACAATGCTGTAGGGTCGCACGAGAAAGCGAAAGTCCGGTGCGCCCGCCACCACGTCGAGGACCTTGTTCCAGAAACCTCGATTTGGCTTCACATCCGCCTCGGAGTGGAAGCTGTTCTGCCAGGAGAGCCTTCGCCCCCCATCGAGCGACATCTCCCAGAGTTCCCGAGCAGCTGAAACAGACTTCTCCTTTGGGGAAGCGCCTGCTGTCGGAAGCAGCACAATGCTCACGGCCATCAGCGCGGTGCCTACGACTCGGCGTTGTCTCCGGGTTAGAAGAAGTTGAACCAACGGGATACTCCTGCGTAATACGTTGAGACGATTTCTGGAGTTGAACTGGACCCGCCAAATCCCTGCTGCAGCCTCGAGTAGCCGCTGGTGAAACTCAGCTTGCGAAACTGGTATTGGACGAGGGTATTAAATTCGTTATTCTCGTTTGCCGAGGTCACAGAACCAGTCGCGGTATTCGTGAGAGATTTTGCATAGGATGCAGAGAGAATAAGCCTCTTGGCGGGAGTGCTCGAGAGCCCAACGGAATAGCTGTCCCCGCCAAAGAGCGCCACGAGATTCGACGGCACGGTTGGAGGAGGTACGGGAATCGTAACCAAACCTGCGCCCGTCGCCAGAGCCTGGCCGCTTGCCTTCGAGTAGCTCCCGTTCGCCATAATCACTCGGCCATACCCAACGCTGGCGTTGTAGCTTTGGCTGCTGTCCGTCGTGCCCGCATCCTGCGTCAAAGCCGTGCGGCCACCACCCGCGCCGGCGCTCAGATTGAATGCGCCCCAGTTCCGCCGGATATTGACCGAGTAGTTGTAAAACGAATTCATGTAGGTGACGAGCAGCGTCTGTGCGTTTTGCGAGTAGCCGAAGGACTCAGATAAGTGCCAGCCGTGAAACTGATTGGAGTAATTTTCCGTGCCAGAAAAGCCAAGCGTGTCCTGACCTGTCGTGTCCGAAGTATTTGCCGTAAACGTGACTGCAGAATTGAACGTTCCATCGAAGAGCCCGTGGCCGTAAGTGGCGCTTCCGCCGTAGGAATTTACGCCGTAGCTTTCTCCAAGAAACGTTTGCGTTCTACGTTCGGCAAATGCGGACGTCTGAACATTCGGCGCGAGCGCATAACTCGCGACGCCCATGAGGTCGAAAGAATCAGACGATTCATTTGAGTTCACAAGAGCGCCGGTTCCACCCGCTTGAATCAGTGACTGGATCAGTTGACCGGTCAGGTTGTCTGAGTAGTTGGCGCTCACGGACATCGAGAGCTTGCTCGTCGGATGTATCGATGCAAGTACATTCGTCAGGTCCACTGTCCCCGTCGTGTTCGAGCCCAGGTAGTTGCTATCCCAAGTCGAGCGATTGATGCCCGCGGAAAACGTACCGTGAAGCGGCAACTGGTGCGAAGCATTGAACCCTTCCGCGCTGTTACCGGTTTGAATCTGCGTCGACACCAGCCCATCAAAGACTTGCGGAATGTCAGAGTGACCGCCGCCGGTCGTATAGTAAGCGCTCATGTTGAATCCCTCGAGCTTGTAGCTCGAGTGAAGATTCAGCGAGTGAAACGAGTTGTTCCCTGTATCGTTTGAACCGTAAACCGAGTAATCGCTGCTTCCCATTTGGAAACCCGCGGAAAAACTCGGGACATCGGGCAGATTCTCGCTCCAGGCAATGCCAAAAGTGTCGCTGTTTCCGTGAGTCACATAGTTGGCCAGTCCGGGCACTGCATAGTTGCCCTCGCTGTTGTAAGCCTGCGAATACGTGACCGAGCCGGGGAACTTGCTTCCGCTGAAGATATTCGTTGAGAGGTCGAATCCGCTTGCATTCGAAATGGACTGAAAATTGGAATTCGCGCGCGCTTGGTTCAAATATAGAGATGCGTTGAACGAAAGAAAGTTCGGGCTGTGATAGGACCCTGAAAACGTGCCTGCGCCGCCAACGGTCCAACCGTGATTCGAACCTTCGAGATTCCCATAGCCTGCCGTATACCCAGTGGAGATGGTCCCATTGGCATTCGAACTGACTTCACCGAAACGCACTTGGGCACCAACGGGCCATGCCAGCAGCAGCAACCCCGCTTGCAACATCCACTTTGTTGGGCGCGAACCCTTCACGTTTCTCCAATCTCTCGCTCTCAGCGCCCGTGCATGCTAAGAATCTTCCGGTGCGACCGTTCTTGCTTCCTTTGGAACGCCGGCTACGTGCTGCCGTTCGTTCATTCTTGCCCTTGAATGTGCAGCCCGGCTTCATGAACCGGGAACTACAACACTTCGATCTTTGCGTTCTTCCGCAACTGCTGATCGAAGGTACTGCGAATCTGATTTTTCTTCTTCTGCTGCAGATCTTTCGTGAGCTGAGTCCTGACCGCATCGAACTTGGTGATCCCCGCCGGTGCATGCTCTTGAAAATGCAGAATCGTGTAGGCCTGATCGATCGGGACAATGCCGGTGATCTCCCCAGGCTTCAGACCAAGCAAACTTTTCACAACTTGAGGCGGAATTTGATCCACCGCAACCGGCTTGTGCTGACCCATGACTACGCGGTAGTCATCATCGGAGACTTTCTCAGCCAGCAGGCCGAATGCCTCCGACGTCTTCGCTGCCTTCGCCTTGAGCAGCGCCTGTTCTGCACGCGCGCGGCATTCCTTCAACTGCTCCGCCGTCGGGTGATCGGGGGGCAGAATGGAAATTGTCTGGAATGTGAACAACTCCGGATGCCTGAATTGAGCCGGGTTCTTGTCGTAGAAAGCCCTGGCTTCGGCCGGCGTAACGATACTCTTGCTTTCAACCTCGGTCTTCAGTAAGGATTCGATCAGAAGCGACCGGCGAATCTTCTCCTGCAGCAATTCCTGAGATCCTTGAAACTCGCTCTGCACAAACGCTGCAAACTCGTTCGGAGTCGCAAACTGCTTGCGGAAATCTGCTTGCGCCTTTTGCATCCTGGTTGGGAGAACTGTCAGATGTCTACGCTGGGCCTCCTGATAGACAAGCTCCTCAAAAATGATCATCTTCAGCGCGCCGTCGCGAATTTGCGGAGCCAAATCCTTGGGGATGCCGCCGTGCTGCCGCGCGTAGGGAAATATGGCGTACTCTTCGCGGAGCAGGTCCCTGTCGGTCAGAATGGATCCGTTCACGCGCGCAACCGGCTTCGCCACCGCCGTCAAAGCGGGAGTTGCCGCTGCATCGGCAGGCGGCTGCGAAAGAATCGTGGGCGCATGTGACGCAACCTGCGCGCAGGCGCAAGTTGTCAAAAGAAGCAGCCCGAAGGCGGGAAGTTTAGTCATCATTGTTGACCCCCGAAATCCGGAAAAAGGAGGGAGAGGACAATTCCCCTCTCCCCGTTTGCATTGAGATCAGAATGTTGTGACAGCCGTGCTGCCGTTCATTTCGTTGGACTCGCCACCATGGCACTGACGGCAGAACTGCGCCGTCTGGTTGCTGCCTGCGGTGCCGCTGGCCGGGTTGTAAGGGGCGCGAATGAAGAACATCGTCGCGTAGCTTCCGCTCGGCAGTCCGGACTTCGCACCGGTTGTGACCTTCACTACGTTCATTAGGTGCTGATTGTGGCACGTTGTGCACAAAACAACGGG
The DNA here is from genome assembly GCA_035487015.1 of Occallatibacter sp. Classification (GTDB taxonomy): domain Bacteria; phylum Acidobacteriota; class Terriglobia; order Terriglobales; family Acidobacteriaceae; genus Telmatobacter. The sequence goes on along the minus strand of DATHMP010000042.1, from coordinate 134,188 downwards.
CGTGTTGTTATAGGTACCAGGGCTTACAAAGAAGCCATAGTCTGTGACGAACTTGCTCGAAGCCGCGCCTGTCATCTGCACTGCGCCGGTTGCGCTGATGGTGCAATCCCAGTCATAGGTGCCGCCGCACGTCATCACTGCATTGAGCCCCACCGGGTGATCGTTCAGATAATTGCCAACCGTTGTGCCGTCGTTGCCAAGCAATGTCGGAATCGTGTTGTGAGTTCCATATGTTGAAGGCAGCGTCTCATAGACCTGGTTCTTCATCATGGCGCCCTGTGCGTAGTTGCCGTCATGGCAACTGAGACACATCAGTACGCCCGAAACATCCGGCGTTCCGGCAGTCAGGCTGGTCGGCAGAACTTCTGTGAATCCCGTTGTGCCATTCGTGCTGCCGCTCGTGATGGTCTTGCCGTAAAGGCTGCTGACATCCTCGCCCCAAAGCGCGACTGTGCCTGCGGTTGGATCGGCGGTCTTGGCATTGCCGTTGCCATAAACGCCGCTGTGCGGTGCGTGACAGGCCGCGCAACCGCGGCCATAGTTAAGGTGCGCGCCGAGTACGTCAGTCGTCGGCGTCGTTATCTGCGCCGCCGCAAAACCCGCGGCCGCCAGAAACATCAGGACGATCAGAAAATTGCGTTTCATCGAGTAAAGCCTCCTGGTGCACTTTCCCACTTCTCGCCCGAACCGTGAGCCGGCCAATCCGTTTCCCAGATCGGTCCAGATCTTGAGCTTTCGCCCGATTCCGGCCGTTGCCATGGAGCCTGCCTGAACTTCGGCTTGAAGTCGCAACCTTCCTCGTTGATAAAGAACTTGCGAAACTTGCCGATCGTACAAATGAGACAGCGGCCGGAATGCGTCACCAAATGGTGGGCGTCCAGGCAGTGTCACGTTTGGTGAAATGCCCCACACCAACGTTGCTATGTCACCACCGAGTTGGTCGGTCTCGATGTGACCTCTGTCACGCCTATCGGGCACCCTCCGTGAATTCCGCGACACCTGCGTGACCTGCATCACACCACCCCGCGACGGCCCATGTTCCACTGATTCTTCCGGGAACCGTCGCTCCCGGTTCAACAGTTCAGCCCAAACGAAAATGGCATACGAGGCAATCCCGAACACCGTTGCAAACCCCTCGCTGAAGGCATCGCCTGTTTTTGCATTCGCTGCGGTCTGTCTCGTCGCAGGCCTGGCAATCGGATACCTGGCCAGAACCGCTCACCTCACCGAGCCTGTTGCACAATCCCCAGCCCGCAGTAGCCGGATCTCTGCGGCCGCAAACGCCGCACATGCAGGGCGAATGCCGAGCCTCGATGACATGCGACACATGGCCGACACCCAGGCCGCGCCCTCGATTGAAAAGCTGAAAAACGATCCAAACAACAGCGCCCTGCTCGCGCAAGTCGGCGCGATCTATCACTCCACTCACCAGTTCAGAGAAGCTGCCGCTTACTACGGCAAAGCCGTGCAGTTTGACCCAAAGAACGTAGGTCTTCGCACCAAATTCGCCACAAGTCTTTATCGGGATGGTGATGCAGACGGAGCCATTGCGCAGCTCAATGCGGCATTGAAAGAGAATCCCAAAGACGCCAATTCTCTTTTCAACCTGGGCATGATCCGGCTTCAAGGCAAGCATGATCCGAACGGCGCAATCGCGGCCTGGCAGAAATTGCTAAAAGCCAACCCAGCATTGAATCCCGATCGAAAGGCACAAGTGCAAAAACTCATGGCCGACGTTCTCACCATGATGGGCGACCAGCACGGATTGCGTGAGGTGCAGGTTCATGACGAACATTGAACTCTCACGTTCCATGCAATGGACGCGGGAACGTTCCGCACTTCTAGCTGTCGTTTGCCTGGCACTCGGCATCGTCGGCGGGTGGCAGATCCGTGGATTTCATCCAGCGGGAACCGCAGAACCGCCGCAATCCACTCTTTCCTCCGCGACGGCCCCGCAGCAAGTTGGCGCCGTGACGCAGGTCCCAGGCTCCGCTCAGGCCAAGGCGATGGCCGATGCACAGGCTGCTCCTTTGCTCGCCCAACTCAAATCGGATCCCGCCAATCCGGACCTGTTAACCAACATCGGCAACCTGTATTACGACGCGCAACAGTTCTCCACCGCGATCGATTTCTACGGTCGCGCTCTCTCCGCCAGGCCGACGAATGCCGCCGTCCGCACGGATATGGCAACTGCCTGCTGGTATCTGGGCAACACAGATCGCGCTCTTGCGGAGTTCGATCAGGCGCTGAAAGACAATCCCGACAACAAAAACGCGCTATTCAATCGTGGACTTGTGAAGTGGCGGGGAAAGCAGGATGCCGCCGGCGCGACGGCCGATTGGGAGAAGTTGCTGGCAATTGACCCGCAGAATCCACAGAAGAATAAAATCCAGCAGATGTTGTCTGAGATCAAGAATCAGACTTCTGGGAAACCCGGCGCCTAGACCGGCCACGCCACCGTTTCCACTACCTCAGCTTACTCAATAACCACTTCGCGTGCGCCGGGCTCACGCGACTTTCCCATTATTTGGGCTCCAATTGATGACGTGATACACCGCCGGCGTAGTCCCCACATTTCTGAAACCGTGAAGACTGTTCGACGCGTTGAAAACCACGGATCCTGGACCGACTTTCACCCACTGGCCATTGGAAAGCGTCTCGCACTCGCCCTCACGCAAAATGATCAGCTCTTCATTGATATGCTGATGCGGTGGATGCGATGTCATGCCGGGGTTCAACGTGCTCACATGCATCTCCAATTGGTCCAGCGTTGCTGTCGGCCCCTTGTAGAGCGAACGCACCTCGCCGGTCGCAGTCTTTTTGGGTATCATTGCGTCCCAGGAAAACACCGTGGGGCCGAGAATCTTCGGTGACTCCTCGCCGCCAGCCTTGAGATTCGCTGCACCCGCAAGAGCCAGCAGCCCCACCACGACCTCTCGCCTCGTCGTCTCCATCACTCTTCTCCTAGTTCAACATGTAGGGCGCGCGCTGAGGACGCGACAACATGCTGTTTGCTTCATCATCATTGCAGAACCGTTCCGCAACCGGATCCCAATACAGTTTCCGCTTAATCCGCATGGCCATGTCGTGAATCAGGCAGGTGGAGCAGGCGCGATGGCCCAGCTCTGCAGGAGAAATCGGCTCCTGCCGGCTCATAATACAGTCAAGCCAGTTCCCGTGCTGATCCTTGCTCTCGTACAGGTGGATTTCATCCGAACCGATCGATGACGTAATGATTGCAGCATCGCTGGCCGCAAGCGCCGTAGCATCCTTCAGCTTTGCCGTCGGATCGCTCTTTGTTACCTGCTCAGTGCCCCGTGAAACAAAAATCCATCCCCTTGTTCCATAGAACTTGATTCCGTTTGCAAAGTCTCCGCTGATACTCATCCGCACACCGTTCGCATAAAGCGCCTCGGTGCGAAACGGACCATGAACGTCCCACAATCCGTGGTCAGGAAACTCCGCCTGTCCCCACACTTCGACTGGGCCTGTGTACTCCGTATTCATGCCCCAATGCGCGCTGTCGATATGATGCGCGCCCCAGCCGGTGATCATGCCCGCACCAAACTGCCTGCAGCGCAGCCATCCCGGTCGGTCATACCCCTTCTGCGGATGCACCCTATCGAGGGTGTAGTAGACATAAGGCGTTTCGCCCAACCACATCTCGTAGTTGAACCAGTCGGGCGCGGGCATCGGCATCTTGTCGCCTCCCGGAGGGTCGCCCGGCAATCCAACTTCTACGCGCTGCAATTCGCCAATGCGTCCATTGCGTACCAGCTCCGCCGCATAGCGAAACTGCACCGTCGATCTCTGCTGGCTTCCAATTTGCAGAATCTGGCCCGAGGCCTGTACGGCATTGCTCAACGCGCGGCCTTCGGCAACCGTCAGCGACGCCGGCTTTTGAAGATACACATCCTTCCCGGCCCGAACCGCGTCAATGCCAATCAGCGCGTGCCAATGGTCAGGAGTGCTCACGACCACTGCATCGATGTCCTTATTTGCCAGCAAATCCTTGTAGTTCGCGTAGCCGGTCACTCCATCGTACGGTTTGCCCGTCTTCTCCGCGTAAAAGTCGTTCACGAACTTTTTCCCGTCCTCCACGCGATGCGCATCCAGGTCACAGACCGCCATGATCCGCGCGCGATCGAACTGCAGGATGCCTGGCATATCGTGAACTCGCGAGATACGGCCGACCCCAATTGCCCCGACATTGATGCGCTTGCTCGGGGCAAGCTGCCCCAGCACGGTGGCAGGCACAATCGTCGGAAACCCAATCGCGGCCGCTGCGCCAATCCCGCCCTTCAAAAAGCGCCGGCGCGAAACTAACTTGTCCCCAGGTCTTCTTTTCGTTGCGTTCATCTTCTAGTCCTTCAACGAGACAAACTTCGCGCCACGCTGGGCTTTGATCACCAGTTCCGCGGCGAGCAGGCATTGATCCTGGTCCTGCGCGTTGTGAGTCCGATTCACGATATCTGCCACAAAGTCGGGCCCGAACGGCAGGGTCATCTGGTTGCAATCGATGTACCGCGCCTGGTCCTTATCGACGATAAATAGGTTGTTCCCCAGGTGCTTCACCGCCACATCGGTGTACTTGCGGACCTCGATGTAACCATCCGTCCCTAGAATGAAGAGCCGGCCATCTCCCCACGTGCCCAATCCATCCGGCGTAAACCAGTCGAGCCGCACATAGCCGAGTCCGCGATCTCCACGCAGAACCATATCCCCAAAATCCTGAAAGCGCGGATAATTCGGATGCCGCACATTTGCAATCTGCGACTCGGCAACCTCCGCCTCCTTTGAACCCGTATAGAACAGGAATTGATCCACCTGGTGCGAGCCGATGTCACACAAGATTCCGCCATATTGGTCGGGATTCCAGAACCAATCCGGCCTTCCCGTACCGCCCCCGGCATCCCCATGCTTCTGGATAATCTGGTGCGGAGCGATGTTAATTGTCTGAATGACTTTGCCGATGGCTCCCTGCTGCACCAGCTTGCCCGCATACACCGCAGCCTTCACTTCCAGCCGTTCACTGTACATGATCGCGTAGATTCGTTTCGTGTCCGCGATGGTCTTGCGCACTTCCGCCAGCTGCTCAAGCGTCGTGATTCCAGGCTTGTCGGAAAGATAGTCCTTACCATGCCGCATCACGCGGACACCTAACGGCGCTCGTTCATTGGCAATCTGAGAGCTCAAAACCAGTTGAATGGATGAATCATTCAGAATCTCATCCTGAGTTTTCACAACCCGTGCGCCTGGATACCGTTTGGAGAAGAGGGCAAGCTTGTCCTCTTCTCCTCCCCAGATTGCTACCAGTTCACCGCCGCCCCGTTGAACCGCGCCGACCATGCCGTAAATATGGTCGTGACTCATTCCGCACACCGCAAACTTGATGTGGTTCTTCGGCGCCTCTTCTTCTTGCGCCGGATGCACTACATCTTCGACCACCGGTCGGTCCAATTTGCTCAAAGCCATCGAAGCCTGCGGCAATGCTCCGAGCATCGCCATCGAGCTGAGCGACCCCGCCGTGCGAAGAAACTCGCGACGTCTCACAGATAAATCCTTCATGCATTACTCCTTCGTTGGAATCATCTTTTGCAGGGGCCTGCGTGCACTCTCGGCACGATTCTCTCACGCGCCGGAGTTACTTCATTTAGGCAACGACGGGATCGAAATTATACCGGATTGTCCATATTTACTAGTCGACGCGAATTTAATCGCCGGGCGTCAAGACTGTCAAGCAAATTGACCGCATTTCGCCCTCTGAACGGGATCCGGCTTTCCGCCGCACTCCTCTGTTTCCGCGACAACTTCGGGCCTCCCTTTCCGCATAATTCGCCTTGACGGGGTCTGTGCGCCAAAATAAAATTCAGATCGCGCAGAAAATGAATTGTGAGCCGTTGCCATCTCGCATTCTCCCTGCGTCGGCAACTGGCTCCATCCAACTTACTCATCGCGGCGAACGCTTACTCATCGCGGCGAACGGCAAGAAAGGCGCGACCGTGGCTTTACTTCATGAGGATCGGCTCTTCCCGCCGGACGAAAATACGCGCTCCATTGCTCGCCGTCTCTTCGCTTCCATCAAAAATCTTCCCATCATCAGCCCTCATGGACACACTCAGGCCGGCTGGTTCGCGCGAAATGAACCCTTCCCTGATCCGGTCAAGCTTTTTGTCCAGCCCGACCACTATGTCTTCCGCATGCTCTACTCGCAGGGCGTCCGCCTTGAAGAACTCGAGATAGGAAAGGCGCACATCGAAAACCCGCGGAAAGTCTGGCGCATCTTCGCCAGTCACTATCACCTCTTCCGCGGAACACCCACACGTCTGTGGCTCGACTACGCATTTCAGAACCACTTCGGGTTCACAGAGCGCCTTTGCGCGTCAAACGCAGATTGCTACTACGAAAAAATCGAAGAGAAACTCGCCACGCCGGAATTCTTACCTCGCGCGCTATTTGAACAATTCCGCATTGAAGTCCTCGCAACGACCGATTCGCCTCTCGATTCGCTTGAAGATCACGCCGCCGTTCGCGCTTCAAGCTGGAACGGTCGCATTGTTCCAACGTTTCGCCCCGATCCCGTCGTCGATCCCGAATTTGCAGGCTTTCGCAAAAATCTGCAGACGCTTGGCCAAGAAACAGGCGAAGACGTGGCAACGTGGCGCGGTTATCTGCGCGCCCTTGCCGCCCGGCGGGCATTTTTCAAGACAATGGGCGCGACTGCCACCGATCACGGCCATCCCACAGCGCAAACCGCCGATTTGGGCAACGCTGAAGCTGAATGGCTCTACGCAAAAGTGCTCGCGGGCGAGGCCGACGTACCCCAGCAGGAGCTTTTCCGCGCACAGATGCTCACCGAAATGGCACGAATGAGCGTCGACGACGGCCTCGTGATGCAGCTGCACCCTGGCTCTTTGCGCAACCACAATGCGCAGATCTATTCCAGGTATGGCCGTGACATGGGTGCTGACATTCCCAAACAATTAAGCTATGTCGACGCCCTGCGACCCTTGCTGAACCGTTTTGGAAACGAATCTTCATTGACCCTCATTCTCTTTACGCTCGACGAATCCACCTACAGCCGCGAACTCGCCCCACTCGCCGGACATTACCCCTGCTTGCGTCTTGGACCGCCCTGGTGGTTCCATGACAGCCCCGAGGGCATGCTGCGATTTCGCGAACAGGCAACCGAAACCGCGGGCTTCTACAACACTGCTGGATTCAATGACGATACCCGCGCACTGCTGTCAATCCCCGCCCGCCACGATGTAGCTCGGCGCATCGATGCGGCATTTCTCGCCCGGCTCGTTGCCGAGCACCGCCTCGATGAAGACGAAGCCTTCACCCTCGCCCACGAGCTCACGGTCGATCTTGTCCGCAAGGCCTACAAGCTCTAAGTCGTCACTTCGTCGACCCGCACCTTCGCTCCTGCTCGGCACGAGGCATAGATGGCTCGCACCAGCTGCAGCGCGCGGAATCCATCTTCGCTCGAGCACGCCGGCACCCGAGCCACGTTGCACGCTTCGGCAAAATCCTTGAATTGCCTCTCAAACGGAGTAAGCGCGATGGCCATCGGGTCCGAAGCGCCCGACGCCGCCTTCGCCGCAACGGGCGCCTCGATTCCGCGATCGTCCTGCACATCCCACGTTGTCAGCTGGTCACCGGCAATAATCGCCGAACCCCTTGTACCGTGAATCTCAATGCGCTCAGGATAACCAGGCCACAGCGCAGTCGATGCCTGAATCACACCCGTTGCGCCGCTCTCATACCGCACCACCGCAGACACTACATCTTCCGATTCAATGGCGTGCAATGCTCCCAGCTGCCAGCTGCCAAACACTTCATCCACAGCGCCTACAAGATACAACAGCAGATCCACCTGGTGAATCGCCTGGCTGATCAGCGCGCCTCCGCCTTCGACCTCCCGGCTCCCCTTAACCGGCCGCGCATAGTATTCGGCCGAGCGATACCACTTTACGTAGGCATCCGCTTGCAGAATTTTTCCGATGCGACCTTCCACAATCGCTTGTTTGAGGAATAGCACCGAATCGTCAAACCGATGCTGGCTCACGACGCCAAGCTGAATTCCCCCGCGCTCCGCCGTCTCGATCATCTGTCGCGCAACGGTCAGATCGATAGCTATCGGCTTCTGCACAAGCACGTGCTTGCTGTTTTGAGCACACAGCTCAACCGCTTGAAGCCTGTAAGCAGGAAACGTGCACACGTCCACATACTCCACGTCCTGACGCGTACAAAGCTCTTCCGGGCTGCTAACCCATGCAGCGCCCCACTCCGCTGCAAATGCGCGGCCTCGTTCCGCCGTTCGATCGGTACAAGCAGTCAACTCGAAGCCAATGTTCCGGTACGCTTGTGCATGCTTACGCGCAATTGCGCCCGTTCCGATGATTCCCACCCGCATTCTCAGATCTCTCCCGCTTCTCTTCAAAACTCAAATCACCAGACAAAACTCGGGGCGCCTGCAGTTTTTCAGGCGCCCCGAGCTATTTCTTCAGATTCTCAACTCTGCGTTCCAAGCTCACTTAAACTTCCGAAGACCTTCCTCCTGGCTTCGACCTGAAGTCTAGAAGTCCAGCTTCAGACTGAACTGCAGAATCCTCGGCGTGTACGGGGATGTTGTGGTGATCTGGCCAAACGACGAACTGTTCAGCGCAGCCGTAGGACCTGGCAAATTCGGATGATTGAAGCAGTCGAAGCACTCCGACCGAAACTCCACTTGCGTCGCCTCGTGAATCGGGAAGAAACGCGTGATCGCTCCATCGAGATCGTAATAAGCGGGACCGAGAAATTGATAGGGCTTCGTATCACCATACGTTCCCGGGGCATTTTTCGCGAAAGATGCCGGATTCAGAACATACTTGCGCGGCTGCCCGTGTACATAAGGATCGCCGATCAGGTTCGGCCGATCAACTCCGACTCCGGTAAGCGAAGCATCCGTGCCTGTGGTGGGCGAAACGCGCTGCCCGGATGAGATAAACACGATCGGCGCAATCTGCCATCCCCCCAGAATGGCCCGCTGCACTGGACCGCCCTTGGTCACGCTCTTCGCAACAACCGACGTATTGAAGTTGTTCCGGATATCTTCGCCGCAGTTACTTCGATCCGTAGCCGGATCATAGGGATTCTGGAACGTGTTGCCGCCCAGATCGCCCACATCCGTGCCGCCAGAGATGCACTTCGACCATGTGTAGTTCGTCAGCACCGTAAAGTTATGCGCAAACCGGTGCTGCGCCGTCACGAGCAATCCGTGAAACACGCTGCTCGACCCGTCGTACATGTAGCTCACTTCCGAGTAGTATGCGCCGGTTGTTGGATTGGCCAACGCCGTTACACGTCTTTGATTGGTGTTGCCCGTGGTTGAACAGGCAGAACCCACACCGCCGGAGGGCGCAACCGTCAATGCTCCGCAGCTCCCGGGGCCGGTCCACGTGCCTGGGATATACGTCGCAGGGTTCTCTTCGTTCCCCGATGGAATATGGACAACGTGGTTCCCAAGATAGCCGATCGTAACCTCCCAGCTCGGGCCTAATTGCTTTTCCAAAGTCAGGTTCCAGGTCTGCGTGTAGCTCGGCTTCATGTTTACAGGGAAAACAAAATACGAAGCCGCTGTCGGAAAAAGAGCGCTTGTGTGGCTGGGTGGAAACGGCTGAGGGAAAGGATTGCCTCCGGGGTAGCCGGTGAACGGTTCAGAGAGATCGCCGGCGGGAGGAAAGATCGTGATCGCGTCGCCATAGGGCGCATTGTTCTCAAACCGATCTTCCATGTAGATAATCGGCTGTGAAAATCCAAACGTGTAAGAAGCACGAACACTCTCCTGCCCCTTTCCGCGCGGATCCCACGCTATACCGAAACGCGGCTCAAAGTGATCCCAGTGATTGTTGATGTATCCCTTCGGGATTCCCGGGTCGCCCACAAAGAGCAGCCCCGGAGGCGCAGACTTGAACACGGTCGAAGTGGTCCCCGCCATGAACGCCGACATCGAGAAGCTGTCGCCGCGTCCTGCCGTCTCCACTTCAGGCAAGTCCGACTCCCAGCGCACACCGGCATTCACCGTCAGGCGCGGAGTCACCTGGAAACTGTCTTGCCCGTAGAGCGCAAAAATATTCTTCGCGAACGTGCTTCCCGTGTTGTTGCCCTGATACAAGCTGTAAAGATCGCCCAATAGAAAGTCTGCCATGGCGTCGCCGGTGAACGAACCATTGAACGTGAATTGCCCGTTGGCATTATTCGTGCCTTGCAGGTTCATGTGGTTGTGTTCGTAGTTGGCGCCAAAAGCTAAGTGATGCTTTCCGCGAGTCCAGAAAACATCGTCCACCGCGTTTTCCGAGTTCGTCGTCACTTTGTAGCTCTCGCAAGTTCCGCAGGACAAAGTGAAGTCGCCAGAAACCGCCATGTAGATGTAATTCGGCACCGGCGTGCTCACGTCGATTCCCACCGTTGCAGGATTAATTAGGCTCGAAACCTGGCCGCGATTGATGAAGCTGCGCGTTCCGCCAAGGTGAAATGAGTTCACCAGGTTCGAACTGATGGAGTAGGTATGGCCCAGCGTCAACGATTGCTCCTGGTCATTGAGCTGGGGGTTTGCGGTGTTGAGCAGATTATTGCTGAAGAATCCTTGCTGGAAATAATGTGTCAGGTAGTACCGCACAAAGAGCGTCTGCTTCTCACTCTTGTTCCAGTCCACTCGACCAATGTATTGGTTTTCCGTGTTCGGATTGGGGGGACCGAAGAACAACGCGCCATTTGAGGCAGTGGCAAGCGGAAGATATTGCGTGACCAGTTGAACTGCCGACTGATTGTAGTCGGCGGGATTGATCATGTTTCCAACAAACGGCGCCTTCAAAGTCTTGGTTCCTTCGAATGCGGTCCAGTCACCGTCCAGTACTGCTTGCGTCGGCAGAACATACTTCGTGTTGTTCGACTGCTGGTGGACGATCGTGCCCTGGTATCCGCCAAAGAAGAACAACTTGTTCCTGACGATTGGCCCGCCGATCACGCCGCCAAACTGATTGCGCTTCAGTGTGTCCTTGTTCGAAAAATAGCTCGTTGCATTGAAGAAGTTGTTCCGCAGGAAGTCGAAGGCATCGCCGTGAAAGGCGTTGGCTCCAGTGCGCGTAACCACATTCACGACTGCGCCGGGATGAAAGCCATATTGAGCTGCGAGACCCGAAGTCTGCACGCTAAACTCCTGCAGCGCATCGGGAAATGGAAATGGCAGGTTCACATTCGAGAATGAGTCGGTATTGTCGGCGCCATCCATAAGATACTCAGTCTGCGTGCCTTGGCTCCCGGCAACCGACAGCGTAACTTCACTTGGATAATTCTTGCTGCCCACGTTGTCGCCGCTTGGAGCCGTCGTCGCCGCGCCGCTCAGCAGAATCAAGCTTGTCGCCTGCCTGCCGTTCAGAGGCAGATCAACCACGCGCTGGGCATCGATCACCTGCGACACGGATTGATCTTCGGTCTGAACCATCGATGCCTGGGCGTCCACCTCAACCGTCTGCGTGGACGCGCCGACTTTCAGGGCCACCGGAATATTCAGATTGTTGCCAACCTGGATCACAATTCCTGATTGACGGTATGGACTGAATCCACTCTTCGCCACGTCCAGTTGGTACGGACCCACGGGCAGGTTCGGAATATTGAATCCCCCATCAGAACCGCTTACCACCACGCGAGTCAGTCCGGAATCCGTTTGCGTGGCAGTTACAGTCGCCCCAGGAACCAGCGATCCGTTCGTATCCGTCACAATTCCTTGAATTTGGCCTCCGCCAATGGACTGAGCTTGAAGGGGCAATTGCAAAAATGCCAAAAGAAACGCGAGCACAAGTACAGGAACACATTGAGTTCCTTTGAAACATACTATGTATTTCACTGCTGTATTGAGCCGGCCTCGGGGAAAAGAAAGCATAGGCGACCTCCAATTCTTTGGTGCGCGAAGTATATACAGTCAGGAATCATGGTTGTCAAACCGGAAATCTTTTCAACTTCGAGTACGGTGAATCTCCTGGGACTTGCTCAATCTGTAGCCATTGAACCTCGTCCCGATTTCCTGACTGAGTCAACCCTGCACCCCGTCCACGGCCCCGATTCCCCGTTTTCTTGCCGTCGCGCCCCGGGTTCAATTCGATAAAACATCTAGGAGGCCCCCCAGCGCAAATCCTTCAGCCCCTTGAGTGAATCGATTTGTCAAAATTACGCTCCGAGGGCTAGAGTCATTGTCTGGTACCTAAACGCGAAGGATCGCCCGAGAAACTTCATGGGTTGAAGAAAAGTGAAAGGGTAATTCCCGCATACACGTCCTTTCCTATACCATGACGAGACTCATCGCTCATTGGACGTCTGACTTCGCTCACTGCAACCAGGAAAACGATGCCCGGCAAAATTAGCCCCATCTCAACTCGATGGTTCGTCTGCGGGCTTCTCTTCTTGGTCACGACAGTCAACTACATTGACCGCTCTGCCCTCGGTCTGGTCGAACCAGTTCTCAAACGTCTCCTCGGGGGAGACCTGGATCCGAGCTTCTACAACAGGCAATACAGCCATATCGTCACCTGCTTCATCGTGGCCTACGGGCTCGGCTTTCTTGTCATGGGACGTGTAGTCGATCGCATCGGCGCGCGGCGGGGACTCGCTGTCTCAATCGCAATATGGGCCCTGGCATCCATCAGTCACGCTTTCGCCCGCACGGCGCCAGAGTTCGGACTGGCTCGCTTCGCTCTGGGCCTCGGTGAGTCTGGCAACTTCCCCGCCGCGCTCAAAGCTACAGCTGACTGGTTTCCGCCCCAGGAACGTGCCCTGGCCACAGGCATCTTCAATTCTGGAACCAGCGCCGCATCGTTGATCGCCCCCATCCTCGTTCCCTGGGTTGCCTTCCGCTTCGGCTGGCAGGCAGCCTTCTTCGTCACTGGCGGATTGAGCCTGCTTTGGCTCGCAGGATGGCTTCTGTTCCCCTATCAGCGCCTTTTGCGGGCTCAATGGAATGCTGCGATCCCCGTCACCGAAAAGCAATCGACGCCCCGCGCGTCTTTCCGATCATTGCTTTCCACGCGCGCGACTTGGGCCTTCGCTTGTTCCAAAGCCCTTACCGATCCGGTTTGGTGGTTTTATCTATTCTGGTTGCCGAAGTACTTTCACGAGCGGTTCCTGGTCGACATGAATCGCCTTGGCCTTCCCCTCATCCTCGTGTACGTTGGGGCAACAGTGGGAAGCATCGCGGGAGGCTGGCTCTCCGCCGCGGTCATGCGCCGCGGATTTCCCCTGCGCTCCGCGAGACGATTCGCAATGTTGGTCTGCGCGCTCGGCTCGCTTGCCGTTGTCGGCGTACCGTTTGCCCATTCCATCGGCCAGGCGATTTGTCTGCTCTGTCTTGCAACCGCCTCTCATCAGGGCTGGTCGTCCAACCTTCTCTCGACTCCCTCGGATACGTTTCCGTCCGCCTCGGTCGGCACGGTGGTCGGAATTGGCGGCGCGGTAGGATCTATCGGGAGCGCAGCTTTCACAACGCTGGTCGGGATCCTCTGGTCCCGTCACCCGCTTGCATTGTTCCTAATCGCAGGATTCGTTTACCTTGCCGCACTCTTCATCTTCCAAATCGGCCTGGGCTCCGTTCCACTGGACCCCAACGACCCAGTGGACACTCCCGCCTGACAGCACAACGAACGTTCTTGGACTTTGCGCGAAAAAGGTCCACTTCGGACCTCTCGCTAGTGTTCATCGGTTTCAGAGGATCCCGTGCGAAAGAGTGCCTTGTGCAGAACCAGGGCAGCGGCGCCACGAATGCGTGCAGTATCTCCATCCACCGCCGCCACAACACGAGGAATGCGCGAAGTGAATGACCGCGCAATAAGCTGACTCTCGAGAATCGGCCAGATACGCGGCCAGAGCACCGTACAATCTCCCACAATAATGATGACCTCCGGGGAAAGGCCCGCAACCAACATGCACAGTCCCCGCGCAAGGTACCCCGCCATCTTATCGATGGATCGAAGTGCGCGAATATCCCCGGCCACCGCAAGGTCCAGCAATTGCTGAAATGAAGAAAGCTTGCTTTCCGGTACGAGTTCCTGGTAGTAGCGCAGCCCCGCACGGTTCGAAGCAAATGTTTCCCAACAACCTACGTTGCCGCATCCACACAGCGGACCCGTTTCGGCGAAGGGCATATGCCCAAATTCGCCGGCCATATCACCGCCGCCCCGCACCAGCTTCCCGTCCAGCAGCAACCCGGTCCCAAGCCCATCGGAAACAGAAACAGCAATGACATTGGCGACATTCCCAAAATCCCCAAACCAGCGTTCGGCAAACAAGCTGGCATTCGCCGCATTCTCCATCTCGATGGGACCACGCAGTTTTTTCTTCAGTTCGTTATAAACGTCGATCTGGTTCCACGGTGCGTTGGGCGAAAAAAGGAGCCGATGCGTTTTCTGATCCACCCGCCCCGAAACACTCACTCCCACCCCGTTGAAAGTACGGTCGCGCAACGAAGCTTTGAGCTTCTGCGCGGCTCGAATCACATCGGAAAGCGCTGCTTTCGGTTTTGTCCGCGGGTTGCTCTGCGCAGAAAATGCCACGGTTTCTCGACCCAGAATTTTTCCGTTGATATCGACAACAGCCAGATTGGCTTCTGCCGGCCGCAAATCAATCGCCAGCGTTGCATGCTTGTCATTCAGCATCACGTACGTCGGGCGCCGCCCCCGCGGCAACCGGCCCAACTCGCCCGTCAGAACCCATCCCTCTTCGATGAGTTGGCCAACGATCACTGAAACCGTGCTCGCCTGCAAACCCGTGTTGCGAGCTAGGTCCGCGCGGCTTACCGGCTGATTCGCATGAATGGTGTTGAGGATAATATTTCGATTGATCTCGCGAGCCGTCTCGCTCGAGGCTACCCCGCGGCTGGATCGTGTCTGCTTGCTCGTCACTCTGCTTCCTGCTGCCTCAATCTTGGCCGGTCTCCGCTCGAAACCGGCGCCCACGCTCGGACGCGAGTCGCTCAGGCGCCCCTACAGCCCAACCACGGCTCCCGAGCTCAAGTTTCATCAGGCCTTTCGATGGGATAACACTACACGAAGGCCCCTTGAGCCACAAAGACCCTCACCTCCGCTACAGAAACACTCAGCCGCTTCATCGAGCCAGATTGAGAATCGCTCCGGGAATCTTGTGAAGAGGAATCACCTTCTCTGCACCGCCCAGTCGTATCGCTTCCTTCGGCATTCCGAAAACAACACACGTTGACTCATCTTCTGCAATCGTTGCGGCACCAGCCTGCTTCATCTCCAACATGCCACGGGCGCCATCGTCTCCCATCCCCGTAAGAATGACACCAATTGAGTTGCTCCCCGCGTAGCGGGCCGCCGAGCGAAAAAGTACATCCACCGAAGGACGATGCCGGCACACCAACGGCCCTTCCCTCACTTCCACGTAATACCGCGCACCGCTTCGCTTCAGCAGCAGATGATGATTTCCCGGAGCAATCAGCGCCCGGCCTCGTAGAACCGTGTCATTCGTCTCCGCCTCCTTCACCGTGATGGCGCAAAG
This sequence comes from Occallatibacter sp., assembly GCA_035487015.1. Taxonomy (GTDB): domain Bacteria; phylum Acidobacteriota; class Terriglobia; order Terriglobales; family Acidobacteriaceae; genus Telmatobacter. The sequence goes on along the minus strand of DATHMP010000042.1, from coordinate 118,636 downwards.
CCCGTCGAGCCTGTTCGCGAAGGCTCTCGTAAACAGCTCCGGCATATGCTGCACAATTGCGATACCCGGCACATCCGGAGGAAACGCTTCAAGCAGCGCTTTCAATGCTTCCGTCCCGCCCGTGGAAGCCCCAATTACGACGACCTTCTCCGTAGTCTCCACCATCGCTCGCGTCGACGGAGCAAGAATTGCATCGGCCGTCAGTTTCGGTTGCACCATGTGCTTCGTGCACGTCGCGAGTCGACTCGCGGCGGCTGCAGCTTTCACTGCATTGCAGATTTCTACCCGCGAGTCCTCTAGAAACTGCTTGGTCCCCAGCCGCGGCTTCGTAATGATCTCAACGGCTCCATACTCCAGAGCTCTTAATGTGCTTTGCGCATTCTCCTCGGCCAAACTCGAACAAATGACCACTGGAATCGGATGTTGGCTCATAAGCTGTTTCAGAAACGTCAGCCCATCCATGCGGGGCATCTCGATATCGAGCGTGATCACGTCCGGCGTTTCGTCCCGTATCCGCTCCGAAGCGACATACGGATCCCCGGCGGTTGCAATAACCTCGATCTCCGCATCGCTGGAAAGAAGATTGGAGAGAGTCTGCCGCACGACCGCGGAATCATCGACAATCAGTACGCGAATCATTTTTGCTCCTCTGCCTTCGCATCGCTCGGCAGCCTTTTTTCAACCCTTCAATCTCCGAATCAGCACTTCCCCGGTAACAGTGTCGAACGTCAAGTGCAAGCCTCTCGTCCCTCCCAGCCTCTCCGCTGCCACCACAAATCCTTCCTGGCTCAAAGCCTGGCGCGCAGCTACCGCGTTCAGATGGCCGACCGTTGGCCTGCCCGTTGCTTTGGAGAACGGCAGCACGTCGCTTCCCCCAAACACCTTCACCACAACGTGGGGCCGCTCAACGCCCTTCGCGTCGAGAATTCGGCCGACCTCGCGGATCGCGGAGTCCACGAATCGGCCGTCGCTGCCTGAACTCCCTTCGTCTGTGCCTCTCGATGTCTGACACGGCAGCATCGGGTGACAGAGCGCGGCGATTCCCTTTCCGGTCGCCTGAAACGTGATGCCCACGCAGGAACCAAGAACGGTCTGCAGAATCGATGGCTCCTCCGTGAGCACCATGTCGCCCGGCTGCACATAAATTGGGCGAGGCGGCATCCTACGCGTCGTCGCCGGCTTTTCTGTAGAGCGATGGACCCACAGGCTTCAGCGGCAAACGCATTGTGTGCAGCGTCTCCGCGTGGCCCACAAACAGATATCCTCCCCCGATCAGGCAGCCCGCCAACTTCCGCAAAATCTTCTCCTGCGTCTCTCGGTTGAAATAAATGATGACATTCCGACAGAAAATGACATCCGCACTTTCCGCCAGGCGATAGTCGTCGTCCATGAAATTCAAATAACGGAACTCCACCAACCTGCGTATTTCCGGAACCACTCGCACTTGCCGCATCTTTGCGTCCCGGCCGCGCAGAAAATATCTGCGCCGCAAGACCGCCGGCACTGGCTCCGCGACTTCCTCTGCATAGATACCCAGCCGCGCTTTCTCCAACACCACCGTCGAAATATCCGAGGCAATAATTCTGAAGCGGAATCCGGGATGATTCTGCGCATATTCGCTCAGTAACATCGCTAATGTGTAGGGTTCCTCTCCGGTGGAACAGCCCGCGCTCCACACCACCAGCGCCCGACCCGCAGCAACTCGCCGCATCAAGTCCGGCAGCGCTGTCGCAATCAAATACTCGAAGTGCTTTGGCTCTCGAAAGAAATCGGTCTTGTTCGTCGTCACAACATCGATCAGATGAACCAGCTCTCTCGTGCGCCCTTGCTGTCCAAACAGGTATTCGCAATAGTCGCTGTAGGAATCGAGATCAAGCGCCTTCAACCGGCGCTTGATCCGTATCTCCAGCATGGTTCCTCGATCGGGCCCCAAATGGATGCCGGCTTCAGCATGAATCAGAGTACACAGCCTTCCATAGTCGCTTCTCGAAATCCCTTCCTGATCCCCTTCCATCATTTTCAAACCATGCACAGCGTGTGCTTCGCCGTTCCTTTCACGCGGCAACTTCAGCCACCGGCCTTCCCATTTCATGCGTCTGCGCCATCGCCAGGTCTTCCACAGAGAACACCTGATCGATATCGAGAATCATGATGAACTGGGTATCCCGTTTGCCCATGCCCTTGATGAATTCAGTTTGAATCTGCGTACCGATGCGTGGCGCCGGCTGAATCTGGTCAGGCTCCAGATCGATTACCTCTTCGACCGAATCTGCCAGCGCGCCAAGGACGGTGGTCTCGCCCTCCAGCACCACCTCCACCACCACGATGCAGGTATTCCGCGTACTCTCCGTCTTCGACATCTCAAAGCACAGGCGCAGATCCACGACCGGCACCACGCTGCCGCGTAGGTTGATCACGCCGGCCATGAAATCGGGCGTCCGCGGGATTGCCGTAATGGCAGTCAGGTCCAGCACCTCGCGCACTTTCGCAACGTCCGTTGCAAATATTTCGTTGCCCAGCTTGAACGTCAGATACTGCCGCGTCTCCGTGATTTCATTTACGCTCATTGTTTCCTTCCTTCCCCATTTCTAGAGACACGAAACGCGGGCTACTTCTGCTACCCGCGTTCCTTCGGTCAGTAACGCTCAAACTCTGCATCCAGTTCGTCCTGCCGGTCGGCCAGCTTCAGATGGACACCTGGCTTAACTTTTGTCTTGGCCACGACTGAACTCGCACCCTTGTGTCCCCCCAATCCAATCCCCGCCTTTGTCTCAGAATGAGCAGGCCGGGCCACCGCGTGCGTGCGCTTGGGCCCGGAGTCTTCCTCTCTCGTCTTGAAAAACGCTAGCGCCCCTACCAGTTGTTCCGATTGTCCGGTCAATTCTTCCGTTGTCGACGCCATCTCTTCCGATGCGGATGCATTCTGCTGGATGACTTGCTCCAGTTGCTGCAAAGCCTTGTTGATCTGCTCGGCCCCTGTGTCCTGCTCCTTGCTCGCCGCCGAAATTTCCTGCACCAGTTCTGCCGTGCGCTGAATATCCGGTACAAGCTTCTCCAGCATTTCGCCCGACTTTTCTGAGACCCGGAGGGTTGTCGCCGACAGCTGATTGATCTCTCCCGCAGCCTTCTGGCTCCGCTCCGCCAGTTTCCTCACTTCCGCTGCCACCACGGCAAAACCTTTGCCATGCTCGCCGGCGCGGGCCGCTTCGATCGCCGCGTTCAGTGCAAGAAGGTTGGTCTGCCGGGCAATCTCTTCAATGATCGAGATTTTGTTGGCAATCTCTTTCATCGCTGAAACGGCTTCCAGAACACTCTTCCCGCTTTCCTGTGCGTCGCGCGCCGACTTGTTGGCGATCTTGTCGGTTTGCTGTGCGTTGTCTGCGTTCTGCTTGATGTTCGAAACCATCTCCTCCATCGAAGAAGATGCCTCCTCCGCCGCGGCGGCTTGCGAACTCGCGCCTTTCGAAACCTGGATCGACGCTGTCGATATCGACTGGCTGGCCGCCGCCACCTCCCCTGCAATCGACCGAATGTCCGTCACCGTTTGCGTCAAGCCAGCCACCATGGCTGACAACGCCTGCATCAGCTTGTCTTCCGAAGAACGCTCGCGAATCGAAACAGTCAAATCGCCATTGGCAATCTTTTCCGCTGCCAAGGTCACTTCGTTCATCGCCGCAATCAGCGAATTGAGATTGTTCTTGATCGCGTTGAAATCGCCTCTGTATTCGTCGCTGATTTGCGCCGGAATCTCGCCCTTACTGATCATCTCCACATATCGGGCTGAAACATTTAACGGCCCGATCACTGCATCCAGGGTGTTGTTGATTCCCTCGACAATCTTGCGGAAGCCGCCCTGGTGTCTGGCAGCATCCGCGCGGGTCGCAAGCCGCCCCTCCACCGCAGCCTGAATCAAGCCATCGGTATCCGCAATCAGGCTCTTCAGATTTTCGCGAACTTGTTCGATCGTGTCGTTGATAAACGCTTTCTTCCCCGGGAACCTCTCCAAAGGGGCGCCAAAATTTCCCTTGCCAAACTCCGCCACACAGGCCATCGCCTTTTTCTTTACCGATATGTGGCCCGCAACCATGTCGTTTACCCCTTGCGCCATCGTCCGGTACGCGCCTTCGAACTTGTCCGCAGCTATGACAACGTCAATGTCCCCCTTGTTGTGCTCCTCCGACATGCGCTTCATCTCCGCGATGAACCCGCTGAGCGCATCGATACAGCTGTTCAAGCCATCCTTGATCGCATTGAAGTCGCCTTTGTAGTTATCCGTAATGCGCGACGGAATCTCGCCATGTCCGATCCGCTCCACATAGCTTGAAGCGACCTCGATCGGCGCCACGAGAGCATCCATCATCGCGTTCACGCCACGCACCACATTGGCAAAATCTCCGGGAACTCTTTCCGGATGGCCTCGATCTGCCAGATTTCCTTCCATCACATCATGAGTCAGTCGTTGAAACATCCCAATCAGCGTTTGCATCGTACCCGCGACGCTGTTGACCGCAATCTTCATCTTTTCGTGATCGCCGTTGTAGCTTGCGGTGATCGTCTCATCAATCTTTCCATCAGCAATCTGCGCCAGTATGCGGTTCCCTTCCGCAATCGGCAGCAGAATCGCATTCAGCATCTCGTTGATGCCCTCCATCATTTCGCGATGCATCCCGGTGAATTGATTCGCGTGCCCGCGCTCAGTCAGGCGTCCTTCCTTCGACGCCTCGACGAGCCGCAGGATTTCCTGCGAAAGCAGTCTCGCTTCGTCCCTTTGCAACCCATCGTCTAGGTGCGCCATCGCCCCGCTTCCGTTCGCCTTGTGCGTCTTCGCATGCGTCGTCCGGCTTGGTGTCTCCATCACTGTTGCCATTTCTTCCGACCTTTCTCCACCCTGCTGTGTTGTCTTGTCCGCCGCGCCGCCGCGAGCTGTCAGCGCGCATCGAAATCCTGAGATCTCGATCCGGTCGATCCTTGTGCCTGCAATCGGCCCGCGGACTTTAAACTCGCTTTCCTTGCATTGCTTCCGGTCGCCGCGTTGCTTCGTACGGCCTCTCCCTGTCCGGGCAGCTTGGATGGCCCCGCGAGCGATCCACAAGGGAACGCACTGCCTCTTGGATCAATCGCTCAGGATCGAGGATCAGCGCGACCGTCCCATTTCCCAGGATGGTTGCTCCCGACACAACCTGCACGTGCCGGTAAACATGGCCAAGACCCTTAATCACCGCCTGGCAATCTCCCAGGACCTTGTCGACGACCAGCCCAAACCGTCCAGCCTCGGTTTCAACCACCATGATCTGTTCCAATTCCGGAGCGCTTGTGCGCAGCTGGAAATATTCACGTAGCCGTATATAAGGCAAGATCTCGCCTCGCACGACGATGAGGTGCTTACCGTTAGCGCGCTCAATCTCTTCGCGCGTCAGCTCAATGCACTCCAGGGTGTTTCCTAGCGGAACCACGAAGCTTGCCGACCCGATCCGCACTAGGAGTCCGTCGATAATCGCCATCGTCAACGGCAGACGTAAAGTCACACTTGTGCCTTCACCTTTCCGGCTCATCACTTCAATCGTGCCGCGCAGGCTCTCGACACTCCGGCGCACCACATCGAGACCTACGCCGCGCCCCGAGATGTCGGTCACGGTCTCGGCGGTCGAGAACCCGGGCTCAAACAACAGCGCATAAATCTCGGCCTCGGTCAGAGCTTCCTCCGGCCGCAGCAGCCCTCGCTTTGTTGCCTGCCGTCGGACCGCATCCGGGTCGATACCCACACCGTCATCGGAGACTTCCACCAGCACCACTGCGCCCGAGTGCCGTGCTGCCAGCTTGATCGTCGCAACCGGCCGCTTCCCCAGAGCCTTCCGCTCGGTCTCGAATTCAACCCCGTGATCCATGCTGTTGCGGATCAGGTGCAGGAGCGGATCGCTCAGGCGCTCGACAACTGTCTTGTCCAGTTCCGTCTCGGCGCCTTCGAAGATTAGGTCCACCTTCTTGCCGAGGTCATGCGCCAGGTCGTGCACCAGCCGGCGGAATCGCTCAAACGTTCCCCGAATCGGAATCATCCGCAGCGCCATCGACTTTTCGCGCAACGCGGTGGTCAGGCGTTCAATCTGCTCGGTGACTTCACTCAAATCCGCATCGTCCCGACCAGAAGCGACTTCGCTCAGCCGAGCCTGCACCGTCACAATCTCCCCGACCAGGTCCACAAACTGGTCGAGCTTCGCTGCCGGAACTCGCAGACTCGACGCCATTGTCTGACTCTCGCGGCTCGCGCCCCGATCCTTTTCGGGGAGGCGGCGCGCCAAAGTCTCCTGCTTGGCTGCGCTCTCAACCGCCGCTTCTCGTATTACTCGATCCGGTTCTCGCAACAGCTCGATATGCAATTGGCAAAGATCTTCCACAAAAATGAACACGTCGCGAATAGCCTCGGCCTCACAGCTGGAAGAAAGAACAGCTTCCCAGCTTACGTAGCAACGCTCTGGCTCCAGTTGTGCCAGCGGAGGAATCGCCTCAAAGAATGCTCGCAGAGACACCGCGCCCAAAATCCACAATTCCTTCAAGAGGAGAATTGGGTCGGAGCCGTTCAGTAGCAGGTCGGGTCCTGGCGTGAATCGAATGAGCCACCGGCGAGTCGCGTCCTGCCTGCCGCTCCCCAGACTGGGCCGTTCCACTTCCATCGCATTCTCGGCGTTGTGCTTACCCTGTGCTGAACCGCGTCCCGCAATGTTCTGCACTCGTTCCAGGATCTCTGCACGCTCACGATTCCACCTTGCCGCCGGATCTTCGCCCTCCGAAAGCATCTGCCGGATCTGGTCCAGTGCAGCCAGGGTTACATCGACGAGTTCGGCGCTCGTCTTAAGCCGTCCGCAGCGCACTTCGTCAAACGCGCTTTCCAATTCGTGCGTAAAGTCAGCAATTCCTTCAAAGCCGAACATGGCGCCGGAGCCCTTGATCGTGTGCAGTCCCCGAAAGACGCGCGCAACCAGCTCGCCATCTCCCAAACGCTCAATCAGTTCCAGAAGGGCTTGTTCCAGTTCGGCAAGAATCTCCTGCGCTTCCTCGCGAAAGGCCTGCTTGAACTGATTCGCGTCTGTATTCGCAATCGTGGTCATCCCCGTCCGCCTGCCCCTCGCGCCGCGGCAAACCAAACCCCTCCCATGCCCACATCCTTCAGCGTTTGAAGAACCTCTTCGCGGGGCCCGGCCAGGAGTTCCAGGCTCGTTCCGGTCCGTTGCGCTTCCTGCTGAAGCGCATACAGGAGTTGAATGCAGGTGATGTCCAGGTACGTCATTGCCTCCATATCCACGCCGATTCTCTTGCCCGAATGCAACACTTCCAGGAGCAGTTTCTTCAATTGCGACGATTCGCAGGCATCCATCGCGCCCACCAGCTTCAGTACCTCAACCTCTTCTGACTTTTGCAGCACGACTCCCACAATCGACTCCAAACGTTCCCACAAGCTGCGCGCCGGTCCTTTTGCGCCCGCACCTTGTTCATCGGCGAAAATCAACGGACCACGACGAAGAAATGAAGGCGATCAAGTGGGAAACGACGAGAGTGGATGACGAACAACAAGCGTGACCGTCGTCGAGCATCTTTCTTAGAAGAGTTCAATCGCCGGACGGCTGTGGTCTGCGATCGATGCGCCGCCGGCAACTGTCAGATGCGTGATCGTCTGGCTGGCCATACGGTACCGCTTCAGATGTTCGGCAAGCAGTTGCGCAAATCCCTGCTCCATTGCGCCTTCCCAGCGCTTGTCCTCGATCTTTGCAGCCAGCGCCTTCAGGTGATCGCGCACTTCCAGAATTGCTTCCTGTGCATGTTCCATGCGCTGCCGCATCACATCCTGAAATTGAATGTGACCGAGAGTCTGTCCCAGCCGCTCGACGCTTTCCGAATAGCTCGAATCCACTTCCGACAGAACACTCAGCAAAACCCCGCTGTTTCGGCTGAATTCCTGCTGCATTTCGCTCAGGCCTTCCATCAGATTTTGTATCTGGGAGTGTTCCGCATGTTCGTCCAGGGAACGCTTCGCCGCCGCCGTCTCTGCGTCAACCTTGGCGCATGTCGCCTTGATCTTTGCTGAGATCTCGCTCGCTGCATTCTTTGTCCGCACAGAAAGGCTTCTCACTTCGTTGGCCACGACCACAAAACCCCGCCCCGCGCTGCCCGCCCGTGCCGCCTCCAACTCCGCGTTCAAGGCGAGCAAGCTTGTCTGTTGCGCAATGGATGTGATCACCTTGATCAGCGGCGTCAACGCGCTCACCTCGACGGCCAACATCTCCATGTGTCTGTAGCTGGCCGTCAATTCCAGCCCCTGCCGAGTCAACTGCTCCCGCAATTTTTCAATCATTGCCCGGCTGACTTCGACGTGCTGGTCGGTATTCTCGGTCAACGCCCGGCTGCTCCGCAGAGATTGCCCGATCGCATCGCGCTTTTCCTGCGCATGCTTGATCAGCAGGTCGAGTTGCTCGATTGCACGCGTCACTTCCCGCTCTGACTCCACAAGGGAATCGCCAATCTGGCCATGCACAACATCCAGAAACGGCTTTGAATCCGTCAGATCGTTTCGCAGCACCTTGCACTTTTCCAGCACCTGCGAAACCTGCTGGAAGTTGAGATGACCGAACGCCCACATGTCCGCCACGGCCCGCCGCGCGGAATTCCAGTGCCAGCGCTTGAATAAGAGTCCCGGCACAACAAGAAAGATCAAAACGGTTTCAGCCAGCCTCCACAACTCGCCTGCTTGGTTCAGTCCCAGCACCTGCACCGTTGCCACGCAGAACATCCCCAGAAACAACCCGCGCAGCCCCGACTCCCTCAAGAGCCTGTTGCGGATTTGCCGCAGCCTGAAGTTGCGATCCTGACCGTTCTGCACCAGGCTTCGCTCCGCGGCGGGCGTCATCGCGCTCTGGGTTTCCTCGCGCGCAGTCCTCATCGTGGCGCTCCCGGCAGGACCTTGCGGATCACGGCAAGCAGGTCGTTTCCTGAAAGTGGCTTCACCAGCCAACCCGTCGCGCCTGCCTTCTTCCCTTCATCGCGCTTGGTCGATTCACTCTCCGTCGTCAGCGTCAAGATGGGTACAAAGCGCAACGCAGGCATCGATCGCACACTGCGAATCAATTCCATCCCACCCATCACCGGCATGTTGACGTCCGTCAGAATCAGATGGGGCTTGAGGCCGGCGTTCAACTTGTCCAGCGCCGCCTTGCCGTTGCTCGCCGTCTCCACGGCGAAACCGCTCATCGTCAGTGTCGTTTTCAGGCTGAGCACCATCGTGCTCGAGTCATCCACCACCAGAATGGTCAAAGCCATGCCTGCACTCCATTGCCCGACGCCGCTCTGCCGCGCATCCACTTGCGTTCGCCCAAACGGCACTCCGCAACCCGGCCCCGACGCACAGCCGAGCCGCTGCGGTGACGCCAGGCAGTCTAGGCGTTTCATCGGCCAAACCTGCCTTAAAGTTCAACCACTGCACCAACTACCCGGCAATGGCAAAATAATCTGGTAACTAATCCTTTAGTTGATCGTCTATATTGGTGACAGGAGTACTGATCCAGTTTTTGGCCCTTGAATTCAACAACATAGCGATGCCGCCAAAGAAATCCAACACGCTTACCGAAGCCGAACTCCGGCTCATGAGGATCTTATGGACCCGCGGCGAATCCTCTGTGACCGATCTGGTGGCTGACCTGCCCGCAGGCGAGTCCCTTGCCTACAATTCCGTACTCACCACCATCCGCATCCTCGAGCAGAAGGGCTACGTCGAACATCGCCAGGAAGGCCGCGCGTTTCTCTACACACCCTGTATCGGTGAGCCCGAAGCCAGCCGCTCCGAGGTCCGCCATATCCTTAACCGCTTCTTTGGCAATTCCCGCGAACGACTTCTGCTGTCGCTCCTGGGAGACGAAGAACTCACGGCAGAAGAGTTGATGCGCCTCAAAGACGCCATCGCCGCCACAGCGCCCGATGCGCAAGGGGAGATCTGAAACATGCTTCCCGCTGCAGCACTCCACTCTTTTTCTTTCACGGCCTCCGGCCTGTTTCATATCTTTGCCCAGATCGCCGCGCCCCTTGCTGTTGCTTCGCTTTGGCAAGGAACCGCCTTCGCCGCCGCTCTTGCTCTTTGCTTTCGAGTCGCACCTCGCATCACCGCTGCACAACGCTTTGCGGTCTGGTTCGCCGGATTTGGCGTTCTGGCCGCTCTTCCGTTTCTTCCAGCGCTCGCTCTGCGATTCGCAATCAACTCCACAGCAACCTCAACAGGACTGGGCACAGCTTCACCGCACGCTTGGCTCGAACTCGATTTGCATTGGTCGCTCTTGATCGCTGCGCTTTGGCTTGCAGCCTCCACGTATCGCGCTGCCGATCTTCTCTTCCACGCCGTCCGCATTCGCACTCTTTGGCACAGCGCCTCACTCGTCGATGCTCCGGCGGAGCTCACCCTCGCCGCCTCCCGGCAATTCGATGTTTGCTCAACCCAATTGCTCGATCGACCCAGCGTCATCGGCTTCTTCGCCCCTCGCATCCTTATTCCCCACTGGCTCGTCGCGCGGCTCACCTCCGGTGAACTCCGCCAAATCGTCCTTCATGAGGCGGAGCATTTGCGGCGCCGCGACGACTGGACCAACCTCCTCCAGAAGCTGTGTTTGGTCGTCTTTCCGTTGAATCCGGCGCTCTGGTGGATCGATCGTCGCCTCGCAAAAGAGCGCGAGATGGCTTGCGACGAGGGTGTTGTCCGCATCACGCGTGCGCCCCGCGCCTACGCCGCCTGCCTTGCCAGCCTCGCTGAACGAGGCCTGAATCACCGTCAGACAGCCCTGTCACTGGGAGCATGGCAGCGCCGTTCCGAATTGGTGGTCCGTGTTCAGAGCCTGCTCCGCTCGCGCCCCACGCTGAACCCTCTCGCCGCACGCGCCGTCCTGGCCACAGTTGCCATTGGTTTGCTCGGCGTCACCTTCGAACTCGCACGCTGCCCGCAATTGGTCGGCTTCGCTTCAACCCCTTCGCCCAGTTCCACCGCGGCTCTCGCTTCTCTTCCCGCGCCGGCAGGCCCCATCGACGCGGTCTATACCGCTGCACCGGCACGTCCAGCGGCGCTCGCGCATTTCCGCGCCATCTCAGCCGTCGCCCAGCTTCCGGTAACCAATACTCGTCAGCCATTGGGCAGGCGCCCTGGCGAACATCGAACGATCGCGCATCCTTCGACACCCGCAATCGCGCCGCCGCAATCCGTGCGCACCGAAAACCTCCTCGCCCGCTCCGCACCCGCACCTGCTTCGCACGATGCGGAGCAGTGGATCGTTTTCACCGAATGGGAACAGGTGGAAACCGCACCCTCACATTCGCAGGCCATCGCCGATTACGACACAAGGCAACCCGCCGACGCTGCTGGCCAAGCCGGCACATCGAGCGCATCACCGCAACAACCTCTGCCGACCCGAAGCACACGAGTGACCCGCCTCATCTTCCACGTCGTGCCTTCAAGTTCAAACCAGCCCACGGCGATTCCCTTCGCCAACGGCTGGATCGTGATCCAACTTTAACCATGAATCTCACCCTTGGAGAGAACAACCATGTCTGCATTAACTAATTCATTAATTGCAACCGCTCGCAAATTCTCTTTGCCCGCCGTTGCCGTCGCCGCGCTCGTCGCGTCCGGCGCTTTCTTCGTCAATCACAACTCTGTCCATGCTGCCTCCAGTTCCGGATCGCCACTCGACGACAACAGTGTCTCTTCGCTGGTCTCGCTCGATAACGCTGTCGAAGCGGTCGCGGCGCGCGTCACACCCGCAGTCGTCAATGTCTCCGTCACCTCGCGCGGTTCGCAGGAAGCAGACGAAGACGGCGGCCAAAGCTCCGGCATCAATCCCCAGGATCTGCCCCCCGCCTTCCGCCAGTTCTTCGGATTCGGAAACGGCCAGGGCGGTCAGGCGCAGAGGATGCCCCAGCAATCGCAAATTGAACATGGCATCGGGAGCGGCGTCATTCTCACGCCCGATGGCTACATCCTTACCAACAATCACGTCGTCGATGGCGCAATGAAAGTGAATGTCACCCTCAATGACCGCCGCGTCTTCACGGCCAAAGTTGTGGGTTCCGACAAGCTCAACGATCTCGCGGTCATCAAAGTTGACGCCAGGAACCTGCCCACCATCGCTTGGGGTGACTCCAGTGCTCTCCATCCCGGACAGACCGTTCTCGCTTTCGGCAGCCCCTTCGGCTACTTCCAGTTTTCTGTCACGCGCGGCATCGTCAGCGCGCTCAACCGTCCCAACCCATATTCCGACGACGCACGCAAGCCCGGCGACTTCATCCAAACCGACGCTGCCATCAATCCCGGCAACTCGGGCGGTCCGCTTGTCAACGCGCACGGCGAACTCATCGGAATCAACACCTTCATCATCACGGGCAATGGATCCTTCGCTGGCGCAGGCTTCGCCATTCCCTCGCAGATCGCGCGCGCCACTGCCGACGCCATCATCAAGACCGGATCCGTTCACCATGGCTACCTCGGCATCAGCATGAACGACGTGACGCCGGAAAATTCCACCTTCTTCAACCTGCCCGATGCTTCCGGCGCCATCGTCAGCCAGGTCACGCCCGACTCGCCCGCTGGCCATGCTGGACTCAAGCAAGGCGACGTTCTGCGTGAAATCAATGGCAAGAAGATTGTCAACGGCAGCGCATTGCAGGTCGCCGTTTCGCAAACAAATCCAGGCACAGCGATCGAGCTCGGCATTCTCCGCGAAGGCCAACCGCAGTCCATCCACTTAACCGTGGGCGAATACCACAAGGATGCTGAAGTTGCAGACAACAGCAACGGCGGTTCAACACAGAAAGGCCGTCTCGGCCTGGCTGTTGACAATCTCACGCCCGACATCCGCTCACAATTGAACCTTCCCGATCAGGTGAAAGGCGCAGCTGTAGAAAGCGTTCGCCCGGCAAGTCCGGCAGACGACGCCGGTCTCGCTCCCGGCGACGTCATCCTCGAAGTCAACCGCCACCCCGTCGAGAACGCTGAGAACTTCTCCAACCAGGTTCACTCCGTTCCTGAAGGGAAAGACATCCTGCTTCTCGTCTGGTCGCACGGCGGTACAACCTACCGCGTCGTTCACACCACCGGCGCGCGAGAGAACGGAATGTAGTCCTTTCAACCGCCATCCTTTCCGGATGAATTCTCCTGGCCTCCTGCGATTCGCTTGCAGCCAGGAGTTCCGGAAAGTAAAAGAGCCCGGAGTGCAATCTCCGGGCCTTTTCATTGCAACTCTTTCACTTCGGAAGTGGGTCCGTTTGAAATGAAGGTTACGATCTCCGCCATGGGACCATGGCGGACATGGGTTTCATCTCGAGGGCGTACGACAAGCTTCCCAATTGGCTGCAACTTGTACTCGGTATCCTCGGAATCGCGGCAATTATCTACGGCGTAGCTCGCGAAGGATGGTCTTCCTGCTCAAGGTGAACTTCAGCCCTGAACCCTGAAATTTAAACCGGCCCGCTATCCGGCATCAGCATCCAACGCCACACCCTCAAAAGAAGCGTTAAACTCAAATCCTGATGGCCCATCCGTCTTGGAATGACAGTTACGCCTCAGGACAATTGCCCTGGGATACAGGAGTGCCTGACCCTCTGCTCGTCGACTTCGTCACGTCGGGAGCCGTCAGGCCGGGCCGGGCGCTCGAAATTGGCGCCGGAACCGGTAGCAATGCAATTTGGCTGGCTGAGCGCGGCTTCGACGTGCTCGGAGTCGACATCTCGCCGCTCGCTGTCGAACAAGCCCAAGCAAAATTGGCCAGACGCACGCTCCAATGCCGCTTCGCCGCTTCCGACTTCCTGGCAGATCCAACGACAGACGGATCGTTCCACTTCGTATTCGATCGCGGATGCTTCCATGTTTTCGACGAACCAGAAGACAGACTCCGCTTCGCGGCACAAGTCGCAGCCGTCTTGGCGCCGGAGGGCTTATGGCTCAGCCTGATCGGCAGCACGGAAGGTCCGTCGAGAGAAGTCGGCCCACCCCGCCGTTCGGCGCGCGAAGTCGCGCTCGCCGTCGAGCCCGCAATGGAGATCGTTGAACTGCGCTCCGCCGAGTTCCAGGGGCTCGGTGCCAAAGCCTGGTTTTGCTTGTCGCGTCAGCGCGCTGCCGCATAAAACACTCCGGTAGTCGAGAGGCTCAACTACGCATTGGATCGGGCGAGTCGGGAGCACAAAAAAGCCCGGAGCATCGCTCCGGGCTTTTTCATTTCTGCCGTTGTTCGATCCTTACTCTGCCGCGGCTTCCACAACCTTGGTCTGCGCCATCGTCCAGTCGGGTGCGCCTACCTTGAAGCGTGCAAAGCGGCGCACAGTGATGTTCTCGCCGAGCTTGCCGACTTTTTGCGCAATCAATTCCTTGATCGAGATGGTCTGCTCTTTGATGAACGGCTGCTCCAGCAGGCAAACCTCTTCGTAGAACTTCGCCATCTTGCCGTCGACAATCTTCTCAATCACCTGCGCCGGTTTGCCAGTCGCAGCAGCCTGCGCACGATAGATTTCCTTCTCGCGCTCCAGGTCTTCGGTGGTCACGTCTTCGGGCTTCACATAGCGCGGATCGCTCGCGGCAATGTGCATCGCGATGTCCTTCAGCAGTTCCTGAAAGTCTTCAGTACGCGCCACAAAGTCGCTCTCGCAATTCACTTCGATCAGCACGCCAATCTTGCCGCCGGCGTGAATGTACGTGCCCACCGCGCCTTCATTGGTGGTGCGGGCTGCCTTCTTCTGCGCAGAAGCCATGCCGCGCTTGCGCAGCACAACAAATGCATCTTCGATATTTCCCTTGGTCTCCTGCAATGCCTTCAGGCAGTCGCCCATGGGTGCGCCGGACTTCTCGCGCAAATCCTTCACCAACTTTGCATCAATCTTCTCAGCCACAGTCGTCATCTCGTTTCCTTCTCGAATTCAGCTCTTGCCGTTCGCATGCGCTTTCTTCGCGCGAAGTGCGGTCGCCGTCCGGCCCGCACCAAAAGAAAAGCGTGGTCCAATTCTGGCGGCCACGCTCTCCTCAGTATGTGCGCCTTCTGCGCACAGATGATTAAAAGCCTTCCGCTACTTCGGCCTCTTCCAGGGCCGCTACCGCCGCAGGCGCCTTGCGAATGCCGCCGCCCAGGGCCGCTTCCAGGTCGACAACCTCTGCCGGAGCACTTTCGACCGCCGCAGCTTCCTCGGCAATCGGCTCGGGCATTGTTTCGGCAAACGCCTTTTCGCCCACCAGGTTCACTCCCTCCGCCGCTGAATCGGCGATCTTCGAGGTGAACAGGCGAATCGCACGCAGCGCGTCGTCGTTCCCGGGAATCACGTAGTCCACCACGGTCGGATCGCAGTTCGTATCGACCACTGCGACCACCGGGATGCCCAGCTTCCGCGCTTCTTTTACCGCGATCGCTTCGTTGTTCGAATCGACCACGAAAAGCGCGTCGGGCAACCGCTTCATGTTCTTGATGCCGGCCAGGTTGGCCTGGAGGTGCTTGCGCTCCCGCTCCAGCTTGATCACTTCTTTCTTGGTCAGCAGTTCGTACCGCCCATCCACGGCCATTTCATCCAGTTCCTGAAGGCGCTTTACCGACTTCTGCACCGTAACCCAGTTGGTCAGCAGCCCGCCCAGCCAGCGCTGGTTGATGTAGGGCATGCTCGCACGCGTCGCCTCTTCCGAGACCGCGTCCTGTGCCTGCCGCTTGGTGCCGACGAAGAGAATCGTCTTGCCGCTGGCGCACAGTTCGGTGACAAACTTCGACGCATCCTTGAACAGCTTCAGCGTCTTCTGCAGGTCGATGATGTAGATCCCGTTGCGCTCGCCAAAGATGTATTCCTTCATCTTCGGGTTCCAGCGCTTGGTCTGATGCCCGAAGTGAACACCCGCTTCGAGCAGCTCCTTCATTGTGATCGTGGCCAATGGGCCTCCTTCGTGGATTGCATCCGGGCTAACCTTCGTCTGGCCCGAATTAAACCCGCTCATGCGGGAGATTGAACTACCTGGCTTTTAGCCCTTCGCTTCTAGCCTCTAGCTTTGTCCCGGCGTGTCAGGCTTCGGTTTCCTTCACCTTTCAAACCGGCACGAACAAACTGGAAGCTGAAAGCTGGTAGCTAACAGCTTGAAGCGCGTTAGCGCTTCGAGAACTGGAACCTCTTGCGTGCGCCCTTCTGACCGTACTTCTTGCGCTCCTTCACACGAGCGTCGCGGGTCAGCAGGCCTTCGGACTTAAGCACCTTGCGCAGCTCCGGATTGAACACGATCAGTGCACGGGCGATGCCCATCTTCACGGCATCGGCCTGCGCGGCCACGCCGCCGGAAGAAACCGTCGTCACAACGTCAAAACTCGAAGCCAGCTCCGCAACCACGAGGGTCCGCTTGGCGGCCACACGCTGCTGTTCGGTTACGAAATATTCTTCGAACGCCTTACCGTTGACTTTCCACTCGCCCGTCCCGGGACGGAGAAAAACGCGGGCGATTGCCGACTTGCGGCGGCCTGTACCGTAATACTGAACCAGATCTGCCATTCTCTCTTGACTCTCTCCGCCGGCTCCGTCCGGAGCTCGGCAAAATCTTTTATGCCACCGGCAGCGCCTCAGGCGACTGCGCCTGGTGCGGATGCTTGTCGTCGCGATAGACCTTCAATTTGGTCGCCATCTGGCGGCCCATCTTAGTCTTCGGCAACATGCCCTTGATCGCTTCTTCCAGAACCTTTTCCGGCCTTCTGTTGATCAGGCGCGTAAACGACTCTTCGCGCAGCCCGCCGGGGAAACCGGTGTAACGGCGATAGAGCTTGCTCTGCGCTTTGAGGCCGGTCAAGCGAACTTTCGCTGCGTTGATCACAATCACGTGATCGCCCATATCGATGTACGGCACATAGCGAGGATTCAGTTTGCCGCTCAGCACACTCGCGGCCTTGGTGGCCAGCCGGCCTAGCGTCTGGCCGTTCGCATCCACCACATACCATTTGCGGTCAATATTCTTGCCGCTCGGAACAAAGGTCGACATCTCTCTCCTGCCCTCGAACGCCGTCCCGACCTGATCGGTCTCAGCTGTTCTATAAAAAACTCTCTTGCGCAAACCGCTCGTGCCCACGTTCTACGCGTAGGACCGATTTCCACCCACTGCCAAACAAACCTTGTTCGGGTGAGGATTGCGGGGCTTGCTCCATCCTGGAGATTTACTGACCGGTCAGGATCGGTTCAACAACCTTCCGTCCCATTCCGCCGCCTGTTCCGGAAAGCCTTTCGGAGGGCTTCACCGGCAGAATCTGGATGCGCACACCCAGACACAAGGCGCAACACCGCGCAAGGACTCTAGAATAACTGAATTAAAAGGTGGAGTCAACGGAATCGCCGCTGTTTCCTGCCTGCGGAAAACCGAACATTTTCCCACCCAAGAGTAACAGCGCGGACCCGCTCCGATACTGGCTAACCGCTTTGTCTGCGTATACATTGGAGGCAATGCCGCCCTCCCGATCCGCTGCGCTACCCTCCAGGCCCGCTCTCCCGCTCCGGTTCGGCTTGCGTTTTGCTCAGGAAGACCTCCCATGAGTGACTCCATCGGCAAGAAGATCGCGGCCATTTCCATTGTCCTGGCAGGTTTCTGCTTCGTCGGCGCAGTCTATTGGGTCAGCGTACCGGCAAAAACGGTCGGCCAGGGGGGGGATTACATCGGCTATTGGGCTGCCGGCCAGCAGCTCGCCCACCGCCAGAATCCCTACGACGTTCAGGCTGTCATGGCTCTCGAGCGCACCGAAGGCTTCGACCACAATCAGCCGAGCATTACGCCCAGTCCCCCGGCAGCGTGGCTGCTCTTGCTGCCTCTCGGCTGGATGGGCGCCAAAACTGGCGTCGTCCTCTGGGGCATGTTTTCCCTCGCCAGCGCCGCCTTGTCGCTCCGGCTCTTGTGGGAACTTCAGGGAAAACCGCGCACCCTTCTCTACCTCTTCGGCTTCGTCTTCGCGCCGGTCATCGTGTGCCTCGTGGGCGGACAACTCGGAATTTTCTTCCTCCTTGCCGTCACACTATTCTTCTATTTGCTCGACTCACATCCTTTCCTCGCCGGAGCTGCGCTGCTTCCCTGCGCGCTCAAGCCGCACCTCTTTTTTGCTCTCTTTGTCGTTTTGCTTCTCTGGGCGGTCCATCGCCAAAAATTCCAGCCGGTCCTCGGATTTTTCGCGGCACTCGCCGCCAGCGCAGCCATCACGCTCGCCTTCGATCCGCAGATCTGGCCGCAATACCTCGACATGTGGCGTAACGGCAGCGTCAGAGAACGCGTCACGCCCACGCTGAGCGTCGCCTTCCGCTTCCTCATCGACGCCAACGCGCACTGGCTTGAATTCGTTCCTGCGCTCGCAGCTACCGTCTGGGCCGTCTGGTACTTCTGGACTCGCCGCGATCGTTGGCATTGGCTCGACCAGGGCCTCGTTGTCTTGCTCGCTTCCGTCATGTGCGCGCCTTATGCCTGGTTTACCGACGAATCCGTTCTCCTTGCCGCACTCATGGCCGCAGCGCTCCGCGCCCTCAATTCCCGACGTGCGCTGCTCGTCCTTGCGCTTCCCGCCGCCGCTGCCTTGATCGAAGTTGCGCGTGCCGTCGATATCAAAGATCACGGCTACATCTGGACGACCCCCGCCTGGCTTCTGGCCTACATCGTTTCCACACGCATCAGCGGTGCCGCCCAAACGACCACCTCGAATGCCCCTTCCACTCCGGCGCACACCCATTGAATCGCGCGACGAAGCCGTCTCGAGGGCGTCAGCTTGCCGCGGCTTGCATCGTGGCGGCAGGGTTCTGCTTTCTCGCAGCGATTTATTCCGTGAGCCTCACCGACGCCAATGCTGCCAGGCGCGACTTTATCGGCTACTGGGCCGCTGCGCGCCAGATGGTTCACGGTGCCGATCCATACAATGCCGATGCTGTCCTGCGTCTAGAAAAGTCCGTCGGACTCGGCCAACTCCAAATCAAGCTCACCCCCAGCCCGCCTGCGGGCCTCGCGCTCATCTTGCCCATCGGTTGCATGAGCGCCAAGAACGGTCTCGTCTTCTGGATGATGCTGCAGCTTGCATGCCTTGCCGGATCGATCGGCATCCTCTGGCTTCTCCTCGGCAAGCCGGCTACCCGGTTGCACCTCTTCGGCTTTCTATTCGCTCCCGCACTGGCTTGCATCATGGCCGGCCAGGTCGGTGTGCTTTGCCTCTTCGGCATCACGCTCTTTTTGTTTCTTCACAAGTCGCGACCCTTTTTCGCCGGCGCTGCTCTCTTACCCTGCAGCCTTAAACCTCATCTGTTCCTGCCGGTCATCCTCGTACTACTGCTGTGGGTGATCGCAGAAAAGGCCTATCGCCTCATCGCCGGATTCTTGGTCACGCTTGCCGCCAGCGACGCAATCGTCACATTCTATGATCGCGATGTTTGGTCGCAGTATCTCGCCATGCTCCGGGCCGGCGGATTACACGGCCGTTTCGCACCCACGTTGAGCGCCTACCTCCGCTGGGACATCCATCCACAGGCCGGTTGGCTCGAATATCTGCTCACTGCGATTGCATGCGTCTGGGCAGTCTGGTATTTCTGGCGCCGCCGCAGACAATGGCGCTGGACCAACGAAGGCATGCTGATCCTCCTCGTTGCCATTGCGTGCGCGCCCTACGCCTGGATCACTGACGAGGCCATCCTCCTGCCCGCCGTACTTCT
This sequence comes from Occallatibacter sp., assembly GCA_035487015.1. GTDB lineage: Bacteria > Acidobacteriota > Terriglobia > Terriglobales > Acidobacteriaceae > Telmatobacter. Next base: position 98,944 of record DATHMP010000042.1, on the reverse strand, counting down.
TGCCGTCTTTCACGCCCTCGCATCGCGACGCTCTCTCTTGCCCATCGCGCTCTTCGCGGCAGTCGCGCTCATCGAACTCTTCTGCGATGTCCGCATCACGTCGTGGTATTACACCTGGACAGCGCCCGCATGGCTTCTCTGGTTCCTCTACGCCACCCGACTGCCCTCCATCGCAAACCCGACCGAGTCTCTGTCCTCTTTTGTCGACCGAGCCTAGGTCGCAATAACCTAGGGCGTCGCCCCACTCACATCCAGCACATACACGCGCTGCGAACCCGTCAGCACCAGCAGTTGCTTCTTCGCCCTCACAAACCGTGCCAGCAGCAGTGGCTGGTCGAGAGTCAGGTGCTGCACCGCCCTGCCCGTTGCCACGTCGTAGACGAGCAACTCCTGCGGGCGATTTGTCGCTGCAATCAGTCCCAGTCTCGAATCCCCCGCGAGTGCCCGCCCGAAGAAGGCCATCTGCCGCACCCCATCGCTCGTGCGGTAAACAACAGTGTTGTTGCGGTTGCCATTCACACAGAGCCAGTCGCCGAAGAGAGCAGCGGACCGCGCCGTTGCTCCTTCCGTGCCCAGTTCCGGCGCCTGCACCACTCGCAGAGCGGTCCCACTAAGTCCATCAAGGATCGCAATCAGAAACCCGCCATTGTTGCTCCAGCGGCTCTGGTCTGATGTGCGCACAAACTTCGACCGGTCGCCCCTCATCAAATTGTGGCTCAACAAATCGTCTGCGATCGGGGAATTCCAATCCGTCGTCATCAAAATTTCATTCCCGTCGGCCTGCGTCAAATCCGGATAGCCATTTTCAAACCGCTTTGACCAAAGCTTCGCACCCGACGAAGCGTCAAATCCGTCCAGAGTCATGTCCTTGAGAAATCCGTTCTTCGCATCGGTCACGTGTATCCCAACCAGAACATCGCCAAAACGCAATTCATTCTTGCCGGTGGCCGCCATCCGCACAGATTTGTGCATCCGAGAATCGATGACAGATTGGCTCGACGGATTCAACTGTTGACTCACTTCAACCGCCTGCAGCTTTCCTTGCGCATCGAACGAGGCCGTGCGGAACGGGCCGGTCACCGCAAGCCGCTTGCCCGAGTCCAAATCCCAAACCGCTCCGCGCGCTCGGTCTGAGATTGCCAGGAAGCGTCCATCCACGCTGAAACTCCCACCCTCAAGAAACGGAAGAGGTGTCGCCGGCAGCTTCGCCGTCTGCGAACTCCCGTCCTCCTTCCTGACTTCGATTCCTCCACTCCCCTTTTCAGCTGCCACCATGTCGCCCGATCGGTCCGCTGGTTCCAGTTGAAATGCTTGCCCAGATTGACCCGTGATCGGATTGAAGAACATCGCAGCAGACTTGTCGTTGGGCCCGCGTAGCATCCAGGGCCCGCGTGTCACGCCTGAAAGCCACTGATATCCCATTTTGAAAGTCCTGGTCGCTTTACCCCTAGGAAAAGTGGCGTAGCACATTTGAAACTGCTCGGTGAGACTCAACGGACCGGGCGTCCAGTTGCATCCGAAAACCAGCGCCCCCGCATCGATGAAAGTCATCCGCCCCTGATAGATGCCCTTCAGCGCTCCTTGCAGTTGCACCTCTCGTCTCGACTGCAGATCGATTGCGACATGATCTTCGCCCGCCACCGCCAGAAAATACCGCGCATCCGGGCTCCAAATGAGATCGGCCGCGCGTTGCGGCGTAAATGGATTCCGGTCCGTCGAGTAATTTGAGTCGTGGAACTTCATGTTCTGGTAAATCGCCTCGCCCGTCTGCAGATCGATGAGCCGCAGCCACAGATAATCATTGTTCCGGCTTATGCATGCGAAAAGGTCGCCGTCGGGCGAGAGACTCGTCTGCGCGCACCCTGCATAATCGGGGAAGTCGAGCACCCCGGCTGGCTGCTGCATCGCAATATTCCATTTCTCAACGCGCAGCGACTCGTAGTTGAAAGCAACGTTTTGCGAGTCCGGCGTAAACTGCGCCAGCTCTGCGTTCCGCGCATCGATCGAGAACAGCACCTTGGGAGGATCTGCGGCCAGCACATGAATCTGCATCTGGTCCTGCGCCAGCGCAAACTTGCCGTCAGGACTCAATCGCACATTCTCGAGTGCCGGATTCATCGGCTCATCAAGAGCGAACGACCTCAACCCCGGTGTGGCCGCAACGATCGGGTCAATCGTGCGTACCCTGATCTCATCTTCGAAGGGCTTGAATCCGGAATAGAACTGCGGCCGCTCCATCCGGCATGAATCCGGAAGCGCGTCCACAACCTTCTTTGCCTGCCGGATGCGCACGCTGGCTTCTGGCGTAAGTTCCAGCAGATCTGAAAAGAAGCTGCCGGTAAATCCGCCATTGAGCGTGATGCGGTCGAGAAATGTGGCAAACGCCTGCGGCGCATACCCCGCCTTGATCATCACGTACAGTCCTACGTGATCGGCCAGCAATTCGTCCTTCTCTTCATCGCTCTGCACCAGCTGCGCATCCCTTGAAACCGGAATGTTCAACAGTCGCTGGAATTTGTCCAAAATGTCCGCCCGGTCGCTGACCCCTTTCACGCCCATCATCACGCGCAACCGCAATGTAACAACCGAGGCCGAGTGATGAATGTAGACGCGCCCAATCTCCTGGGCCAGCATGGCTGCCAGCTCATCTTCGTTCCTCGCATCCATCACCAGCTTCCGGCTGATATAGACAGGACCACCTGCCAGCGAAAACGCCCGCATATCCGCCGACTCAAAAATGCGAAACGAATAGTGGGCTCCTGCTTCAGGCAATTGTGCAGCCAGCTTCAGCCCAATCGCGTTTAGATAGGCGCTTCCGGTCTTTGGTTCGAGCACATAACGGGGCTCAATCATGTCGGCTTGCGCGTCGCCTAGCCACTGTTCCTGTTGCTCGGTAAAGATGTTGGACCGATTGACGTGGTCTGGAGGCGGATTGAGGGAGCAGGCCCCCTCTTTCATCGCGCGAGCCGCCGAGGGGACCATCGTCAGACAGAAACTGGAGAGCAAAAGAACGCGACGGATCATTTCGCTCCTTTCGCGCGAACCACCGCAGCAAAGGGAAATGTAAATTGACCTACTAAGGAATGTGACGGAATGATAACTACAGGCGGTGCACGAAGCCGCGAAAAATTGCATACAGGTCGAGATTCCATCCGACACAAGCCAGAAACTAAAAAGCCGGAAAGGACATTTGTCCTCTCCGGCATGATCTCCAGCGAAATTAGGCGGTGGCTTCGTTCATCGAGCGAACGCGAAACCGCTTCATTTGAATCGACAGTGTGCGTTCAATCTTGCGCAGCTCGCCACGTTCTGCCGGACCGGCAAATGTGGACGCGACACCCTTCGCGGATGCGCGACCCGTGCGGCCGACGCGGTGAACAAAATCCTCTGCGACCTTCGGCAGATCGTAGTTCACTACGTGCGCCACGTTCGCGACGTCGATCCCGCGCGCTGCTACATCCGTGGCAACCAGCACGCGGTGATGCCCTTCTTTGAAGCTCCGCAATGCGGAGTTGCGCTGCGATTGCGAGCGGTCTCCGTGAATCTGCGTCGCAGACCAGCCGGAACGGGTAAGCCTCCGCGCCACGCGATCCGCGCCGTGCTTCGTCCGTACAAACACCAGGAAACTGCCTTCTTCAGCGCCAAGCAAGTGCTCGAGAAGTTCCTGCTTGTTGTTCTGGTCCACTTCAAACGTCCGCAGCTCGACATTGTCTGCCGGCTTCAACACGGAACCGATCTCCACACGCACAGGATTAACAAGGTATTTGCGCGCGACGTCTTTCACCGCGCCTTCCAGTGTGGCGGAGTAGCAGAGCGTCTGGCGCGCTTCCGGCAGCATCGCTGCAATACGCGCAATTGCCGGCTGAAAACCCATATCGAGCATGCGATCCACTTCGTCCAAAACCAGGATCCTGACCTGGTCGAGCCGCACCAGCTTGCGCGTGATGAAATCTTCAAGACGCCCCGGCGTGGCTACGATCACTCGTGCACCGCGACGAATGGCATCGAGTTGCGGCCGCTCCTGCATTCCGCCCACCACCAGTGCAACAGATTGCAGCGGGTTGGTACGAATGCTCTTGAATGCTGCTTCCACCTGCATCGCCAGTTCGCGCGTGGGCAGCAAGATCAGCGCCTGCGCAGCGTTTCTGTCCTGCGCCTTCTGCAGCATTTCGATAATCGGTATGAGGAAGCTGAGAGTTTTGCCTGTTCCCGTTTGCGCTGTGGCCAGAACATCGCGGCCTTCGAGCGCAGGAGGAATGGCACCGTCCTGGACCGGGGTTGGGGTTACAAAACTATTGGCGTCGAGCCGCGCCTGAAGCGTGGCCGAAAAATTGAACTGAGAGAATTGAGTCGTCAAAACTAGGTCTATTCCTGTTGGTCTCCGCGAGCCTCTTTTCCATAAGGCCTGCAATCGGAGCCGGACATCGAGGAGCGCGCACACATCGGGCGCGAACCTGCATTCAAAATATGCGTAAGAGAGAACCGAAAGGCCCTGAGGGGACTGGCTGCTGCGTTTTCCCGTCTCGGAGAACGCTCTCAACCCGGAGCTGACCCACGCTGCTTTTCCGCCGAACGGCCTTGCCGGCCGGCACCACTCACGCTTTGGGTACAACTTAAGCGTTTCCCTGTCAAGGGCCAAGGTGGTTACGCTGTAGGGGCTTGGGGAAAATCTGTGCCAGGCAAACTTGCCTTTTTGAAAGGGCAAACCGCCGCTCACGTCCAAATCACTGAGCGCAAGCTAAGTATAGCACAGTTCAGGATTTCGCTCGCTTTGTGCTCTCCCGCAGATACTGTCGCCCTTCAAACCGCGCCGCCACTTGCTCCACAAGAGGCTCGAGCTCCTCGCTTGCCGTCGACCCCGGCTTCATCGCTTCAGGCATACCGGCCATTCGGGCATCCGGCAAACCCATCCTTCGCTTCAATTCCAGGATCTCCCGAATCTTCTCTTCCGGGATCGGATGAAGTGGCCTTCCAATCTGCTGCGCGATGACATAGGTTTTGCAGTACGTGTCAAGAATCTCCGCCAGCCACTCGGCATGCGTTACCGTATCGGACCAGCACACCATTCCGTGATTGGTCAGCAATACGACATTGTGGTCCTGCACATAAGGCAACACCGACTCAGCAAAGGCTTGCGTCCCCGGAGTCTGATACGGCGCCACGGCCGCGGGTCCGATAAAAATCTCGTACTCTGAAATGAATCCCGCCGGCGGCGCTGACCCGGTCATGGCAAACGCCGTCGCATACGGTGGATGGCAATGCAAAACAGCCCGCGCTTGCGCATTGGCCTTGTAGATCGCCAGATGAAGCAGCATCTCACTGGTGCGGGGACGGTCTCCGGCCAATATGTTTCCATCCATGTCCGAAAGACAAATATCATCCGGAACCATGTCGCGCTTGCTGATCATCGTGGGCGTGCAAAGCACGAACTTCGATCCCAGCCGGACACTGATATTCCCGCCGTTCCCATCCACGTAGCCGCGCTCCCAAAGTTTGCGGCCTGCCAGAATGATCTCGCCTCGTAACGCATCGGCCTCGTGGGAACTGGCCGCAGCAGAAGAAGATATGTCTTCTGCATGGGGCACCCGCATCGCTTCCTTGGTCGTCTCCACTACCTCTCTCACCTGCGCGGCAATCGAAACAATTGGCTGATCCATCGGCTGTCTCCTGCGCCCAACCACGCCCACTGCGACCCCATTCACCCAACCCGCTTCGAAGCAGGCCCACCCCTCAATCTAAGGGGCAGGTGCCCCTTTGGAGAGTGATTAGGGTCACGATTGAAGAAGAGCCAGCGGCTGACAATAGCGGCCCTCGGGGAAGCGTCCCGCGGCCGCTCTCTACTTCGCCGGCACCAACCTCCGCTGCAGCTCTTCGAGAGTTTCTCCCTTGGTCTCGGGAAAGAAAAACAGCACGGTCAAAAACTGGACCACAGTCATAATCGAGAAAAAAATGAACGGCGTCGCCGTGCTCATTAGGTTCACGATCACCGGAAACTCCAGCTGGATCAGTGTGTTCATAAACCAGTGGCTTGCACTGCCCACACCTTGTCCCTTCGAACGCACCGAGGTTGGAAACACTTCGCCGATATACACCCAGATCACGGCGCCCTGCGACACCGCAAAGAAGCCAATGTAGGTCACCAGCAGCCACAGCAGCATGCTTTGGTGAGATTTCGTTGCGAACACCCATGCCACACCAGCCAGGCACGCCGCGGTTCCCACCGCGCCAATCAACAACAACGTCTTCCTTCCCACCTTGTCGATGAGCGTCATGCCGAGAAGAGTGAATAAGAAATTCGTCGCCCCAATCACGATGGCTTGCTGGTCACTCGAAATCTGGCTGAAACCCGCCGCCCCGAAGATGTTGTTGATGTAGTAGAGAATTGCGTTGATTCCGGCCAGCTGATTGAACGCACCAATCGAGATCGCCAGGAAAAGCGGATAGCGATACTTCCACTGGAAAACCCGCTCGTGCGCACTGGCATGCTCCTGTGCCAGGGCCGCGCGAATATCCTCCAGCTCCGCTTCCGGGTCGGGATCTCCCATCATCTTGAGCACCGACAGAGCCTCATCGATTCTGTTGCGCGAGGCCGACCAGCGTGGGCTGCGCGGAATGCGGAAAAGCAGAATCAGAAATCCGACTGCGGGAATTCCGGCAATCCCCACCTGCCAGCGCCATTCCGTCGCACCAAGATGCATCAGGCGAATCACGTAGTTCGACACATACGCCAGCATGATGCCGAACACCACGTTGAATTGGAATGAGGCAACAAGTCGTCCGCGCCACTTCGCAGGAGCCAGTTCTGCAATGTAAACCGGACCCAGCACCGACGACGCGCCAATCCCCAGTCCACCAATGAATCGAAAGAGCAGGAACGAATCCCAATTCCACGCCAGTCCACATCCCACTGCCGAGACGATATACAGCACAGCCGTAATGCGCAGCGTTTCGCGGCCTCCGAGCTTCTGGCCGATCTGTCCCGCTCCAAGCGCCCCAATTACCGTGCCAACCAGCCCGATGGCAACCGTCAGGCCCTTGTTTTGCGGACTCAACCCGTAAAGCCGCACCAGTGCATCAATCGCACCCGAAATCACCACCGTGTCGAAGCCGAAGAGTAGGCCGCCGAGCGCACCCGTCAGGGTCGCCTTAATCAGGTTCACATTGGGTCGCATCGTTCTCGAGATCCTCGATTAACCCCATCATCGTACAGATTGGGGCCCGGCCCGGCAAACCGTCCTCTTCCGACGTCGCCAATGGCCTGAACGGCCTTTAGGCGCAAACAATTTCACTTCCATTTTTGGGGGGCCGCGGCTCTTTCGCCTTTAACGCGCCGCTGCGCGGGGCGAAACAACAAGCACCCGGCACATTTGTCCGTCTGTCGCCGACCACCCCGTTGCCATCTCGCTCTCCATGCAGGCACAATCCCCGGTTTCCAGAACTTCCTCTACGTTGCCCATCGCGATCGTCAGACGCCCGGCCAAAACATAAATCACACGGCTCTGGCGCTGTCCCCGCTCCTGGTCCACCGACGACGACCCCGGCAAAATCTCAATCAATTCGGTATGCAGAGCGTGGTCACTGCCCGGAGCGCTCAGCGGAATCCGCTTCACGCCATCCTGGTGCTGGGCATGAGACTGCAAATAGGTCCGGCGCGAGATGGAGAGACTGTGTTTCGTGGGTTCGTTAAAAAAATGGCTCAGTCCAACCCCGAAAACACGGCAGATCGTCGCCAATGTGGGCAGAGTGGGAATCATGCGATCGGTTTCGAGCTTCGAAAGGAGCGCGGTCGATAACCCCGTCTCCGCAGCCAGCCGGGCAAGAGTCAACCGCTTCCGCGTGCGCAGATCGCGCAACTTCATCCCGATCCCGTAGCTCTGTAGCGACCAGCGTGCGTGCGATCCGTCCTTCGCCAATCCGAACACCCCTCAAATTGAGTGTGCCGCGAAATATCGCCCCAAAAATGGAAGGATTCTTGAAGTCTTCTTGACGAGCTTCTTGTTTTGATTTGGGACACTGCCGGTTTACTATCGCTGTGAAGGCTTGCTCGATGACCGAAATTTAGAAAAATTCAGGCCCAACCCAACTGAGAGGTTCACTCCCCCATGACCCTGCACGCTCTTATTCCTTCCTCGTCTCTGCTGCGCCGCTCCACCCGCAATTTAACCCGACTTGCCTTTGCAATCCTGGTCGCGGTCGCCATCCCTCTCTGCTCCCTGTCCGAAGACAAGCCGGCGCCGCCCGCGCCCGATACTTTAGTCTTGAGCAACGGCGATACCCTCCATGGCAAGTTTGTGAACTCGCTGCAAGGCAAAGTCACCTTCCATAGCGATGTTCTCGGCGATATTTCCCTCACCTGGGACAAGATCAAGGAACTTCACACCAGCGGGAACTTCGCTGTGATCGATAAAACCGTGAAATTGCAGGGACGCAAAAAGACCAACGACGTTCCCATCGGCACCCTGGCTCTAGAAAACCAGACAATCGCCGTCACCCCCGCTCATGCACCGGCTCCCGCTCCGATTGCTGCCAAAGACGCTACGTTTGTGCTCGATGAAGGAACCTTGAACAAGGACATCCATCATCAGCCCGGATTTTTTGCGGGCTGGAACGGCGCCGCCACCGCAGGCGCCACCCTCGTTACCGCAACCGAGAATCAATACACCTTCTCGGGCGGCGTCGGTCTCGTGCGAATGATCCCCACGGTCAACTGGCTCAATCCGCGCGATCGCACGTCGATTGACTTCACGGGTTCTTATGGCAAAATCACGCAGCCCGGCTACTTCGCGCCGCCCACACCCCCTGCCACCACGCCGACTTATGTCGCTGCCGTCACAACCAAGTCCGCCATCTACCATGCCGATGCCGAGCGCGATCAGTACTTCTCTCCTCGCGTCTACGTGCTGGCGCAAACTGCATTCGACCACAATTATGGGCAGGATCTCGACCTGCAACAGATCTACGGCGGCGGACTTGGCTGGACGATTCTTAAGACTCCCAAACAGGAAGCCGACCTCAAAGCCACGGCTCAATATGAGAAACAGGAATTTATCAGCGGCTCCGCAGGAAACCAGAACCTGATCGGTTCCACATTTTCCGCTACCTATCTGATGCACACCAAGCTCGTCACCTACACCCAGGGCCTCGCCTTCATTCCCGCCTATAACAACTTCCACGCATACTCCGCGCAGGAGACTGACACCTTCGCCTTCCCGGCTTACAAGAACCTCAGCTTCTCGCTCGGCACCATCGACTCCTATCTCAACGATCCGCCGGCTTCGCTTCCTCCCACCAAGCGGAACTCGTTCCAGTTCACAATGGGTCTGACTTACGCCATCAAGTCGAAGTATTAAGGACCTCTCGAGCCTTCAATTCCACGTTTGAAATCACGCATGCTGTCTCCTTTCGAGGCAGCATGCGAACTTCTATTGTGAGACAGCTCACACGCGATCCCCGCAGCGTAACCACTCCTCCGATTACTCCCCAATCAATAGTCATATTTTCTCTTCTTTCTCTTCAACTTTCGTCAATTCGCGCGAAAATAGGGTGTTGCGAGATATGGTTTTGCGCGCCTTTCCCGCTTCGATCATGGGCCCCTTCTTCCCTGAGGTCATCACTGGATCACCCCGGAAATGCTCCAAAAACGGGAGGTCCGTTCCTTTTCGGCAATTGAATTTGCCGACAGTGGGAGTCATGAAGGACAAGGTCATCCCCCATGAGCGATTTCTCTCGAAATGAAATAAGCACGCTGGTTTTTTTATTTGGAAGTTACAGGCTGGAGCCGGATGGGGTTCTTCACCGGCAAGATCAGCAAATTCACCTGCCCCCCAAAGAGCTCGAAGCTCTTCGCTTTCTGCTCCAGAACCCCGGCCGCATCGTGACTCCTTCAGAACTCAAACGCAGCCTCTGGGGGCAGGTCCATGTCACCGCCGACAGCGTGCCACGTTGCATCTCTTCGCTGCGCGCCGCCCTGCTGCCCGATGAACTCATCCAAACCGTCTACAAAAAGGGATACCGATTCATCGCTCCTGTCGAGTGCACCGACTCGCAAATCGCGGCTCGGCCTCGGCGCATCGTCATCCTTCCCTTTGCTGCCATGGAAGACGTACCCACTTATCTCGGACCTGTCATTGCAGAGGAAATGATTACCAGGCTGAGCGACGATTCCATCACCAGGCTCACGTCCGTCTCGGTCCTCGCACGCGATTCCATCTTTGCCCTGGCACAGCAGGGACTCACTGCCCAGGAGGTCGGCAAAGCCATGTCCGCCGACCTCGCGCTCACCGGAAATTTGCGCGCCTTGCCCGCTCACTTTCGCCTGCGCATTGAAGCGATACGCGTCGAAGACGCTGCACAAATCTGGGTCGAGGATTTTCTGGTCAATCGCTCTCGCGCCGAAGGACTCGAATCCGGAATGATCGACCGCATTCTCTCCCGCATCGCTGGAGCCAGCCCTCAACTCATCGCCGTTGCTGAGTCATTGCAGGCCGGCCCCAGGAACGCGTTCCAGCGCGAAGCCTACGAGGCCTATCAACGCGGCCATCATGCGACCTACGAGCCTCTGCAGGGCTCCCTTCAAGACGGTCTGCAACACCTTTTGCGCGCCACCGAACTCGACCCGACGCTCATCTCTGCGCAAATCGATCTCATCAACACCTTGATCACTCGTACCTATTGCGGATTCATGTCGCCTGCCATAGCCGCCGAACAAGCGCGACGCGCTGCCCGCATTTTGCCCATCCACAGCACCGGCAACGGAACCATCCTTCCAACCCTTGGTTGGATCCGCTTTCACCTCGATCACAATCTGCATGGTGCGCTGCGCGCCTTTAGGGAAAGCTCCGGATCGCAGCATGATCCGTGGACCTCCCGCGCGCGCATCATGGTTGCCCTCAGTCGCCATCGCTTCGACGAAGCTGTTGCACTCATCGAATCTGCAATCCGTGTGGACCCCTATGCGCCGTGGCAGCACGCGCGGTTGGCCTGGACCTGGCATCTGGCCGGCGACCTTGGCAACAGCCTCCGTCAAACCGAGCGAGCCCTCGCGCTTTTCCCCAATCACGAAGGCGTGTACTTTTACGCCTCCCAAATCCTTGCTTACGCGGGAGAAACCGACCGCGCGCTCCATCTTACCCGCGATCTCATCCGGCGCTTCCCAAATTTCGACCTCGGCACTGCTCTGCACGGTTATGCTCTCGCGTGCGCCGGCCGCGAAACAGAAGCATCCGCCCTCGTCGAACAACTTCAGTGGCTGAGTCGCGAGCGCTACGTCTCGAGTTCCTTCAATTCTGCAATCTGTGTCAAACTCGGCCGACTCGAAGACGCAATCGGCGAACTGCGCGCTGCCGAAGAAGCCCGTTGCCCCTGGTTCTTCCAAATGCTCGCCGATCCGCGCCTTCACGAGCTGCACGGTCTGCCCGAGTTCATACGCATGCAGGGAATTCTCGACACCATGGAATCGACCATCGCGCATGCGCCCAATCAACCTTCATCTTGACAGTTTCCTGTAGTAAAGCGATAAATCTAGCCAATCCAGCCTGCCGCCGTGTAGAGTTTCTGGGACTCGGCTGCCCGGCTTTTTGCCCAACCGCGACTCGACTGAAATGCCGTCGCACCATAAGACATCCGTTTCTGGAGGAATCGCACCATGCAACTCCGTCGATGGCTACTTTCATTGCCTCTGCTCGTCCCATCGTTTGCTCAAGTATCCGTCGCGCAACAGCCCGCATATCTCAATACCAGACTCTCTCCGGCGGAGCGCGCGCACGATCTCGTTGGCCGCATGACTCTCGAGGAGAAGGTCAACCAGCTTGAAGACTGGGCCACCGCGGTTCCCCGCCTCGGCATCCCTGATTATCAAACCTGGAATGAAGCGCTGCATGGCGTGGCGCGCGCCGGTTACGCAACCGTGTTTCCCCAGGCCATCGGGATGGGTGCAACATGGGATCCATCCATCGTTCACAGCATGGGCGAAGTCATCTCTGACGAAGCTCGCGCCAAATACAACCAGGCCCAGCGCGAAAACAACCACCGCATCTTCTACGGCCTCACCTTCTGGTCGCCCAACATCAACATCTTTCGGGATCCCCGCTGGGGTCGCGGCCAGGAGACCTACGGCGAAGATCCCTTTCTCACCGCGCGCATGGGCGTGGCCTTTGTCGAAGGCGTCCAGGGCAGCGATCTCAATCACCTTCGCGCCGTCGCCACCAGCAAACACTTTGCGGTGCATTCAGGACCTGAAACGCTCCGCCACGGCTTCAACGTCGATCCCAGCGAGCGCGATCTCGAAGAAACCTATCTTCCGGCTTTTCGCGCCACCGTCACCCAAGGCCACGTGCAGTCCGTTATGTGCGCCTACAACTCCATCGATGAATGGCCTGCTTGCACGAACAAAATGCTCCTCAAGGAGCATCTGCGCGACGCCTGGGGATTCAAAGGCTTCGTCGTCTCCGACTGCGGCGCCATCGTCGACGTCTACCAGGGCCATAAGAAAACCAATGACATCGCCCATGCCGCGGCGCTTTCTCTTCAAGCCGGAACCGACCTTTCCTGCAGCATCTGGACCCCGGGTTTCAATTCGCTGGGCGACGCCGTACACCAGGGGCTCGTGTCTGAAGACCTCGTAACGCAAGCTGCCGAACGCCTCTACACCGCGCGCTTTCAACTCGGACTCTTTGATCCACAAGGTTCCAGTTCTTTCGACAAGATTCCCTTCACCGATGCTGCTTCGCCCGCGCATCGCGCAATTTCGCTCAAGGCCTCGGAAGAAAGCATCGTCCTTCTGAAAAACAACGGCGCGTTGCCCCTCAAAGCGGCTCCAGGACACATCGCCGTCATCGGGCCCACTGCCGACCTGCTCCCCTCCATCCTCGGCAACTACGTCGGTACCCCCCTCCACCCTGTCACGCCTCTCGACGGCATCGCCGAGCAATTCCAAAGCTCCCCGATCCTTTACGCACAAGGCTCGACGCTTGCCGAAGGTGCGTCGGTTCCTGTTCCACGCACCGCCTTCGGATTGAACAAGGGCCTCAAAACGGAATTCTTCGCCACGCCCGACTGGACTGGCCGCCCCATCGCCGTCATCACCGAGCCGCTCGTGCAAGCCGACTGGGAAAACTCCAAACCCGTCCCCGAGATCGACACCACCGGCTACTCCGTTCGCTGGAGCGGCACGCTCACTGCGCCGGCCCCGGGCCACTATGTCTTCTCCCTCGAACCCGGAGACAGCTTCCCCTATTCGCCAAAAGAAAGCTACCGCCTCCTCCTCGACGGCAAGATCCTCGGCGAAGGCTCGCTCCGCAAGGGCCACGACATGGCTTCCATGGGCAACTTCCATGCACAGACCGGTAACTCATCCACGGCGCCTCCGGTCATGGATTTTGCCGACGTGCCTTCCATCGCCTTCGACTTCGCCGACACCACTCCGCACGAGTTTGTTCTTGAGTACTCTCACTCCGGGGATCGCTCCGGCGGCGGTGTCACGCTCAAATGGGAGGCGCCCGCTCAAGCCCAACTCGACGAAGCCGTCACCCGCGCCAAGGAATCCGACGTCATCCTCGCGTTCGTCGGCCTCTCGCCCCAACTGGAAGGCGAAGAGATGCGCATCAAAATACCCGGCTTCGACGGCGGCGACCGCACCAGCCTCGACCTGCCTGCACCGCAACAAAAACTTCTCGAATCCCTCGCCGCAACCGGCAAGCCGCTCATTGTCGTGCTGCAGAGCGGTAGCGCTGTCTCACTCAACTGGGCCAGCCAGCACGCAGCGGCAATTCTTGAAGCTTGGTATCCGGGTGTCGACGGTGGCCACGCCATCGCGCGTACCCTCGCCGGCCTCAATAACCCCGCCGGACGCCTGCCCGTCACGTTCTATGCGGGACTCGACGGCCTCCCCGCATTCACTGACTACACTCTCAAGGGACGTACCTATCGCTACTTCTCCGGCAAGCCGCTCTGGGGCTTCGGCTTCGGACTCAGCTACTCGACCTTCAAATACGGCCCAGTCAAGCTCTCCAGCGAAACTTTAAAGGCGGGTGATCCACTCACCGCCACCGTGACCGTCACCAATACTGGCGCCATCAGCGGAGACGAAGTCGTCGAAGCCTACTTGAAAACTCCGCAGGCCGGTGGACCGATTCATTCGCTCGTTGCCTTCGATCGTGTCTCCATCGCTCCCGGCACAAGCAAAGAAGTCACGCTCAAGATCGATCCCCGATCCATCTCGAGCGTCGACGATCAGGGTAATCGCTCCATCCTGGCCGGCAAATACATGCTGACCATCGGCGGTGCACAACCTGACGAGACAACGGCAAAATCCGAAGCCACCTTCGCCGTGACCGGCACGGCACCGTTGCCGAAATAGCTTCAGTCCACCCTGCGGGCGGCGATCGCGCGAACCTGCCCGCAGCGCAACCGCACTTTGCCAATGCGGAACCAACGCGTAGGCCGGCACAACTCACCTTGCCACGCTTGTTCGCAGGCTTCTAATAACAAGATTTCAGTTCGAAGTCGGTTCGAAAAGAGTTTATCGAGGTCCCCGGCTACTCTTCAGCCGGCGCATCCAGGTTTCCCAGCTGCTGGAGGCTGTTTCCCCGGTTGCTCTCAATAAATCCTGCCATATTCTTTGCCGCGCCAGGATTGGCCGCGAAAAATCGGAACGTCACGACACCCTTTTCAAACAGGCAGGTGAAGTCCACCCGGTTGGCAACGACCCGGTTCACTCGTTGAATAATGACTTTTTCCGGAGAAGATGCAAAGGCCGCTGCTCGTGAATCGAATGCTCCGGCACCCCCTTGCGGCGGCCAACCCGCCAATTGTGACACTAGCTTCATGCAGCTTCTCCCCTGCTCTGATCCTACGCTGATTCTGCGCCATTCGCCGCGATGCGGAATTAAACCCTTTCGAATCTCGACACTAAAGTGCATATCCGTCTTTGGCAGGTCTTACGAATCCTTGTGGCCCATGAGTCTGGCTCGCCCTTCTCCCATTCACTGCAATAACTGCGTCTCCAACGCAAAAAACAGGCGGTAGAGAGTGCTCTCTGCCGCCGCCCTGTCCCTGGGTTGTCTTTCCAAGTGCTTCAGTGTTCCGTTTTCTTCAAATTCGCTACTGCAAAAGCTTCGTTACTTCCTGCTGCACGCTGTTGGCCTGCGCCAGGGCCGCTATACCCGTCTGACTCAAAATCTCGTACTTCGACATGTTCGACGTCGCCGATGCATAGTCCGTCGCCTGGATCGCGTTCTGCGCTGAAACCACGTTCTCCTGCTGCGTGCTCATCACCTGGCTTACCGCATTCAGCGTATTGATCTGCGCACCAATGTATCCGTCCTGCGCAGCAACATAGGTAATTGCATCGTTCAGCACCGCAAGGGCGCTCGCTGCATTGCCCGCAGTCGTCAGGCTGGTCGTCGAAAGATCAGCAGTGTTGTCGCCACCCGTTGCTGTCACATACGTGATCGTCGTGGTCGCCGCCGTCGACGTGTAATCCGATGTCGTCGCACCGCTCGCCGTGTCGCTCACATTGGCATTGGCCGCGGTAATTGCCACGTTGGCGTTTGTGTTGGTGATCAGGATGCCTGTATCACCGGCTGCCACCGTGCTGTCACCCACTGCGGCCGCACTGGTAAAGCTGGCCGACACCCCCGGAATTCCATCCTTGTTGATCTCCGAAATCAATCCGCCCACCGTGGTCGCCGTCGTCGTCAGAGTGCTCGCTGTTCCGTCCGGATTGGTAATCGTGAACACGATTCCGGCGCCGCCCGTCCCATCGCTCTGCGTCGCGGCTTTGCTCAGCACCGGTCCCGCGGCATCGCTCGAAAGATCAACAAATAATCCCGTATTGCTCTGCTGCACCGATCCGCCTGCATCCCCCACGCTCGACGAGGTCAGTTTGGCAAAGTACAGATCGTCAATCGATGCGCCCGTCAGCGACGAGTCGCCCGTATAGATCGACACACCCGACTGCGCGCCCGTGAATACCTGGTTCTGGTTGTAGGTCGTCGTCGACCCAATGTTGTTCACTTCCGCCAGGATCGACTGATACTCCTGGTTCGCCGCGGCTTCCTGCGAACTGTTCAGAGTGCCGTTCGAGGCCTCGGTGGCCAGCGTAATGGCACGGTTCAACAGGTTCGTCACTTGCGAGAGAGCCCCGTCCGCCACTTGCAGAAGCCCTACACCTTCCGTCGCGTTTGTGGCCGACTGTGTCAGCGCCGCCGAGTTGGCCGCAAGTCCATTCACCAGCGAGAGACCTGCCGCGTCATCCGCCCCGGAGTTGATTCGCGAACCGGAAGAAAGCTGCTGCAATACCGTCTGCAGACTGCTGCTCGTGTTGTTCAGATAATTCTCTGCGTAGATCGCCGAAAGATTGTTCAATACACCGAGGGCCATGGGAGATCGCTCCTTCTGGATGCCGCAACTCGGGAAGACTGCCCGCGAGCAGCCTCTTAGCTACCCAAGCCCTTGCCATTTCCGCCGTCCGGGCTCTACTGCATCCACACTGTTCATCGGTAGGACACAGGCAGACTTTAGTCATTTTTTTGTGACCAATCTTCAGCCATCCGTCCTGTCCCCCTCCAAAACTGTCCAGCCTTACTCCAATCGCTGTCCGAATCCCGCGCATTCGCTGTCTCGCTTCGCTCCAGCCCTTTGCCCCGTTCCGGCATACAGCACCGTCCCGGAAAATCAAGAAATGGCCGACCCTCCCCCTCATCAATACACCTGCAAAAACACATTGCGCGTGATATCCCCAGCCTCAGGTGTGAAGCTTCACACCGTCCCACCAGACGCGGAGACGCATTTGCTCTGACTCGTCGCAATGGTTTGCGCCCGGTTCCCCGGCGGATGCAACTTAAGATTGAAATCGTTATTGACCAGCGCCATGGCGCAGGAGTACTTGCGCCGTTGCGGGCTGGTGAAAATCGTAGGCGCCGCGCAAAGGAGTGCAACCGGCAATTGTTCTTGCTTTCAAATCGGCGCCGTGGGCGATCAGGAGTTCGGTCATCTTGACGTGTCCGCGAGCGGCAGCCCAGTGCAAGGGAGTATTACCGTCCTTGTCTTTGGGGTTTACTGCGGCCCCTTTCGCAAGCAGCAGCGTCGCAGCATCGATTCTCCCGTTGAATGCGGCCCAGTGCAGCGGTGTATCTCCCGCATCCGACTGTGCATTGATGTCCGCACCGTCTGCGAGAAGAAGTTCAATGACCTCCGTCTGATCGTAATCCGCCGCGCCGTGCAGAGGCCTGAACCCATGCAAACCTCGACAATTGACCAAACCGGGCTGGGCTTCAAGAATCGATTTCACTTCTGACGTTTTCCCGCCGGCTGCATCCGCCTGCAGCGCGTCGCACGAAGAAGTTGCTCCATTCGAAGACGGGTAGATCGGGGCAGATACATCCGCCCCTGCCCCGGTTACATCGGTATTCGCGACCGACTGACGGTCAAGCCCATCGCAGCGAACGTATCCAAGTTTGGCCGAGGTGTCGACGTCGAAGATGCTGCAAAACGCGCCTTCGTCCGTTGTAATCGAAAGTCCCACGCGGACGATCTTGCCGTGCGTCAGAGTGAGGACGACATCGCTCTCTTTTATCGTCTCCGAGTAAACCGGCAGTGCATCATCTTTGACGGTGCCGCGCATGCTTTCCGCGGACGCAGTTTCAGAAACAGGTGCAGGTGGCGAGCCGGCGCCGCGATGGATTAGGACTTGATCGCTCGAATCTTCAGACATTGAACGCCGGAAAGCGAGATATCTCTCCCATTGATCGAGCGGAACCTCCTGCTTCTTCACAAGCATCGAGCGATCCGTCGTAAACACCCCGGATTTGAAGCTGTAAGTGGAACGGTACTCCAACCAGTCTTCGTTTAATTCCACGTTCTTCGGCGGAGTCATCGTCCAGCCAGGAGGCAGGCGCAGCTCAGCGTGATAGTCAACCCTTCCAGTCGAACCGAGTGTGGGACTCTCGGCGGGCTTCTTCTCATTCACTCCCCGTGGAAGCTCCGGGCCCATCATTGGCAAGGGAGGGCCAATCCAATGCGTGGCGTGGCCATCGTCCCACTGGTAGAACTTTTCGCGCGTGTAGTCGTAGGCTATCACCAGAGGCTGCCCGATCTGCTCAACATCGGAGATCTGGGCATTCGAAGTTTCTCCTCCGTATCCCTGCGAGTGGGCAATCCCCTCCACAAGGTCTTTCCATTGCGACTGGGGAGTTCGCCTGAATGCGAGCCGGAAAAGCATTTCGACATCGCCGGATGTCGTTTCCGTGATGTGTCCCTTCAGCAAGCCGCGATCGGAAAGTTGTGCGTTGATCGTGAAGCGAACGGAGTCGGGAGTCGGCGGCTTCGCAGGCGTTCGCTCAAGAAAAGCCGCCTTTGAATTTGGAATTGCCAAGGCCTGCTTATCACGCAAATTCGGCATCAGCGTCCCGATCGGGGCAACTTCTGCAGTGGAGTCGATCCAGGTCAACGAGTCGCCAATCGGCACTGCCGTGATGACGTGGTCGAACTGCGCCGGCGAAGGGACGGCAGGATCAAGTTCGTGTCCGCTGGAAATCAGCACAGGCCACGCATCAATGCCAACTGCCTTCAGCAGCGTTGCAAGCAGAGTGTGCTTGTCCTTGCAGTCTCCATACTCGTTGGCGAGTACATCGTCTGCTGCGTGCGGCTGATAGCGGCCGATACCAAAATTCAGACCAACATAATGAATATGCAGCGCCACATCGTTCGAGAGAGCTCGGAGCTTCTCATCTTCGGTGGTGAGACCTCGGGTTACCGATTCAGCGTGAGCCTGAATGGCCGGTGTTACGACGATGGATGTTCGTTGCAGGCTCTGGTACCAGGCTCCAACTTGCTCCCAACTGGTGAAAGTTGTCACCTGTACCGGCGGCTTCCAGTGTTTTTTCGAAACTGGTGGATCCTTGGGGTCTGGGTGCGTGAGATTTGAGCTGGTCCAGTGATAAAGCTTGCGACCCGCCGCCACGGAAATGGTCGGTTGCGTTCCGGAGCTTGCCACTGTGACTGTCTTGTCGGCTGGCACATCGAGGTCAAGCTGTTCGTCAACCACAATGAGGTTTTTCTCAAACGAATACTCCAGCCAGAACTGGCCGGGTACCTCGGGCTTGAGGATATGCAGTGTGACCTGGTATTCGAGCGTGTCGCCGACGCCGAGACCGCGTACCGCAACATGCTTCTCGTGAATGTCGGAGTACATTGGAGCTCCGCGGCTCACATCGGCTGGCATATCCTGCACGTTGGATTGGGGCGTTTCAATGACCGAGCCATCCGGCTTCCTTACGCGGACGTAGTCGATGTTTACCTCTTGAAATGCTGCCGAATAGGTGAACGGAAGAATGGCCATCGCTTTTACGCCGGCGTCAGCCAGGATTCGAATGCTGGCGGTCACTTCCCGTGTACCGGTGCCGTCGGCCTCCATATGGATCTGCGTGTGGTACTGGTCAAAGACCAGAGCTTCCTTCGACAGGTCGGGAAGCTTCGCCGCGCTCTCGTTTGCGGCCCGCTCGGAGCGATTTGTGTTTGCGGAGTTACCGGCAGTTGGCGATGAAGGTTTGTCCTGGCCGATTGCGACCACATGGAAAGAGGCAGCGTAGATAGCCACCAAGGCGAGTCCGCGGCGCGCGGCATGGGACGAACGCAACGTCGAGGCGATCAAAGTGAGCATGGGGAATCTACACGAGGCTAAAGTGACAATAGCAGAGATGCTCTTACCAGACGATGCCACGAAAGTTATATGATCCAAGTTACGTATCTGCCAATCGATTCGGGTATTTAGTTATTCGGTAATTACTCTTCTGTTAATGTTCAAAGACCTGGCGGCCAGGCGTCAGGCCTCTTGAATTACTCTCTTCCACTGCAAAGCTCAGCCCTCTCCACACAAAAAACGGCGGCAAGAGGATCGCCCCCTGCCGCCACCGGTGTTAACTACAACCGCAGTTGCTCTCTGCCAAACTTTTACTGAATCGCTCCGGGCGCCCCCGCCGCCGGCGGTGCCTGCGCATTCCCATCGTCGTCCAGCATCCCTTGTGGTCCCGGAGGAGGCGGCCCATTCTGGCCATCGCCTTGTCCCTTCCCATCGGGGCCGTGTCCACCAGACCCGCGACCGCCATCGCGCCATCTATCGCGCATCTCTCCGCGGTTCTCGCGGAACGCCTGCACCTGCTTCCATTGGTCCGGCGTCAACTTGCTGCGCAATGCCAGCAGATAACGCGCATTCGCCTTCTCCAACTCCGCGCGTGCCTGGGCGACCTTGTCAATCTGCGCCAGAATCGCGCCTTCATTCGGATTGTCGTCCTTCACCAGCGGCTCCAGCGACAGTTCCGCCTTCTGCAAATTCGCGTGCAGGTCCACCAGGTTTTCGCGATGATCCAACAGGATCTTGTCGAACTGTTTGCGCTGATCGTCGGTCAGCTTCAGCCGCTCGATCACCCTCGGATTGTTCCACCAGCGCCCCTCCAACCCGGGCCCGCCAAACGCGCGTTCCATCGGAGGCCGATGTCCTTGCATTCCCGGCCCACCCGGACCGCCCATGGGACCCATTCCACCCGGGCCCTGCCCAAAAGCAGCGCCTGTCATCAGAAGACCGGCAACCGCCAAACCAACACGTACTGCAATCGATCCCTTCATCGTTTTCTCCTTGTGATTCCCTGATCCCAATTCCCCGCTTACTGCTTTTGCTGCGATTCCGTTTCGTCGCCCAGAATTGCCAGCGGCTCCATCGCATTCGGCACCTCGCTCGACACCTCCGTGTCGACGCTGGCCAGAATTTCTTCTTCCTTCTGCTCCTGCTCGCGCGCCTGCTGCTCGGCCGCCGCGCGCTCGCGCGCTGCTTCCACTGCCGCCGTCGCCGCACGCGCCTGGCTTTCGTGACGCTCGTAAAGCCCACCGCCCAGCGTGCCCGCCAGCATCAACCCTGCCAGGCTCCAGCTTGCCGCCAACCGCCAGGTCCGATGCACCACTCCCTGCCGCGCCGTCCGCGTGCGCCCCAACTCTGCTTCACTCCACGCATGCACACTCGCCTTGAACTCGCCCAGCGCCTGCTTCAACGTGGGATCCAATGCTTCCAGCCCAGCAGGCTCTCCGGCCCGGCCCTTCTTGTCAAATTCCTCTGTCATCGCTGCCCTCCCAATTCAGTGCGCACTCGTGCGAGTGCTCGCGAGAGATGCGCTTTCACCGTGCCTTCACTCAGGCCCGTGCTCGTCGCAATCTCGCTTAATTCCAACTCCTCTACAAACCGCAACACAAACACCGTCCGTTGCCGCTCGCTCAAACCTTCCACCGCGCGCCACACATGCTCCACGCGCTCCCGCGCCAGCAGCCGTTGCTCGGCAGAACTCTCGCCGCTCGGCAGCCAATCGCTCGCTTCATCCAGATCCACCGCATTCGTCCGCGTCTGCCGCCAGAACTGCAGCCGCCGATTCCGCCAGTGATCCTTCTGCAGATTGATGGCAATGCGCATCAACCAGGTCATCGCGCTCGATTCGCCGCGAAAACTTCCCCAGTTGCGATGCGCCTTCAGGAAACACTCCTGCGTCAGCGTCTCGGCCAGATCCACGTCCCGCGTTGAAGCCAGCAGGAACCGGAATATCGGCAGCCGGTGATTCTCCACTACGCGCGAGAACGCCTGCGCGGCATCGTCTTCCGCTCTTGCCATCGTCATTGGATCCAATGCTGTGCAGGCTGCCATCACACTGGTAGACGCCCGCACCGGGCCCGGGTTTACAGGGCCAGGAACGAATTCTAGCCCCCGGAGCATACCAGGAGAGCTAACCCCTCCCCACGACGGAAGTCGCCCATTCGCAGGAAATGTCCCCGTTCCCCCTCTAGGTCCTGAATCGCAGTTCCCACGAGGTCGTCGGTTGCCCGGTTTGCTCCGCAATCGCCCGCAATTGCACCGTTCCCGGCTGATCCGGATACTCGGCCTGCACAAAAGTAAAGCTGGTTGCCGCCGCCATCACGCAAAAATGCCGAGGATAGCAAGCGGCCTGTGCCGGTGTTCCGCCGCCCACCAGCCTGTTCTCCGTCGTCAGCTCATTGAAAAAGCCCGGATTGTCGGCCGCTGAAGCACCCAGAAGCCACGGTCCAAACCAGTAGCTCGTCCGCCCGTTTCCGTCCGGCTTCGCCCTCAGATCCATGGAGTACTGAATCTCCACGACATCTCCCGTAGACCACACCCGCTCAATGCCCCGGTAGCCATCCTCAAGAGGCATGAGTTGCCCAATCCCTTTCCCTCGCGCTTCCAATCCTGTCGCCCATTCAGGCTTTCGGATTGCGAGCATCGCTGGCTCCTTGCTCCCTTTCGTCATCGTGATTCGAACCATCCCATCCTGGCCAAGAATTGTGTCAGCCCGTGCCGACAATAACTCTCCTTCGACCCGCCCATCCAACGGCAGATCGTAGGACAAGCCACCCTTCAATTCACGAAAAACGCTCTCCTGCACATCCGGAAAACACCGCAGCCCGTGCAGCGTGCAGCACCACCACGCCCGCACCGCCCCTGCCGCCGGCAATCCCGTCTCCGTATACACGCGATGACCAAAATCGCCCGTCGCATACTGGTTAAACGCCAGCTCGTTGAAGATCGCTTTCTCCGCCATCTCCACGTACCGCGCCTTTCCCGTCGCCTTGCCCAACGCCAGGTTCAACCGCACCCAATCCGCTTCACCGCAACCCTCCGTGCGGTGATTGTTCGGGCTCCATCCCTCGGGAACACCGCCCGTAATCAGCAGATCCTGCGACGCCGCAATCTCCTCCCACGCCGTCTCGCATTGCTTCAGCAAAGCCGCATCGCCGGTCAGTTCCTGCAGCACCATCACACCGCGCAGGCTGCTCAAATACCCGTGCACGTGATCGCTGGGACGCCGCTCAATCACCGCCGCAATCTTCTCGGCCAGATCGCGATACCGCTCGTCCTTCGTCGCGCCATACAGCAGCGCCAGACCCTCTGTCTGTTGCGTCCAGCAAATGTAGCTCGAAGCAAAATGCTGCGCTCCAAACTCCGCCCTCATCTCAGGTGACAACATGCGCGGCCCAATCCGCACCAGAAAATCGCCCAGCCGCGTACTCGCCGCAAGGGCCTCCGGTCTCTTTCGTAGTTGCCAGTACTCCAGAAGGCCAACAAGCAACCGCCCATTTCCCCACAGTAGCGCCATGTCGGCATCGGTCAGTTTGTCCTCGCGAAATGCCGCGCCAAAATATCCCTCCAGCTTCTGCAACGCGATCACCTTGTCCACCAGCGCATCGAGGTGCGGCGCTTCCACACCGTACACGCGCGCCGCCTTCGCCAGTGCTCCGATGTACCGGCCCGAAACGTCGCCGCTGTATTCGGTGAAGCGTCTCTCCGCCGTCGGCTTCACATCCGCCAGCACAAAATCTTCTGAATATGAGGGCCCACTCCCGCTCAGCACACGATCCAGCGTCAGCCCGAAGCGCGTCCCGAGCCACCCGACTCTGGCTGCATCGGGTAGCCCCGAACTTCGTGCCTCACCACCCGCAAGCGCCAGGCCTTTCCTGCCCGCTCCAACTCCCAGGGCGCTCGCTGCCACTGTTCTCAGGAAACTCCGGCGATCCATCGCATCCACCCCCAGCACCCATGCGGGCCCATCTTAACGGATGGCTCCAATCTTCGGCTCCACTCTTCATTCGCTGCTAAACTGTTCTGGTAAACGCTTTCCAGCCGCTCGGCCCCTGTAAGGAAATCCGCCATGCTACTGCCCGAATTGCGCCAGCAAGTCCTCCACGCCAACCAGGAAATCGCCCGCCGCGGCCTCGCTCCCCACACCTTCGGCAACGCCAGCGGCATCGACCGCACCGGCTCCCAGCCCCTCGTCGTCATCAAGCCCAGCGGCGTCGACTACGCCACCATGTCTCCCGAGGACCTCGTCATCACCGACCTCGACGGCAAAATCGTCGAAGGCAAGCTCCGCCCCTCCAGCGATCTCGACACCCACACCCTGCTCTACCGCGAATTCCCCCAAATCGGCGGAATCGTCCACACCCACTCGGAATTCGCTACGTCCTGGGCTCAGGCTTGCCGCCCCATTCCCTGCCTCGGTACCACCCACGCCGACTACTTCCACGGCCCCGTTCCCGTCACCGAACCGCTGACCGCCGACGAGGTCGCCTCCGGCTACGTCCGCAACACCGGCGCGGTCATCGTCCGCCGCTTCCGCGCAGAGAATCTCGACCCCATCGCCATTCCCGGCGTCCTTGTCGCCGGCCACGCGCCCTTCGCCTGGGGCAGGTCCGCAGCCGAAGCCGTCGAACACGCCGACGTGCTCGAATACATTGCGCGTCTGGCCTTCCGCAGCGTGTTGCTCGCTCCTGCGGCCCCAGCCATCCCGTCGCACGTCAGCGAGCATCACTACCTCCGCAAGCACGGCCCCAAAGCCACCTACGGCCAGAAATAAGCTCCGATTCCCATCGGAAGCTGTATGGGTTCAGGAACTAATTCCATAAGAGATAGGGTGGAATTTCGATGACACCGCACCGCAAGTTACGCTACCCAAACGATCTACCGAATTCGGTAGGCAGATACTCGTCTTTGTAGCACTACTATGATTTTCTGCATTATCCACAGTCCCGGGAAACATTTTAGGGTGACTTTTTCTCTCTGATCGCGTCAGTATCTTGCACATTCTCAATCGATTGCCGCAAGCGGAGCGCTCCGTGAGACACTTTCCGCGCGTGGCAACCAACGTGCTCCGCATTCCTGTGACGTAAGGTGCTCCGCACTATGGAGACAAGTCTATTCAACCGCTTCCAAGCGACACTGCTGGCCTTAGCTACGGTCGGTCTGGTGTTGTTGGCCCTGTTGAATTTCCGCCAGGAGAGCCACTTCCAGCAGCCCGATGACGGCGTCTGGTGGGTCGAAACTCCCGGCGCCCTTGCCCTCAAAGCGGAACGTGTCCCCCCCGGCAGCCCAGGGCAGATGCAGGGTATCCAGCCAGGCGACCTGCTCACCGCAGTCAACGATGTCCCCGTCTCGCGCCTGTCCGACTTGGACCGCGAACTTTATCGCACCGGCCCCTGGGGCAAGGCAAACTACTCCATCACCCGCGACGGCGTGCAGCTCGATGCGCCTGTTGGCGTCATTCCTGAGCCGCCTGATCGCAGTGTGCAACAGGCCCTCCGCGTCATCGGGCTCATCTATCTCGCCATCGGTATCTACGTTCTTTTCCGACGCTGGACCGCCCCGCGCGCGACCCATTTCTATCTCTTCTGTCTCGTCTCGTTCGCGCTCTACGCGTTGCCCTACACCGGCGCCTTCGATCTGCTCGATTGGACCGTCTTCTGGACCGGCGTCGTCGCCGGCGCTCTTCAACCCGCGCTATTTTTCCACTTCGCGCTCAGCTTCCCTGAAGAGCGCATCCGCAATACCCCCCGCCGTCTGCTTCTGCCCATCATCTACGCTCCTGGCGTTGCTCTTTTCGGGCTCTGGATTACCGCGATCGTTCGCTGGCAGGCCACAAGCCTGCTCAAGCATCGTCTTGAGCAGGCGGGCATTGGCTACGACGCCGTTTTTTACGTGCTCGCGGCCATGCTCTTCCTTCTCAGTTATCGCCGCGCCGACACCCCGCTCCTGCGTCAGCAGTTAAAGTGGCTCACCCGCGGCACTTTCCTCGCCGTCACGCCCTTCACCTGCTTCTACGCGATTCCATTTCTCCTCGACTACCGCATCTGGACCGTCTTCACCAAGGTCGCCGGGTTGTCTCTCGTCTTCCTGCCGCTCACCTTCGCCTGGGCCATCGTGCGCTACCGTTTGATGGATACCGATCTCATCTTCAAGCGCGGCGTTGCGTATACCCTGGCAACCGGCCTCATCCTCGGCGGCTATCTCGCCACAGTCGCCTTGATCGCTGAAGTTGTCCACACCCGCCTGCCGGAAACCCTCAGCCAGATGCGCGAGTGGGCGCTGGTCGTCGCCATCATAGTCACGGCCCTCGTCTTCGATCCCCTCAAACGCCGGATTCAGGCCTGGGTCGATCGCGCCTTCGCGCGCCAGAAATACGACTACCGCAAAGCCCTCGTCGAATTCGGCCGTGGCCTCAGCAACGAAACTGACCTCCGCGCGCTGCTTGAATCCATCGTCGAGCGCCTTCCCAACACGCTTCTCGTCTCGCGCGTCGCCGTCTTTCTCGCCGACAGTTCCAGCCAGCTCCGTCTTGCGGCCTCACATGGTCTTCCGGCCGAAGCCAGTGCCGCGCAGCAGCGCCGCGCCGGCAGCACCCTCGATCTCAGCTTCCTCAACTTCGACGCGGCGCGCGACCACTCCCACATCTTCCTTGAAAACGCGCAGCAGGCGCTTCACCTGAGCGAAACCGAGCGACAGACCGCCGCGCTTCTCGATCTGAATTACTACCTTCCCTGCCGTGTACAGGATGGGCCCTTCCTGCGAACCATCGCTGTCATCGGCCTCGGCCGCACCGTCGGCGGCGACTTCCTTTCCAGCGAAGATGTCGAATTGCTCGAGTCGCTCGCCAGCTACATCGGCATCGCCCTCCAGAACGCCAGCCTCTATGCGCGTCTCGAAGAAAAGATCAGCGAGTTTGAACGCCTCAAGGAATTCAACGAAAACATCGTCGAATCCATCAACGTCGGCATCCTCGCTCTCGATCTCGACGACCGCATCGAGAGCTGGAATGCGCAGATGGAAGCCATGTATGCGCTCAGCCGCGCCGAGGTCATTGGCCAGTCCCTCCGTGCCGTGTTCCCGCCTGAATTCGCAGACGCGGTCGACAGCGCGCGCAACGAATCCGGCGTGCACCATCTCTACAAATTCCCACTCACCACCCGTGCCGGCGAACAGCGCACCGCCAACATCGCCATCGCTCCGCTGCTTTCGCGCGATTTCATTGCCGTCGGCCGCATTGTTCTCGTCGACGACATCACCGAGCGCGTCTCACTCGAGACCCAGCTTGCCCAGGCAGACAAGCTCAGCTCCATCGGCTTGCTCGCAGCCGGCGTGGCCCACGAAATCAATACTCCGCTCGCCGTCATTTCTTCCTACGCGCAGATGCTCTCCAAGCAAATGAAAGGCGACCAGCGCCTCGGTCCTGTCCTTGAGAAGATTACGCAGCAAAGCTTCCGCGCCTCCGAGATCGCCAATGGCCTGCTCAATTTTTCGCGAACCTCCACCACGGAGTTCCGCGAAACCAGCCTCAATCAGGTCATTCGCGACACGCTCTCGCTGCTCGAGCATCAATTCAAAACCGCGCAGGTGCAGGTCGACGTCAACCTCGCTGAAAATCTGCCTTCAATTCATGGCAACCCTGGCAAACTCCAGCAGGTCTTTCTCAACCTGTTGCTCAACGCCAAAGACGCCATGCCCGGCGGCGGAACACTACGTGTCTCCACGCTGGCCAACGGACATGTCGAAGCCGTCGTTTCCGACTCCGGCTCAGGCATCGCTCCTGAGCACCTCAAACGGATCTACGACCCGTTCTTCACCACAAAGACCATGCCCAAGCCCGGCGAACGCCGCGGCACCGGCCTCGGTCTCTCCGTTTCTTACGGCATTATTCAGGAGCATGCCGGAAAAATTCATGTAGAGAGCGCCATAGGCGCCGGAACAACCTTTCATCTCGAGTTTCCCCTCCTAAGGAAGACGGTTCATGTCTGAGGTCGATCGGCCTATCAATCTGTCTGCGCCAGTTTCTGCTGCGCCCGCGTTTCCCAACGGCGCAAGCATCCTCGTCATCGACGATGAAGCCGGCATTCGCGAATCTCTTGAAGTGCTGCTCACGCTTGAGGGCTACGGCGTGCGTACCGCCAACGACGGCGAACAGGGCCTGCGCATCCTCGAAATCGAGAACTTCGATCTCGTCCTGCTCGACCTCGCCCTTCCCGGTCAGAGCGGCCTCGAATTGCTGCCCCAGATCAAGGAGCGTCAGCCCGAAACTCCGGTCATCATGATCACTGCTTACGGCACCGTCGACAATGTCGTCGAAGCCATCCGCGCCGGCGCAGAAAACTTCGTCCAGAAACCGTGGGACAACGAAAAGCTGCTTGCCGATATCCGCTCGGCCGTCGCCCGCCACCGCGCCGAAGAAGAAAACCTGCAGCTCAAGCGCACCCTCAAGCAGCGCTATAACTTCACCAACATCGTCGGCAAAAGTGACTCCATGCTGCGCGTCTTCGACCTCGTGTCGCAGGTCGCGCCCAGTCGCTCCACTGTCCTCATCCAGGGCGAAAGCGGTACCGGCAAGGAAATCATCGCCAAGGCCATCCACGCTCATTCGCCGCGCAAGGACAAACCCTTCGTTCCCATCAACACCGGCGCCATGCCGTCGGAATTGCTCGAGTCCACGCTTTTCGGCCACGTCAAGGGCGCTTTCACTTCAGCCGTCGCCTCGAAGAAAGGCCTGTTCGAAGTCGCCAACGGCGGCACGCTCTTTCTCGATGAGATCGCCACCATGGGTATGGACACGCAAGCCAAAATCCTGCGCGTCCTGCAGGACAAGCGCTTCATGCACCTCGGCGGCATTCAGGAGATTCAGGTCGACGTGCGCATCCTCGCCGCCACCAACATCGACCTGCGCACGGCAGTGCGCGATGGCCGTTTCCGCGAGGACTTGTTCTATCGCCTCAACGTCATCACCGTCGACTTGCCTCCCCTGCGCGCGCGCCGCGAAGACATTCCGCTGCTCGCTCAGCATTTCCTCGATTTCTACGCCAACGAGAACGCCCTCTCGCCAAGACGCCTCTCCTCCGATGCCATGCGGGCATTGGTTGATTACGAATGGCCCGGCAACGTGCGCGAACTCGAGAACTCGATCGAGCGCGGCGTGGTGCTCTCCACCAGCTCCGTGATCGGATCCGATTTGCTCCCCGGCCACATCACTGGGCGCAGCTTCCAGGATGCGCTCCTCGAGCACAATCCGAATGCCTCGCTCTTCGACATCCTCGAAGACATCGAGCGCCGCATCATCATTGAAAAGCTGGAGCGCTGTAACGGCAATCAGACCGATGCTGCGGAACAGTTCCGCATTCCGCTCTCCACGCTCAACCAGAAGATCAAGCGCCTGAACATCGAGATTCGCAAGGGCCGCCGCGAGTAATCATCCACCGCTATCTGTCCTGCGCCGTCAGCCACCGCTTCAAGAATTCCCGCACCTGTTCCGGCGGCTTCATCCACAAATCCGCAGCGGTCTTTCTCTTCTCGCGGCGCACTAGCACGCTCAGATGCGGTGCCTTCGCCTCATTCACTGCAACAAATGCCGCTTCATCCGTCAGGTCGTCGCCAAGGTACGTCACCGGAACGCCATCGCCCGCATCGCGCAGAATCTCCCTTACCGCGCCACCCTTGTCGCGTCCGGCTCGCAATTCGAGCCCCGCTTCAAACTCTAGCAGCCGCAATCCATGGGATTTCACCAATGGCTCAAACAGGGCGCGCGTCCTTCGTTCAATCTGCCTGGCACGGCGCACAGCACGCCCCCGCCAGTGCATCACCGCGGCATTCGCCTTGTCCTCAAATAATCCGCCCAGCGCATCTTTCTTCAGCCTTTGCCTGAGCTCTTCCAGCGCCTGCTGCACTTCCGGCGTTTGCTCTTCCAGTTCGCTGCGTCCGTCCGGATAGAGTCGCTTGGCGCCGTGCAATCCCCAGATCTCCGGCGCCGGATTGAGTTCCAGCATCGGCGGGATCTCTTCCGGCGGACGCCCCGTGATCACCGCCATGCGCGTCCGGCCACGCGCCTCAATCCGCTTCAGCAGTTGCGGAATACCGGACCACGGCCGCGCCTTGAAACGGTTCACGCGAAATCCGGCCAGCGTGCCGTCGTAGTCCAGAAGCAACAGCGACAGTGGCGCGACAGACACCGCGTCAAAAAACTGCTCCAGCTTTTTAGCCGCGTCCCGAGTCAACCGTTCCTCATTGTTTATGCGAGTTTCCGGTGCGCCCCATCTTGCGCAGCCATTGCCATCGAAGCCGGCGCAAATCCATCCGCCGATCCGTTGCCATCCAGGCGAATCTCGCGCAGACCGCTCAGTACATTGGCAGCCCAGCGGTAGATGTTGTTTTCCATCACCTGGCGGCGCATGCGTTGCATGCGATCCTGCCGCTCCACGCGGTTCATTTCAAGACCCCGATGCATCGCCTCGGCTACGCCTTCAATGTCGTAGGGATTCACCACCAGCGCATCGCGCAGTTCCACCGCCGCCCCCGTGAATTTACTCAGGATCAGCACGCCGTCTTCATCGTCGCGCGCCGCCACGTATTCCTTCGCCACCAGGTTCATTCCATCGTGCAGCGATGTCACCAGGCAAAGATCCGAGACCTTGTACCAGCGATCCACTTCTTTGTGGCTGTACTGGCGCTCCAGCAGCAATATCGGCTTCCAGCGCGGCGTCTGGAACCTCAGGTTGATGCGCTCCACTTCTTCATTCACGCGGCGATGCAGATCTGCATACGCCGGAATCCGCGTGCGGCTGGGCGCAGCAATCTGCACAAACGTCAGCCGCTCCCAGTACCACGGATGCTCTTCGATCAGGTGCTCGAACGCCAGCAATCGCTCCACAATGCCTTTGGTGTAGTCCATGCGGTCCACGCCCAGCGCAATGCTCTCCGCGCGTACCCCAAACTCGCGCAGCAATTCCGTGCGCGCAGTGTCCCGATCCTGCCGTTCTTCCTGGTCGCTGCGCAAAGCTGTAACCGGCCCTTCAAAGGCCACGCTCACCGGATACGGACGTACGTTTGTGATGTGCCCATGCCGGCTCACCGACATGTGCTCGCGATCCGTCCGCGACTCGATCACCCGATCTACGGTCGACAGAAAATTGTTGCAGTGCAGCGGAATATGAAAACCGATCAGATCCGCGCCCAGCAATCCGTCCAGCAGCTCAGCCTGCCACGGGCAAATTCCAAAAGCTTCCGGATTCGGCCACGGAATATGCCAGAAAATCGCCACCCGCGCATCCGGCCGCGCCGCCTTCACCAGCCGCGGCAGCAGCGTGAAGTGGTAGTCCTGCACAAACACGACAGGATCGACACACCCTTCCATCTCTTCCAGCAGCGCCGAGGCAAACCGCTCATTCACGCGTTGATAGCATTCCCAGTCGCCCGGCCTGAAAATGGGCCGAGTATGCGCGATATGGCACAACGGCCAAAGCCCTTCGTTCGCGAATCCGTCGTAGTATTTGGCCTCTTCTTCTTCCGTCAGCCACACGCGCCGCAGGGTGTAACGAGGATCGTCCGGTGGCACGCGCAGACGGTCAAATTTATCCACCGTCTCCTTGTCCGCATTGCCGCTGCCGCCTGCCACCCATACGCCATCGCAGGCGCGCAACACCGGCTCAATCGCCGTCACCAGTCCGCTCGGGGGCACGACACAAGTGATTTCCCGCCCCTGCCGCACATGCATGTACGGCTCGCGATTCGACACCACAAAAATCTTGCTCGAACCCGCATTCTCCCGCATGAACACCGCAAGACGCTCTGCTGTCCACAGGTTCTCTCCGGTTGCCCGCAGTCGCGCTTCCGCCTCGGCCGCCGCGCGCGCCGCAATCAGGCTTTCTGCCAGCGTTTCCACTTCCCGCGCCAGCGGAGAAAACAGGCTCAATTCTCTCTTGCCGGCATCGTCCTTTTCATCCCCGTGCCCAATCCGCAAGCGACGCATCCGCTCCGCTACGCGCAGCATCGGCTGTAACAGCAGCCATCGCACCATCACGAAGGTCACCGCAGTGATCAGAACAACCAGCGCCAGGATGCGCAAAAAGCTGCGGCGCCACAGATCGTAGCTTTCGCCTCGGATATAACTCGAATCCGCCACCAGCACCAGCGAGCCTTCGAGCTCATTGCCGTGATGCAGCGGAAACGCCTCTTCCAGCCATTGCTCATCGCCCGTCCGGCCAAACTGGGCCTGCACCGATCCCTTGCGCAGTGACTTCTCCACCGGTTGATGCAAGAGCGTCTTGGCCAGATCTTCTGATCCGGTCCATGCCAGCAGCGTTCCGTCTGCACGAAACACCCCCAGACCCATCGCTCCCGTGCGCGCCTTTGCCGTGTTCAGCAGGTCCGGCAACTCATCCCCGTATCCAGCCGCCAGCAACTGCTCCACATCCGGCTGAATGCTCGTTCCCATCCATTGCGAACGGTGCTGCAGGTCTTCGCGCAAAAAATGCTTGTGCGCCAGTACTTCAAAATAAGTCGAAGCAACGGATACTGCTGTCACGCATGCGACAAGCGCGAGAATCAGGCGCAGGCGAAATGTGTGCATGGCAGTCCCCCCTTCATTTATTTCTTATTCCATCAGTTAGATGCGCCCAAAGCTTTTCTGGTCACGCGCTACAGGCATTTCCAAACACTATCTTTCACACTTTCAGCGAGATGCCGCCAAAACCCGCCGCGGGCCTTGCTCTCAGGTTCTTGTATTTCCGCACCTCAAACCCGCTTCCATAAAGACGCCGATACCGCCTGAGTTTTCCCCTCTGTGCGCTATTCTGTCAGTGGAGAGAGGCTAAAAGCTCTCTGCATCCTGCAACTCGTTGTCTGGTAAACAAATGGCTCTGGATACGATTGAGAGAACTGCCAAGCAACTTGTGCTCACCGTGCAGGATTATTCCGTGTTTGCCTACCGGGTGATGTTCAACCTGTTTCGTCCGCCCGTTTACTGGACCGATTTCCTCATCCAGTCCGATATTATCGGGGTCGGCTCGCTGTCCATCGTGGTTCTGTCAGGTCTGTCTACTGGCGGCGTGCTCGCGTTGCAATCGGCCGCCACTCTCTCTGCCTTCGGCGCCACTGCTGTCACTGGTCAGTTCGTGAGCAAGACAATGATCCGCGAACTGGGCCCTGTCCTCACTGGTGTCATGGTATCCGGTCGAAACGCTTCGTCCATGGCCAGCGAATTGGGTTCCATGGTCGTCACCGAACAAATTGACGCCATGCGCGCCCTCGGGGTCGATCCCCTGCGGAAACTTGTTACTCCAAGAGTGTACTCCAGCATCGCCATGCTGTTCCTGCTCACGATCGTTTCCGACGCCTTCGGCATCATCGGCGGCGGCCTCGTCACCGTCTTCATGAACAACCAGAACGGCCCCCAATATTACGCTCAGGCATGGCAGCACCTGCTCTTCCCTGAAATCCTTCAGGGCCTCGTCAAACCCCTCTTCTTCGGCTATGTTCTCTCCACCATTGGCTGCTTCTATGGCATGCGCACCACCGGCGGCACCGAGGGCGTCGGGCGCTCGACCATTCAGGCCGTCGTCATCTCGTCCGTTCTCATCATCTTTGTCGATTTCCTCATCACCCAGGTCATGATTGCACTGTTCTCCTCATGGGCTTGACCTCACCGCTTCCCCAATCCGCGGATGGAACCAGCACCGCCAGAGCGCCCGAACCTGTGCTCGAATTCCGGCACGTCACTTTGTCATTCCGCGGCCCCGATGTGCTCGAAGACATTTCCTTCTCCCTCGGCCCCGCTGAAACCCGCATTCTGCTGGGCCCTACAGGCGTCGGAAAGAGCGTTCTCCTCAAGCTCGCCAACGGTCTTTTTCTACCCGACAAAGGCAAGATCCTCCTGTTCCAGCACGAAATCTCCGACATGACAGAAGAGTCGCTCTTTCCCCTGCGCACTCGCACCGGTATGGTCTTCCAGGAAGGCGCGCTCTTTGACTCCCTCACGGTCCGTGACAATGTCGCCTACCAATTAGTCCAGGAGCGCGTGCCCGACGACGAAATCGATGCGCGCGTCCACGAAGCCCTGCGTTTCGTCGAACTCGACCAGACCTTCGATATGTTTCCTTCCAGCCTTTCCGGTGGCATGCGCCGCCGTGTCGCCATCGCTCGCGCCCTCATCCATAAACCCGAGCTGCTGCTCTACGATTCCCCCACCGGCGGCCTCGATCCCGTCACCTCCACCACCATCATCGAACTCATCGTCAAGCAGCGCGATGTCTACCGCACACCCTCCCTGCTTGTCACCCATCGCCTGCAGGACGCCTTCACCATGTGTACCCATCGCTTCGACACCGAAAGCGGCCGCATGGTCCCCTTGCCCGAAGGTCAAACCGATCCCGGGACCACATTCCTCATGCTCTCTGAAGGTCGTATGATCTTCGACGGCTCCCTCCACGACCTCGTTTCGAGCCAGGACCCTTTCGTTCGCGAATTCCTGCAATAACAAGTCCTCTGTTCCTCCCCAGCACCCGCATGCCTTGCATCCAAATACGAAGTACGCGCATGAATCTCTCTCGCTCGCGAATTGTCGTCCTCCTGCTTCTCGCATTGGCTCTGCCATGGTCCCGCCCAGCTGCCGCTTATTCCCTGCTGACCCACGAACAGCTTGTTGACCTCGCGTGGAAGGACTCCATCGTTCCTCTGCTCCTCAGCCGCTACCCCGGCCTCACCCCCGCCCAACTCGACGAAGCTCGTGCCTACGCCTACGGCGGCTGCGTCATTCAGGACATCGGTTATTACCCCTTCGGCGACGCTTCATTTTCTGATCTCACCCACTACGTGCGCTCGGGCGACTTCGTGGTGAGCCTCTTCCGCAACGCAAAGAACGCCGACGAGCTTGCCTTCGCCATTGGGGCTCTCTCCCATTACATCGGCGACTCGGTTGGCCACTCCATTGCCACCAACCGTGCCGTCCCCATCGAGTTCCCCAAGCTCGCCGCAAAATACGGCCCGGTAGTCAACTATGCTGAAGGCGAGCATCAGCACATACAAACCGAGTTCGCCTTCGATATCGATCAGATCGCTCATCGCCGCGTGGCGCCGCTTCGCTTCATGCGCCACATCGGCCTGCAGGTGCCCGTCAAACAACTCGCCTTGGCGTACTTCCAGACCTACGGGCTCTCTGAGGATTTCTCCACGCGCCGCGGCCGCCGCTTCAACGTCAAAGACTACCGCTTCGCCGTGCGCACCTTTATCCCCCGCATCGCATACGCAGTCACGCTGCTGCATCGCCGCCACGAACCGCCCGAGCCCGACACCCCCGAAGCCATCGAAATGGCGAACGAAGCGGCAGCGACTGCCCTCGAAAATAATTGGGACACCTACCGTCGCAAAGCTGGCATCGGCACCTACGCCCTGGCGGGATTTCTCTTCATACTTCCCAAAATCGGCCCCCTCACACTCGTTGCCGTAAAAGGCCCCAGTACCGCCACCGAGGGCGACTACCTGCATAGCGTCGCCCTTTCCATCACCATCCTTCGCAGTACCCTCCAACGATTCACTCCTCCACCTGCTGACCAAAACGCCGCAACCCATCGTGCGCCGCCGCCTGCTGTGATTTTGCAAATGCTTGCCTCCACCAACCCAGACACGCTTCTGCGCTCCCACGATCCGAATCACCCCTTGCCCAACCGCGATCTCGACACGGGAAATGTCGTCAAGCCCGGCGGCTATTCTCTCACTGATTTCACCTACGCACTGCTGCTCCATCGCCTCGCCCAGCAGCCCAACCAGGCGATTCCTCCCGACATCAAGAGCGACGTGCTTGCCTATTACGCCGACCCCAACGCTCCGATTGCCACAAAGAAAAACCCGGCGCAATGGGCTCAGGTGCGAGCCGATCTCGCCATCCTCAACACCATGACCACCAGCAACGAACCCGAGCCCTATCCGACCTACGGCAACGATGCAGCCAACATGGAGTAGCCCGCTGCAGCGAATGGCCCCCATCTGCTAGCCTTGCAATTTCGGGCACAAATCTCACCGGCAGGTGCATGCATGGGCTTCAAATTTCAAGGCTTTGATTTCCTTCATCTCGACGCGGGTTTCAGCGAAGACGAGCTCCTCGTTCGCCGCACTGCACGCGACTTCGTTGAAGACAACATCGTCCCCATCATCGAAGAGTGCTTCCGCACCGGCCGCTTTCCGCGCGAACTCGTCCCACTCATGGGCAACCTCGGCTTCTTCGGCGCCAACCTCGAGGGCTACGGCTGCGCCGGTATGTCCAACGTCGAATACGGACTGGTCACCCAGGAGCTCGAACGCGGCGACTCCGGTCTGCGCAGCTTCGTCAGCGTCCAGTCCGCGCTGGTCATGTATCCCATCTACACCTTTGGCTCCGACGAACAGAAGAACCAGTGGCTTCCCGCTCTCGCCAGGGGAGAAAAGCTCGGCTGCTTCGGCCTCACCGAACCCGGCTTCGGCTCTAACCCCGGCGGCATGACCACCACCGCACGCAAATCCGGCAACGAGTACATCCTTACCGGCGAAAAAATGTGGATCACCTCCGGCAACATCGCCGACGTCGCCGTCATCTGGGCCAAAGTTGAAAATGAAGACAATCGCGTCCGCGGCTTCCTCGTCGAAACCAACCGCAAAGGCTTTCGCGCCGACGAAGTCCACGGCAAGTGGTCGCTGCGCGCGTCCGTCACCAGCGGCCTGTCCCTACAGGATGTGCATATTCCCGAGACCAACCTCTTGCCCGGGACCGGCGGCCTCAAGAGCCCGTTGATGTGCCTCAATCAGGCGCGCTACGGCATTGGCTGGGGCGCAATCGGCGCTGCCATGTCCTGCTACGACACAGCGTTGCAATACGCCAAGACCCGCAAACAATTCCACAACCAGCCCATCGCCAGCCATCAGCTCATCCAGGAAAAACTAGTCTGGATGGCCACCGAGATCTCCAAGGCGCAGCTTCTCTCGCTCCACGTAGGCCGTCTCAAAGACGCCGGCACCGTCGGCCACGAACACATCTCGATGGCCAAACGCAACAACGTCTGGATGGCGCTCGAATGCGCTCGCACCGCGCGCGATATCCTCGGCGCCAATGGCATCACAGAGGATTACCCCATCATGCGACACATGATGAATCTGGAGTCCGTGAAGACCTATGAAGGCACGCACGACATCCACGCGCTGATTCTCGGCCAGCACCTCACCGGAATCGCCGCGTATTGAATTTCGTGCTGCCCCGGCACATCAGCCCTGGTGATGTTCGTGGTATTCGTGATGTTCCTGGTGAGCCTGCTCATGGTGCTCGCCGCCATGTTCGCCTTCCGCCGGCTTAGGGCTTGTCACGAAAGGCGCAAGGCATTCAAGCAACTTGTCGAGATTCTCTCCGCGCGTCAGCAGTCTTTCAATCTGTACGCGGATCTCTGCACGCTCGTTGGTTGCTTGATCAAAGGCATTATCATAGCCTGAAAGAGACATTGTGTCGGACCTCGCAGCGATACTAGCATGACGTTGATCGCACCCCTGAAGCCCTTGCAGTAACCAATTGTGAATAAATGCGCCGTAACTAAAAACCCCAATATCCATGCTGGATTTCTTCTTAGTCGACCCGGCGAAAATTGATCGCTCCAACGCAAAGTAACTCACTTTAGTGAACAAAGTACCGCGCAACCAAAGCGGTCGAGTAACCTATTTGCGGTTCACGCTTCAAGCAATGAAACCTCGCGCACTCCTGCAGGCCCGTTCTTCTGCGGCCCATTTTCCCCGGGAGTGATCAACACCGTCTTCAGCTCAAACGCGGCCAGTGAGACGGCATGATCCAGTCCCAGCACCTCCGACTTAAGCTTGGCCTCCGTCGCTTTGCCCGACCGTTCCTGCAGCCGCACAATTACCGCACCCGGCACATGTTCCGCCTGCTTCATCGCCGGCACCCACACATTGTTCGGCGTAATCTCCATGAGCGACTTTTCCCACGGTTCGCTTCCACTGTGGGCAGAATCCGTCACGAACTCCGCAGGCGACTGCAATTCCTCAGCGCGCCGATCGAGACCGTGCTCACTCCACGGGCCGCGTTTGCCCAACAGCCAGAAGCGCCGTTCCTGTCGTCCCTGGTCCTGCCATGCATTGTTGTCGTTGTGCGGAACCTGTCCCGGATTGTGTCGCGCAAACGGAGCTGAGCGAATCAACACCGTGCGAAACAGCCCGTTCAAGCAGTCGTAGCTGTACGTCTGTCGATTCAAAATCGCCACCGTGTAGTCCGCGCCGCCAACTGAGCCCTGCACCGCGCCCCAATCCTGGTAAGGCTCTTCTTCGCCGTTGGTGCGCCGCTCCAGCACCGCGCCCGGCACTTTGGCAAACATCCGCGGCTGAGCCAGCGCCGTTGGAAGCTCCAGCTTCAGCATCTGTTCCTTCTGGCGCCAGTCAATCACAAAGCGCAACTCGATAAAATCCATTCCTGCAAACTCGGCAATGTCCAGCACAATTTCCGAGTCCTGCCAGCGCGCTCGCTGTCGTGTCACCCGTGTCACCGCACCATTCTCGATCACCGCCGACGATTCCAGCGTTGGCCGTCCCAGCTCCAACCGAAATTCGTTGATGCCGTGGGCCCACGTGTCGCTCGTATCCCCAATCACCACCAGACCCATCGAACCAGCAAGCAACTCCGCTCCATCCTCGGCCTTGAACGACGAGATCCCGAATCCCGTGTCCGACACCGTCGCAAATCCCTTGAAGCCCTCGCCCGCTGGCGCATCGCCATGTGCCAGCTCAAATACCTTGTAGCCGCACGGCGGCAGCTCCACCCACGCCGAAAGCCTCTGCAGAAACGGCGTCATGCTCGCCGATGGCCGCCATTGCGCCGGAACCGCTCCCCCGTCCTTCGCTCGCAAGTGCGTGACCGGCGCGCGTCCCGATGGGTTGTCATCGGTGTAAAACTCCGCCAGCGCTTTGCGCCGCCACGGCAGCGGATTGAAAAGAAACACCGCGCCCTCGGCAACGCTGCTCAAATCCACGCGCTTCGCCATCTTCTCCAGTGCCGTCACCTTCTCCGTCTGCGCCACTTCGCACGCATATCCAAGGCTGTCTCTCACATCTTCGTAATCGGAATACAGCGAGGTTCCAGCCATCATGTCGTGGAACTGGCAGAACAACACCTTCCACCAGCTCTCCGCATAATCCTGCGCAGGATATGCGTGACCTGTCTCCCAGTTCGCCGCCAGTGAGATCGTTTCCGCCTCTACGAGCGCACGTTCCGCCCGGCGATTCTGATACTTCCCTTCGCCATTGGCCGAATAGCATCCACGCGCATGATGCTGCAGATCGCCCTTCACCACCGGCAAAGACCCAAACGCCGAAGACGCCTCGACCGTACGGAAAAACTCCCGCAACGTGCTGAAACGCAGCTCCGGCAGCGTCGAGTCCTTCTGCAATGCGAGCACCTGCGCGATCTGTTCCTTCGTCACCGCGCCGCCATGATCCCCCACTCCAAGGAAAAACGCGCCATGATTAAATCCCGACGCAAATACACCTTCCACCGCCGGTCGCAGTTGTTCGGCATCCATGTCATATCCATGCCAGATCCGGCTCACCAGCACCCGCGATCCGTCCGGTCCTTCCCACCAAAACAGAAGCGGCAGCTTCATCTCATGTTCCTGCGGCCGCATAAACGCGTAGTAGCCATATCCCGCCCGCTTCAGAATCGTCGGCAATCCCGCTGCATGCCCAAACGAAT
This sequence comes from Occallatibacter sp., assembly GCA_035487015.1. Lineage (GTDB taxonomy): Bacteria > Acidobacteriota > Terriglobia > Terriglobales > Acidobacteriaceae > Telmatobacter. Next base: position 59,597 of record DATHMP010000042.1, on the reverse strand, counting down.
CCGGATTGAATCCGATCTGCACATCCACGCCCAGCGTCTGCTGGCAAAATTCCTTCCCATACAGGCAGTGCCTTACAAAGCTCTCCGTCGCAGGAATATTGCAATCCGGCTCCACGGGCCAGCCGCCCACAACTTCCCAGCGCCCCTCGCGAATCCGCTGTCGTATCTCGTCCATCATCGATGGATCCGCCCGCTCTGCCCAGCGATAGTGTGCCGACGACGAATGCGTATAGCAGAATCCCGGAGTCTCTTTGATCCGATTGAGCGCGCTGCGAAACGTCGATAGCACCGTGTCCGCGCCGTCGCGCCAGGGCCACAGCCACGCTGCATCAATGTGCGAGTGCCCGATAATATGAATCACCTTCTTGTCCGCAGCCTGACCCGCCTGCAGCGCCAGCGCCGGTGCCACAACCGCTCCCACCGTCGCCGCCGTTCCCCTCACCAGAAACGCACGCCGCGATACCTCACCCATGACTTTCCCCATCGTCCGCTCCCTACGCTTGTCCCGATTCACTTGCCCCAATCTCTCGCCCCACTTCGGTATCGACAAGCGCCGCCATCAACGCCGCCACATCGCCAATCCGCGCTCCCAACACTGAAGGCACCAGCTCGCAGGCCTCCGCAGCCTGCGGCAACGCCTCTTCGGCAATCACCTTCCGCGCTGGCCCCAGCACACGCTCCCCCAGCGCAACGCCCAGTGAACCAAACACAATCACCTGGGGATTCAGCGCATCGATTAGCAGCGCCAGCCCGCGCCCCATCCACCGTCCCGCGGCCGCAGCCACCTGCAACGCGTCTCCATCGTCAGCCAGCATCGCCTCCACCAGTTCGCGGATGGGCATCTGCGTTGTCCACCGTGCCGGGAACATCTTCGCTGCCAACTCCACCAGCCCCGCCCCTGATGCAAACGATTCCCACGATCCGCGCTTGCCAAATCCCGGCGGTCCATCCTCGGCCAGCCGCCAGTGCCCTACCTCGCCTGCTGCATCGCTCGCTCCGCGCAGAATCTGTCCATTCACAATCAGCCCTGCGCCAATCCCGGTTCCAAACGTCAGAAAGATCAGGTGCCGCAGATCCCCGCGGCCTCGCCCCACGCCAAATCGAAGCTCCGCCAGCGCGCCGGCGTTTCCGTCATGCTCCACGCACACTGGCAATCCCGGAAACGCCTCCATCAAACGGTCCTTCAACCGAGCTTGGTGCCACCCCGGCAGATGCGGCGGATTCAAAAGAATCCCCTCGGCAATCTTCAGCGGCCCGCCCACAGAAACACTCACGGCCGCTATGCTCCGCCCCGCGCTTCGCGCCCCTTCGATCAAGGTCTTGCCCGCATCCACCATCCTTGGCAACGTCTTTGTATACGACTCCGTGGCCTGCGTCGGAATCTCCGCGCGCTGCAGAATCTCTCCGTCCCGCGTCCCCTCCACGCACGCGGTCTTCGTCCCGCCAATGTCGAGCCCCAGCACAGTGCGGATAATTCCATCCATCGTTGCCTCGCTCCCCACCGTTCCCTCTCGCAGCGTCGCGCCGGGCTCGCCGCATTCTAGCATCGCTTTCGCCAGACTTGACCTTCTCGCCCTATCTTGACCCTTTCCATCTCGCCCCGTTACGATGAGCAAACGCTAGGCTCTCAGCGTCCACTGCGAAGAATTCCCTCGCGGGGCCCATGCAGGCTAGAGGACAGCTTTTCATCGTGGATTCTCTGACCCAAAGATTCAGCGTCATCGCGGGCTTCTCTCTGCTGGTGGCGCTGCTCCTCGGCAGTTCGTGGATCATTCGCAATCAGGTAAGCGCCCAGGTCGAGAATCAGAACTGGCTTGCCCGCTCCGCTGATGTGCGCCTCGCCCTCGAGCAAACCCAAACGCTGCTCACCGATGCGGAAACCGGGCAGCGCGGCTTTCTCTATACAGGGAATCCCAAATACCTCACCCCCTACAATGAAGCCATCACCAACGTCGAGCGTCGCATTCAGGACCTCCGCGAGCTCACATCCGACAATCCCCGGCAACACCAGAATCTCGCAGCCGTCGCTCAGTTAACCTCGCTAAAACTGCAGGAATTAGCCTCAACCATCGAGTTGTATCGCGCCGGAAAGCCCGATGAAGCGCGCGCCACCGTGCTCTCCGATCGCGGCCTGATGATCATGACCGATCTCCGCCGCGTCCTCGGCCAGATGAAAGTCGAGGAAGAGCGCCTCGAAGGCGTGCGCGAAACCGAATATCTGCATAGCATTCGCGTTACCGTAGCTTGCATCTACGCCACCAGCGCCATCGCAGTTCTCGGCCTCATCTTGCTCGCTTACTACATCCTGCGCGAACGCAACCTGCGCGAAACCTACGCCCGCGAGCTCCGCACTCGCGAAGAATGGCTCCGCGTCACCCTTACAAGCATCGGCGACGCAGTCATTGCCACCGACGCGCAAGGAAAGGTCACCTTTCTCAATCCCGTGGCAGAGTCGCTCACCGGCATAAGCCACGCCGAAGCCCTTAACAAACACATCGATACCATCTTCCCCATCTTTAACGAATTCACCGGCGCGGTCGCCGAAAACCCCGTTGCAAAGGTCATGAGCCTCGGCGTCGTCGTCGGCCTCGCCAATCACACCGCGCTGCGCCATCGCGACGGCCACATGATTCCCATTGAAGACAGCGCCGCTCCCATTCGCGCCATCGGCGGAGAAACCCTCGGCGTCGTCCTCGTCTTCCACGATGTCACCGCCGAACGCAATTCGCAGGAAGTCCTCCGCAGAACCGAAAAGCTAGCCGCCGCCGCCCGCCTCTCCGCAACCGTCGCGCACGAAATCAATAATCCGCTCGAAGCCGTCACCAACATCCTCTTTCTCACCATGATGTCCCCTGAGCTCCCACCCGACATCCGCGAACAACTCAGCCTCGCTGAACGCGAGCTGGAGCGCGTCGCCCATATCACCCGTCAAACTCTCGGCTTCTATCGCGACTCCACCCTGCCCGAACACGTCGACATCGCCTCCATCGTCGAGGCCGTCCTCAAGCTCTACCACAATAAAATCGAATCCCGCCACATCGAAATCGATCACAAAATGGAAGGATGTCCGACCGTCTGGGGCGCTCCGGGAGAACTCAAGCAGGTCATCTCCAATCTGCTCTCCAACGCCATCGATGCTGTGCCCTACGGTGGCAAAATTGCCATCTACTGCGCCCGCCGCGAAACGCCTCAGGGCTTCTTCGGCGAGCTCATTGTCGAAGACAGCGGGCCCGGCGTCTCACCCGAACACGCTCCCCGCATCTTCGACCCCTTCTTCACCACGAAAAAGGATGTTGGCACCGGCCTCGGCCTCTGGGTCACGCAGGAAATCGTGAGCCGCCACGGCGGCACCATCGCGCTCCGCAAAGATATCTCTGCCAGCGGCCTTCGCGGCGCCTCCTTCATCGTCCTCTTTCCCTCTGAACCCGCAAATCCCGGAGTCAGCCCCGAAAGCATCCCGGCCAACTCCGTCTAAACCATCGACAACCTGGCAGCGGTGCGGCATAGTCGTACACATGCGCTCATCCGCCATCTTTCACCGCGCCGTCTCTGCCTTCGCACTCATCACCGCGCCGCTCGCCATCCCACTCACTGCGCAGCAGCCCGCCGCCCCGCCCATCGTACTTCACGCGGCCCGCCTGCTCCAGATCGATTCCGGCAAGCTTCTCCAACCCGGCGAAATCCTCGTCGAAGGCGATCGCATCCGTGCCGTCGGTCCCTCCGTTGACCACCCAGCCGGCGCAAAAATCATCGACCTCGGCGACACCACCCTGCTCCCCGGCCTCATCGACGCACACGTCCATCTCTTCCTCCATCCCGGCGCTGAAGATCTTCAAACCGTCGAAGAGTCCGTCCCCTGGCGCGTCATCCTCGCCGAACAGGCCGCCAAGGCCGACCTCCTCGCCGGCTACACCGCCGAGCGCGATATGGGCACAGAAGGCGCAGGTTCTGCCGACACCGCCATTCGCGATGCCATCACCCAGGGATTCATCCTCGGACCCCGCCTGCGCATCAGCGGCAACGCCATCGATATCCTCGGCGGCCACGAAGATGCGCGCGGCTACAACCCCGCACAACATGTTCTCTCCAATGCCGATTACGCCAACTCCGCCGACCAAATCATCGAAGTCATGCGCGAGCAGCATAAGGAAGGCTCCGATTTCGCCAAGATTTACGAAACCGGTCCCGACAAAATGGTCGACGGCGTCCTCGTCACGCCCTTCCAGTTCAATGCCGCCCAGCTCACCGCCGCAGTCGAAGAAGCCCGGCGCCTCGGCACCACCGTCGGCGTTCACGCCATGGGCGAACCCGGCACTCTCTACGCCGCACAAGCCGGTGTCGCCTCCATCGATCACGCTACGCAGCTCTCCGATGAAACCGTGCGCCTCATGAAAGAGAAGGGCATCTTCGCTGTGCCCACCTTTGCCATCTTCGAATACTTCGCCCAGCACCGGGAGTCACAAGATCAGGCGGCAAGTGAGGCCGCCATGCTCGAATACAAGATCGCGCAATTTAAAAAGCAGCTCGCCGCTGGCGTCTCTTTCGCTGTTGGTTCCGATGTGGGCCCCTTCCCGCACGGTACGCAGGCCCGCGAGCTCACCTTGCTGGTCAAGTATGGAATGACTCCGCTCGCTGCTCTCCAGGCCGACATGATGAACGGAGCAAAGCTTCTCGGATGGGCCGGCCAGATCGGCGAGCTCAAGCCCGGCTACTACGCCGACATCGTTGCCGTCCCCGGCAACCCGCTCAATGACATCAGCGTCTGCGAACACGTCCAATTTGTCATGAAAGGCGGCGCGATCGTCCGCCATGAATAACGCGTCTCTACGTGCGCTTCGACGCTGCGTCCTGCTTTTTGCGTTGCTCCAGCTTTTCCAGCGCCTTCACAAACCGCTCCGGTTTGTTCGGCATCTGCGACTCTTCCACTCCCTTGCGGTAACCGCCCAAATAAATGGAATAGAGAATCGCCAGTGAGCAACCAATGCCCCAGAGAAAGCCGATGCACAGGCCAAGAATGGCCGCGGGGCCAAATTCAGACATCTTGCTGCTTGCCTTTCAGGCCAGGCTCACACGGCAACCGTGAAGCTGTGCTCGTCGCGCGTCACCGCGTGATACAGCGTGTCGCGTTCCACCGGCACGCGCCCTGCCTCGGTGATTAGTCGGCAAAGATCCTTGCGCGTCATGCCCTGCGGCGTGGTCGCGCCCGCATCGTGATAAATCTTCTCTTCAATCACCGTGCCATCCAAATCGTCCGCGCCAAAACGTAGCGCAATCTGCGCAATCTTCGGTGTCATCATCTGCCAGTAGGCCTTCACGTGCGCAAAGTTATCCAGCATCAGCCGGCTCACCGCAATCTGGCGGATATCCGTCAGCCCCGTCGTCACCGGCAGGTGATCCAGCGGCGTGTTCTCCGGATGAAACGCCAGCGGAATAAATGTCTGGAACCCGCCCGTTTCGTCCTGTAGCGCGCGCAGCTTCATCAGATGATCCACGCGGTCCTCATCGTTTTCGATGTGCCCATAGAGCATCGTCGCATTCGACTTGAACCCCATCTTGTGCGCCAGCCGCGCCGTCTCCAGCCACTCGTCGCCATCAATCTTGTGGTCGCAGATAATCGAGCGCACCCGCGAGGCAAAAATCTCCGCGCCGCCCCCAGGCATCGAGTCCACGCCCGCTTCGCGCAGCTTCCTGAGCGTCTCTTCGATCGTCAGCTTTGCGCGCCGCGCCAGATATGCCACCTCCACCATCGTGAATGCCTTGATGTGCACCTTGGGGAAGCGCACCTTCAATCCCTTCACCAGGTCGAGAAAATATTCCAGCGGCAAATCCGGGTGCAGCCCGCCGACAATGTGAAACTCCGTCACCGCTTCCGAGTAGCCGGATGCCGCCGTCTCCCATGCCTCTTCCAGCGCCATCGTGTACCCCGCGGGATCGCCCTTCTTCCGCCCGAACGCGCAGAGCTTGCACGCTGCCACGCACACATTCGTAGGGTTGATGTGTCGATTCACATTGAAGTACGTCACGTCGCCGTGCATCCGCTCGCGCACATGATTCGCCAGCCATCCCACCGCCAGCACATCCGGCGAACGATACAGCGTCAATCCGTCCGCCGCGCTCAACCGCTCCCCGGCCATCACTTTGGCCGCAATGGGCTCCAGCTTTGAGTCATAAGTCCTGAATCCGGACACAGCCTGCGAATTGGACGCTTCAGCCTGCATACCTTGATGATACCGAATCCCCGATTTTCGCGCCCGCGCCTACCGCTGCCCTACCTCGGCAGCGCTCGGCCCGCTCGGTTCCACCAGCACGCCATTATCCAGCGACGCAGCCAGCAACCGCCCGTTCGTAGCCCGCACCGCAGACAGGCGATATCCCGTCTGCCACCACTTCCATGCCAGCGTCTTCGGATCGATTGCGTACACAAAGTCGCTGCCCCGCGAGCTCACCAGAATCGTGTTTAACCCCGCATCAAAACAAAGATCGTCCACATCCACCAGCGGCAACCGGTGCACCCACATCCAGTTCTTGCCGCCGTCATGTGTAAAGTAGACGCCCTCGCGCGCGCCGATCCAGAGCGTCCCATCCGACGAAAACGTGATTCGATGAATCCTCGTCAACACCGTCGGAATTCCCAGCGGCCACCAGCTCTGTCCGCCATCGTGCGAGACCACCACCGCATCCGGCCGCGCCGCCGCCATCTGCATACCATGCGCTGCCACCGAGAGATACCCCGTCACTCCCATCACCGGGCCGCCCTGCCACGTCGCTCCCTGGTCGTGACTCGTATAAACACCGCCCGTCGTCGAGGCAAGCCACGTATCGCTCGTCAGGTCCAGCGCAAAGACGCGCCCGTCCATCACGTGCGGCGCTGCTTTCACTTGCTTCTCGGTCGTCACTCGCGTCCCGTGCACCGTCGTCGTCGACGCCTTCATCTCCGTATTCGCAATCACATTGCGCGCTTCCCAGGACTTCGCATCCAGCGCCAGCGCAAATAGCCCGTTGTTCGTCCCGGCCAACACCGTCCCGTCTCCCGATTGCGCCAGCGCGAACACATCGCGTCCATCCAGCCCATCCGCCAATTGCTTCCATTCTGCGCCGTTGTTTCCCGAGACAAACACGCTCCCGTATGCCTTGTCGTTCACCACTCCCGCATAAATACGCGCGGCGTCCCGCCGGTCCACCAGCAACGCTTCTACTTTTCTCTCGGAAATGCCCAGGTTCGATTGCGCAAAGGTCTCCGCTCCATCATTGCTCGCCAGCACCCCGCCGCGGTCCGTCGCCAGCAACACGTGCTTGGTATTCGAGGAATCGATCGAAACGTCATTCACAATCACATCCGGCCCCGTCATCCGCCGGAACGTCCTGCCCCCATCCGTCGTCTTGTATAAGCCTTCCGTAGTCCCTGCGTACACAACTTCCCGATTTTCAGGGTCCTGCTTCAGCACCCTCGTCCGCCGCGCCGTCGCCGGAATCCCCGCAATCTTCCGGAACAACTCGCCCGCGCTCTCGCTCTTGTAGATGCCGCTGCATGCGCTGGCATAAATCACCCGCGGCTTCGCCGGATCGATGATGATCGAAAACACATCCGAATCGTCGATCACGCCCTTCTTGATGTTGTGCCAGTTCTTGCCGCCGTCTTCCGTCTTCCACGGCAGATGCCATGTTCCCGCATACACGATCTCCGGATTGCCCGGATCCACCGCCAGCGACTGCACCTCGTGAATCTCGTGGCTGCCTGGCGGACTGATCTCCGCCCACGTCGTTCCGTGATCGCTGCTGCGAAATACCCCTTGCAATGTTCCCGCAAAGAACAGCGCGGGATTTGAATGCGCCTGGATCAGCGAGAATACGGCCTGCCCGCGCAAGCCGGACGATTCCGTCCAGCTCCGCCCCCGGTCTCTGCTCGCCCACAACCCGCCGCCCGTCCGGTTCAACGCCCACGCCGATGCGAACACATTCGCAGGATTCTCCGCATCCACCACAATGTGATCGATCACCAGGTCGCCTTCGGTTCCCAGCTTCGCCAGCCTGTGCCAGCTCGCCCCGCCGTCTTCCGACTCATAGATCCAGCTGTTCGTGGTTCCCAGGTAGAGATGGTTCGGCTCGCCGGCGACAGCGGTCAACGAGCGAGCATCGCCGCCGTCGGGGCCAACCGCGCTCCATGGCGCCTGCGCGCCAAATCCATACGTTGGAATGGAAAAAAGAAAAGTAAGTAGGACGCTGACCCATCCTCCGCGCCTGCGTGCAAACTCAAGAACTGTGCGCTGACGACACGTCAACAAGGCTGCTCCCCAACATCCCAAAAATGCTCTTCATAAAACAAAGAGGCTGACCACCAAAGGGTCAACCTCCTGAAAAGTCGCAGAGGAATCTGGTTGTGCCTCCCGCGAGCCCCACTCGTCTTGAGCGGGCTCGCAGTCAGCATTGCTTTTCAGGCCGTGGTCCTTTCGCGCTTCTTTTGCGCAAGCGGCGCCACGGGTTGGCTTAGTTCGACGACGCAGCCTTGTGGTGGTGACGCGTCGGAAGCGGCTTCCGCTTCTGTGCCTTCACCGCAGACTCATCCACCGGCGTTGTCCCCTGCACATCGGCGTTGAAGTCCGCGCCTGCAGGCACCAGGTAGTCTTCCACTGTCTTGCCATCGGTTGCCGAGGTGACCACTCCGACGCGTGCTGCGTCGATGCCCTTCTCGTCCACCAGGTAAGCCTTGGCATTCACCGCGCGCTGTGCCGCCGGATCATCCGGGGTCTTGGCGTGCTTGTGCTTGGCTGCAAAGGCTTGCGCCTTCTCGAGCTTCGCCTTTTCCTTCGCGTCGGATTCGCCAATCAGCATGGCCTTCGCGTCTGCCTGCTTCTGCAGATCGAGCGCCACTTCATCCAGGCAAGCCTTCGCTTCGTTGTCTACACGGGTCGGACGAGTCTTGTCCTTCTCAAACGAGATGGAGCAGAGCGCCGAGGCGTGCGGTTGCGGCGGCGGCGGCGGAGCCACGATCGTCACTGCAGTGGTCGACGAGGCCGAGTGGCCCTTGTCGTCTGCCACGTTGCAGGTGATGTCGACCGAACCCGTCGGTGCGCCGGTTGAGTTGTACGTCGCCGTGGTGCCGGAACCGGAAACCGTTCCAGACTGCGCCGAGTAGCTGTAGGTCAGCGGACGATTCTGCGGGCTTACGCCGGTCGCCGTGATCGTCGCCGAGTCACCCGGCTTGATCGTCGTCGGGCTGGCCGAGCAGCTGATCGTCGGAGGCTCGAATTCCTTCACCGTGTAGGTCGTCGTTGCATCCGCAACCTGCCAGGGCTTCAGGCCTTCCTTGCCCGGCTTGCCTTCCTTCACGCCGCACTTCACTGTGTAGCTGCCGGGAGCCTGATTCGATGTGTTCACCGTCGCCGTCGTGCCGTTGCCGGTCACACCGTCGCCGCCCCACGTGTAGATCGCATTCTCCTTCGGATTCAGGCCGCTGGCCGTCGCCGTCAAAGTAATCGGTTCGCCTTGGAAGACCGAGGTCGGGCTGGCCGAGCAGGCAATCGTCGGAGGTGGCGGAGGCGCAATCGTACCGACATGGAATACCACGCCGCCGCTCAATGTCGCCGCATTGATGTTCGCGCGGCCGCCATAAATCTGCTGGCCAAAGTCCGCGTGCATGTAGCTGTAATCGGCCTGGAAAATGCGGATCGCCAGATGGTGATTAAATAGCGGCGTCTCGTAGTCCATGCCGCCGCCTGCCGTTAGATCCGGTCCCCAGCGATAGGGATTGAAGTCTGGGCCGCCAATGCGCGCCGCTCCCACTAGAGCGTGCACAAACGGCGTGATGTCGCCGGTAGGATAACGGAAAATAATGCCGCCTGAGTAAGTCGTGAACCCATCGTCGTTTCCGTGCGTTCCAATGTTGCTCAGACCCTTTTGCGTGCCCCACTCGTGAATGCCAAACTCGCCCTGCACACCCACGTACTTGTTGAAGTAATAGGCGCCGCTGAACAGTCCACCAAGGTTCACGGCATCGTAAGAGTAAGGGGCCACCGTCCCATCCGGCTGCGGAACCTGAACGGTTCCATGCGGCGCCAAATAGCTGTAACCGGCAAAGATATCCCACCGCGATGCATAATCTTGCGGGGACACCTTGGGCGCCGATTGCGCAGTAGCCTGGGTCGCCAGCACTGTCGGCGCGAGAGCAACACACGCCATTGTCAGTACTCGGCTCAAAGATTTCATAGTTTGCAGATACATTCGATTGATCCTCCGCAGTCGAACTGATTCGTTCGTGGTCAAGCGGTCTTCTTCTTACACCGCTTTCTGGACTTGAATCGTCTAGGCTCCTCGAGAGAGCTCGGAAAGCACTGACACCACGACATTAAACGTACCATAGGTACACCATGTCAGCGCACACTTTTTCATACAGTTACCGGCGAAAATACCCCTGAAAAGCCGGTCAGTTCCCTGACCCAAATTGCACAATTCCCGTTACTTGTTTTAACTGGGACTTTCCCGACTCACCCCATGTTCAGAGTCTTGAGAAGGCTGCGCGGTTCGCGCTGGATCTTTTCTTGTAGAAGCGTAATTGCATAAAGAAGTTGCTCGGGACGGGGTGGACAACCCGGCACATACACATCCACAGGTATCACTTGGTTCACACCCTGCACTACCGCGTAATTGTTAAAAACACCCCCTGAAGTCGCGCAGGCACCCATTGAAATCACCCACTTCGGCTCCGGCATCTGGTCATACAGCCTCCGGATTACCGGTGCCATCTTCTGGCAAACCCGCCCCGCAATGATCATCAGATCAGCTTGCCGGGGAGAAGGCCTGAAAACCTCCGCGCCGAACCGCGCCACATCAAACCGCGACGCCCCCATCGACATCATCTCGATCGCGCAGCACGCCAGACCGAACGTCACCGGCCAAACCGAGCTCTTGCGCACCCAGTTCACGGCAAAATCCAGTGAGGTCAGGAAAACGCCCTCCGGCTCATCGAAACCATAACTGACTTCCTTCAGCTTGGCGCGATTGATTGCGCTGCTTTCCAGATTGCCAAACAGGTATCGATCCCGCTCCTGCAACGTCCCCATACCCCTACTATAAACTGCCTTGCGCTCTGTGCCGATGATTCCACGTCCGTATCTTTTGATTTCGCCCCGTCTTCCCCCCGCAGAATGCCGCACGCGCGCCGGCTTTCCTCACCTCCCGCTCTCAGCCATGCGATATCCTTCAATGTTCATTGCCAGCCAGTTCAGCCAGCCTTGCCGAGCGTCCCCCTCCGGCATCGCGGCCAGCTGCATGAAATGCTCGTTTTTAGGCGTCTGTGCACGTCAGCCCGCACACCGCATCGTGATGCAGCAATCTCCGTCCGGCTCTCTCACGCGGACCCTTTTTTGGAGCAGATTCAAAATGCGCAGTTGCCGTAATCCGTTGCTGTTCCTCCCCGCCCTCTTGCTTTCCTCCGCTACCGCTTTTGCCCAGGCACCCGCCACGCAAGCCCAGATCGCCGCCCTCCAGCAGCAAATCCAGTCGGCCCAAAGGAACGCAGACAACGCCTGGATGCTTGTCTCTGCCGCGCTCGTTCTCCTCATGACCGGCCCCGGTCTCGCGCTCTTCTACGGCGGCCTCGTACGGCGCAAAAACATCCTTGCCACCATGATGCAGAGCTTTGCCATGATGGGCCTCGTCACCATCCTCTGGGCGGTCTGCGGCTACTCCCTCGCCTTCGGCCACGGCAACGCCTTCATCGGCGGCTTCGAACACATCTTCCTGCGCGGCGTCGGCCTCGCTCCCAACACCGACTACGCCGCCACCATCCCCGAGCAGACCTACATGATCTACCAGCTCATGTTTGCCATCATCACGCCTGCGCTCATCACCGGCGCCTTCGCCGAACGCATGAAGTTCAGCGCCATGGCCGTCTTTCTCTCCCTCTGGTCGCTGCTCGTCTATAGCCCCATGGCCCACATGGTCTGGGGCGTCGGCGGACTCCTCAATGCCGGCGGCGGCCACATTCCCTCGCTCGACTTCGCCGGCGGCACCGTCGTCCACATCACTTCCGGCGTCTCCGCGCTCGTCACCGCCATCTATCTCGGCAAACGCCTCGGTTATCCCCACACCAACATGCCGCCCCACTCCATGGTCCTCAGCTTTATCGGAGCCTGCCTGCTCTGGGTCGGCTGGTTCGGCTTCAATGCCGGCAGCGCCCTTGGCTCCGGTCCGCTCGCCACCAGCGCCTTCGTCAACACCCACTTCGCTGCCGCCGCCGCTGCCTTTGGCTGGACCATCGCTGAGTGGATCCACAACGGCAAACCCACCGCTCTCGGTGCCATCTCCGGAGCTGTCGCAGGCCTCGTCGCCATCACGCCTGCCTCCGGCTTCGTCCAACCGTTCTCCGCGCTCCTCATCGGCGTCATCGCCGGCGCCTTTTGCTCCTTCATGGTCTTCGAAGTCAAAAGCCGGCTCGGCTACGACGACTCCCTCGATGCCTTCGGGGTTCACGGTGCAGGCGGCACGCTCGGCGCGATTCTCACCGGCTTCTTCGCCACCATGGTCATCAATCCCGCCTTCGGCAAAGGCGTGCCCACCGGCGCGATCGACGGCCATTGGAGCCAGGTGCTCAATCAGCTTGCAGGCGTTGCCATGGCCTGGGGTATCTCCATCCTCGGCACACTGGTCCTGCTCTTCGTCGTCGACAAGGTCATCGGACTCCGCGTCACGGCTGAAGACGAACACGAAGGACTCGATCTCTCGCAACACGGCGAAGAAGGTTACGACCTCAATTCCTGATGAACATTAACGAAATGTATTCACTGGGCTGGCGCACTTCACCCTCCCTCCTGTTACGCTTTCATGCGAGGATTGACTTCCCATGCTGAAAATTGAGGCGGTACTTCAGCCTTCCAAACTCGACGCCGTCAAAGATGCACTCCTCGAAGCCGGCATCGAGGGTATGACCATTCTCGAGGCCCGCGGCCATGGCCGCCAGAAGGGCCACACCGAGTTCTATCGCGGACGCGAATACACCGTCGATCTCCTGCCCAAGGTCAAGATCGAGCTCGTCGTCACCGACGATCGCAAAGAAGCCGCCATCCAGGCCATCATGAGCGCCGCCCGCACCGGCCGCATCGGCGACGGCAAAATCTTCGTCAGCAAAATCGACGAAGCCGTCCGCATCCGCAACGACGAACGCGGCGAGTCCGCACTCTAACCGCCCGCCTCCTTCTCGGGTCCCGTTGCTCTGCCGGGATCCGAACTCACCGCAATCTTCGCCGCGCTCTCCCAATTGCGCGTGCGCCGCTATCGCGCCTTCTTCCGAGCCAGCTTCGTCATGATCAGCTTGCGTAACCAGGCGTGCGAGGGATCGTTGTCCCGCTGACGATGCCAGACCATCCGCAACACGAAGGGCGGTAGCCCCAACGGCTCAGGACAACTTCGCAATCGAAGGCCTTTTCCAAACTCCTTCACTACCGACTCCTGGATGCATGCCACAAGATCGCTCGACGCCACCGCGTGCAGAACCGAGAGACTGTGCGGCAGTGCGAGTCGCAGGCGACGGCGCAGCCCACGCGACGCCAGCTCGTTGTCGACCAGTCCCCAAAGCTGATTCCGATAGATGACCGCGGCATGATCCAGCCGCGTGAACCCTTCCACCGTGAGCTTGCGCTCCCACATGGGATGGCCGCGTCGTGCAATCACAACATTCGCCTCCTGCGACAACGGCATCATCACAAGACCCGGCGCAAGATACCGGGCATCTGGGAAATACCCGATCGCCAGGTCGAGCGTCCCATTACGCAGTTCGGCTTCGGGCACAGTGAACAGCCGATCCAGGCGCCTGGTCTGCGTCTGCAATTCCCCTGAAAGCATGGCCCGCGACAGAACCGAAACCAGCCGCAACTCCACGTCGTCGCTCATCCCAATGCGGTACCTCTGCGCACTCACCGTTGGATCGAAGGAGTCGGGCGCTGCGAATGTTTGCCGTAGTTGTGCCAACGCCGTCCGTATCGGAATCGCCAATTGTTCCGCGCGAGGCGATGGCATCATCCCGCGTCCAGACCGCACAAACAGGGGGTCCTCAAGGCGGGTCCGGAGGCGCGCGATTGCGTTGCTCAATGCCGGCTGACTGAGACCGACCCGCCGGGCGGCTCGACCAACGTGCCGCTCATCCATCAGCGCTTCGAACGCCACCAGAAGATTCAGATCAATCCCGCTGATATTCATTTTATGAATGATAATTATTCCATATATCTATTTGCTAAATGATTTGTCCTCGTCTATACCAGGGCCATGCTGAAACGTAGCATCGCTCTGCTCGCGCTCACCCTCTTCACCGCTTCCCTGTCGGCAGCGCCCGCTTCCGAAACACCCGTTCTTCGCGTTTTTAAGCAGTGGCTCGATGCCTTCAACTCCGGAGACCCCGCAACGATCACCTCGTTCTGGCAAAAATACGGTAAGGACGATATCAACCGCCGCGTGGAAGGAGATCTCCGCCTGCGGAAAATGACCGAGGGCATGACAATCTACCGCGTTGAAGACGACACCTCCATGCACCTCGTTGTGCTCATGAAAGAAAACCGCGGCGCATGGTCGGAGTCCACCATGGACTTGGCCTCCATCGATCCTCCAATCGTCGCCGGCATGATGGGCCATCCCGTCGCGCCTCCCGAAGGCTCACAGAACCGGGCTTCCAACGATGAGAATCTCGCCGCTCGCGTGCGAGAACATGTTCCCGCGCTCGCCGGAGCCGATGCATTTTCCGGTGCCGTCTTCATCGCTCACAACGGCGACACAGTACTCAGCCAGGCCTGGGGATTCGCCGATGATGCCAGGCACATCCAAAACACCGCCGATACCCAGTTCTGCATTGGCTCCATGAACAAGATGTTCACCGCAGTCGCCATCCTTCAGCTGGTGCAGCAGGGCAAGCTTTCCCTCGACAAGCCAATTGCCACCTGGTGGCCCGATTATCCCAACCACGATCTCGCCACCCGCGTCACCCTTCGCGAACTGCTCAACCACACAGGCGGTACCGGGGACATCTTCACTCCCGAATATGAAGCCCATCGCCAGGACATCCGAACACTCGCGGACTATGTCGCTCTTTACGGAAAACGTGCTGTCGCCTTCGAACCCGGAACCCGCATGGACTACTCCAATTACGGTTTCATTCTTCTCGGGCGAATCATCGAGCTTGTGACCAGCGAACCCTATCCAACCTACGTTCGCAAACATGTGTTTGAACCCGCCGGCATGCTTCACACCGACTCCCGTCCTGAAAGCGATCAGGTTCCCGGCCGCGCCATCGGCTACACGCAAGGGCCGTCTGGACTGGCCCCCAACACATCCACTATGCCCTGGTCCGGCACATCGGCGGGCGGAGGATACTCCACCGTCCACGATCTCTTCCTCTTTGCACAAGCCCTTCAATCGGGAAAGCTGCTGAGCCCGGAATTCCTGTCGCAGGCAACGCACGCGAGCCCCTTGCGCCCCGACTACGGCCTTGGGTTCTATGTTCTGCCTGAAGGAGCCTACGGACACGGCGGCGGCGCACCCGGCATCAACGGCGAACTGCATATATTGCCGCATTCCGGCTACGTACTCGTGGCGTTAGCCAACCGCGATCCGCGCATGGCCACCAACATGGTCGATTTCATCGCATCCATTCTGCCGGCAGGCGCGAATTGAAGGGTTCTGAGAGCATGCTTTCCCGTGCTATCCTCCCTGCGAGGTCTAGCCCACCCGCTCTCCAGAATGACCACTCCGCGCCATTCCGCGCTCGTCCGCATCACCCATTGGCTCACAGTCCTCAGCTTCTTCGCGCTGCTCGTCACCGGCCTTGAACTCGTCATCTCCCATCCCCGCTTCTACTGGGGCGAAACCGGCAACGTCAACGAGCACCCGCTCTTCACCATCCCCATCGCCACCTCGCGCGACACAATCGATAATGGCTACGGCTCCAATATGCCCGACCAAAACGGCTGGAGCCGCTACCTGCACTTTGAGTCCGCGTGGCTCCTTGTCCTCACCGGACTCGTCTACGCATTTTTCAGTCTTCTCAATGGCCACTTCCGTCGCGACCTCGTTCCCGCGCCCGGTCAGCGCGCCCCGCGCGCCTACTTCGAGCGCATGACGAAATATCTCCGCCGCGGTCCACCCGATCCAGGCGAAGCAGACTCCTATAACGTGCTCCAGCGCGCCGCTTACCTCGGCGTCATCTGCGTTCTCTTTCCCCTCGTCATCTGGACCGGCCTCGCGCTGTCTCCCAGCTTCAACTCCGCGTTTCCCTTTTTTGTCGACGCACTCGGCGGACGCCAGTCCGCGCGCACCATCCATTTCTTCGTCACCTGGGCCATCGTTCTCTTCTTCGTCGTGCACATCGCCATGATTGCCCTCTCAGGATTTTGGAGCCGCACCCGCGCCATGATCCTTGGCCGCGCACAGGAACCGCAGGAGCGCCCATGACCAAAATCTCCCGCCGCAAGCTCATCACCGCCGGCGCTGCTGCCGTTGCCGGCGCAGCCGGTCTCACCGCAGCCGACAAGATCGCTCGTCGCTACGGCGTTGTCCCTCCCGACGGCTGCGGCATCTACGGTCCCGGCGAAACACTCACCTACGCCGCGCAACGCCTCCTCACGCGCCACACGCTCGCCCGCGAGTTCTCCCGCAGCCAGATCTCTGAGAAGCCCTTCGCCAACGCCATCGCGCCCGCGAACGACCAATTCAAGAAACTGCAGGCCGGCGGCTTCGCTGACTGGCGCCTCACTGTCGACGGCATGGTCGCCCATCCCCTCTCGCTTTCGCTCTCCGATCTGCGCGCGTTTCCCACGCACAGCCAGATCACTGAGGTCGCCTGCGAAGAAGGCTGGTCCTATATCGCCGAGTGGATCGGAACCCCGCTCTCGGGTGTCCTCCACGAAGCCGGCGTCCTGCCGCAGGCTCGCTACATCGTCTACCGCTCCATCGAGGCTCCCTGGTGGGAAAGCATCGACATGTCCGACGCTCTTCATCCACAAACCTTTCTCACCATGGGCATGAACGACGGCGATCTTCCCGTCGGCTTCGGCGGACCGCTCCGCCTGCGCGTCCCACGCCAGCTCGGCTACAAGAGCGTCAAATTCATCGTTCGCCTCACCGCAACCGACTCCATGAAAACCTTCGGCAAGGGTCTCGGTTCGGCATCGCCCGAAGCCGGCTACGCATGGTTCGCCGGCATCTAGCCGCATTCAGCCTCAACTCGCCCGCGCACTCGAACTCTCAGCTCGCCCACCTCTCTTGCCCATACTGTCCCGCAAAACTCCGCATTCAAAACGTCCCACACGTGGGATAGAATTCTCGGATTCTTCCCGCCCCGGAGGTTCGCGCGTGCTCTCCACCATGTCCGACTACCCGCTCACCATCGGCTCCATCTTCGAGCACGGTGTGCGCGTGCACGCCGCAAGCGAGGTCGCCACGTGGACCACCACCGGACTCAAGCGCTCCACCTTCGCCGCCGTCGGAGCGCGCGTCAGGCAGCTCGCTTGTGCCTTGCAACGCCTCGGCATCCATCCGGGTGATCGCGTCGCCACTTTGTGCTGGAACACCCAGGAGCACATCGAAGCCTATTACGCCGTCTCCTCCATGGGCGCGGTCGTGCACACCCTCAACCTCCGTCTCTTCCCCGATCAGCTCGCCTACGTCATCAATCACGGCGGTTCGCGCATCCTCATCGTCGATGCAAGCCTCGTTCCGCTGCTTCTCCGCATCGCCTCTCAACTCCGCACCGTCGAAACATTCATCGTCGTCGGTGAGGGTGAAGGAATTCCTCCAGACTTTCTTCGCTACCAGGAACTCCTCGCCGCCGAAAAACCCGAATTCGCGTGGCCCGCGCTCGACGAGCGTTCCGCAGCCGTCATGTGTTACACCACCGGCACCACCGGCGATCCCAAGGGCGTCGTCTACAGTCATCGCTCCATCTATCTCCACGCGCTCGGCGTTTGCGCTCCCTGGAGCATGGGCTGCACCTGCGGCGATTGCAATCTCGTCATCGTCCCCATGTTCCACGCCAGCGCCTGGGGAATCCCCTACGCAAGCTGGCTGGCCGGCAGCAGCCTGCTCATGCCGGGACCGTTTCTTCAGCCCGAAGCGCTGTCCAAAATGATCCTCGCCTGCAAGCCCAATGTCGTTGCTGGTGTGCCCACCATCCTCTCTGCGCTCTTCCATCACGCCGACCAGAACTCCATCGACCTCTCGCTCTTC
This sequence comes from Occallatibacter sp., assembly GCA_035487015.1. Classification (GTDB taxonomy): domain Bacteria; phylum Acidobacteriota; class Terriglobia; order Terriglobales; family Acidobacteriaceae; genus Telmatobacter. Next base: position 41,393 of record DATHMP010000042.1, on the reverse strand, counting down.
CGCCTCGTTTTCTGCGGCGGAGCCGCCCTGCCCCGCAGCCTCGCCGAAAAATTCAAGGCACGCTTCGGCGTTCGTGTCATCCAGGGTTGGGGCCTCACAGAAACCAGCCCCGTTGCTGCCGTCGCCCAGCCGCCTGCCCATTGCACTCCCGAAGAGGAAATCGATTGGACCACCAAAACAGGCCGCATCATTCCCGGAGTCGAGCTCCGCATCTGCGACGGCGACCAGGTCCTGCCATGGGACGGCGAATCCATCGGCGAAATTGAAGTCCGCGGCCCCTGGGTCACGTCCTCCTACTACAAAACCGACGTGCCCGAAAAATTCCATGACGGCTGGCTCCGCACCGGCGACGTTGGCGTCGTCGACGAGCACGGCTACCTCCGCCTCACCGACCGCTCCAAAGACGTCATCAAGTCCGGCGGCGAGTGGATCTCCTCCGTCGATCTCGAAAACGCCATCATCGACCATCCCAGCGTCCTTGAAGCCGCGGTCATCGGCGTTCCCGACGAAAAATGGGATGAGCGCCCCCTTGCCTGCGTCGTCCCCATGAAAGACGTTCTGCTCGATCTCGCCGCCTTGCGCGCCTATCTCGCTACCCGCGTCTCCCGCTGGTGGATCCCGGAGCGCTGGGCCTTCATTACTGAGGTCCCCAAGACCAGCGTCGGTAAATTCGACAAGAAAGCCCTCCGCGCCGCCTACGCCAAGGGCCAAATCGTCGAAATCCGCTCTACCGGCGATGCTTCCGATCCCTTCGCGACCCCCTCCACCCTTACTCGCTAAAACTCCAATCTCCCGCCTCGCGTCTTCGCCCCAAGCGATTTACTCGCGGCTGCCGCCCTCCGACCAATTCTTTAGTATTCTGTTAACACACTCTTAATGGCTGCAGCTTGCCTCCGCTGTCGCCCTTGCAGAGACACCGTATCCAAAAGCCATAACCCCTCGCCGGCGCTCCCAATTCACGGGCCCCGGCAGCAGTCGAACCCTACAGGGACCCTGAGTCTCCGGCATTGTCTTAAAACCCACATGGCTCCAGTCGCTTTGGCGGTTGACGATCTACGGGATCAGTATCTGCGCGAGATGGCGCTCGTGCGCCAGACCTACGAACGCACCGGCGATGGCACCGCCGCCATCCGCCGTCGTTCCGCCGTCGTCGACCGCATCCTCATTGAAATGTGGCGCCGCGCCTTTGCCAATCAGCCCGCCCCCAGCGTCTCCCTGCTCGCCCTCGGCGGCTACGGCCGCAAAGATCTCTTTCCTTACTCCGACATCGACGTCCTCTTTGCCTTCGCCGACGAAAAAGCCGAAGAGCAGACCCGCGACACCGTGCGCTCCATCATTCAGGGCATGTGGGACATCGGCCTCCGCGCCAGCCCCAGTTCCCGCACCCTCAAAGAAGCCGGTCGCTTCGATCCCGACAATCTCGAGTTCACGCTCGCCACACTCGACCGCCGCTTCCTTGCCGGCCAGTTTCCGCTGTATCAGCAGCTCCATCAGACCGCCCTTCCCGGCCTGGTTCTCAGCGAGTGGAACACCATTACTCAGAAACTCGGCGAGATCGCCCGCTCCCGCCACGCCAGGTTCGGCAACACCATCTTTCACCTCGAGCCCAATCTGAAAGATTGTCCCGGCGGCCTGCGCGACTACCACCTCGCCGTCTGGTTCGCCCTGCTCTTTCACCTCAAAGAGACCAAGGAGTGGCCCCGCCAGCGCGGTGGCGTCTTCCAGTCCGCCCGCGGAGACGCAGAGGCTGCCTTCGACTTCCTCGCCGCCGCACGATGTTTCCTCCACTTCCGCCACGGCCGCGACGACAACACGCTCGACTGGCAATCGCAGGACGAAGCCGCCGCCAACTCCATCGGCCTTGAAACCCGCGGCACCGCCGATCCCGCGTACTGGATGCGCACCTACTATCGCCATGCGCGTATCGTCTATCGCCGCGCCGCTCTGCTCATGGAGCACCTGCCCGCGCCGGTAAGCTTCTACCGTCAGTTCCGCCGCCGCCGCACTCCCATCGCCGGCACAGACTTCATCCTCGATCAGGGCCGCATCGACATCCTTCCCGGCGCCCAGTTCAGCGATACCGCCGCCATCCTCCGCATCTTCTCCCTCATGGCCACCCACGGCTATGCACTCTCGCAAGCTGCAGAAGACCGCATCACCGACGCCCTGCCCGCCCTCGCCATCCACATCCCCGAAGGCCCTTATCTCTGGAACGCCTTGCGCGAAGTCCTCCTCGGACCCCACGCCGCCCACGCGCTCCGCACCATGCACGCTCTCGGCGTCCTCGAGATGCTCATCCCCGAGTTCCACGGCATCGATGCCCTCGTCATCCGCGACAGCTATCACCGCTACACCGTCGATGAGCACACCTTCCTCACCATCGACAACGTGCATAGCCTGCGCACCCCCACCCACGATTGGGAACATCGCCTCGCGCAACTGCTCCCCGAAATCGATCGCCTCGATCTCTTCTTATTGGCCCTGCTCCTCCACGACACCGGCAAAGGCCGCCGCAATGGAGAACACGCCGCGCAAAGCGTCGAGCTCGCCGACAGCTTCCTCGCCCGTCTCGACTTCGACGCCGAAGAACGCGAAGCCGTGCTTCGCCTCATTCGCCAGCACCTCGAAATGTCCAACGCCATGCGCCGCGACATCTTCGATCACGAAAATGTCCGCGCCTTCGCCGACAAGATCGGCGGCCCCAGCCTCCTCAAGATGCTCACGCTCATGACCTATGCCGACATCAAGGCCGTCAACCCTGAAGCGCTCACCCCGTGGAAAGCCGAAAATCTCTGGCAGTTCTACATGGCCACCGCCAACTTCATGGACCGCTCCGTCGACGAGGTCCGCTACCACGCCGCCATCGACCCCACGCTCCTCAATCGCATTCGCTCCATGGTTCCCGCAACGCAACACGTTGCCCTCAAGCACTTCCTTGAAGGCCTTCCGCAACGCTACCTCCAGACCCGGCTTCCCGAACACATTCGCGACCACTTCCTTCTCGCCGCCAATCTCGACAAAGATCCCGTCCAGCTCGACCTCCGTCCCCACCGTCAGCTCTTCGATCTCACCGTCATCGTGCGCGACCGCAGCCGACTCTTTTCCGACGTGGCCGGAGCGCTCGCCGCCTGGGGCATGAACATCGTCACCGCCGGCGCTTTCTCCAACGAAGCAGGCGTCGTCGTCGACAGCTTCAAATTCACCGACGTCTTCCGCACCATCGAGCTCAATCCCAGCGAAAAGGATCGATTCCTCGCCTACCTCTACGACGTCGTCTCGCAAAAAGTGCCCGTCGAGCTCATGCTCGAAGCCCGCTCCCACCTCAACCACAGCGGCAGCATCAAGGTCGAAGTCCCCACGCGCCTCTCCTTCGACAACGAATCCTCCACCCACTCCACCCTGCTGCAGGTCGTCGCACAGGACATTCCCGGTCTGCTCCGCCAGATCGCGCTCACCCTCTCCACCCATCAATGCAACATCGAGGTCGCGCTCATCGACACCGAAGGAGAAACCGCCATCGACGTCTTCTACCTCACCCGCCAGGGCGCCAAGCTCACTCCAGAAACTCAGCAGTCCCTCTCCACCGATCTCACCGCCGCCCTCGAATCGATGCGCGCCCCCACCGCTTGAGTCGCTTCTTTACCCCCCGCGCTATACTGCGCGACATGAAGCGACCGTTCTTCGCCACTTCTGTTCGCAAAACCCTCGCATCTCTCGCGGTTCTTCTTCTTGTCTTCGCTGCCGGCTATTTCTATCTCTACGGGCAAGACAAATCCGATTTTCCCGATGGCTTCGACGCTCTGCAGGCCGCTCCCAAAAGTCACAAGTTGATTTTCGAAAATGAGCTGGTCCGCGTCCTCGAAGTCGATGTGCCTCCGGCCGGCCAGAACGTTCCCATGCACCACCATCGCTGGCCTTCGCTTGTGATCGATTGGGATACAGGAGGCGGCAATCCCCATGTGCGCTATCACCGCCCTGGACAGCCCGTGCGCGACATCCCAACCCACGAAGACCCCTCCCATCCGGGCGTCTGGAGCGTCCATTGGATGGCTCCTGAACCCATGCACTCCATCGAGGTCGTCTCCTGGCCAAGGAGCGCCGCCGAGCACACCACCGATCCGCCCGAGCTTCGCATCGAGATGAAAACCCACCCCTAGCGCAGCCGCAATCCGCACTGAAGTGGGTGTCTCAAGTCTCCTGATGTTAGAAACCTCGGAAATCGACCACCTACATTGGCAACTACTGATTCATCGCCTGGCTGACTGGCTGATTTCTTGTCAAGGCCCTCCACTGCAACTTTTCCCGTAACTCGCTCATTCCAAACATGCGATTCATCGCGCAGCTTTGCACTCCAATGCAGGCAAAAGCGGATAATGGAGATAGAAGTGTGCTTTGCCGCTTCCGTTTCTCAGACTTTTTAAGTGTCGTTCTTCCACTCATGAACGAGTTGAGCGATTCGGCCAGCGCTTCAACTGCACAAATTGCACTTTAAGCCCGGTATAGAACCGTCTTTTTTGTCGATAACTCCTCAGGAATGTGTGAGGTAAGGCCCAAAATCGGTACCCCCCCCACCCCTTACCCCACCGGGGTATGCATATTCGTATAAAATAATACAAAATCAAACATCAATCGAACCCTGTCGCGAGCTCCTATCTTCCCTGTTCTCTGTTTCCCTGTTGCCTGCCTCAAAGATACCGCTCACGCACAATCCGTAGATGATGTTCCACGTGCCCCGGAATGATGAATCCCAGCGCGCGCACCGAAAATACATTGCCGCTCGCCACTCCCATCCGCATCCACGCTTCTTCTTTCAAATTGCGGAACAGCGAGATCGTTGCCAGCCGCACCCGCTGCAACTCCTCCACGTGCGCAGCAAACGGAACCCCATCGGCATCCGCCCCCGCCGCCGACACATCCGGATCGTAGCTCGGCAGCGGCGCATCAAATCCGCGCGCAAACCATAGCGCCCTGAACACAAAGGCGCGCTCCGTGTCCGCCAGGTGATTCACCACCTGCCGCAGACTCCACTTTCCCGGCGCATACCGGTGGAGCGATTTCTCTTCCGTGATCGCAGCAAGCATCGGCAGATGTGCCTCTAGTTGCCCCTCCATCAATCGCAGCGCATCGTCGCCTTGCGTCTGTTCAATGTAGGTGAAGTAATACGCGGCGGCTTCGTTCGGCTCAGGTCGACCCTTCATGCCGCAATTCTAAAGGATATGCGAAAAACCCTGCACCGGTCTCAGGGCACCGTCTTAACTCACAAGACTCAGCACGCGCTGTGCGCAGCAAACATTCGCCTAAGGCTCTACAATCTTTTTCTATAGCTATATTTCGTCCCGCGCGATCCGAGTACGCCCGCGCTTCAACCGCTGCCGGAAGGATTGTTGATTCCCCCATGAAGTTGTCTACAGTTGTCCTTATAGTCGGCAACGCTCTTGCTTTGCCTTTATCCGCACAGGTCCAGCCAACGCCGCTTGTCTCCCGGAAAATCGACGAGTCCCGCCTCGTTGTCCTGAACGGCAGCGTGCATCCGCTTGCGCAGGCTCGCTACGATCAGGGCCCTGTTCCCGACTCGTTTTCCGCTGATCGCATGCTGCTGCTCCTCAATCGCCCCCCCGACCGCGAAGCAGCCCTCGAAACATTCCTTCAATCCGCGCACACCAAGGGCTCTCCCAACTTTCATCGCTGGCTTACGCCCGCGCAGTTCGGCAAACAATTCGGCCCCGCCGACTCGGATGTGCTGACTGCAGTCGACTGGCTTCAGTCCCACGGCTTTCGCGTAACGCAGACTTCGCAGAGCCGGCAGTTCATTCAGTTCTCAGGATCAGCCGCCGACCTGCGCTCCGCTTTTCGCACATCGATCCATCAATATCTCGTCAACGGAGAAAAGCACTACGCCAATTCCAGCGAGCTGCAAATCCCTGCAGCTCTGGCTCCGCTCATCAAGGGTGTTGCGCCGCTCAACGATTTCCATGCGCAGCCCATGCTCAAGGTTGCTGGACCTGCCCACATCTCTCGTGGCGCCAAAGACACATCTCCGCAGTGGACCGCACCCAACTCCTACGGCACCAGCAATCCTTACCAATTCACCGTCGCTCCTGAAGATTTCGCCACACAGTACGATCTCAATCCGCTCTATCAGGCCGGAACCAACGGCGCGGGCCAGACCATCGGCATCATCAATGAATCCAACATCGATCTGAGTCTCGTGCAGGCCTACCAGTCGCTCTTCGGAGTCGCCGCCTCCGCGCCGCAGGTCATCATCGACGGCGAAGATCCGGGCGACATCAGCGGCATCGACGTCGAAGCTTACCTCGATGTCGAGTTGGCCGGGGCCATTGCGCCCAAGGCCACTGTCGATCTCTATATCGCCAGCGCCGGCGCTCTCGTCGATCCACTCGAACTCGCCGCTTACCGCGCCGTCGAAGACAACCAGGCTTCCGTTCTCAGTGTCAGCTTCGGTAGCTGCGAATCTTCCCTGGGAGCCGCCGGCAATCAGTTCTGGGCCTCTCTCTGGGAGCAGGCGGCAGCACAAGGCCAGACCGTGCTGGTCGCTGCCGGCGACTACGGCTCGGAATGTTTTCTCGAAGACATCGATACTGTCAACGGTCTCGCCTCAACTCCCTGGAACGTTGCGGTCGGCGGCACCGACTTTTATTACTCCGACTACGCCACGGGAGCACCCAGCACCAACTCTCTCTGGAACACCACCAACGATGCCAACCTCGGTTCGCTCAAAGCTCCGTTGCCCGAACAGCCTTGGAACGATGATTACGGCTACAACATCATCGCCAATGGCTATCAACGCGGAGAGCGCGCTGCCGGCGGCGGCGGCGCCAGCAACTGTATCACCCAGAACACTTCAACCCTCGCCTGCACCAGCGGCTACGCGAAACCCGCCTGGCAATCCGGCGCCGGAGTTCCGGCAGACCATGTCCGCGATCTGCCCGACGTTTCGCTCTTTGCTTCGAATGGCGCCAATCTCAGCAGCTACGCTGTCTGCGCCTTTCCTGGAGAATGCGCGGCAGGCTCCGGCACAAGCGCAGATGTTTATCTCGTCGGCGGCACATCTGCGTCCACGCCCGCCATGGCGGGAATCATGGCTCTTGTGAATCAAAAGTACGGCCGCCAGGGCCAGGCTGACTTCACTCTCTATCCGTTGGCTCAGCAACAGCCTTCCGCTTTCCACGACATCACCGTGGGCAACAACAGCGCCGTCTGTGGAGGCGCATCCAATCCGCCCAACTGCGTTCTCCAGTGGAACGGCATCTACGGAACGCCGCAGTACCCAGCCGGCCCCGGCTACGATCAAGCCAGCGGTCTTGGCTCCCTCGATGCCGGCGTCCTCGTCAACAACTGGAACTCCATCACCTTCCGTCCCACAGCCACAACCCTGCAGCTCTCCAACACGACCGTTGTTCACGGCACTCCCATCACAATTACTGCAAAAGTCGCTCCCTCTTCCGGCTCAGGAACGCCCACCGGCGACGTTGCCATCCTCACCAATTCCCCGCTTCCCTCGAGCGCCTCGCAATTGTTTGTTCCTTTGGACAACGGCTCGGGTGTCAGCACCGGCGTCAACTATCTTCCCGGCGGCGAATACGATCTCACCGGTCGCTATGGCGGTGACTCAACCTTCGCCTCCAGCACCTCGCAGCCCGTGGCACTTACCGTCACTCCAGAAGCTTCCAAAGTGAACTTTTCCATCACCAGCAACGCAACAAAAGTGCCCTCCGGCGGCTCAGTCGGTTACAACTCTCCGTTGCAGTTGAATGTTCAGCCCGCGGGAGCCAACGTCGCGATTGGCAGCTCCGACGGCCACGCCACGGGAAGCGCTTCCTTCACCGTCGACTCAACCACAGCATCTGTCGCCCTCAACAGCGCAGGCATCGCCGCCTGGACCCCGCCCGCTCTTTCCGTCGGAAATCACACCGCCAGCGCATCCTATGCCGGCGACGCGAGTTTTAAATCTTCGCTTTCAAGTCAGTTCAAGTTCGCAGTCACCAAGGGCTACCCCTACGTCAACATGAATCTGCTGGCCTCCGAATCCACCACCGCCCCCGCCTACATCGTCAATCCCGGCGGCAGCTTCAGCGTCGAAGTGGAGGTTGGCCCGCAAAATGGCGTTCTCACCGGCGGCTCGGCTCCGCCGGGAACTGTCGGTCCCACCGGCACTGTGACTGTCTGTCTCAACACCAGCTTCAACGTCGCTGCCGCCGCTTGCACCAACCCGGCCTACTCCCAGACAGTTCCCCTCGCCGCGCCCTCCGGAATCTACAGCCAGTACTCCTCCGCGACAGTCACCTTTCCCAACCTGGCGGCAGGCGATTACATGCCGCAGTTCACTTACAGCGGCGACGCAAACTGGCTGCCCTGGGGTGAAGACTTCATCACGACGGTCGAAGTCCAACCCGCCACATCGCTTGCGCCCTCCACAACATCGATGAGCATCTCTCCGTCCAGCATCTCCGGTACACAACAGGCCACGCTCTCCGCCACCGTCGCAGGAACCGGCAACGCAACCACTGCGCCCACCGGCGTCGTCACCTTCTACGACGACGGCCACTTCTTCGCCTATGCCTATCTGGCCCCCGCAGCCACAGGAGCCGCCAGCTCCGTCACATTCTCAGTCATCCCTTCCAATTTCTGGAACAGCGGCGCAAATCAGCTCACTGCCTATTACTCCGGCGACACCAACTACGCCCCTTCCGTCAGCAGTGCGGTCAATCTCACCGCCACACAAACCTCGGTCGGCGATTTTTCGCTCGCACCGCAAACCCCGCAACTGACAGTGGCCGCCGGAAGCACATCGAGCGTCGGTGTCAATCTCGCTTCCATCAACACCTTCAATGCAACCGTCAGTCTCGCCTGCACCCCCTCCTCGAATCAGTTCAGCTGCAGCGTCAACCCCGCTTCGGTTCCTCTCAGCGGAACGGCAACGGCGACCGTCTCCATCTCCACCACGGTCCAGACAGCCAGCCTTGCTCCCTCCAAACCCTCCTCTTGGCCGCTCCTTGCCGCCGCGTTCGGCTTCGGCATCTTCTTCTTCCGCGCCCGAAATTGGCGGAATCTGCGCGCTGGTCTGCTTTTTAGCTTCGCCCTGCTTTTCGTTCTCACGCTCGCCGGCTGTGGCAGCGGAAACAAAATGACCAAGACGCCCCCGCCGCCCGGTTCCACCCCTGCAGGCACCTACACTCTGGTCGTTACCGGAACCGCCAACGGCATCACCCACAATGCGAAGGTCACCGTCGTGGTCCCCTAGCCCCTAGGCCGGGCCCTGGCACACTCCGGCCAAATCGTTAAAATATCTCTTATGCCTGCACTCATCGACGCCATCGACATCAAGCGCAAAATGTACTTCGAATTCGAAGGCGCACCCTACTACTGCATGGATGTCGAAGTCTCCACGCCCACCGCACGCGGCGGACAGACTCTCGTTCGCTTCAAGATGCGCAACCTGCTCACCCGCGCTGTATTCGACAAGACCTTTAAAGCCGGCGAAAAGTTCAAAGAGCCCGATCTCGAAACCGTCGAAGCATCTTACCTCTACTCCGATGGCGATGGCTCTCACTTCATGGATCAGGAGACCTTCGAGACCATCACACTCTCGCCGGAAAAGCTCGGCGATGCGCTCGAGTTTCTTCTCGAAGGCGTCATCATCAAAATCGACAAGTTCAACGGCAACGCCATTGGCCTGCAATTACCGGAAAAAGTCGAACTCGCCGTCACCTACACCGAGCCGGGCGTCCGCGGCGATACCGCCCGAGGCGACGTCACCAAGCCGGCCCGTCTCGAAACGGGGCTCGAAATCAAAGTTCCCTTCTTCATCAAGGAAGGCGAAAAAATTAAGGTCTTCACCGAAACCCGCGAATTCGCCGGCCGCGCCTGACCTGCGCGCGCAAAACTACTTATCCCAGGGTTCATCCGCCGAGAAGCCGCTCTTGAAGATCGAAATCCAGCTGATAATCACCACCAGCAGGCATCCACACAGCCCCGTGAAAAACATAACCTCGATTGCCCGCATCATCCAGATAATCAGCTCGTGACTCGTCATTGTGCCGACGAGTCTAGTCCGGCCCCATATCCCCGCACATCTATACCAAGGGATAGTTTTTCGGCCTAGCGTCAATATTCGCTTAACAAACCGCCGCTACCATCGGACGATGCACTCTCGCACCCGCCGGGAACGCTGGCCCCGCTACTTCAAATATGCGCGCACCAGGTCGATCAGATCCTCAGCAAGCTCCGGGGCAATTCGCTCTTTTGATCCGCTTGTGAGATGGAAACGAAGATGAGTCTCCAGAACCTCAGCCATCAGGCTGTTGATTCCGCCCCGCACCGCCGCAAGCAACATCAGCTGCTCGCCGCAATCCTCATCGGCATTCACCAGCCGCTCCATCGCATCCAGCTGACCCCGCAGCCTGCGCACGCGCTGCAGCAACTTCGACTTCTCCCTGTCTCGAACAGGCATCAATCTCAACTCCTTGACAATACCCACCGGGGGTATGGTATTTACCCAGTGGGGGTATAGTCCCATTTCGGGATTCTAACCCGTCCCAGTCCTACGCCGAAAGACCCGCCAATCCCATGACTCAATGCCGCCAATACTGCAGCCTCGCAGCCGTTCTCTCCGCAATCTGCGGCCTCGCGCTGCTCCGCCCCTTGGCTCACGGTCAATCTTCGCCTTTCGATTCACTGCCCTCCGCGCCCGAGCCGCGCATCGAGGCATTGGTCCTCAAACCTTTCGTGCCTGGACCACAAGAGGCCGCCCCCGCGCCCAAACCCGCCGCACCGGCTCCGGCGGCCGCAGATCCAGGCCCAATCGTCACCATGGCGCCGCATGGCGAAGATGCCATCTACTGGCTCTCCGGCCAGATCAATGTCATCTTCCAGGGGCGCCTCCCGTTTCATTCGCTCTATCAGGGCAAAAACAGTTTCCGCAACTCCGCCGAATACAAGACCTCCATGGTCGGAACCCTCTTTACCGCCGTGCGCCGCAGCCGCTCCACGCGCTATAACACTGACTTCGTCTTCGATCTCGAAGCAGCCGAGGGACGTGGCTTGAGCGAAGCCTACGGCCTCGCCGGCTTCACCAACCTCGATGTCGTGCGCAATCCCTACCTCGGCAAAGCCCCTTACATCTCGCGCTATCAGATTCATCAGGTCATCGGCTTCACTGACCAGAACACCGCCCAGGAGCCCGGACCGAATGCCGTCGCCTCAGATGTCCCCGAGCGTCGCGTCGAATTCCGCGTCGGCAAGATGGGCGCCAATGACTTCATCGATAACAACTCCGTCGGGTCCGACAGTCACCTTCAATTCTTGAACTGGACAGTCGACAACAATGGCGCATGGGATTACGCCGCCGACACCCGTGGCTATACCGTGGGCGGCCTGGCTGAATACGACGACCGCATCTGGACCCTCCGCTACGGCATCTTTGCCATGCCCGTCGTCGCCAACGGCATCGACATGGACTGGGCCTTCAGCCGTGCCCACGGGCAGAATGGCGAATTCGAACTCCGCCATAGCCTCGTTCCCAACCGCAAGGGCGTCACACGACTGCTCTTCTATGCCAACCGTGCCCATATGGGCACTTACCGCGAAGCAGTCCAGGCTTATCTCGCAGGCATCGATCCCACCCCCACGATCACGTTGCACGAACACTTCGGCGCATTGAAGTACGGCATGGGCTACAACACTGAGCAGGAACTCACCCAGAATCTCCGCGTCTATGGCCGCTTTGGATGGAACGAAGGGCAGCACGAGTCCTTCGCTTACACCGAGGTCGACCAAACCGCTTCAGGCGGCGCCGACTACACCGGTTCAACCTGGCATCGCGCTCAAGATAAGATCGGCCTCGCCTTCGTTTCCAACGCCATCAAGCGCGATCATCAGAACTATTTGCACTACGGCGGGCTGGGCTTCCTTCTCGGCGACGGCAATCTCAACTACGGCCGCGAGAACATCGTCGAAAGCTATTACACAATGCACGCATGGCGCGGCATGTTCTACTCCGTCGACGTGCAGCACATCAACGATCCTGGCTACAACCGCGACCGCGGCCCCGCCTGGGTCGGTTCCGTCCGCGCCCACATCGACTTCTGAACGGTGAGGATCCACCGTTGCCCCAAACATTCTGTCGGTCAGGAGATCACCGCGGAACGGCGCATCTCTCAATGGCGCGCGATCCGCGTTCAGGTCTCGGAATCCTAGCTGCTTGAGATCCGCCCCCGCTTACTTCGCAGCGGCCGGTTGCGGTTGAGAGGGCTCGGCAGGCTGCGCCGGAAGGTCAATGATCACTTCGCCGGACTTGGCATAATGCAATTGCTCGCGCGCTTCATGCTCAATCGCCCCTGGATCGGTCTTTAGCCGGTCCACATGGCCGCGAAGCTTCGCGTTCTCCTGCTGCAAGTCGTCGATATCTTTGCGCAGTTCCTTGTCTTTCATGCGCTGCTGTTCCCAGGCCGAAAGCCCGTGCTTCCCGTTCACCACGCCCCAGCCAAACAACAGGATCAACGCCACAGCAATTGAAGTCGCCGCGGGCCTCCACATCTGTTGCGCCCAGGTCAGCGCGCGTTCCCGCAACGGAACCGTCTCCTCGCCCGCAACATTCTTTTCCGTCTGTGCTTTCTCGTCTTGCATCTTTCTCTATATCCGCCTCTACGACAGAACAAACCCCTTCGCCGCCGCGCTCAGAGACTCCATATCTTTCTCGCTCCGAGCCTCGGTATACGCCCGCACCACCGGCTCCGTCCCCGACAGTCGATAGCAAACCCACGACCCATCGTCGAGAATCAACTTCAGACCATCCGTGCGAACGACCTTGGACACCTTGCGCCCGCTCAGCTCCGTTGGATCAGCCTTCAATTTCTCAGTGAACGCGGCCATCCCTTCGGGGGTCAAGCGGAAGTTCTCCCGAACCGGGTAGAAGGAACCTACCTTGGCAAAAAGCTCCTTTAATTGTGCATTCAGGCTCTTGCCGCGCGTCGCCACCATCTCCGCCACCAGCAACCCCGCAATCACTCCATCCTTCTCCGGCACGTGCCCTCGAATCGTCAGACCCGCCGACTCCTCGCCGCCAATCGCAATCTTGTCGGCAATAATCAATTCGCCAATGTACTTGAATCCCACCGGCGTTTCGTAAAGCGGCACCTTGTGATGCTCGGCCAACGCATTCACCAGGTTCGTCGTCGCCACGCTCTTCGCTACGCCGTTCTTCCAGCCTCGCGTCTCCACCAGGTAGTCAAACAGCAGCGCAATCACATAGTTCGGCTGGATGAACGTCCCATCCTCATCCACAATGCCGAACCGGTCTGCATCGCCGTCTGTCGCAATGCCGATCTTTGCCCCGATCTCCTTCATCTTCTTCTTCGCATCGCCCAGCAGGTGATCGTCCGGCTCCGGCGCGTGTCCGCCAAACAACACATCGCGATAATCGTGCACCGTCTCGACGGTCACGCCCGCCTCACGCAGGACGTGGCAACTGTATCCACGCCCAGCACCCCAGAACGGGTCGTAAACCACCTTGATTCCCGACTTCGCAATTGCCTTCAGGTTCACAAGCTCGGCCAGTCGCTTCAGGAAATCTGGCTTCACATCCGCAGTTTCGTACCCTCCCGCCGGTTCAGCGGCCTTCTTGACCTCGCCGTCGCCGATTGCCGCGATGGCCGCTTCAATCTGCTTCGTCACTTCCGGTAGCGCAGGCGCGCCATCATGCGTCGAAAACTTGATGCCGTTGTATTCGGGCGGATTGTGCGACGCAGTGAAATTGATCGCCCCTGATGTCTTCATCTGCCGCACGGCATAGGCGATCGCCGGCGTTGGCGCTGCTTTCGCAATCACAATCGGCGTCACGCCCGCAGCCGCCAGCACACTCGCTGCTTCGCTCACAAAGCTCTCGCCCAGAAACCGCGGATCGCGGCCTACCAGCACTCGATGCGGCTCGGGCTGTGTCTTCACATACGCGGCAATGCCTGCCACCGCCAGCCGAATGTTGGCCACGGTAAAACCATCGGCCACAATGGCTCTCCAGCCTGAAGTGCCAAACTTGATTCTCTTGCTCATCGTCGTTCTCCCATCGTTATCGGTGCGCCGGTCCCCAAGACCGCAACGTCCATACTGCAACACCCGGGCGGTCCCGGCAAGTTGCGCTGGATGCAATCTCCCGTGCTCGCTGTGCGTCCCACCCGTACACTGCTGTTGGAAGTCCAACCATGCCGGAATCTGCCTCTTTCGCGCGCCTTGTGCTCACCACCACCTCTGACCCGGACGAAGCGGCCCGCGTTGCCCGCACTCTCGTCGAAGAGCGCCTCGTTGCCTGTGCCACCGTCCTTCCCGCAGTCCAATCGATCTTTCGCTGGCAAGGCGAAATCGAGTCCGCCACCGAAACGCTTCTCCTTCTCAAGACGTCTGCGGAACAGTTGACCGCGCTCGAAGAACGCCTCCATGTCCTCCACAGCTACACCACACCCGAATTCCTCGTGCTTCCTATCCACTCCGGCAGCCGCTCCTATCTCGATTGGCTCCAGGCAAGTCTCACCAAACCATAGATCCTGTTGGGCTTGTCTCCCCCATCACAGCTGCGAGGTTAGCCGTCTGGTATCCTGAGCTTTTGCTGTCATGCAGTGGTTAGTCATTGGCCTTCTCGTCTCGCTTGTTGCGCTGCTGCTTGCAGTTGCAGGATTGGCGCGTCACATCAGGTTGCAACGGGCACGGCTACGTTCACAGCAACCGGCCGAAGCGCCGGACACAGCAGAAGAAACCGATCTCGAATCCGAGCCTTAAGGGGAAACCAGTGAACAGAGAAATCTCCACGCCGAACGTCTACTCGGCTCGCCAGATCTCCGTGCCTGCCGGCCTTCGCTTCGCAGGCATCGTTCTCGGCGGCTCCATCTTCCTCGCTGTCTGCGCGCACATCTCCATTCCGCTCTGGTTCACCCCGGTGCCCCTCACGCTCCAGCCTTTTGGCGTCCTGTTGCTCGGGCTGTTGCTTTCGCCCCGTCTCGCGGGAACCACCCTCCTCGCCTACCTCGCCGAGGGCGCAGCAGGCCTGCCCGTCTTTGCTCCCGGCTCCGGGCTTGGCATCGCTCATCTCCTCGGACCCACGGGTGGTTACTTGATGGCCTATCCCGTTGCCGCATGCCTCATCGCAGTTCTCTGGCAGCGCTCCACCCACAGCCTCACCTGGGCACTGCTCAGCTCCGCGCTTGGCGACCTGATGATTCTCGCCGGCGGAGCTCTCTGGCTCGCCGCGCGCACCCATCTTTCTCTGGGTTCAGCCCTCGCACTCGCCATCGGACCGTTCCTGCCCGGCGAAGCACTCAAGATTTCCGCTTCTGCCGGTATCGCAACAGGATGGCGCCGGATCCACCGCTAAATCGTCGAAAGATTGCAACACCCTTTGCTGCACTTCGTTGAAAGGACCTTGGTATTCCAGTGAGCATTCTCAAAACTCCCGAATCTGTGACTCCTTCGATGATCGACATCGCCATCGCTCATAGCCCCGACTCGGATGACGCTTTCATGTTTTATGGCCTGGCCACCAACAAGGTCCGTGTGCCCGGCTACCGCTTCTCGCATACCCTGTGCGACATCGAGACCCTCAATCGCCGTGCGCAAAATGAAGCCTTTTTCGACGTGACTGCCGTCAGCTTCCACGCCTACCCCTACATCCAGCAGAATTATGCCCTCATGGGCTGCGGCGGCAGCGTCGGCGAAGGCTACGGCCCCATGGTCGTCTCCAATCGCAAAATCACCCAAGACGATCTCGCCAACATCACCGTCGCCGTGCCCGGAACACTGACCACGGCCTATCTCGCTCTCAAAATTTTCAATCCCGCGCTCAAGACCGAGACGGTTCCCTTCGACCAGATCATTCCTGAAATTCTCGCCGGCAAATATGAGGCAGGTCTCATCATCCACGAGGGCCAGCTCACCTACAGCTCTAGCGGCCTCTACCGCGTTCTCGATCTCGGCGTCTGGTGGCGCGAAACCACCGGCCTGGTGCTGCCTCTTGGCGGTAACGCCATCCGCCGCTCTCTTGGCCCCGAACAGCACAAGATCATCAGCAAGGCGCTGCGCGACAGCATCCAGCACGCCCTCGATCATCGCGAACAGGCACTCGAATACGCCATGCAATTCGCTCGCGACCTCGACTCATCGCTGGCCAATCGCTTTGTCAGTATGTATGTGAATGACCGCACCCTCGATTACGGACCCGATGGACGCCAGGCCATCAGCAAGTTGCTCTCCGTCGGCCACGAACGAGGCATCATTCCCATTGAGCCTCATGTCGACTTCGTCGATTAAACAAACTGGGCGTTTCCATCAAGGTTTTCGCTGCAATTCTTAACGGAGCCTAAGGGACCGCTCCGTTTGCCTCAACTTTCCTTAATCCCTGCCGATAAAGCATCCGGAGGAACTCAGGATGCCTGTTGTGCGTCAGCCGACCGTTTTGCTTGCTTCGTGCGATCCGCTCTTACTCGCAGCCGTCGAGCCCGTGCTCCACAATACCGGCCTCGGAGTCCGCATCGTGCTCTCACTCGAAGCAGCACGCGCAACTCTGCTCGCACCTATCCCACCCGACCTTGCCCTCCTCGATGTCCAAATGGTCGGAGAAGAAACCGGGCAGCTCATCGCAACCGTTCGTGAATCCGCCGCGGGCCCTCAATTTCCGATCGTCTTGCTTTCCGATGAAATCACCCAGGAATGGTCTGCCCGTCTGGCCGAAAGCGTTCTCGATGACCTGATTCCCCGCGCCGTCGACAAACCTCAAGGACGCCTCCGGCTCAACATGGTGTTGCGCACGTATCACCGCATGCGGGAGGTCGAGCGAGTCCGTGAATCCTCCCTCCTCACTGCCCGAACCGACGCGCTCACCGGAACGTTCAATCGCGGGACGCTGTTGGCAATGCTCTTTCGCGAAACCGATCGCGTCCAGCGCATGAAGACGCCGCTCAGCCTGCTCATCTTCGACATCGATGATTTTGGCCATTGGAACGCGCAACTCGGTGCCGATGCATGCGATTCTTTACTCCGCCTCGTCGCCGATCGTGCCGCCCGCCTCTTTCGCAGCTACGACCTCTTTGGCCGCACCGGAGAAGACGAGTTCCTCGTCATCCTGCCCGGCTGCAGCACAGTCGACGCTGTTCTGCTCGCCGAGAGGCTCCGCTCCGAGGTCTTCGCCGAGCCTTTTTGCCCCAATGAACGCGCCGTGTGCCTCTCCGCCGGCTTCGGCATTACCTCCAGCAGAGGCCGATCTCCCGTCGTCGTCCTGCGCGAAGCCGAAATCGCCCTCCGCACCGCCAAAACCGCTGGACCCGAATCCATCCAAGTCTTCAACGCCTATCCACAAACTCACGACGACAACGACATCTTCGCCTCGATCGCCAACGGCGACCCGCTGTAACCCCGAATGCGGTCCTGGGCTTTAGATCACGGCCGACACATGCTCCGCACCGGCAACTGCCTTGTCGAGTTCCAGGAATTCCTGAAACACGTCATTCGAAAGCAGTCTTCCCAGCGCCGTTAGCCGTGCCTCCTTCCCATCCGATTCCATGAGCCCCCGCCCCACAAGATTCTCCACCACACCGAGCGCACGCGCCACGCGCTCCCCGCCAAACTCAGCCGTCATCGCCGCGAACTCCACGCCGGCGTTCATCCGCAGCCCAAGGAACCACGCCTCTTCGTGCTGCTGCTCCCCGTTCAGCCATGTCGTCTCCGCCACCGACGAGCCTGCAAGATACGCCTTCAAATCGTCGGTGGTCGTCGCGCGAAGGAATGCCTTCGCCTCGCCGCCACTTCCGAAAGTATTTGCTCCATGTATTGGCAATGCCGACGAGGCATCCAGCCCTAAGCCCAAATAAGACCGTCGTTTCCAATACCGCACGTTGTGCCGCGAAGCGAATCCGTCCCGCGCAAAATTCGAGATCTCGTATTGCTTTAGCCCGGCTTCTGCCAGCGTTTCGATTGCCGCTTCATACATGCGCGCCATTGCATCGTCCGTCGGAACCACATCCGCGTGATAGCGCGCACCGCCCGATATCATCTCGCGACCCAGCCGCGAATCTTCATCCACTTCGAACATGTAGACACTCGCATGCGGCACGTCGGCTTCGACGAGCACCGCCAGCGACTCTTCCCATGAAGCGAAGGTCTGCCCGGCCAATCCCGCAATCAGGTCCAGGTTCAGATTTGTAATGCCCACTCTGCGCAACCGCCGCAAGTCCTCCAGCACCTTTGCGCGCGTATGCAGCCTTCCGCTCAAATGTGCTTCACGATCGATGAAGGATTGCACGCCGAGGCTCACGCGATTCACCCCTGCCGCAGCCATTGCCGCTAGCGTCCCGTCGCCAACTTGACCCGGCGCGCACTCCACTGTGATCTCTGCGTCGCGCTCGACATCGAACTCCGCCCGCAGCGCGGCAAACAACCGCTCGATCAGCTCCGGTTCCAGCAAACTCGGTGTACCACCGCCCAGGTAGATCGTGTCGACTCGTCGTGGCAGAACGACATCCAACCCTTGTGCCCACCCTCCGGCGCTTCGCAGATCCTCGATCGCCCGCTCCACGTACCGCTCATGCTCGCTCGCCGGATACACTCCCGATGCAAAGTTGCAATAGGTGCACTTCGAGCGGCAGAACGGAATCGAAATGTAAAGACCTAGCTTTTCGCTGCGTGCGGCCATATTCCATTCTTTCACGCGATGAACCAGCCCCGGCAAGGCCTCAGTCTGTCGTGCCAGAATGAGAGCAAGGAGTTTTTTTTGAAAGCGTGGCCAACTCTGGGCATCCTCATCGTCCAGACCTTACTCTGTCTTGCTCATTGGTTTCTTTATTGCACGTGGATCGATTTTTGGTTCCCCATGAGCCCGCACGCTCTCGGCCATTTTCGCATTATGGTCATCGTGCTCTCGGCCAGCTTCATCGTGGCTGCCCTACTTGGTTTTCGCTTCACCAATTTCGTTGTCGCTTTCATTTACCAACTCGCATCCGTTTGGCTCGGCATTCTCAATTACCTCTTCTTCGGCGCATGCCTCGCCTGGCTGCTCGATCTTACGCTGCGCGTAGCGTTCCCTGGCCAGGAACATCTCCTGGCCCGGCCCTATATCGCGGCCGCATTCGTTGTTCTGGCAGTCGCCACGTCGGTCTACGGCATTGTGAACGCCCGCATCATCCGCATTCGTCGCGTCTCCGTTGCACTCCCCAACCTTCCCGCCGCATGGAGCAATCGCGTAGCCATGGTCTTCAGCGACATCCACCTCGGCAACATCAATGGCCTTCGCTTCGCCCGCCGCATCGCCAATCTCGCCCAGCACTTGCAACCCGACATCATCTTCATTCCTGGCGACCTCTTCGACGGCACGCGCGCTGACCCATCCATCATCGCTGCGCCGTTCTTTTCCATGAGACCCTCTCTGGGCACGTTCTTCGTCGCCGGCAACCACGAAGAGTTTGGTGGTTCCACCCACTACACTGCAGCCCTCCGACATGGCGGCTTCAACGTCCTTGAAGATGCGCAGGTCAACATCGACGGCCTCAAAATCATCGGCACGTCGTACAGCGCTTCTTCGCACCCCATGCGCCACCGCCACTTCCTCATGGGACTTCACTTGTCGCCGGAGGAGCCCAGCATCCTCCTTCAGCATGTGCCCCATCGCCTGCCCGTCGTGGAACAGGCTGGCGTCAGCCTCATGCTCAGCGGACATACTCATAGCGGCCAGATCCTCCCCTTCTCCTGGATCACTCGCCGCGCCTTCGGCAAGTTCACTTACGGTCTCCAGAGCTTCGGAACTCTGCAGGTTTATACCTCCAGCGGCGCTGGAACGTGGGGACCGCCCATGCGCGTCGGCACAAGCCCTGAAGTTGTCCTCGTCAGTTTCCGCTCAGCGTCTTGATCAGGCTCACCCCGCAATGTTCTTATAGGTGTTCCGCAATTCTTCATTCCTTTCGGGACTGAGAAAAAGAGGACGCCTGTGTTCCAAGTCAGCAAACGTTTCCCAGCCGCTTTCATTCTGTCTGCCCTTCTGGTCGGGATCGTCCCCGTTTCAAGTCATGCCGCACAAGCACCCTCCAGCACCGGTCCCGACCTCAGCTTTCCCACGGTCCTCTATGGCGTCGCTTACTACAACGAATACATGCCCGGCGATCAGGATGCGCGCCTCGAAAAAGACGTCGCCCTCATGAAGGCCGCCGGCCTCAACGTTGTTCGTATGGGCGAGTCCACCTGGAGCCTATGGGAACCCGAAGACGGCCACTTCGAATACGCGTGGATGGACCACATCGTCGATGCCATGGGCAAAGCCGGCATCAAGGTCATCCTCGGCACTCCCACTTATTCGCTCCCCGCCTGGATGGCGCATCAACATCCCGAAATCTTCGCTGATCGCATCCCAGGTGGCCCCTTCGGCGGCAAAGCCAGTTCCAGCACTTATGGCCTGCGCCAGAACATGGATACTGATTCGCCTGCCTACCGTTTCTACGCAGAACGCCTCATCCGCCACATCGTCGCGCACTATAAGGACAACCCAACCGTCATCGGCTGGCAGCTCGATAATGAAACCGGCAGTTACGACGCCGCCAACACCGACGTCTTCATCGGATTCCAACACTACCTCGAAAAGAAGTTCGTCACGCCCGAAGCTCTCAGCAAAGCCTGGTTCCTCAACTATTGGGGCGAGAACCTGCACACATGGGAAGACCTTCCCCGCCGCGACGGCACCATCTCCACCGGCTACAAGCTCGAGTGGACGCGCTGGAGCCAAATGCGCGTCACCGACTTTCTCCACTGGCAGGCCACTCTCGTTCGCGAATGCGCTGGCGCACGTCAATTCGTCACCACCGACTACGGCGGCATGATGAAGCGCGACGTCAACGAAAATGCCGTAGCCGACTCCCTCGATATCGTCGCCGACAACATCTATCACGGCACCCAGGATCACTACGACGGATCCTTCCAGACTTTGCAGAGTGACTTCAGTCGCTCGCTCAAGCACACCAACTTCCTTGTCACTGAGACCAATGCGCAGACGATCGGCTGGTCCTCGCAGAGCCAATTTCCTCCCTACGACGGCCAGCTCCGCGAAGACGTCTATACCTATCTCTCCAACGGCGCCAATATGGTTGAGTACTGGCACTGGGCTTCAATCGCCGCCAATCAGGAAACCTATTGGAAAGGCATCCTATCGCACGACCTCGAACCGAATCGCACATATGCCGAGATGAGCCGTACCGCGCATGAGCTCGAGAAGATCGGCCCGCATCTCGTCGGTCTCAAAATTCACAACGACGTCGCCATCCTCTGGAGCCGCGACTCAGCCAACGCCATCAGCTTTATGCCCTACGGCGGCGGCGTACCTGCACGCAGCTGGACCGGTGAACCCGACGGCTACGCTTCCCTCGTGCAGCAAATGCATCACTCCCTCTACGAACTCAATACCGGCGTCGACTTCGTCTTCCCTGAAACACAGGATTTCTCGGCCTACAAGCTCCTCATCGTTCCCGCGCTCTACATCTCCGACGACGCATTGCTGCAGCGCATCTCCGACTACGTCAAAAACGGCGGCCACGTCGTCATGACCTTCAAGAGCGGTTTTGCCAACGAGAACTCTGCCGTGCGCTGGGTCCGCGCTCCCGGTCCGCTGCGCGAAGCCGCCGGCTTCAGCTATCAGGAGTTCTCCAACCTCGAACATCCGCTCGCACTCAAAGACGATCCGTTCCATGTCGGCGACGCCAACAAAGTCCAATACTGGGCCGAGTTCCTCATGCTCGATCACGCCAAGCCGCTCGCCTTCTATGACCATCCCTTCTTCGGCAAATGGCCGGCCATCACCCAGAACCAATTCGGCTCCGGCTCGCTGCTCTACGAAGGCACCTACGTTTCCGATTCGTTGCAGACCGCCATCCTCAAGCAGGCTCTCTCCGAAGCCGGACTCCCGGGCAGCAATCAGCAGCTTCCCTCGGCGGTCCACATCCAGCACGGTGTCAATCGCACCGGCAAGCACCTTCATTACTACTTCAACTACTCTGCTGCCGAAGTCAAAGCTCCCTACTCCTACGCCGCCGGAACCAATCTTCTCGATGGCAAGTCCGTTGCCCAAAATCAGGACCTCACCCTCGGTCCCTGGGATCTCGCCATCATCGAAGAACGTTAGACCAACCAACCCGCCCCCGCCACTAGTTCAGAATTCTTAACAATTCTGTGGCTGCCCGTGTCTTCACGCTGGCTGATAGGATGATGTGTCCTGCAAAATCGTTTGAGCGAGGGATCGAAATGAAACAAGCCCCCCAATTCACGCGCCGCACCGTCGCGTCTGCCGTCCTGTGTGTGCTGATCGGCTGCACTGCTTCTGTCGCGCAGCGCCCCCAGAAGCCGCCCGCGCCCACCGGCCCCTGGATGAACAGCAGCCTCTCGCCTGACGAGCGCGCTGATCTCGTGCTGAAAGAAATGACGCTCGATGAAAAGGTGGCCATCCTGCACGGCGTAGGCATGCCTACCGACGATCCCGTCACTCCAGAAAACGCAGCTTCCAATCGCGGCGTAGGTTACGCCGTCGGCGTCCCCCGTCTCGGCATTCCCGGCATCGACATGAGCGACGCCGCCTACGGCATACGCTCCAGCGGTATCAACGGCCGCTACTCCACTGCGCTTCCCGCCAACGTGGCCGCAGCCTCCAGTTGGGATCCCGATGCGGCTTTCGAATATGGCGCACTCATCGGTCGCGAACTTCGCGCCCAGGGCTTCAACATGACGCTCGGCGGCGGCACCAATCTCACGCGCGATCCGCGTAATGGCCGTACCTTTGAATACCTTGGCGAAGATCCCGTTCTCGCCGGAACCCTGGTCGCAAAGCTGATTGAAGGCACGCAGTCCGCTCATGTCATCGGCGACATCAAGCATTACGCACTCAATGACCAGGAGAGCGGTCGCAACAGCGTCAATATCACCATCAGCAAGCGCGCCGCCCGCGAGAGCGATCTCCTCGCTTTCGAGATTGGCATCGAAAAGGGCCACCCCACGGCCGTCATGTGCTCCTACAACCGCGTCAATGGCGACTTCGCCTGCGAAAATCAGTGGCTCCTCACCGACGTTCTCAAGAAGGACTGGAACTTCCCCGGCTTCGTCATCTCCGACTGGGGCGGCACTCACTCCACGCAGAAAGCTTCCGCCGCCGGCCTCGACAACGAAGAACCGGGAAGCTTCTTCTTCAGCGATAAATTCAAGGCAGCCGTCGAATCCGGCTCCATCTCCACCGCCGAACTCGACGCTCATGTACACCGAATCCTGCGCTCTATGTTTGCCGCGGGCGTCATCGACTACCCTCGTCAGCGTAGCGTCATCGATCCATTCGCCGGATTTGAAACAGCCCGCAAAATTGAAGAAGCCGGCATCGTGCTTCTCAAGAACGAAAAATCCGTCCTGCCTCTGAACCCAACCCGTCTCCGCAGTATCGCGGTCATCGGCTCGCATGCGGATGTGGGCATGATCTCCGGCGGCGGCTCCGCGCAGGTGGATCCCATCGGCGGCAACGCCATCATGCCCCCGGGGCAGGGCGCTACCCACTGGCAGGAAGAGATTTGGTTCCCCACCTCGCCCCTCAAAGCCATCCAGGCTCGCGCCCCCAAGGCTGAAGTCAAGTTCGATCCCGGCACAGACCCCGCCTCCGCGGCCGCCGCCGCCAAAGGCGCCGACATCGCCATCGTGTTCGCCTATCAGTGGGCCAGTGAGGGTATGGATCTGCCCAGTCTCACTCTCGCCCACCAGCAGGACGACGTCATCGCCGCCGTAGCCGCAGCCAATCCCCACACCATCGTCGTTCTCGAAACCGGCAACCCCGTCACCATGCCCTGGGTTGCCGCGCCCGCCGCAATTCTCGAAGCATGGTTCGCCGGAAGTGATGGAGCCAATGCCCTCGGCAACGTTCTCTTCGGCACCGTCAATCCCAGCGGAAAACTCCCCAATACATTTCCGCGCAGCGAAACCGATCTGCCCCATCCCACGCTTACGGTGCCACCACCAGAGTCCGAACACTTCACAGGTCCTGTCTCTCGCGAGGTGCGCGAAGCGGGCCTGCCCCCCTTCCAGGTCACGTACGACGAAGGCGCGCTGGTTGGTTACAAGTGGTATGAGGCTAAAAACAAGTCCGTGCTCTTCCCCTTCGGCTACGGTCTCTCCTACACCACTTACGCTTATTCCGCATTGAAGGCCACACCGGGCGGGACGGTTTCGGCTACATTCACAGTCAGCAACACCGGAGCGCGCGGTGGCTCAGAAATCGCCGAAGTCTACGCGCTCCTGCCTGCCACTGCAGGCGAACCCTATAAGCGCCTCGTTGGATTCACAAAAGTCAAACTCGAAGCTAAAGAAAAGAAGACCGTCACCGTCGACATCGACCCGAAATACCTGTCCATCTTCGACGAAGCCAAGGATGCCTGGACACTTCTTCCCGGCGACTACACTCTGCTCGTCGGCGGCTCGTCGCAGGACCTGCCGCTCAAGGCCGTCCTCACCCTGAAGTAGCCGGCCATCTCGTCACCGGCCCGTTCCGTCCCAGGCATCCAACAAATGTCTGGGACATTTCATCTCCCGAGAAATTTTTCCAGCACGACAAAGTAGAGATCGTCCCGCAATGGCTTGCCAAAGCGGTCGTCGCCATACGGAAATGGCTTCGTCGCTCCCGTCAACGTGTAGCCCCGCCGTTGATACCAGGCGATGAGCGACTCTCGCAACCAGAGGACAGTCATCTCGATCCGCACTGCACCCCGTTCCTTGGCAAAATCCTCCGCGGCAGCGAGTAAAGTCCTTCCCAATTGCATTTTCTGCAGTGCCGGCTTCACCGCAAGCGTGCCCAGATACCACGCGCCCTCGGCTTCAGGCGCAAGCAACACGCATCCCAGAAGAGATTCGTCTTCAGGATCGCGATCAATCAGCAGATGCGCACCAGGATGCGAAGCAAGATCCTCGCGCAGCAGAGAATCATTGATCCGCTGCCCCTCCAGAACACCCGCCTCTACGTTCCAACTCGCGACGGGGCCCGTCCCGCGAAATGCCACATTCACCAGGTCGATAATCTCCGGATAATCGGCTTCTGTCGCTTCCTTCAAGTGCATGCAGAGGAGTTTATCGCTCCCCAGCGAAGCGCCCGAAACTCGCCACAGCCGAGGATTTCCATTCCCTTCCCGCACTCACCTCTGCCATACTTCCCGCGTAGTTATGCACTCAGCCGCGAGTTCTGCATGCAAAATCTCATCCGCACGAAGATCTTCTCTTCCCGCGCCGTCCTCATCGGCGCCGTCCTCGCGCTCATGGGCTGTGGAAAAGCAAACGACGCGCTCATACAAAACCCCATCACCATCACGCTTCCCATATCCACAGTGACCGTTACTCAAGACGGCCCCACGGTCATAATTCCCATTCAGATCACTTCCACCAGCGAAACCGCGCTCGTCTCGGTCACAGGCCTGCCGGGTGGCGTCGCTGAAAAGTATGCCGCCACCGACACCAGCCCCTCCGGTTCACTCTTCTTCACCGCCGACGGCGTCGCCATGACCGGCACGTTCATGCCCACCATCACCGTCATGTCTGCTGGAGAGATCGCAAAGACGCAATTCACTCTGATTGTGAAGATGAGTTGAGCCGGCGCGCTTATTCGCCGTCCGCCGGCACCTGCTCCAGTTGCCGCTTCCACGTCTTCTGGTTCCTGCGGAAGCTCTTCTTCAGGTCCTCCAGAATTCGCTCAAAATCCGCATTCGTGCGCAGGTTGTTCCACGAGGGATTCTTCTGGAACCACGGATAGTTCTCATTGCCCAGGTAAATCGCGCGCCGCAGCCAGTGCAATGCTTCGCTCGAATCGCCTTCAACCGCAAAATACGTCGCCAACCTGTACGCCATTTCGTTGTCCGCTTCAGCCGCCGCCAGCGTATCGTCCTGCAGCAGCCCGGCCGCGTGCTCTCGCTCGCCCACCTGCACATAACACATGGCCAACGTCGGCACCGCGATGCGCATCGACGCATCATCCCGAATCACGCCTTCCAGAATCTCTATCGCCTCCGACAGATTGCCCATCCGCATCTGCTGGTACCCCGACGACGTGCGCAGCAGTGGATGACGCGGTTCCAGTGCCAATCCCTTTTCGAGTTCATCCCCGGCCAACTCAATCTGGTTCTGGTAGTGATACACACGCGCCCTGTGGTTATATAAAATCGCCGCATTCGCCGGATTCAGTTTCAGCGCGCGGCTGAACTGCTGCAGCGCCTCTTCATACATCCCATCGCCGCGCAGCGCCAGCCCCGCCACCATGTGTACATTCCAGTCATTTGCTGCCGCCGCCAGCAGGTTCGCAATCCCGTGCCGTGCCGATTCCTTCTCTCCACGCGACAGCAGCATATAAATCCTGTAGAGATTTGCCTCCGTGGCTGCCGGATCCAGCTTCAGCGCCTCATCAAACGCGCGCCGCGCATGCATCACGTGAATCTGCCCGCCAAACCCGTGGCGCACATACTGCAACTCCGCAATCCCCAGCCCGCTCCACCCCGCCGCAAACTCTGGATCCTTGGTCGTCACACTGGTAAACAGCGCATGTGCCTTCGACAGATCCGCGCGCGCTCCTGTCCGCACCATGAACGAACTCAACAGCGCTCGCGCCTGCAGATAGTCTTCGCTCACCTGCCCCGGCAGCGATCCATCGCGAGGCCCAGTCCGCGCTGCGTCCACGGGTTCACTCGCACCCAACCCATGCAACGCGGCAAATACCTCGTTCGAAATCTCCGATTGCACTGCAATCAAATCCAGCGACGGCACCTGGATCACTCCGCCCGATCGCACACTCTGCGAGCCAATATCCAACAACTGCCAGTTCAGATCGAATCCGCTCTCCGACCGCACAAAGCTTCCCGCCAGCACAAACGATACCAGCAGCCGTTGCCCCACGCTCAACGGATCCATCTGCGCAATCGGCAACGACATCAGGCTGCTCGAAGGCCTCACCACCAACGCCGGAATCCGCGCCAGCCGCGCTGCAATCGCATCCGCCAGCGCGTAGCCGTACATCGGCGCAACTTCCGTCGCACCGAGGTTCACAAACGGCAGAACCACCAATGAGTTCTGCGGCGTCTTCTCGTTCGCCGACTCGCGAAACCGCTCTGCCAGCATCGACAGAAATCCCGTCGCGCGTTTCTCTGCTTCCGCATCATTCGTCGGAAGATTCGCAGCGGCATCGCCCGGAATAATTCCCGTCTCCAACTGCTGCGCCTTCATGATCGTCTTCAGCGCCTCGCGCACTTCGGCCGCCGAGTTATAGCGCTCCGCCGGATTCTTCTCCAGGCACGTACCGATCACGCTCTTCAACTCCACTGAGATTGTTGGCACAATCTCGCTCAAGTCCGGCGGATCAGAAAACTGGATCGCGCGAATCGCCTGAAAGTCTTCCGCATCCGGCCGCGCAAACGGATGCCGTCCACTCGCCAGCTCATACAGAATCACCCCCAGCGCCCAAACATCCGACTGCGCGCTCGAGTGCCCTGTCACAAACTGCTCCGGCGCCATGTACCGGATCGTTCCGCCTCGCGCCGTATACGTCGCCGCCATCGATGCATCCTTGGCCAGCGCCGGTTTGCTCGGATCAAACGTTGCCTCTTCCGGCTGCAGCCGCCGCGCCAGCCCGAAGTCGAGAATCTTCACCAGACCGCCATCGGTCAGCATCACATTCTGCGGCTTCAAATCGCGATGAAAAATGCCCAGCCCATGCGCCGCTTGCAAACCATCCGCAATCTGGATGCCGACCGAAAGAATCAGTTGCGGCGTCGCTGGTCCGCGCGCAATCAGCTGGTCCAGCGCCTGGCCGGGCACATACTGCATAACGATGTACCCCTCATCGCCTGCTTCGCCCACTTCATAAATGGCGCAAACATTGGGATGTTCAATCGCCGATGCCAGTCGAGCCTCGCGTAAAACGGTCGTCCGCATCTGCTGCGCCGACAGCAAACCCGCGCGCAGAATCTTCAGCACCACCGGCCGCTGCAACAGCGTGTCGTTGGCCAGGTACACAACCCCGCTGCCGCCGGCGCCAAGCCGTCGCACAATCTCGTAGTGCTCAATGGTTCTGCGCTTCATTGCTTTCTTCAGTGTACCGGGAAGCACACTGGCAAGGTTCACTCTGTGAGCCGCCGACTCCGCCAGTCATTGGCCTCGCGTTAACACTTTGCAAAACAACGCTCGAACGCAAGCAATGTCCCTCTATTTCACTCCCGGAGTTCTCGCAACGATCGTGCAAGTCTTGCCGCCCCCCTTCTTGCATCGATCCCTCGCTCCATCGTCCGCCAGATCCTGGTCAAAGCCTGCGCCTTGAAACCACAATTTTCCGTTTTCATCCATAACCAGCGCTTTGTAGGGAGCCGTCATCAAAAAGCGCTTCCACATCTCCGCATCCTTCTCTTGTAGCCCCGCTGGTATTGGAACATTGGGCGGCTCGGGCATGGGCAACACTGCATCCAGCGGCAGCAGATTTTGCGCCTTCAGAAAAGTCTCAACCGTGTCTGACCACGCACTCACATGCGAATAAAGATGATGCCCATCGTCTCCATCCGGGGGTGCCATCACAAATTGATTCGAGGCGCCGCCCTTGGTGTAAGCCGCCTCGAAATCCTGCGCCATCGCGGGAGGAAACCAGTGATCATTCTGCGAATAGATCCAAAGCATCGGCAGATCGCCGTGCTTGTGCGCCGACTTCCCAAAATTCTTAAACGCGTCGATAAGACCGGAGAGATTGCAATTGTGCTCGTGCCCATCGCCGCCTCGTCCACCGGCAAAGCTGATCGCCGCCTTCAACCCAGGCGGTGGATTCGCCGAAAGCGCAACCTGTGCAAAGCCGCCCGTCGAAACGCCGATGCTCACCACGGTCCCCGGCTCAACTTCCGGAAGCCTTTGCGCATATTTCATCACTGCACTCAGATCATCCGCACTCGCTTCGCCTGCATCCACAAAGCTGCCCATGTGCGTAGTACAGCCGCCGTTCGAGCCATCCTCTTTGCCACCCGAACGCCCGTAGCCCGCGCGCACTATCACAATCGCAACGTAACCGCGACGCGCGAACCAGAGTGCTTGCTGTAGTTGGGCCCACGGCGTTACGCGCCTGCGCTCTTCAGGCTTGTCCGACGTGCCGTGCGTCAGCACAACCAGAGGCTGCTTCCCGGGGAGCGTGAAGTACACTTCCAGCGCATCCACGCCCCAGGGACTCGCCAGCGGTGTCGGAATATAGAACTCTCTTTCAACGAGGCGTGCAACAACCTGGGGATTCGGTTGCACTGCGGGTCCTGCGGTTTGTTGCGCACGCGCGACCGCAATCAACAACGCAAACTGAAGAGTCGCTACTGCAATGACTTCAAGGCGTCGAAAGCGCGGCATTCCGGAACCTTTCAAGCGCAGGGAAATTCAGACCGTGGCTGGATTGGCGTTGCTCCTGCCGCTCGTCGCCTTCCCGACATCTTATCCAAGGCTTCCCAGCTCCGGCTCCCTGTTCCTGTTCCCTGTTCCCTGTTCCCTGCCTTTAGTGTCCCCGCCGCACTTCGCCTTCTTCCACTGGAGGCGGCGGTTCCTTCTCAAGGCGCTTCTGGCTACTCCGTCCCATCAGATACATCGTCAGGCCAAACGCCAGCAGCACCATGCCCCACCAAAGATTCGCATTAATGCCCAAGCTCTTCGCGTAGAGGGCCGCATCGCTGTTTGTAACAAACCCAAACACCGTCAGGATCAGACCCGTCAGCGTAAACATCAATCCCATCGGAATCCGCAAATCGAGACTCATCGTGGTCTGCCCTCTCTATGCAAAGAAAATGTTCAGCGCAATCGCGCACAGCAAAATGGCAACCGCCAGCGCTTCGGGGCTCTTCCACCACCGGTTGTGTGCCTTCGGCGGCTTCGGCGTCAGCGAGTGCACCAGTCCCACCAGCTCCGATTCAGGCCGCGGCTTCGTACACAAGCTCACAAGCACTGCCACCACAAAGTTCGCGCTGAAAGCAAAGATCGCGCCATAAAAATTCTGCGCCATGTCGCTGGGATATTGATGCAGCACCGTGATCCAGCCGCCGTGAATCCCGGGATGCGCCTCAATCGGCAGCGTCAGCCCGTGATGCACCATCGCCGCAACCGTCCCCGTCACCAATCCGGCAAAGGCCCCGTGCCCCGTCGTCCGCTTCCAGAACATGCCCAGCAGGAACGTCGCAAACAGCGGCGCATTCACAAAGCTGAACACCAGTTGCAGCGTGTCCATAATGTTGTTGAAGTTGATCGCCGCATACGCCGTCCCGATCGATAGCAGAATCCCGCCCACCGTCGCCCATCGCCCCACCGCCAGGTAGTGACGGTCGCTTGCACCCTTGTGTATGTACGACTGGTACAGGTCATACGTAAACACCGTGTTGAACGCCGTCACGTTCCCCGCCATACCGCTCATAAAGCTCGCCAGCAGCGCCGTCAGTCCCAGTCCCAGAATACCGGTCGGAAAATAGTGCAGCAGCATATTCGGCGTGGCCATGTCGTAGTCCAGCAGCGGCTTTCCGCTCGCGTCCAGCATTGCCTGGCCGGTCACCGGGTTGATCTTCGCCGGAACCAGCCCGCGTCCCTCTTCCGCTTCCTTCGACACCACATTCGTCGAGTGGATGATGGCGCCGTTCTGCTCCGTCACCACGGTTGTCGTATGCGGCGTCGGTAGGCCAATTGCCAGCAGTCCCGGCAAAATTACAAGGAACGGAAACACCATCTTCGGAATGGCCGCAATCAGCGGCACCCGCCGCGACGACTCCATGTTGTGCGATGCCATCGCCGTCTGGATCACCAGAAAATCCGTGCACCAATAGCCCGCGCCCAGCACAAATCCCAACCCCATCCCAATTCCGATGATGTCGATGCCCATCGGGTTCGTGCTCGCGTGCATCACCCCGTGCCACTCGTGCAACATGCGCGGATCCACCGCGGCCACTGAAGCCTTCATTCCCCTCCAGCCGCCAACGTTCTTCAGCCCCAGCAGCACCAGGGGCAGGAAACCCGCAATGATCAGAAAGAACTGCAACACCTCGTTGTAAATTGCGCTCGTCAGTCCGCCCAGGAAAATGTAGAGCAAAACAATCAATGCCGACAGCACAATCGAGAACGTAAAGATCCCGCCCTGCGGCAATCCAAGCGAATAGAACAGTCCATCAAAAACATGAAGAACCTGGATCAGCCGCGCCATGGCATACATCGAGATGCCCGAGCTAAACACCGTCATCACCGCAAATGAGCAGGCATTCAACGCACGCGTCTTTTCGTCAAAACGCATCCGCAGAAATTCCGGCACCGAGCGCGCCTTCGAGCCGTAATAAAACGGCATCATGAAGATGCCCACAAAAATCATCGCCGGAATCGCGCCGATCCCGTAAAAGTGCGCCGTCTCCAGGCCATACTTCGCGCCCGAAGCCCCCATGCCAATCACTTCCTGCGCACCCAGGTTCGCGCTGATAAATGCCAGGCCGCAGATCCACGCAGGCAGCGCGCGTCCCGCCTGGAAAAAGTCCTTGCTCGTTTTCATGTAGCGCTTCAGGGCAAATCCAATGCCCAGCACAAACACGAAGTACAACAGCATGATGACCCAATCGACCGACGTCAGTTTCAAAAGACGGCTCCTTGAATTGGCGCGACTCCAGTGCGCTTGCCGCGCAATACCCCTCGCAGCGGCATTCTGCGTCTGAATCCGCCGGAGTATCGAAACCACTCTAAGCAGTTCGGCGGATGCGCGTCCAGCAAATTTTGAAAATGTTTACAACGCAGCCCGGGCCGGGCTTTTTACGCGCTGACACGCTACACTAAAGAAGCATGATTCCTACCCTTTCCTGGACCTCCGAAGGTGTTCGCTTCATCGATCAAACCAAGCTCCCGCTCGAAGAGAGCTACGTCCTCGCCACAACTTACGAGCAGGTGGCCGACGTCATCGTTACCATGGTCGTTCGCGGCGCGCCCGCCATCGGCGTCTCCGCAGCCTACGGAGTCGCTCTCGGCGCAAACCGTTCCAAGGCTCAGACCGCCCAGCAGTTTGCGCCTGAATTCGAAAAAATCTGCACCCGCCTTGCCGGAACCCGTCCCACTGCCGTCAACCTCTTCTGGGCCATCGACCGCATGAAGAACCTCTTCGCGCGCGAATTGGCGGCCGGCGCCCCCATGGTCCAAATCCAGGAAAAAATCCTCGCTGAAGCCGATGCCATGTACGAAGAAGACATCGCCGCCTGCAAAGCCATGGGCGCTCACGGCGGTGCGCTGCTGCCCGACGAAGGCGGTGTCCTCACCCACTGTAATGCCGGCGCTCTCGCCACATGCGGCTACGGAACCGCTCTCGGCGTGATTCGTTCTGCTGTCGAGCAAGGCAAACACATCCACGTCTACGCCGACGAAACCCGTCCCTTCCTGCAAGGCGCGCGTCTCACCGCATGGGAACTCATGGCCGACAGCATCCCCACCACCGTTATTTGCGACAACATGGCCGCCAGCCTCATGCGCGCCGGCAAAATCAAAGCCGTCGTCGTCGGAGCCGACCGCATCGCCGCCAACGGAGACTTCGCCAACAAAATCGGCACCTACAACGTCGCCATCCTCGCTAAAGAGCACGGCATTCCGTTTTACTGCGCCGCTCCCTGGTCCACCATTGACACCGCGACGCCCACCGGCGATGCCATCCCCATTGAAGAACGCAGCGCCATTGAAGTCACCCACCACGGCGGTAAGCAACTCACGCCCCACGGCGTCGGCATCTGCAATCCGGCTTTCGATGTCACCCCTGCCAAATACGTCACGGCCATCATCACGGAACGCGGCGTGCTCCGCGCTCCCTACGCTGAAAGTCTTCGCGAGATGGAGTTGGTATCGCGCTAGCACACGTCGCCCGCGGTTTCACTCGGGGGCTCACGGTCTACAGTTGAAGTGACGGTGCAGGCGCTCTTCTCCATCTTTCGCGTGCGGCAAAAATCGCTCATCCGAGCCCTCGCGCTCTCTCTGGGCTCTTTCGTTGCAAGCCTGCTCCTCGCTGGCTTTCCTCACATCGAAAATCTGCACGGCTCACGCTGGCAGTCGCTCGCTCTCTGCTTCGCCATCTGGGGCATGGTCGAGACCATGCGCTGCCTTCAAAAAAAATGGAGCCTCTATCACGCCGGTATCCTCCTGCTCGTTTACGCCGACCTCATGATCCTCGCCATGATCGTGTTCATGGTCGTCTACCCCTGAGTTGTTCCACCGCACCGCTGCTTTGCGATTCAAATCGAGTTTCCGTAATTTAGCTCAATTTTTAACTGCTCAATCCTGTACAGGTTGTGTAGCATTGCAGAACGCACGCCGCGCCGGCGTTCAAAGGTCCGCTCCCTATCTATTCAAACCTCGAGACTGGCGCAACCAACTTCGTGCAGGAGGAACGCATGCTCAAGGGCTTTCGTGATTTCATTCTTCGTGGAAACGTGCTTGACCTCGCCGTCGGCGTCATCATGGGCGCCGCGTTCGGCACGGTGGTCACATCGCTTGTCAAGGATGTCTTCACGCCATTCATCGGCGGCGTCGTCGGCAAACCGGATTTTAGCGCTATTGCCGTCAATCACATCATGATCGGCAACTTCCTGAATGCGCTCATCTCGTTCCTGTTGGTGGCGGCCTCGGTTTACTTCTTCATCGTTCTCCCGGCAAATGCCATGATGGCGCGGATCAAGGGACCCGTCCCGGACGTACCGCCATCCACCAAGCCCTGCCCTGAGTGCCTCAGCGACATTCCTTTGGCCGCAAAGCGCTGCGCTCACTGCGCTCAGCCCGTCGCTTAGACGAGTCTATTTCTCTCCCGCCGCAAACATTCCAATCTGCACAGTGCCGAGTCTCTTTGCCGAGGAGGCCGGCACTCCACTCACCTGCGCAAATTTCATTTCCATCCCATTTCTCTTGCTGCGCCGCACGATGTACTTCACTCCGGCATCCGCGGCAAAGGTGATCACTCTACCGGACTCACCCCCTACAATCGCTCTTCCACTCAGGCCTTCCACAACATCCACCTTTTGCCCCTGCCAGGGATTCCGCAATTGAATCTTCTGCGCGCTGCCCGATTCAATCACAACCGTCGCTGCCACTCCGTCTCTCGTCTGCACATCCACTTTCGTCTTGCCCCGCACCGCTACGCTGCCATCAAAATCCCATCCGGGCGGAATCGCCGGCGCAATGCGAATCACTCCGTCGTAGTCCTGCACCAGCGCTTCGTTCAGCGTCGCAGCCACCACGCCTGTCTGCTCTACATAGAACTCCTGATCTTCGGAGTTCCACTTCGCCATGCCATTCACAAAGTTCTGAAACTTCTCCGTCAGCTTCACCAGCGTCGATCCCACTTCATCACCCATGTCCAGCCTTGCCGCCTGGATCGGATCGAAAGCCCAGTCCACCGCCGCCGGCGATGGCCGATGCGCATACGTCCGCTTCGCCAGCGCAAACTCCGGCGACTCGTCTCCGATCAGGTCAAATGGCCACACCGGCTCCAGCCCGATATTCTCCACGTTGTGATCTTCGGCGTTCGGCTCATACGACTCCGCAATCACATCCGTCCCCGCCACATCCGCGCTCTCCGTCAACACCACATGCGGCTTCGCAGGTTCGGTCCGCGGCAGCCCCGGCGTCTTCGCCAAAGCCACCCGCACCTGCGCCACCAA
This sequence comes from Occallatibacter sp., assembly GCA_035487015.1. GTDB lineage: Bacteria > Acidobacteriota > Terriglobia > Terriglobales > Acidobacteriaceae > Telmatobacter. The sequence goes on along the minus strand of DATHMP010000042.1, from coordinate 6,699 downwards.
ATCTGCATCTTTGCCCAGCAACTGCGCCGCTTCCATCACCGCCGGATACAGCGCATGGATCGCTGACAAATCCGTCGTCGGATCCGTCACGTCCCACTGCGTCTCGTGCGCGTTCGCGGGACTGGTATGCAGCATCCCATCCGCTCCCGCCTTTTGATACGCCAGCAAAAACCGCGCCGCCTCCGTCATCAGCGGATAATTCTTCGCCAGAAACTCATTGTCCCCAGTCGCCAGATACTGCTGCCACACCCATAGCCCAACTTCCGCTCCAGTCGTCAGCGTCCGCGCGTTGTAGTAAGGCCTCGATCCCCCATCGCAATTCAGCCCCACGACCGGCGGATTCCACGTGCCCTCATATTCAATTCCCGGCCCGTTGAATCGCATCGTCTCCGGCACGCACACGCCCGGCCTTCCCTGCATCTTCGTCCGCGTCCACTCTTCGATCGCCGGCAGATCCTCGCGATACAGATTGAAATACGATGCATTCAACTCCGGCAGCCCCGCTCCCAGGTTCGCCGCCAGCTGCATGCGCAAATTCCAGTGCCAGAACGCCGAAGGATCCCACTTGTGCACATCCCGCGCCGCGCTGATCATGTCCCCCACGCCCGCCTGCGATCCGGGCCACGCATCGCCCCGCTCCGCCGCTGCAACAAACAGATACAGCATCCGCAGGTTCTCCATGTACTCGCCCACGCCATCCTTTGACGTGACTTTGATCAACCCTGCACGTCCCCAGAAATCTTTCCACCACTCACGATGTGGCCCTGGCGTCGGAATCGAAAGAAATGGACCCAAAGTCTCCGGCGAGAAGGGGATCGCCCAAGTTGCTACTACGACGCGAAAGTTTCCCCTCGCATCTGGCTTGAACCGCACCGTCACTGTGCGCTGATCCGTCACCGCCGCGGTCACATCCCGCCCTTGCGCGGTCACCGCCGCCATGGATCCAAATTTCCTGCCCGACGCCCCTGGCCTTCCATCATCGGTCCACTGCTCTTCCAAAACCCCTTCGGTCTGGTCGATCCACGCCTTCGGCTTGCGCGGCTCCCACAACTTCAGTACAGCCCTCTGCTCGATCTTTGGATCCGCCCCAGTCACCTCCACCACCAGTGCATCGCCTTCGGTCTCCACCCATGCAGTCGCCGTCATCCCGCCGCCGCGTTCGACAAATTCTCCGTGATAGAGATCCAGGCGTCCCGCGTAGTCCGCGGCACTCGTCAATGCCTTCAGCCCCGGAATCACCACCTGCCCCGCCGACAGCCGATCCGGCATCGCGTCTTCTCGGTTCAGTTGCACCGTCATGCCGTCCGCCGACCAAACCGCCGCGCCCAGCGTGCCATTGCCCAGCGGCATCGCTTCCGCGGATTCAAGGTTCGGCCGCGCCAGCACCACGTCCGACCGGCTCACCACTCCTGCCGTATCCAGGTGAAAGCGTCCATCCTTCCACGCCGTCTCCTGCGCCCGCCCCGCGCTCGCGCTCACTGCGCCAACCACTATCCAAACGCACGCCCTCTTCGCCTTCATGCCCATCTCTACTCCCATGCCGGTTCCGTCAATCCAGTTCTCGAAGCGCCGGCGAAAAACTGAAGATCCCGATAAACAGCAGCGCCGACGTCGCCGCCATCATAGCCAGCGCGTGCCCCGTCGCAATGTGGCGCGACAACTCGCCCGCCAGTAATGACCCCAGCGGAGGCAACCCCAGAAAACTCGTCGCATAAATACTCATCACCCGCCCGCGCATTTCGTCTGACGACAAATGCTGAATCGTCACGTTGAAGCACGAGATCATCGTGATTCCACTGAATCCCTCAAAGAACGCCAGCACCTCTGAGAACGCGAAATGCTGCGAATAGCTGAACCCGATAATTGCTGAAAAGAACACGACGCCCGCCAGTGTCACCACCCGGCCCCGATGCCGGATCACGCCCATCGTCGCCACCGTCATCGCGCCCAGCACCGCGCCAAATCCTGAGCAGGCCAGTAGCCATCCCAGTCCGCTTTCACCTGCATGCAGCTGCACTTTGGCAAAATATGGAATGAACGTGAGAAAAGGAAACCCCAACAGACTCGCCGCCGCCGTCATCCACAACAGGATCATCATCTGCCGTTCGCTGCGCATGTAGCGAAACCCGCCGCGCAAACTGTCCAGCATGCTCTCATGCCGCGCCCGCAGGTCTTCCGGATACTCGATCCGCGTCAGCGCCCACAGCACAGCCAGAAAACTCAATCCGTTGAGAAAAAAGTTCCCCGCCACGCCCACCAGCGCCATCGCATAACCACCCAGCGTCGGCCCCAGGATGCGCGACATGTTGAACTGCGCCGAATTCAGCGCAATCGCATTGGTCAGATCTTCCCGCTTCACCAGCCTTGGCACCAGCGCCTGGTAGCTCGGCGCGTTCATCGACATCGCCACGCCATTCAGAAAAGAGATCAACGCCACTTCCCAGACCGTGATCACTTTGAACCACGCCAGCCCCGCCAGCAAAAATGCCAGGACCATCATCACTGTCTGCGTCACAAGCAGCAGACGCCGCTTGTTCACGCGATCCGCAATCACACCGCCAAACAGCGTGAAAATCAGAAACGGAATTGACCCCGCGAACCCCACCACCCCCAGCCAGAACGCCGAGTTGGTCAGCACCAACACCAGCCACCCCTGCGCCACATTCTGCATCCACGTGCCGATATTCGATGTAAAATTCCCGCTCCAGAAGAGCCTGAAATTCGGATTGCGCAACGCGCGAAACACCTGCGGAAGCTTGCTCTCGTCGGTCGCTGCATTCGCGATCAGGTCCCCCGGCGCTTTCTTCGATGACTCGTCCTCCGAAACTTCGTCACTCGGAATTCCCAACAACAGGTCTTCGTCGTTGCGTTGGTCATCCGAGGTCCCCAACAACAGGTCTTCGTTGTGGGGGTGGCCCTCAACATGCCTTTCCGAACTCACAGCGTGACCTCTTTCTCGCCGGCGGGGGATCGCTCGAGCTCTTAGTGTAAGCTGTTGTGAACTCGCGCGGCTGCTCACCAACCGCACTCCGGTACCCCCAAATTCATCGCACTCCCAGGCCGGCAAAGGCTCCGCTCATGCTCATGCGCAAATCTTTTCTTCTCCTCCTGCCCATCGCCATCCTCGCGTGTCCTAAACTTCCCGACACGTCTGCCCAGGACGCGCACGCCGCCTTCGGTTACCGGGACTTCAGCAAGCAGGCTGCCCTCGAAGAAAAATTCCTCGCCGTTCCCGACGCAAAACTCGCTGGCGAAGAGCTCAAAACCCTCACCGCCGAGCCCCACATCGCGTCTAGCCCCGAAGATCACAAGACCGCAGAATACGTTGCCGGAAAACTTCGCGAAGCCGGTTTCGACACCGAAATCGTTCCGTACCGCGTCCTCATGAACCAGCCCAAAGTCGTCAAGGTCGAGGCCTTCGACGCCGCAGGCAAGCTCATCCTCTCCGGTCCCACGCGCGAACACGCCGCGAACGATCCCTTCCAGGACGACCCGCGTGTTGTCATGCCTTTCAACGGATCGTCCGGCTCCGGCGACGTCACCGGCGAAGTGGTCTACGCCAACTACGGTCGCCTCGAAGATTTCAAGCAACTCGATGCCGAACACATCGATCTCCACGGCAAAATTGTCATCGTGCGCTATGGCGGCAACTTTCGCGGCGTCAAGGTCTACCTCGCTGAGCAGCGCGGCGCCGCCGGCGTCCTTATCTACAGCGACCCGCAGGATGATGGCTACTACAAAGGCGATCCCTACCCCATCGGCCCATGGCGTCCCGAGACCGGCGTACAGCGTGGCTCTGTCCAATATCTCTTCAAATATCCTGGCGATCCCGAAACGCCCGGAGTCGCTTCAACACCTGAACTGCCCGATTCCGCGCGCGTCAGTCCCGAGGGCAACCAACCGCACATTATCTCCATCCCCATCAGCTATCACGATGCCGCCCCCATTCTGCAAGCACTCAAAGGAATTGGTGCGCCCCAGGGATGGCAGGGCGCGCTGCCCTTCCGCTACCACGTCGGTCCCGGCGATGTGCGCGTGCACCTCGTCTCGCAACAGGATTACCAGCGCCGCACCATTTGGGATGTAGTGGGTCGAATCCGCGGTGCGCAGTACCCTGACGAAACCGTCGTCAGCGGCAATCATCGCGATGCATGGGTCTATGGCGCAGTCGATCCCAACAGCGGCACCGCCGTCATGCTCGAAGCCGCTCACGGCATCGGGGCTCTGCTCAAGGAAGGATGGCGGCCCAAACGCACCATCGTCTTCTGCAGTTGGGATGCCGAAGAAGAAGGCCTCATTGGCTCCACGGAATGGGTCGAGCAACACGCCGACACCATGAACCACGCCGTCGCCTACTTCAACGTCGACGTGGGCGTCTCCGGCCCCGACTTCAAAGCCGCTGCCGTTCCCTCGCTCAAACAGTTCATTCGTGAAGTTACGCAGTCCGTCTCCAGTCCCGTCGGCGGCACCGTCTTCCAGGAGTGGCGCGTCAATAGCCACAAACCCGACGAGCATCGCGCCTCCAATGCTCCTCCGCAAGCCAACGACGAGATCCACGTCAGCGATCTCGGCAGCGGTTCTGACTTCACGCCTTTCCTGCAACACGCTGGCGTTCCTTCCACCGACATCGGCTCCGACGGCCCTTACGGCGTTTACCACTCCACCTTCGACGACTACTCCTGGTTCATCCTCAATGCCGATCCAAAATTCGTTTACCTGCAGGAGATGGCGCGCGTCTACGGCCTCGAGTCCATCCGCATGGCCGATACCGACGTCCTTCCCTATGACTATCCGGCCTATGCTCGCGAAGTTTCCTCCTACGTCTCTGCCGCCAAACGCAAAGCTGGAGACATGGGCATCTCTTCTCTCGATTTCGGCCCCGTCGAAGCCGCATCGGCCCGCTTCACCGCGGCAGCCGCCAAAGCCCACGCCGCCCAGCTCGCACCTTCCGACGGGCTGGCCGAGCTGAACCAGACCCTGCGCGCGGCAGAAACCGCTCTCCTCACGCCTTCCGGACTGCCCAACCGTCCCTGGTACAAGCACACCATCTACGCTCCCGGCGAATACACCGGCTACGCCGCAGTTGTGATTCCCGGCGTTAACGAGGCCATCGACGCACACGATTCCCCGCGCGCCAGCCAGCAACTGGTTGTCCTCACTGACGCCCTTCAGCGTGCCGCGCAAACCCTTGAATCCGCGCACTAAAGGCCTGCAATCTCTGCCCTTGCGCGCCTGGTCCAAACGCGGCCCAGTTTTGTGATCTGAATCACTCATGTTGTTTCGAACCGTTGACCCGCCCTTCCGACACTCGTATCGTTAGAACTGCATATGAAGAAGACTTCCAACAATTGGCGCGTCGGTATCGCGGTCGGTATTATCCTCGGCACCATCGGCTGGCTTGCATACTCAGGCTACGGCTCCAGCAAGAGCTACTACGTCACCATCGCTGAACTCGGCGGCATGGGCGACAAGGCCTATAAGAGCAACCTGCGCGTCGAAGGCTTCGTCAAGCCCGGCTCCATCGAGCAGAACGGCACCCACGTCTCCTTTGTGATGGATGAGTTCGAAAGCCACTCACCCAAGGCCGGCACTGGCCATTTCCTCACCGTCATCTACAAGGGCACTGAACCACCGCCCGACACCTTCAAGGACGATGCCCAGGCCCTCGCCCTCGGCACTTTCGGTCGCGACGGCGTCTTCCATGCCAATGAGCTGCAGGCCAAGTGCGCCAGCAAATACGCTGCTCCCGCACCTGGCCAGAAACAACCCGCAGCTGCTCCCGCCAACCCACGCGCTGCCGCCGCGCCTCCTGTCACCTCCGCAAGCCCGGCGACCACCAACTAATCCCAATGACCCCGACCGCACAGGAGGCCGCGAGTTCGACCCCCTGCGCTCGACCCTTCTCTGCCAAGCTAGACCAGGTCTCTCGCCTCTTTGGCTCCTTCGCCGCGCTGCGTCAGGTCTCGGTCGATCTTGAACCGGGCCGCTGCTATGTCCTCATCGGCGAAAACGGCGCTGGTAAATCCACTCTCCTGCGCATCCTCGCTGGCCTGCTCCGTCCCAGTCACGGCTCCGTCAAAGTCTTCGGCGACAACGATCCCCAGGATGCTCGCGCCCGCATCGGCTACATGAGCCACGCGCCCATGCTCTATGACGAGCTCACCGCGCAGGAGAACCTCCGCTACTTCGCCGACCTCTACCCCGGCCAGAAATGCCTCACCCCCGCGGAAGCCCTGCAACAGGTCGGCCTCGATCCCGCATTGCCGCGCACCCTCGGCCAATATTCCCAGGGCATGCGTCAGCGCACTTCCCTCGCCCGCGTGCTCATGCCCATCCCCGAACTGCTCCTCCTCGACGAGCCTTTCTCCAACATGGACGTCGAGTCGGTGCGCCAGATGGTTGAACTCCTCGCCGGCTTCCGCCAGGGCAATCGCACCATCGTCATCACTACCCATCAGCGCGAATCCGCCGCGCCCATCGCCGATTACATCCTCCGCCTCAAAGCCGGCCGCGTCGCCGAGTTCTGCCCCGGAGACCCTTCCTTGTGAAAACCAACGGCGCGCGCTTCCTCGAATCCCTCGGCATCTCCTTCGAACTTCGCGAATACGAAGTCGATCCCGACGATCTCTCCGCCATCTCTGTCGCCAGAAAAATCGGCATGCCCGCCGAACAGGTCTTCAAGACCCTCCTGATAACCGG